>LVBV01000014.1 GCA_001604565.1 Puniceicoccales bacterium Verruco_01 | reverse complement strand
GCTACTCCAACCGCGTGGTCGATCTCGTGAAGATCGTCTCCACGCTCCTGTAAGGCGTCCCGCCAGGGTTCACATTTCAGGGTCGCCAGTCTTGCATGGCCAACAGCCGGCAAAGGCTGGCGACCCTTTTCTTTGAAAAGATACCGTGGTTTCTCTGTGGATTACACGATCCCGGACCACACTTTTAACCGCAGATAAACGCAGATGTTCGCAGATTTCCAGACGTGGATTCAGGGATGGGAATCCTTTTCTTAACTCAAGAATCTACTTCCTCTGACATCTGCGTAAATCTGCGTTTATCTGCGGTTAAAATCTGATTTACGCTTATCCGAAAGGATCTGCGGATTTCCCACTTTCAGTATTTAACTCTCACAATCTCATGGCTATCAAGACCGTCAAAGACATCTCCGTCGCCGGCAAGCGCTGCTTCGTCCGCTGCGACTTCAACGTCCCGGTGGACCCCAACGGCACCATCACGGACCAGACCCGCATCGTCGGTGCCCTGCCCACGATCCAGTACCTCGTCGCGAACAAGGCGAAGGTCATCCTCGCGAGCCACCTTGGCCGTCCGAAGGCGGGCCCGGCTCCGGAATTCAGCCTCGCGCCCGTCGCGAAGGCCCTTGCCGAGAAGCTCGGCCAGCCGGTGACCTTTGTTGACGACTGCATCGGTCCCAAGGTCGAGGCCGCCATCGCCGCCATGAAGGACGGCGAGGTGATCCTCCTTGAGAACGTCCGCTTCTACAAGGGTGAGGAGAAGAACGATCCCGCGCTCTCGCAGAAGTTCGCCGCCTTCAGCGACGTGTTCGTGAACGATGCCTTCGGCACCGCGCACCGCGCGCACTGCTCCACGGCGGGCATTGCGGACTTCATCAAGGGCCCGAAGGTCTCCGGCTTCCTCATCGAGGAGGAGCTCAAGTTCCTCGGCGAGAAGACCGCGAACCCGGACCGCCCCTTCACCGTCATCCTTGGCGGCGCCAAGGTTTCCGACAAGATCACCGTCATCGACGCCCTCCTTGAGAAGGCGGACACGATCCTCATCGGCGGCGCCATGGCCTACACCTTTGCCATCGCGCAGGGCGCCAAAGTCGGTTCCTCCATGAACGAGCCCGACAAGAAGGACACCGCGCTCGCAGCCATCGCCAAGGCGAAGGCCAAGAACGTCAAATTCCTCCTGCCGGTCGATCACGTGATCACCGACAAGCTCGACTTCGCGGGCAAGGCCGTCGGCGAGCTGAAGGTCGTCGAAGGCGACATTCCGGACGGCTGGATGGGCGTTGACATCGGCCCGAAGACCGTCGCCCTCTACTCCAAGGAGATTGCCTCCTCCAAGACCGTTCTCTGGAACGGTCCGATGGGCGTCTTCGAGATCAAGGCCGTCGCCAAGGGCACCTTCGCCATTGCCAAGGCGGTTGCCGAGAGCAAGAGCTGCTCCATCATCGGCGGTGGCGACTCGGTCAAGGCGATCAACAAGTCCGGCTACGGCAAGCAGGTCACCTTCATGTCCACCGGCGGCGGCGCTTCCCTCGAATTCCTCGAAGGCAAGGCTCTCCCCGGCGTCGAAGTCCTGGACAAGAAGTAGCAGGGCCGCAGGGCCCTGCACCCGCCGATGCATCCGCATCGGAAAGGGTTTCACCCTTACGCTGGCTTCGCGCGCACTCCTGAAGAGGCTCCGCGCGAAGCCAGTCTGTAATGGGCGGGCAGTTTAGTTAATCCAAAGAAACACAGAAATAACTACTTACAATGGCCAAGAACAAGATTCTCATCGCGGGCAACTGGAAGATGAACAAGACCGGTGCGGAGGCGAAGGCCCTCTGTGCCGAGATCGTCGCCGGGCTCGCCGGTCAGGACAAGGTCGATGTGACCGTGTGCCCGACCTTCACCGCGCTCGAAAGCGCCGCCAGCGCCCTCGCGGGCAGCAAGGTGGTCCTCGGCGCCCAGAACGTTTACGTGAAGGCCGACGGCGCCTACACGGGCGAGATTTCCACCGGAATGCTCCTCGCCGCCGGCTGCAAGGCCGTCATCCTCGGCCACTCCGAGCGCCGCCAGTACTTCGGCGAGACGGATGCCTTCATCAACGAGAAGGCCCTCGTCGCCGTCAAGGCGGGCCTCACGCCCATCGTCTGCGTCGGCGAGACCCTTGCCGAGCGCGAGGCGGGCAAGACCCTCGAAGTCGTCACGACCCAGGTGACCGGCACCCTCAAGGGGATGACCGCCGACGATGCGAAGAACCTCGTCGTCGCCTACGAGCCCGTCTGGGCCATCGGCACCGGCAAGGTGGCGACGCCCGCCATGGCGCAGGAGGTCCACGCGGCCATCCGCGCCCTCCTCGTCAAGCAGTTCGGCGCGGCGGGCAATGGCGTCCGCATCCTCTACGGCGGCTCCATGAAGCCCGACAACGCCTCCGAGCTCCTCGACCAGCCCGACATCGACGGCGGCCTTATCGGCGGCGCCTCCCTCAAGGCCAAGAGCTTCCTGGAACTGGTCACCATCGCCCAAAGCAAGGGCATCAGCGGCCACCACTGCTGCTGCTGCCGCTAGGGCCGAAAGGCCCTAGGACCCGCCGATGCTGACGCATCGGGAAGGGCTTTCAGCCCTTACGCCGAGCTTCGCTGCGGCTATCCTGAAGAAGGGTGGCTGAAGTCGGAGTCGGGCAGGGACAGTCCAAAACTTAAAAAGGCTCTCCGGATCGTTCCGGGGAGCCTTTTTGCTGGAGTCTTTGCGTGACCCGTTGTCAGTTCTTCGCGGTGATGCTGCCGCTGCGGATGATGACGCTATCCATCGGCGGATTTGTGGCGAAGGTCATCTGGCTTACGATAATCTCCGTGAAGGTGGATTTCTTCACCCAGCGGGTGGCGGTGTCGAGGGTCATTTCGCCCCAGTAGTGCGAGCCCCCCTTGATCGTCATCTTCATGCCCGGCGCGGGCTCCATGAGCATGAGGAAGGAAGAGTCGCCGGAGTCGAACCCGACGAGGGCGAGGGCGTCGTCGCCGCCGTCGGCATATCCCTTGAAGGTGAGGCTCACGGGGCCGTTCTGGAAGTAGGAGCCCTCCTTCACGGCGTCCCCGAGATTCACGGCGGGTTTGGAACCCGCGCTGTGGTGCCGGATCGTCTGCCCCGGCTCCTTCAGGTCCGCGATGCTGCCCCCGCAGGGCGCCGCGTCGGCAAAAACGTTCGTGAAGGCGTAGAAATCGACGAAGGTGTTGTACACCCCGTAGCTCGCGTCCGGGGACAGGGGCGTTCCGTCCTCATAGGTCAGCCCCGCGAAGTCCGCATGAGGGATCCCGAGAACCTCGGTTGCGGATACATCGAGGACATGCGTCCAGCCCACGAGGGCCGGGATCGTGTGCGGCACACCGTCCGTCCCCGTGCAGGTGAAGCTCCGGCAGACGAGGCTTTGGCGACCAGATTCGTCCCGGCACACTGTGACGGTGGCAGCGTAGCGCGCGGCAAGGGTGGGAATCCCGTCCGGGGAGTAGCTGCGGCTTTCCGTCGTTGTCACGTAGTCGTGGCTGTCTGTCGTTTTCGGCAGGGAGAAGTTGACGGAGGGCGCGGCGGAAGAAGCGAGCGCACCGGAAAGAAGAAGTGCGAGGAGAACGGAAGTTTTCATGAGAGTTTTTCGATTCGAGAGATGGGTTGACGCGTCTTGCGCCGCCCGTCCGAAAAGGAAGATGCCGCGATCCTCACAAATGTGACGAAAGACACACTGCGTCCCGGCATGGCCTGCGCCGTCCCCGTGCCTCTTGAAAAGCCGCCCGTTTTCCTGTAGCTTTTTCTCAGCCGAATCGGGGGCGGCATCCGCCTTCGAACGGGGGAACCAACCGTCCGGGAGACCGGACCGGGGCAAATCCGGGGCGCGCGAGCGTTCCGGAGGGCGACTCTTCCTGCCCAGCCCGTCAGCTAACCTCGGAGGCTTGGAAGGGAGATTCGGTCCGCATGGCCGAGCCTCTCGCCATGCACATACCGCCGTCTCCGTGCGGCGGGTCACGAAAGTGAGGGACCGTATGCGATTCTTCGCCTTGTTCCGCACGCTCCTGCGCCTAGCGATTTCGCGGGCCAGAAGGGCGGACTCCAGTCGTGCCATCATTCTTGGCTACTTCTGTTATGTGATTCTGGGAGCGCTCGTTCTGGCGCTTCCCTTCTGCCGGGTGAACCACGCGGGGGGCTGGCTCGACTGGCTCTTCGTCGCCACCTCAGCCGTTTCCACGACGGGCCTTTCCACGATGAGCACCGGCGCCGACTTCACGTTTGCCGGGCAGTTCGTGATCCTCGTCCTCATCCAGCTCGGCGGCCTCGGCTACATGACGACGGGGAGCTTCGTGCTCCTCTCGGTCTCGGGCCGGATGAACCCGCAGCGGGAAAAGACGCAGCGCATGGCCCTCAACCTGCCGGGGGAGGTGGACCTCGATTCCGTCGTCCGGCTGATTGTGATCTACACCTTCCTTGTGGAGGCGGTGGGCGCGGCGCTTCTCTACTGGCTCTTCCGGGGCGCGGGCGTCCCCGGGGCGCTCTGGAGCGGCATTTTCCACAGCGTCTCCGCCTTCTGCACGGCGGGCTTCGGCCTCTATGACGACAGCCTCAGCCAATTTCGCGGCAGTCTTCCCGTGAACGCGGTCGTCTGCGTCTTGAGCATCCTCGGCGCGATGGGTTTCCTCATTGTGTACGACCTCTGGAAGTCCCTGACTGGCCGCAAGGTGGCGATCACCCTCACGACGAAGGTCATCGTCTTTAGCACCGTCCTCATGATCCTTGCCGGGACGCTCCTCATGCGGGTGGAGGAGCCCCTCACGCGCGGCGCGGGCGGCTGGACGGCGGCCTTCTTTCAGACCATGACAGCCTGCACCACTGTCGGCTTCAACACGCTCCCCATCGGCGAGCTCAGCAACGCCTCCACCTTCCTCCTCATCCTCCTCATGCTCGTCGGCGCCTCTCCGGCGGGCACCGGCGGCGGCATCAAGACGACCACGGTGACCGCGCTCTGGGCCGTCATGATCGGCGTCATCCGCCGCAGGCCGGAGCCCACCTTCGCCGGACGCATCATCCCGGAGCCGCGCCGCCGCATCGCCGTCGCCACGACCTTCTTCTACCTCGCGATGCTCTCCGCGGGCGTGTATCTCCTTGGCGTCTTCCAGCCCGGGAGCCTCACGGACATCTTCTTCGAGTGCGCCTCCGCCCTCGGAACCGTGGGCCTTTCCCGGGGCCTCACAGGCAGCCTGAACGAGGCGGGCAAACTCGTGATCATCCTCCTCATGTTCGTGGGCCGCGTCGGTCCGCTGCTTCTGGCCAGCTCCCTCTTCGTAAAGCCAAAAGAAGCCGCCCCCGCCAAAGAGGAGGACGTAGTCGTTTGAAGGGCTGCTTGCGCTTCAGACTCCTTTGCGCAGAATCCCCTCCATGCCACGCCGGAAGAAACCTGCTGACGACCTTGATGCCGCTCCCAAGGAGAAAAAGCTCTCCATGTACACGGCGAAGCTGGATGACGCGCAGATGGAGCAGGTGCACGACTACTGCGAGGCGCGGATGTGGGAGCGTTTTTCGCCGGAGTATTCCAGCTTCGGCTACAAATCCAAGCAGGCGGCGCTGACGATTGTCGGCTACCTTTCCGGCAAGCTCGTCGTGAGCGGCAAGGGGACGGAAGAGTTCGTCCAGAACTTCATCGAGCCCGAGGTGACGAAGGCCGCGAAGCTCGGCTACGACGAGGAGCTGCACCCGGAGTGGTTCGAGGCGCACGCGGGCCTCGACGAGGCGGGCAAGGGCGACCTTTTCGGCCCGGTCGTCGCAGCCACGGTGATTGCCGACGGCGACGCGGTGCGCAAGTGGCGCAAGGCGGGCGTGCGCGACAGTAAGACGATCGTCGATACCAACATTTTGAAGCTGGAGGCGCTCATCAAGCAGACGCCCGGGGTGGTGGTGAATGTGGCCTTCTGCGGGATGGACAAATACAACACCCTGATGGCGAAGCCCCGCGCGAATTTGAACCTGCTCCTTGCCTGGCTGCACGCACGGGCGCTGGAGGGGGCGCTTGCCAGGCGCGAGGTGGAGTGGGGGCTCCTCGACCAGTTTTCCAAGCAGCCGCTCGTCCAGAAGCAGATGAAGAAGGACGGCGTGACCTTTGACCTCCGGATGCGCACCCACGGTGAGGAGGATCCGGTCGTCGCGGCGGCTTCCATCTGTGCGAGGGCGGAATTCGTCCGGCAGATGCAGGCGCTTTCCGAAGTGGCGGGGGAGACGCTCTTCAAGGGTGCGGCGGGACATGTGAAAAAGCAGGCGGCCAAACTCGTCGAAAAGAACGGCCCGGAATTCCTCGGCAAGATCGCGAAGCTCCACTTCCGTACCGCAAAGGAGGTTCTGGGCCTCCCTGTGGAGGAGAAGAAGCCGTGGAGCTTTTACGCGGGGAAATCGAAAAAGGGCGCCTGAGGGCCCGCTTCCCGCCCGCTTTTTCAACTTTCTTTCTCCCAATAATCTGCGAAAATCTGCGTAATCTGTGGATCATCCTGTCCGGAACCTTTGATTTTCCATGCGTCCGTCCACGAGGGAGCATCTTGAATTCGATACCGCGCTCGCCGGAGCGTCGGGCTGGCTTGCGGGCGTGGACGAGGTGGGGCGCGGGTGCCTTGCGGGGCCGGTCGTCGCAGGTTGCGTGATCGCCACGCGCGGCTTTTACGAGGGGCCGTGGTGCGCGAGGATGGCGGACAAGATCGACGACTCCAAGAAGCTGACCGAAGCTCGGCGCGAGGAGATCTTCGAGGCGCTGCCGCAACTTGCCGAGGAAGGCACGGCGTACTGGGCCACGGGCGAGGCCGATGCGCGCGAGGTGGATAAATACAACATCCTCGGCGCCACGCGGCTTGCCATGCGCCGGGCGTTGGTCAAGGCGGCGGAAAGAACCGGCGGAAGAGCGCGCCTGCCGGAAAAGGGCCGCGCTGAGGGCCTCTTCGCCCCCGCCGCCGGAAGGCTCACGACGACCCTCGTCATCGTGGACGGACTGCCGTTAAAACCCTTCCCGTACGAGCACGCGGCATTTGTGGGAGGCGACGGTCGGTCGCTGGCGATCGGTCTTGCCTCGGTGATCGCCAAGGTGACGCGCGACCGCTGGATCAGCGCGCAGGACGGACGCTTCCCGCAGTACGGCTTTGCCCGGCACAAGGGTTACGGCACCGGCGAGCACCGCGCCGCGCTCAAAAAATACGGCCCCTGCGAGTTGCACCGCGCCACATTCCTTGCCAAAATCATTGCACAGGCGGGCGCCGCAGCCGACCCTCAGGAAAACTTCGCCTTCGGGTAGAAGAGGGCTGCCGGAGCCTTCCGTTTTCGCATCATGCAGGAAGAAAAAATGCTATTGGGCGTGAACATCGACCACGTCGCCACCATCCGGCAGGCGCGCTACCGCGATGCGGGAAGGGTCTGCGGCGGCGTCGTGGAACCCGATCCCCTCGCTTGGGCTCTGGCCGCGGAACGCGCCGGGGCGGACGGCATCACAGTGCACCTGCGCGAGGACCGCCGCCACATGCAGGAGGAGGACATCCGCCGCCTGCGCGCTTCCATCGCCACGCGCCTGAATCTGGAAATGGCGTGCAGCGAGGCGGTGCTGGCCGTGGCGCTGGACGTGGTGCCGGACTTTGCCTGCATCGTGCCCGAAAACCGGGCCGAGGTGACGACGGAAGGCGGTCTGGACGTGGCCGGTCAGACGGCGCGCGTGGCGTCTTTTGTGGAGCGCTTGGGCAACGCGGGCGTGATCGTCAGCCTCTTCATCGACCCGGACGAGGCTCAGGTGCGCGCGGCAGCGGCGGTGAATGCCCCCTTCATCGAGCTGCACACCGGTGCCTTTTCCAACGCCTGGCACAAGCCCGTGGCAAGGGAGGCGGAACTGGCGCGGCTCTCGGCGGCGGTGAAGCTCGCGCGAAACCTCGGCCTCACCGTCAACGCGGGCCACGGCATCAACTACGTGAACATTGCCGACATTACGGCTCTCGACGGCCTGCACGAGCTCAACATCGGGCACAGCATCGTTTCCCGCGCGCTCTTCACGGGCGTGGACGAGGCCGTTCGCCGGATGAAGGCGCTCATGAACGGCGCGGCGTAAACACGCCCTATACCGGCGGGTTGAGGGTCACGAAGGTGGCCTCGATCGCGCGGCGCAGGGCCTCGATCTTCACGGGCTTGGTGATGTGGCCGTCCATTCCCGCGCCGATGCAGCGCTGGGCGTCCTCGCCCATGGCATGCGCCGTCAGGGCCACGATGCGTGGCTGGGAGTCGGCGGGAAGGCGCTCGCGGATCTTCCGCGTGGCCTCGATCCCGTCCATGACGGGCATCTGCACATCCATGAAGACGAGGTCGTAGTGCTTTTCCGTCACCGCGCTCAGAGCCTCCGCGCCGTTCGGCACAAAGTCCGCCTTGTAACCCAGTTTGGCGAGCAGCATCCCCACCACCTTCTGGTTCACGGGATTGTCCTCCGCCACAAGGATGCAGACGGGGCAGGTCGCGTTGAGGCCCTCCGCGATGACCTCCGCCGAGGCGGACCTGACTTCCGAAGGATCGCACAACTGTAAGGGAATCGAAAAACGGAAGGTGGATCCCTTCCCAGGGGTGCTTTCCAGCGAGATTTCCCCGCCCATCAGGTTCACCAGTTTGCGGCAGATGGTGAGCCCGAGGCCCGTCCCGCCCTTCTTGCGTGTGGAAGAGGTGTCCACTTGAATGAAGGGCTCGAAGACCCTTTCCAGCTGATCGGCGGGAATGCCGATGCCCGTGTCCTTCACCGCGAAGGTGACTAGGTTCATCCCTCCCGGGATCGTTTTGCCGCAGACGTGCAGTTCCACGCTGCCCTTGTCCGTGAACTTCGATGCGTTCACGAGCAGGTTCAGGAGCACCTGCTTGAGTCGCGCCGGGTCGCAGATCACCGCTTCCGGCAGGTTCTCGCCGAGGACGAAGTTGAATTCCAGCCCCCGTTCATCGATGGTCGGTGCGGCCATCCCGGCCACTCGGCGGAGCATCTCGCCAAGAAGGACCGGTTCCGGATCGAGGGACACCTTGCCCGCCTCGATCTTGGAAATGTCCAAGATGTCGTTGATGACGGTCAGGAGGATGTCGCACGATTCCTGGATCGTGGCGACGCATTCGCGCTGTTCGGAGGTGATGGCGCCGTCCCGCAGAAGCTGCACCATGCCCATGATGCCGTTCATGGGGGTGCGGATCTCGTGGCTCATGTTGGCCAAGAACCGGCTCTTGGCCTCGCTGGCGGCGCGTGCCTTGCTTTCGGCGTCGCGCAGTTCACGCACCACTTGGGTCTGCTGGGTCACGTCCAGAAGAATGCGGAAGCGCAGGCCTCCCGCAGTGGCAAAGTAGGCCTCGATCTCAAGAATCGCGCCGGACTTGATACGACCCTTGTAATGGATGGGCGGTGGCGGTTCCTCGGAGGATTCCGCCAAGGCCATAGCGGCGCTCATCTTGAGGCATACTTCCTGCCGGTACACGGGATCGGGAAAGACCAGCTCCTGCAGGTGCTCCAGCGAAACCAGATCGGACGCGTCGTAACCGGTCATCTGTCGGTAGCGGCGGTTCACGCGAAGGATGCGGCCCGATTCGTCGGAGATGGTGATCGCCACCGGCGAGTTTTCGACGAGTTTGGAAAGCTGGGCCTCGCTCTGCGCGAGCCGGCGCGTGGCGGCACGGCGCCGGCTGATGTTCACAAGGAGGATCACGATCAGCGTCGTCTGCGACAGAATACCGATCAGGATCGCGACAAAGAGGCCCGCGTGCTGGCGAAGGAAACCCTTCTCGACACCCTGAATGATCGTTCCTTCGGGAAGCTTCGATCCCGCCAGACCAAAACGTTCCAATGCCTTCAGGTTGAAGACCCACTGCTGGTACTTCGCCCCGGACATCACCTTCCATTCGGGAGCGCGGCCATCCAGAAGCTCGTCCGCGATTTTGCCTGCTGCCTGGCCGTAGAGTCGACCGCTGTTGACGAGGCCGCCCAACACGTCCGGAGACTTCATGTACATGTCGGTGAATGCGTAGACCGGGCCCTTTGCATGAAGGGCAATTTCCGTCGCCGCGCTCGTCGGGTCGATGTATCCGCCCCGAGAATCCACCGCGAAGAGAGCCAGTAGGAAGATCGTGTCCGAATCGTAGCGCGAAATGAAATCCATGAGGGAATCCCACGGGACGACAGGCGTGCGGATGACGGGAATCCGAGTGATCGCTCGGGCGCCTGCCTCGATCTGGTCGCCGATCTCGCGTCCCACGCTCGTGCCGTCCGCGATGATCACGATCTGGCTCGCCTTCGGGTTCTGGAGCAGGGCCTCGCGCACCACGGGTTCGCCCGGCTCGTCCTCGAAGATCCCGTAGGTGAAGGGGTGCAGATCGGGATCCAGCAGGGCGATATCGTTTATGCCGGTCGCGACGATTGGCGTGGAATGATTCCAGACAAAAGCCGAAAAACTCTGCGCGAAATCAAGGGCGATGTCGTCGGTCGCATAAACGAGCGAGAACTTCATGCCGCGGTACTTTTCGGCCAGCATTGCCCCGAAGGCGCGTAGGTACGTCGTGCGGTCGATGCGCTTGGCATCGAGGAACTCGGTGAAGATTTCCGCATCGGGGAAACGTTCGCGCACCATTTGCGAGAAACTCTCCACCTGATCGCGCGTCCACTGGTATTCGGAGTGGTACGAGTTCAGGATCAGGATGCGCTTCGTGCCGCTCTCCGCCGGGAAAAGCAAAGCGGGGAAGAAGAAAAGAAAAAACAGGAGGCAGCAGATGGTTCGGAGGTGGTTCTTCATTCTGTCTCGCTGTCGGGGACTTCCCCGTTTGATCAGATCCAGAGAGGCGCCGGATATTCGCCAAGCCTGATTTTTTCAGAAATTCTTTGCGAGAAATCCGCCTTGTCGTTTGCGTAGGTGATCCCCATCCAGTCACCGCTTGTCCTGAGGACTCGCACGTTTGCCAGTCCCTTGCCGATAATGTGGGTGATGGATTCGGGCAGATAGCATTCCGAGGACATTTCGGTGCCGCGGGCGGCGAGAAACACCCGGAAACGTTCCGCCAGCATCGCGAAAAGTGCCGGAGTGAATCCCATCATGTTCATCGACACTGGAGTCGTAGGATCAAGAGGTTCCCAACGATTTTCTCCCTGCGCTTCCGGGCCGGCGGCCCCGGCGCGGATTTTCTCGCGCTCGGTGATGGAAAGAAGGGTGCCGTCGGCTCCCACGCGGCAGATCCCGCGCGAGACCGTGCCGTTGACCGACAGCGTGCGGCCAAGTTCGTACGCCACCATGCAGAATTCCGCCGGGGTCGTTCCACCCAAGGGAACGGCCTTAAGGAAATGGGCCAGTTGCACGAAAGAATCGGCCCCGTAGAAATCGTCCGCGTTGATGACGGCGAAGGGGGCTTTCACCTGAGTGCGCGCCGCGAGGACGGCGTGCGCCGTGCCCCAGGGTTTGGTGCGCCCCGCCGGGGTGCGGAAGGGCTCCGGCAGATCCGTCAGATCCTGAAAGGCGTACGCCGTGTCGATTCTCTTTTCGAACTTCGCCCCCACGTTTTCGCGGAAGAGCGTTTCAAAATCCTTCCGGATGACAAACACCACTTTGGAAAAGCCGGCGCGGATCGCGTCATAGACGGAGTATTCGAGAACCGTCTCGCCCGCGGGACCAAGCCCCGCGACCTGTTTGAGGGAGCCGAAACGGCTGCCCATGCCCGCCGCCAGCACCACGAGAGTGGGCGCAACGGACGCGATCGCATTGTTTCCGGAAGGGATCATGGGTGGAGAGAGAAGAAGTGAGAGAGCGTATGTATTGTGGATTTCGCCCGCCGACAAGACTGCGCAACGTTTCGCCCGCTACTGAAATTCCACGCGGTACACCTTGCCCGCCTCGGTGATCACAGGGCTTGTCCCCGCGCGCATCAGTCTTTCAAAGAGAGGGACGAAACCGCGCTTCATGTCCGAGACGAGAGTGGAATTGTCCTTCCGGGCAAGAAGGATGCGCTCGCAGGATTCCAGAAGTTCCTTCCCGTCGGCCACGGCCTTTTCGTCGAGGCCCATCTCCGCTGTCAGACAGATGCGCAGAAGCGAATAAACGTCGTGAAATTCCCGTTCGGAGAGTTCCACGGCGCCATGGGGATTCTGTTCAGAGAGTGCTTCCGTCATGATGAGATGCGGGGGAAAGATAGGCCGTCGCATCGTCGAAATCAAATGACGGCTCCATTTTCAAAATCCGCACCATGCATGAGCTTCCGCGGAGGGGAAATGTTCCCCGCCGAATGATTCACCGCCAGCCGATCCGCGCTGCCGGGCGTCCGTCCTGCAACAGGCGGCTATCGGGGGTCGCCCTTGCCTTCCTTGACGATGCTGGAATGGCGGATGTCCTCGGCCTTGTAGAGATAGACGACCTCCTCGGAGATGTTCGAGGCATGGTCGGCGATGCGCTCCAGGCTCTTGGAAATGAAGATGAGGTCGATGCCGGAGTCCACGGCGGAGCCGTCCTGCCGGATGCGACCGGCGATGTCCGCGAAATTGGCCTTATTCAGGCGGTCGATCTCCTTGTCGCGCATCGGGATGCCGATGGCCTTCTCCGCGTCGCCGTCGATCAGGCTGTCGATGGAGTCGCGCAGCATTTCGAGCGTGAGGGTTGTCATCTGCGGGATCGCGTAAAACTCCTTCACCGGGAGGCCCGCGTCCAGCTTGATCACGCGGCGCGCGATGCTCGTGGCCTCGTCGCCGACCCTTTCGAGGTCGTGCGCCGCCTTCATTCCCATGACGAGCAGGCGCAGGTCCCTCGCCACCGGGGCGCGCATGGAGATGTAGCGGATGGCCTCCGCGTCGATCATGAGCTCCAGCTCGTCGATCGCGTCGTCCTTTTCTTTCGCCGCGCGGGCGAGGGACACGTCGGCCTCAAGGAGCGCGCGCGTGGAAAGTCGCACGATCTCGATGCACCGCTCGCCCATGAGCAGGAGGTTGGAACGGAACTGTTCGAGCTCGCTGTGGAAGAATCGTTTCATGACTGGCCTGTGAAAGGGAGTTGCCGGACGGGCTGGGTTAAGAGCTTATTTCCTTTATCTGGCGGCAATCAGGTGAGGCTGAGGCCACATCCTGCGGACAGGCGCGGAAACGGACTCCTGCGGCGTTCCGTGAATCCACACGGGCTGCGGCCCGCATGGATTCGCGCGCCTTGCCGAGAGTTCGTTTCTGCGTCTGCCTGATGCTGTCATATAAGGGAAATAAGCTCTAGCCGAAGCGGCCCGAGACGTAGGCCTCGGTCTGCGCGTCGGAGGGGTTGAGGAAGATGTGCTCGGTGTCGTTGTATTCGATCAGCTTCCCCATGAAGAAGAAGGCCGTGCGGTCCGACACGCGTGCCGCCTGCTGCATGTTGTGGGTAACGATCACGATTGTGAAATCCTTTTTGAGGGCGTGGATCAATTCCTCCACGCGAGCCGTGGCGATGGGGTCCAGCGCGGAACAGGGCTCGTCCATGAGGAGGATCTCCGGCTCCACGGCGATGGCCCTTGCGATGCAGAGGCGCTGCTGCTGGCCTCCGGAAAGGGAGAGACCGCTCTCGTGCAGGCGGTCCTTCACCTCGTCCCACAGGGCGGCTCCTCGCAGGCTCTTTTCCACGGCCTCGTCCTGTTCGCGCTTGTTCTTGCGTCCGTGGATTTTGAGACCGTAGGTGATGTTGTCGTAGATCGACATCGGGAAGGGGTTCGACTTCTGGAACACCATGCCCACGTGTTTGCGCAGTTCGATGACATCGACCTCGCTCCCGTAGATGTCCTCGCCGTTGATGAGGATTTCGCCGCGAGCCTTCGCCCCGACGATGAGGTCGTTCATCCGGTTCATGCATCGCAGCAAGGTCGATTTGCCGCAGCCGGAGGGCCCGATGAAGGCCGTCACCTCGTTCTCGTACACGTCGAGGGAGATGCCGTGCAAGGCCTGCTTGTCGCTGTAGAAGAAGTCGAGGTTCTTCACCTCGATGACCGTCCGGCCCGTGCCGGTCTTCTCCTCCGCGCTTCTGTGGCGCGGGACGGGTCGTGAAAGGGATGCGTTGGGTTCCATGCTGGGAAAAAGTGTTGCGGAGGTTACCATCTGTATTTCTTTCGGGCCTTCTGCCGCATGAAAATGGAGAGCATCGTGATCGCCGTCACGAGGATCATGAAGACCAGGGCCGTGCCGTACTGCATGCGCGCGGTGTAGTCGTTCTGCGGGATCTTGGAACTGACCACGTAGATGTGGTAGGGCAGGGCCATCACGCCCTGCTGGAAAAATCCCCAGAGCGAGTCCACCTGCCAGGGCATCTTGTCGCGCATGGCGTAGGCCGCCGTGAACATGATGGGCGCCGTCTCTCCCGCGACGCGCGCGATGGAAAGAATGGACGAGGTGAGGATGCCGGGCATCGCGTAGGGTAGGACGTTCGTGCGGATCGTCTGCCACTTGGTGGCGCCAAGCGCCAGAGCGCCCTCGCGGAAGCCCTTGGGCACGGCGCGCAGGCTCGCCTCGCTGGCGGTGATAACGATGGGCAGCACCATGAAGGCCAGCGTGAACCAGCCCGCGAGCAGCGACACGCCCCATCCGAAGAAAAGGACGAACATCCCCATTCCGAAGAGGCCGAAGACGATGCTGGGCACGCCCGCGAGGTTCACGATGGAAAGGCGGATCATGCGGATGAAGGCCGTGTCCCGCGCATATTCGCTTAGGTAAATGGCGGAAAGGATGCCGAGAAAGAGCGCGATGACCATGGACCCGGCGACGAGCAGGATCGTCCCGAGGATCGCCGGAAGGATGCCGCCGCCGGAATAAGCGTAGGTGGCGTCCTTGAAGGTGGCCGCATCGACGCCGTTCGCGGCGGCCCAGGTGCGAAAATCGTTGTCGGCCAGCTCTATGTGCGATCCGTTCCACTCGAAGACGTGGAGCGTCTCCGGGCTGCCCGTCAGAAACTCAACGTTCACGAACGGGAAGTGGGTGGAAAATACCGTGGGCGTTCCCTTGACGATGATGTCGAGGAAGAGGAAGGCCGCGCAGAAGATGACGAAATAGGTCATCAGGCGCAGCGACGCCAGAACGATGCGCTCGCGGCGGTGCGACCAGCTCTTCGGGTTGTGGCGGAAGGTGCCTTTTCCAGTTCTATTTTCCATGGGCGCCTATCTCTCCGAAATGCTGTAGCGGCGCAGGATCTTCTGCGCGACGTAGTTGATGGCGAGCGAAATGAAGAACAGGAGCGTGCCGACCAGAAACAGCGCGCGGTAGTGTGTGCTGCCGGGGACGACCTCGCCCATCTCCTGCGCCACGATGCCGGTCATGGTGTGGACGGGCTTGAAGCAGGCCGCCAGACCGTCCGAGAGCGGCGGCATCTCGATGCGGTTGCCCGCGCAGAGCAGGACCACCATCGTCTCGCCGATGACGCGCCCGAAGCCCAGCAGCACCGCCGAGATCATCCCGGACATCGCTGTCGGAACGATGATGCGGGAGGTCGTTTGGAGTTTTGTCGCGCCGACGGCGTAGGAAGCCTCGGTGAAGGCTTTCGGGACGTTGTTCAGGGCGTCCTCCGCCAGAGTGAAAATGGTCGGGATCGCCATGATGGCCAAAAGCGTGCCCGCGGTGAAGGCGTTGAGCCTCTCGGAAATCGGAAAGCCGGGAATCCACGAGAGAATCTCCCAGTGCGAGGCGTCGCGGACGAACTGGCCCCACACGATGACGCCGAAGAATCCGATGACGACCGAGGGAATGGCCGAGATGAACTCGATGTAGGGCTTGATGAGGCGTTGTTCCCAGACGCTTGCGAACTGGTTCACGTAGATCGCCCCCGCGATGCCGAAGGGCACGGCGAAGAAGAGCGCGATGACCGAGACCAGCACCGATCCGTAGAGAAGCGGCAGGACGCCGTACCAGTCCTGATAATAGCTGTTGGTGATCCAGTTGCGGCCAAAGAGAAAGGAGGTGAGCCGCGCGAAGAAATGGACCGGCTTGTCGGGATTCCACGCGTCGAGCGCGCGGTCGGTGCGGCGGCTGGCGGAGATGTAGTTCTCGGCCATGCCGCGGAATTTTTCGATGCGGCGGGCAAAGCGCTTGTCCGCCTCCGGAAGGTTCGCCAGAACCGCCGAGACGTGCGTTCGCAAGTCCTCGTTCAGCCGGTGGAATTCGTCCCGCGAGGCCAGTAGAGCCGTGCGGCGGGCGATGAGTTCGGCGGAGTCGGGATGAAGTTTGAAGTCGTTGCGGATGGCGATGGCCTCGGCCACCTGTTTGTCCATCAGCGCCTTCATGGGGCCGATGCTCATCCGCAGGTCGTCGGTGAAGGTGTGGAGAGCGGCGGTGCGCTCCTTCGCCTCGCGGAAGGGGAGGCCGTCCTTCTTGACGAGGGTGGTCAGTTCCTCGGATTCGATGCTCGTCAGATACTTGGAAAGATCGAAGAACGCGTCGGTCTGCACGCGCATGTAGTCGGCGTATTCCAGACCGCTCTTGCGGTAGAGGTTCAATTCCGCCCCGTTCTGGCCGAAGAAGCCCGCGCCCTCCCGAAAGAGGAAGAAAATGATGAGGCCCAGCACGATGATCGCGATCGTCGCGTTGCCGCCGAAGAAGGCGCGCACGATGTCGTCGCTGTCCAGTCCGAAAAGGTGCAGGCGCCTGCTCCGGAACTTGCCGTTCGTCGGGGCAGGCGCCTGATTCACACAATTCGGATCACCATCCTCCGGGATGTTGCTCATCGGTTTCTATCTTGGGTGCAATGCGAGGGGACGGTAATAGTGCCCGGCACTAGCGGATGGGAACGAAGTGCACGGCGTCAACAATCTTCTGTCCCTCGTCGCTCAGAGTGAAGTCGATGAACTTCTGCGCCAGCGGATTGGGTTTGTTGGCGTTGATGAGGTAATAGGTCTCGCGGGCGTAAGGATACTTGCCTTCGCGGATGGATTTCTTTGAAGGCAGGCTGCCGTTCACGCGGATCACCTTGACGCCCGGCATATCGACGTAGGCCAGGCCCACGTAGCCGATGCCGTTCGGGTTCTTGGAGACCTCGGAGGCAATCTGTTCGTTGCCTGCCATCTTCTGGGAGCTGGTCGCATAGTCCTCGGAGTGCATTGCCATCTTCTGGAAATCCTTGTACGTGCCCGAGGCGGTGTTGCGCGTGTAAACGGAGATCGCTCCCGGCATGCCGCCGACAGCGGTCCAGTCCTCGACCTGCCCGGTGAAGATCTGGCGCACCTGGTCGAGCGAGAGTTCGTCGATCGGGTTCGCTTTGTTCACGATCACGGCGATGCCGTCGAAGGCGACCACGATGCTCTTCATGTCCACGCCGTTGGCCTTGGCCTGGGCGAGTTCCTGGCTGCTCACCGGGCGGCTGGACATGCCAATGTCCGCCGTGGAGGAGATGATCGCGCTGATGCCTGTGGAGGAGCCCTCCGCGGCGATCTCGAAATTCACGTCGGGGTGAGCGACGCGGAACTGTTCCTTCAGTTGCGGTACGAGCTTGGCACCAAGGGTGTCGGAACCTTTGATGACGAGCGTTTGTTCTGCCGAGGCGGTCACGGTCAGGGCGGCGAGAGCCACGGCGACGGATGCGATTTTGCGTAACATAGGTTTTGTCTTGTTTGGAAAAGTTCGATTTGAATCGGACCGGCACAATATTCCGTGGCCGCTGAAACGGAACGGCGTCACATTTGTGACATTTTGGTGACGAGGGGCCGGGGGCCGACAACATGGACAAACCGTCCCGCAAAAGAGGAAGCCGCTGCCGCCCTTAACAGGCTGCTGAAAAAGTCCCGGTGCGTGCCGCAACCAGCTCTTTTGTACCTGCCAGCAAGGAGGCATCGCGTAGGCCAGGTCCATGACCCTGCCCGCGATGCCAACGCCGCTGGAGTCGCAAAGAGCGGTTGCCCTTCGGGTTGCGTTTCAAGACGCCTTCCGCCGTGTTCGCTTTGGACGCAGCTCTGCTAGCCCAGCCTGTCCAAAGCCGCCTTGCGGAAAGGCGTCTATAGAACGCAGCGGCGTACACCGCGGCCTTTTTCAGCAGCCCGCGAAAGTTCGTTTTCGGGCATTGACAGAACGAGTCCGGACTGTTTCATTCCCATCTTTTCCGCCATGAAAGTAGCATCGTCCCTCAAGTCACTCAAACACCGTCATCCGGATTGCCAGGTGGTTCGCCGCAAGGGCCGCGTGTACGTGATCAACAAGACCAACCCGCGCTTCAAGGCGCGCCAGGGCTAAACGCACACCCCAGAGCAGAGGAGACTCATATCCAGTGAAAGCCAATATCCATCCCAAGGCCAATCCCGTGTGCTACCAGGACGTTTCCACGGGCCGCAAGTTTCTCACGCTCTCCACGGTCCGTTCGGACCGCAAGGAGACCATCGACGGTGTCGAGTACTTTGTCGTGCTCCGCGACGTGACGATGGACAGCCATCCGATATACACCGGTGAGAAGCGCTTCGTCGATACGGCGGGCCGCGTGGACAAGTTCAACAAGAAGTTCGCCCGCCGCCGCGCCTAGTTGCGCAGTCGCAGTTCCTTTTCCTTCGCGCCCGCTGGATGTATCCAGCGGGCGCGAATTGTATGGGAAAACGGCGTTGTCACGGGCCCGGAATGGCCATTTTGAACCTTTTGCCGGGCAACCGCGTCCAATGCGCGAAACCCTTTCTCCAACCACAACACCAATCGGAAGCATTATGTCGATAGGACTGTTATTCTCCGGACAGGGAGCCCAGAGCGTGGGCATGGGTCGCTCGCTCTGCGATGCGAGCGCCGCCGCGCGCTCCGTTTACGAGAAAGCCGACAAGGCGCTGGGGTGGAGCATCAGCTCCTTCTCCTTTAGCGGTCCCGCCGAGGCTCTCACCGAGACGAAGGTCTGCCAGCCCGCGCTTTTCACGCAGGGCCTCGCGATCGTCGCGGCGCTGGAGGAGACCGGACGCCTGCCGCAGGTGGGCGCGGCCCTCGGCCTCTCGCTTGGCGAATTCACGGCCCTGACGTATGCGGGAGCCTTCGATTTCGCGGACGGCCTGCGCACGGTGGCCGAGCGCGGACGCCTGATGCAGGTGGCCTGCGAGAAGACCGACGGCACGATGGTCTCCCTCATCGGCGGGAGCGTGGCCGACGTAAAGGAAATCTGCGCGCAGTTCGACGTGGACATGGCGAACCTCAACTGCCCCGGCCAGATCGTGATTTCCGGCGATCGCGAGCGCTGCCTTGCCGCCGCAGACGCCGCCAAGGCCTCCGGCAAGTTCAAGATGGTGGCCCCCCTCAAGGTGGCGGGCGCCTATCACAGCCGCCTGATGCAGTCCGCGGCGGACGCCTTTACGGAATTTCTCGGCACGGTGAAGATCTCCCGTCCCCGCATCCCGGTGTACAGCAACGTGACCGGGCGCCTCGTGGAGGATCCGGAGGAAATCCGCAAGAATCTTTCCCTCCAGGTGACGCATTCCGTCCGCTGGGAGGAGGATGTCCGCAGCGCCGTGGCGGGCGGGGTCGCCAGCTTCATCGAGTGCGGTCCCGGCAAGATCCTCGCGGGCATGCTCAAGCGCATCGACAAGTCCCTCGCGGTCTCCTCGGTCAGCGAATGGTCGGAAGTCGAGGCCCTGCCGAAGGTGTCGTAAGGACGTTTCTTTCCGCAGGCGCCGCGTCACTCGCAATGAGGAACGCGGCGCCTTTTTGTGTACGGTAAATCCGCGCTGCCCGCCAAGGGAAAAACTTGCCGGGGTCCGCATCATCACTTTTTTCAAGACTCGCAAGCACAACGATTTAAGCATAATGGCACCCGGGCTGCTGCACTTGCGGGCAAATGCTGGACGGTATCTATCAGGGCGCAGCCGCCATGAAGGGGCTGGAAAAATGGCAGGACGCCATCAGCGACAACATCGCCAACAGCTCCGTGTCGGGCTTCCGCGCGACGGGAGTGGCGATGCGCGGCGAGGGCAATCCTGCCGCCGAGGGCGATTTTGCGGCCAGTCTCGGCAGTCTCGTGAAGGCCGACGCCAAGGTGGATTACAGCGCGGGCCTGCGCCTTTCCTCGGACAGCCCGCTCGATGTGGCGATCGACGGAGACGCCTTCTTCACGGTGCGCGATCCGGACGGATCCATGCGCTACACCCGCGACGGTCGTTTTCACGTGAGCCCCGGCGGCCAGCTCATGGACTGCACGGGCGCGGCGGTGATGAGCCCGACCGGTCCCATCGGGGGACTCGCCAACGGCGACGTGACGATCGACGCCCGCGGCAATGTTTTCCAGAACGGCGCCGAAGCCGGTAGGATCAATCTCGTCACGATCGACCGTCCGGAACTCATGGTCCGCTCCTCGAACGGCTTTGCCGTCGCCGGAGAGGCGGACCCCGGCATCAACAACGTGGACGATCCCGTCCTCATCACCGGCTTCTACGAGGCCAGCAACGTCTCGGTCCTGCGCGAGATGGTGAACATGATCAACGTCTCCCGCGCCTACGAGGCCAACTCCAAGTCCATCCAGTCCGCCGACAGCGCGATGGGCAAGGCGATCCAGGCCTTCTCCGCCTAACCAACAACCATAGTCACACATGATCCTTTCCCTTTATTCCGCGGCCTCGGGCATGGATGCCCAGCAGGTGAACCTCGACACGATCTCGAACAACATCGCGAACGTGAACACGAGCGGCTTCAAGCGCAGCAAGGTGGAGTTCCAGGACCTGCTGTATCAGGACCGGCGTCAGGCGGGCGGCCAGACGGCCACCGGCGGCACCGTTCCGACGAGCGTCGCCGTGGGCAACGGCACGCGCGTGGTCTCCACGAGCCGCGTCTTCACGCAGGGCCAGCTCACCCAGACGGGCGAGGAGATGGACGTGGCGATCAACGGCGGAGGTTTTTTCCAGGTGGAGGCGGACGACGGTTCCACCCTCTACACCCGCGACGGCTCCTTCAAGCGCAGCTCCACCGGCGAGATCGTGAATGCCGACGGCAAGGTGCTGACGGGCCTCGGCACCATTCCGACCGAGGCAGTGAGCCTCTACGTGAGCCCGAACGGCCAGATCACCTACACCATGAGTGACGGCACCACCCAGCAGGGCGGGCAGATCCAGCTCGCACGCTTTGCCAACGCGGGCGGCCTGCGGGCAATGGGCGGCAATCTTTTCCAGCAGACCGAGGCGAGCGGGCAGGCCGAGATCGGCACCCCCGGAGACACAGGCTTCGGCACCATCGAGCAGGGATATCTCGAAATGAGCAACGTGAACGTCGTTCAGGAGATGGTGAACATGATCGTCGCCCAGCGCGCCTACGAGATCAACTCCAAGGCCATCCAGTCTTCGGACAGCATGCTCGGCATCGTGAACCAGCTCAAGCGCTCCTAAATGAAGATTCTTTTCGCAGTTCTCGCTCTTTTCCCCGCGATGCTCGCGGCGGCGGACCTTGACTCGCTCCTGGTCCCCGTTGCTGAGATGCGCCCGGCGAGCGCCCGGCAGACGCAGGCCGTTCCTGAGGCCGCACCGGTTTCCGCAGCGCCGCTTGTGAACCCAAGGGCGCAGAGCGTGCCGGTCCTCCAGAGCGAGGTTCTCGCCGCCCTTTCCGACGCCCTCGTGGCCCGCTACGCCCCCGAGGGCACCCTGAAGATCGATGCCGCCACGCCCTGGCGCGGTGCCACGGCACCGGATTCTGGTTGGACGCTGGAACTGACGCGCCTTCCACCGCAGGGACTTTCCCCCCGTATGATCATCTCCTTCCGCCTCAAGGCCGGGGAGCGGACTCTTGGCGACTACACGATGCAGATCACCTGCGCCCTGATGCGCGAGGTGTTCTCCGTCACCCGCCGGATCGAGCGCGGGCAGATCCTTTCCACAAACGATGTGACAACCACCGTGACGGACGTTCTTCCGGCCACGGTGAACGCGATCTCCTCGTCCGTCGCCATCGGCGAATACCGGACGAAGACGTCCATCGCCGCCGGCGACCTTCTTTCCTGGCGCGACGTGGAGCTCAAGCCCCTCGTCCGCAAGGGACAGGTGGTGGAGGCCGTGGCGAGCGAGGGGGCACTGCGCGTCACCGTCAAAGCCGTGGCGCTGGAGGACGGGCGCGAGGGCGATATCGTCAGCGTCCGCAATCTTTCCACAAGCAAGGACATTCAGGCAAGGATACTCGATGACCGCACCGTACAGGTATATTTCTAGCCTCCTGCCCCTCGCGGCTCTTTTTGCCGCGGGAGCGTGCCCCGCTTCGCCCGTGGACGGCAGTCTCTGGGCCGGCGGCAACGAACGCAGCATGTTTGCCGACAAGGTGGCCACCTCCATCGGCGACATCCTGACGATTCAGGTGAACGAGAATTCCACTCTCGCCTCGTCGGTCAAGATGTCCACCTCCAAGTCGGCGAACATCAAGAACAACTTTACGCAGCTGCTCTTCAAGGACGTTCTGGCCCGCAAGGACGGGACAACGCCCTCCACGGACCTCACCACTGCCAACAACACCCACGAAGGCAGCGGAACCTTGGGCAATTCGCACAGCATCACCGCCGAGATCAGCGTGCAGGTGGTGGACGTGTTGCCGAACGGGAACCTCGTTCTGGAGGGCGTGCGCGTCATCACCTATTCCGGCGAGACGTACTATATGCTGACGCAGGGTATCTGCCGCCCGGCGGATGTTTCCACGTCCAACACCATCTCTTCCAGTCAGATCGCCGACGCCCGCATCGAGATCGTCGCCGAGGGCAGCCTCAGCCAAGCCGAGAAGGAAGGCTGGGGCATGAAACTCGCCAACCGGATCGGTCCGTAGGAACCCACCGCCATGAAACACTCCCGGCTCATTCAGTTTCTTTTGGTTCTCGCGCTTCTTCTTCCGCAGGGGCTTTCCGCCTCGCGCATCAAGGATGTGACGAGCGTCGAGGGCGGACGCGATAACCAGCTCGTCGGCTACGGCGTCGTCGTGGGCCTTGCGGGCGATGGCGACTCGCGCCTGAACTTCACCCTCCAGAGCCTTGCCAACGTCCTCAAGCGTTTCGGCATCAGCGTGGACAAGGAAAAGGTGAAGAGCGACAACATCGCCGCAGTGATGGTTACCTGCGACATCGGGCCCTTCGTGCGGCCCGGCACGCGCATCGACGTGACCGTCTCCTCCATGGGTGACGCGACGAGCCTGCAGGGCGGCGTGCTTTTGCAGACACCCCTCATGGGCGCCGACGGCAAGGTGTACGCTGTGGCGCAGGGACCGCTCGTCATCGGCGGCTTCACGGGAGGTTCCGGCGGCGCGGGCGGCGCCACGGTGACCAAGAACCACCCCACCGTGGGCGTCATCAGCGGCGGCGCCATTGTGGAAAAGCGCATCGAGACAAATCTCGTTCGCGAGGACGGCTCCCTCGATCTGCTCCTTCTCAACCCCGACTTCACGACCGCCGTGCGCATTGCCGACGCGATCAACGAAACCTTTCCCGCCTCCTCGCAGGCCAATGATTCCGCCTCGGTGAATGTCCGCATTCCGGACGCCTTCAAGGGACAGGAACCGAACTTCCTGGCCATCCTCGGCACGATGGAGGTCCAGCCCGACACGCTCGCGCGGATCATCATCAACGAGCGGACGGGCACGATCGTGGCCACCCAGCCGGTGCGCCTTTCGAGCGTGGCGGTCAGTCACGGGTCGCTCGTCATCACCGTAGCCTCCAGTCAGGGCGTGTCGCAGCCGAACGCCCGCTCACAGGGGCAGACGACCACCGTCAACTCCACACAGACGAGCATCGACGAAAAGCGCGGCAGCTTTGCCATGATCAACGAATACCCGACGCTCGAACGCCTCACGCAGGCGCTGAACGCGCTGGGTGTCTCCACCCGCGAGATGATCTCCATCCTTCAGTCCATGAAGAAGGCCGGGGCTCTTCAGGCGGAACTCATCATCAACTGATTTTTACTCACACACCATGCAGCCGGTCGTTCAGACAGGAATGATGGGACTCGACGCCAACGCCCAGATGCGGAGCCTTGAAAAGCGTTCCGCAGCCGAGCAGGCGGGGTACGTGGCACGGCAGTTCGAGGGGATCTTCCTCAAGGAATACCTCAAGGACGCGCTCAAACCGCTCACCAATTCTTCCCTCGGGGAGGACGCTCCCGGCAAGGACATCTACCAGTCCATGATTGTCGATACCGTCGCGGACGGGATCGAAAAGGGCGGGGGACTGGGCATGGCAAACGCAATCCAGCTTCAGCTTCAGGGGCTTGGGGCAAAACCAGCAAGCGGCAATGCTCACCACAATGCATGATTTGGGTCAGTGGGAGGAACTGGCGGACGCTCTGCGCGACGAACTCGCGGAATACGGCGGCCTGCTGGCCCTTCTCGACGAACAGCGTGACGCCATCGCAGCCGGAAAGACGGACGCGATTCTCGCGGCGCTCGAATCCGTGCGCGAACAGACCGCCACCGCCAATCAGCGCCGGGCCGTGCGCGAGGAGGTGTGTGCGCGCCTAGCAAGGAATGCCGGGCGCGACCCGGAGATCACCGTGCGCGATCTGGTGCGCGGCATCCCCATGCAGGCGCGGGGCATGTTCGACTCCCTCATCGACCAGGGTGGTCAGGTGCTCGCCTCCGCGCAGAAAAAAGTGCGCCGGAACAACCTGATGCTTTCCCGCGCCGCCGCCCTCAACGAGAAGCTCCTCATGGCCCTGCGTCCCGGCAGCGCCACCAAGACCTACAACAAGCGCGGCGGGGCCTACCTAAGCACCGGCTCCACGGGTGGTGGACTGGACCTTTCCGCGTAGGGAGTGGTTCAGCGTTCGAGTTTCACGGTCACAGCGGCCTCGTCCATCCCGACGATCCGCACGGTTTTTTCGCGCGCCGTCTCGCCCTTTTCCACCGTCACGGCACGTTTGGGCAGGTCCAGCGCCTCCGCGAGAAGCTCGCACACGGCCTTGTTTGCGCGGCCTCCCTCCGGCGGCGCGGCCACCTTCACCTTGAGCCTCCCGTCCGCCTGCCTGCCAACGATCTCCCCGCGCGAGGCGTTCGGCACCACGCGAAGAGAAAGAAGACACGAGGGTAGTTCGCTCATGATGGAGTTGCGGAACGTTTCCTTCCCCTGAAAACGAAAAAGCCTCCGGTCGCAACCCGACGCGAAGGCATACCGCTAGAGCTTGGAATCCGGGTAGCTCCCAAGCCATCGGACGACGGGACAGAAGGTTTCGAGCTCCGCCATCGCCTCCTTCACCGGCGCATCCTCGATGTGCCCGATGAAATCCATGTAGAAGTAGTAGTCCCACATGCGCTTGCGCGTGGGGCGCGACTCGATCTTGCAGACGTTGATCCCCCTGCGCGAGAAGCATGCCAAGACGTTCATGAGCTGGCCGGGTTTGTCGCGGATCGTGACGATGATCGTCGTGCGATCGCGTCCGTTGCCTAGGGGCGGGGAGGAGTGTTTGCCGATGACGACGAAGCGGGTCACGTTGTCGATCACGTCGGCGATGTTCTCCGCGATGATCGGCACCCCGTACAGCTCCGCGGCCACGCGACTGCCGATGGCGGCCACGCCGGGATTGTCCCGCGCGAGGATGACGGCGCCCGCCGTGGAGTCGCACGCGATCTGGTCGGCGTTCGGCAGGACGCGGGAGAGCCACTGGCGGCACTGGCCGAGGGCATTATCCTTGGAGTACACCTTTTTGATTTCCGCAACGGGCGACTTGCTGATGAGGAACTGATTGATCTCCAGGAACACCTGCGCGACGATGAGCAGGTCCTCCTCGGCCAGCATGTCCAGCGTGCCGAGAACCGTGCCCTCGGTGGAGTTTTCCACCGGCACGATGCCGTAGTCGCACTCGCCGCGCTTGACGGAGGTGAAGACGTCCGGCACGGAGCGGAACTTGGAGAAGCCGATGGAGCTGCCGAAGTGCTTCATCGCGGCCTGATGCGTGTAGGTGCCCTCGGGCCCGAGGTATCCCACCTGAAGCGGCTTTTCGAGCGCGATGGCGGCGGAGATGATCTCGCGGTAGATCTTCCGCAGGGCCTTGTCCGGCAACGGGCCGCCGCTCTGCGCGACGAGTTTGTCGAAGACCTCCTCCTCGCGGCTGGGCACATAGATCTCCTTGCCGCATTCGAGCTTGATCTTGCCGATCTCGCAGGCAAGGCGCACGCGCTCGTTCAGGCGCTTGACGATCTCGCTGTCGATCGCGTCGATCTCGCCCCGGAGTTTTTTCAGGTCTTCTTCCATCCTCGGGGCATCCTGTAGATTCGCCGCCCTTTAGGCAAGCGCGGGAACCGGAAGCTCTTAGCGGGAGCCCTCGTCCACCCAGCCATCCGATTCGTAGCTCCAGAAGCGCCGGTTCGGGGCCTCGCCGCCGCCGTAGTAGAACCACGCCCCTGCGGAGAAGTCGTACATCGCCGGGTACCACTCGCGGTTGGTGTACCACCACGCGCCGCTGGCCGAATCCCAGAGGCAGAGCGCCCCGTCCGGCATCTCCCACACGTACTGCCAGCCGTGCCGCGCGTGCCAGATCCAGCGGCCCCAGTCCGCCTCGTAGTAGAACCAGCCGTACCAGCGGGAATCAAACCAGTTGCCCTCCGCGTTCTGAAGCCGTGCCCACGAAAGATTCATGATCCGGCTCGCGACGAGGGTGCAGCCTTCAAGAAGAAACGCAGGGTAGGGGCCGTCGGCGAGGTGGTTCTCGTCGAGAAACGCCTGAGCCGCCTCGGTCGTCGGGCAATACGAACAGGCCAGCAGTGTGCCCGTCGCCGCAAGGAGCCGCGCATCGTGGCGCAGGAGAATCTTGCCGTCCGCAACGAGGGAGGCGACCGCCGCAGTGTCGTCGCCTGTCAGGACAAGAAAGGAGCCGCTGTCGAGAATCAGCGAGTTGGAGCCCGGACCGGGGGCGTCGCCCACGTTCAGCGTCGAGGCGAAGACCGCGCCGCCGTTTCCGACGATCAGGATGTTGTTGGAGGTCTTTCCGTCCATGCCCACGTTCACGGTTCCCGCCACGAGGATGCCGTCGATGCGCAGGATGTTCTGGTCCGCGCCCTCCTCCGCGCCGACTGTCACGCTCCTGCCCGGCCTGTTCACGACAAACTGCGAACCGGCGGAGAGGGTCACTCCGTTGCCGGAATGAGTCTTGCCGATGATCCAGTCCACGCCGGAGCGCACGCCGAGGTTGTCGATGGAGAGCATTTCGCCTCCGTCCTCGTCGAGGGTGGTCAGGGCGCGGATGTCGCCCGCATATGCGATGCCCGACCTGGCCCCGGTTTCCGGATTGGTTCCGCGCTCGGAGGTGATCACAAAGCGGGGGCCGTCAAGGGCCACCGCATAGCCGAAGAGATCGTTTTCCGCTGGGGTGCCCGCCATGATCGTCAGCGTTTCGTTCACCGTGCCGGAGGCGGAATCCAGATTCGTGAAGAGATAGGCCTTTCCCGTGTAGTCGAGGTTGTTCACGCGTCCAAAGAAAGCACCGACGAGGGCATTGCCACCCGAAAGACTCACGGAGTTGCCAAAGTAGTCCCAGCCCGCGCCGTCCGAGGCGGCGAGCTTCACATTCTCGGTCGCCGTGCCCGTCGTGTTCGCGGAAAGGTTCTTGTAATAATAGGCCGCGCCGACGTAGGTGAGGTCGCCGGACGGCATCCCGTAGGCGCCGACAAGGGCGTTGTCGCCCTCCAGACTCAAGCTGCGGCCGAGCGAGGCATACTGCGCGGGTTCGCTCGTGGAGAGGCGGACGCTTTCGGCGAGCGTCGTCGCCCCCTCTGGCACTGCGGCTAGATTGTAGTAATATGCACGGCCCGTGTCGGAGAGGGTGTCCTCCCCGACGGTCGTATCCGCATGGAAGGCGCCGACGAGGGCGTTTGTTCCGTCGAGGGCCACGGCGAGGCCGTAATTGTCGCCCGTCACGTGATCCGAGGCGGTGAGGCGGAGCGACTCGGTGTAGGTGCCGCTCGCGGCGTCGTAACGGGCGTCCTGACTCGTCAAGCTGTCGAGCCCCGCGTAGTAGCCCACAAAACCGCCGCCGGGAGCCGTGAGGAGGGCGTTGTCGCCGGAGAGCGCCGCGTCATAACCGAGGTCGTCGTCCTCAGTCGCGTTCTTCGCGGTGAGGCGCAGCGTCTCCGTCACCGTGCCGATGGCCGTGGAGAGATCGCGGTAATAAAAACCCACGCCCTGCTTGGTCAGGGAAATCCTCGTGTAGGGCGAGCCGACTAGGACGCGATTGTCGGAGACACCCACGTCGTTGCCGAAGAGGTCGCCGCCGCTCGGGATCGAGGGGATGAGAATCACGTTCTCCACCGATGCGCCGGAGAGCGATCCGAGTTCGCGGAAGAAATACGCCTGCCCCGTCCAGGCAAGATTCGGCTTCACGAAGTGGTTGGCTCCGACGACGGCGTTGGTCCCGGAAAGGGCAATCGACTGGCCGAAGTTGTCGCTCGCCGCGCCGTCGGAGGGCGCAAGGACTTCCGCCCGGGCGGATGCACCGGCGACAAGGGATGTCAGAACCGCGAGCAGTGCGCGGTGGCTGGAGCGGAGAAAGAGAGGGGAAGAACGGTATTTCACAAGCTGCCTTGGTTGACAGTGCGATGACGTGACGTGACGGGGAAAAGGGTGCCCCCCTCCCTCGCCAGATGATGCCGCAAATACAATACGGTGCAAGCCCGGCGTGGATCCTTGCGGACGATTGGCGGTCTTTCAGCCTTCGTTCCCCGTTGTGCGTTGCCCGCGTTCGATCCGCAGGGCTCTGCCGCCCGTGAGGGCCTGCGCCACCTTGCGCCGTGCCTTTTCCACAATTCGTCCAAAGGTCTGGCGCGAGACTCCCATTCGCACCGCAGCCTCCGCCTGATACAGCCCCTCCGCGTCGGCGAGGCGCAGCGCCTCCATTTCGTCCGCCGCCAGCGCCACCTCCTCCAGCTCGCAGAGGGGGATTCCCGCCGGTTTGTAATAGTCGGCGGGCGGGACGAGGCCGATTTTTCTCGGGCATTCGGGGCGTGCCATGGCGGGGAAAGACACCTTCATTTTCCACAGGGAGAAGACGCGGTCAATACCGCCGCCGTTAATTATGGGCCTATGCTCAAAATAGGCGTGACAAACGTTCTTTGCTCGCGGATTATGGGCGTATGACAACAAAACGAATCTCCATCCCCGTCGTTTCCGATGACGGGCCTTCTGCGCGGGTCAGCCCGCATTTTGGCCGCGCTCCGTTTCACGTGATTCTTGAAGAGGACGGCGCGGTTGTCGCTCTTCTCAAGGGCGATCCGGAGGCGGGCGGGAAGGGGCTGCCGCTCGAATCGCTGGCGGCCCTCGGCGTCGGCACGGTGATCTGCCCGGGCCTGGGACGCGGCGCGCACAATCGCCTTGCCTCGTCGGGGATCGCGGCGCTTTACAGCGAGGCTCCGACGGCGGACGAGGCCCTCGCACAGTACCGCGCGGGTCTCTTGCAGCCCGTGACGGAGGAAATGCTGGAGGCGCACGACCGCGAACGTGCGGCGGGCCGACGGGGCCTGCGCGGGGGCAGCCACTGCGCGGAAAAGGACGGGGAGGGGCACCCAAACGGCGAATGTCACCGCCACGGTCACGGACGCCGCTGCTGTGAGGAGGAAGGAGGCGGTCAGGGACGCGGAAAGAACCGCTGCTGCCGCCGTCACGGCCAAATACAGGCTTGAATCCACCGCCGCATCGTCCGAAAGTCCCTGTTTTCGACATGAAAGAACTGAGTCCACTGGAGGAACTTCGCCACTCGGCCAGTCACATACTGGCGACGGCGATCCTGCGTCTGTATCCCGAGGCAAAGCTCGACATCGGTCCCGCAACCGAAGCCGGGTTTTACTACGATATCGACCTGGACAAAAAGCTCACCACCGAGGACCTCGAAAAGATCGAGGCCGAGATGTACAAGATCGTGAAGGAGAACCAGCGGTTCACGCGAACCGAGGTTCCGCGCGAACAGGCCGTGGAAATCATCAAGAAGGCCGGGCAGGAGCGCTACAAATTGGGGCGCCTCGCCGACATTCCGGAGGGCGATGCGATCAGTTTCTACCAGAACGGCGAGTTCATCGACCTTTGCGCCGGCCCGCACGTGAATTACACGAGCAAGGTCAAGGCGATCAAGCTCTTGCAAATCGCGGGCGCGTACCATCGCGGCGACGAGAAGAACAAGCAGCTCCAGCGCATCTACGGCACCGCGTTCCCCTCCAAGGCGGAGCTTGAGGAGTATCTCAAGCAGCAAGAGGAGGCCAAGAAGCGCGACCACCGCAAGATCGGCAAAGAGATGAACCTCTTCGTCATCGACGACGCGGTGGGGCAGGGCCTGATCCTCTGGACCGGCAAGGGCGGCATCATCCGGCAGGAGCTGATGAATTTCATCTCCCTGCACCTGCGCGCACAGGGGTATCAGCAGGTCTTCACCCCGCACATCGGGCGCCTCGGGCTTTACCGGACGAGCGGGCACTTCCCGTACTATCAGGATAGCCAGTATCCCCCGCTCATCGAGAAGGAGGAGATGGAGCACCTGGGTCACGAGGGCTGCTCCTGCGCGGAGCTTTCCAACCGCTTGGCGAAGGGCGACGTGGATGGATACCTCCTCAAGCCCATGAACTGCCCGATGCACATCAAGATCTTTGCATCGCAGCCGCACTCCTACCGCGACCTGCCGATCCGCTTGGCCGAATTCGGCACGGTGTACCGCTGGGAGCAGTCGGGCGAGCTGAACGGCCTCACGCGCGTCCGCGGCTTCACGCAGGACGACGCACACCTCTTCGTCACCGAGGAGCAGCTAAAATCCGAGATCGAGGGCTGCCTCTCGCTCGTCAAGACCGTCTTTTCCACCCTCGGCATGAAGAGCTACCGCGTGCGCGTGGGTCTCCGGAACCCGGATTCCTCCAAGTACGTGGGCGCGGCGGAAAGCTGGGACAAGGCCGAACAGGTCCTCCGCGAGGAGGCTGCGGGCCTCGGCGTCCCCTTCACCGAGGAAAAGGGCGAGGCCGCCTTCTACGGCCCCAAGATCGACTTCGTCGTGAAGGACGTGATCGGGCGCGAGTGGCAGCTCGGCACCGTGCAGGTGGACTACAACCTGCCGGAGCGCTTCAAGCTGGAATACATCGGCGCGGACAACAAGCCGCACCGCCCCGTCATGATCCACCGCGCGCCGTTCGGTTCGCTGGAACGCTTCACGGGCGTCTTGATCGAGCATTTTGCGGGCGACTTCCCGACCTGGCTTGCGCCGGAGCAGGTGCGCGTCCTCACGATCACAAGCGAGCAGGACGCCTACGCGGCGGAGCTCGTGAACAAGCTCAAGGCCGAGGGCATCCGCGCGAGCGCCGATGCCGAGAGCGACAAGCTGGGCGCCAAGATTCGCCGGGCGGAGACGGACAAGGTGCCGTGGATGCTCGTCGTCGGCAAAAACGAGGCCGCCGAGGGCTGCGTCACGATCCGCTCCCGCATCGCGAAGAGCAAGGAGGGCAAGCACACCGCCGACGAGGCGATAGCCCTCGTCAAGAACGCCATCGCCACCAAGGCACTCCCCGAGGGCATGGAATAAGGCGAAGCCCGACAAACTTCAAAAGGCCGGACGGGAAACCGCCCGGCCTTTTTTGTACCCATAGAGATGGGAAGCAACATCAATCGCGAATTTCCAAAGAAAGAGTTTTATCTACAGATTACGCAGATTTTCGCAGATTACGGAACTGAATCCACTGTGATTTGGAAATCTGCGAAAATCCGGTTTCAATCTGTAGATAATATTCTTCTTTCTGAAATCTGCAGGAATCTGCGGTTCAATCCCTCTTTTTATTACGTGAGCGGCGGTTGCAGGGGGAGCCAGAGCTTGACCGTGGTGCCGGTGGCGCTGCTTTCCTCAACCTCGATGTCGCCGCCGTGGCTCTTGAAGATGCGCTTGGAGATGTTGAGGCCGAGGCCCGTGCCTGTCGCCTTGCCGGTCAAAAAGGAATCGAAGATGCGGCTGCGGATCGCGTCCGGGATGCCGGAGCCCGTGTCCGTCACGCGGATGACGCCCCGTTCCTCCTCGCCGTTCTTTTCCATGGAAAGGCTCACCCCGAGGTGACCGCCGCTCGGCATGGCCTCAAGTGCGTTCATCACGATGTTGAGGACCGCCTGCTGCAACTGTCCCTTGGCGGCGTCCACGTGAAGCGCCTTTTCCGGATGCGTGTAGGTGAGCGCCACGCCGCTCTGCCTCAGTTTTAGGCGCACAAGGTGCAGGGTGTCGTCCACGATGCGGTGGAGGTCCCAGGTGGCATGCAGGCCCTCGCTGTTCCTGCCGAAGGAAAGGACGCGCGTGACGATTCCCTCCAGCTGGTCCAGCTTTTCGGCGATGATTTCCGCGTCGCGCCGGCGCATGTCCTCCTCGGGGTAGTCGAGGTTCAGGCTCCCGTAGAGGAGTTTGATGACGGTGAGGGGATTGCGAATTTCGTGCGCGATTTCCGCGGAGAGCAGGCCGAGCGTCGTCAGCCGGTCGTTGCGGCGCAGGGTGTCCTCGGTCTGGAAGACGCGGTCGTAGAGCCGTGCGTTCACGATGGCGAGCGCGCTGATGCCGCAGAGGGCCTCAAGAAGATTCCGCTCGTCGTTGGAAAAACGGTGGCGATGGTCCGTGTAGAGGTTGAGGACGCCGATCGCCTCGTTCTCGAAGAGCAGCGGCGAGGAAAGCATCGAAACGATGCCCTCGCTCTGCACGACCTCCTGAAAGTGATGTTCCTCGCTGCGGGGCAGGTCCGCCACCTCCACCTGCTTCATGCGGCGCAGGGCCGTGCCGATGGCGCTTTCCTCAAGGGAGAGGGTCTCGGTGTATCCGGCGAGGGTCCGGCTGCCGCTCATGGCCTCCAGCCGCAGGCGCTGGGCGTCCTTGTCGTAAAGGAAGAGCGCGGCCAAGCGGAAGCGGCCAAGGCCCAGCGCCTCGCTCGTGATCTGTCGCAGAAGGTCGTCCATCTCCAGACGTCCGACCAGTTCACGCGCGGTGTTGACGAGGCTTTCCAGCTGGAGGGCCTTGCTCCTTAGCATCTGGAAGTGCCAGATGAGGGTGAGGACGCGCGTTGCCTCGACGCTCACCTCCGTCAGGCGGCGCAGGCTCTTTTCGTCAAAGGCGTTGAGAACGTCGCTGTCGAGATTCACGACGCCGAGAACCGAGCCGTTCTGCACCATCGGCACCGCCAGTTCGCTTTTCACGCGGTCCGAGACGGGCAGATAGTGGGGCTCGGCGCTCACGTCGGGCACCAGCATGGGCCGCCCGTGCAGGGCCACCCAGCCGGTCACGCCCTCGCCGAGAGAAAGCTGCAATTGCTTGCTGCGCAGAGGCAAACCCTTCAGAACCTCCGTCTCCAGCATCCGGGAGTCCGGATTGATGAGATTGATGCTGCCGCTCGTCGCCGGAATGAGGGCCAATATCTCCTCCAGCATCGCGCCGAGGGCCTCCTTGGGATCGTCCACGGAGCCGGGCAGGCGGCTGATGTGATACAGGGCCCGCGTGAGGGCGATGTCCTCGTTTGTCTCTTCCATGGCGTGTTCCAAAAGATACAGGGTGCGGCACTGTCACGCAACCGGATGGAAAGCCCGGGAGCCGTGATTACTGAGCGATCTTGTGCACGGGGTCGTTCTCGTCGTTCCTGCCGGTGCTTGGAGGTCTCACGATGGCCGACAGATCCTCCCTCAGGGCAAGGAGCGCCCCGCTGTCCCCGGGCGCGGAGTCGATACGCTCGATGTAGAAAGTATCCATCGCAACGCCCCTTTCGGTGGAGATGCGGGCGAAGCTGATGTCGAAACCGTGCTCGAAGATCGACCGCGCCACCCGGTAGAGAAGGCCGATGCGGTCCTCGCAGCTGAGCTCGATGATCGTGTGCCGCAGCGACAGCTCGTGATACACGCCCACGCTCGGCGCCACAGGTGTGCGCACGCGGACCGCCGGCCGCAGCCAGGAGCTCGCGCGCATCTTTTTGTCCTGCTCCTCGATGGCGGGGAGGAGATCCTCGCTGCGCAGAAGCGCCTTTTTCAGGTACTTCTCGACGGTGGCCTCCGCCTTCGCGTCCTGCACGACCCCTCCCGAGGCGTCACACACATAGAAGGTGTCCACGGTGATGTGGTCGGCGCGGGTGATGGCCTTGCTGCTCACGATGGAAAGTCCGGCCACGCTGAAGGCGCCGGCCAGCTTGAAGAAGAGCCCCGCGCGGTCCCACGTCACGATGTTCACCACCGTGAGGGCCAGATTCTGGTCGTTCTGCCAGTTGATGACGGGTACGAGCGTGGAGAGAGAATCCGCCTCCGCGATGCGGCGCAAGAGCTCGTTCACCATCCGCACGTGAAGGGCGATTTCATCGGCGTTGCTGTAGATGAAATAGCGTTCCGGAAGGAGGTTGTAGTGAGCCTCGATCTCTTCTTCCGGGATGTCCGGGAGTTTCTCCCGTATGAGCTGTTTGGGTGTCATTTCCTCGGGCCTCTGCGTGATGCGCCTGCCCTCCAG
>LVBV01000051.1 GCA_001604565.1 Puniceicoccales bacterium Verruco_01 | reverse complement strand
CCAGCCGCGCCAGGTCGATTTCCACCCAGCAGCGCGCATTCGTATTCGTCGCCACGGAATTTGATTATAGAACCCGGCGGCCCCAAAGGGGAAGAAATATCGCAAACGGCTACCGTGCCGCCGCGCGGGTCAGGCGGTCGTTGATGGCGTCACCGATGCCGCCTTCCGGGGCTTTTTCGATAAAAATCCCCTCGTAGCCCATGCCGTCGAGGCGGCGGAGAAGGTCGAAGACGTTCCGCGCCGCCTCCTCGCCGCGTCCGCTTTCCGAAAGCCAGAAGACGGCGGGTCCGGCAACGTCGGTCTCGTAGGATGGGCGCGTGAAATAGACGATTGCGGCTTTTTTGCCCACCGAGGCGGGAAAGGCGAGGTTCGCCCCATGGTCGAAGAGGGTGACGCGCGTGTTGGGGCTGTAGTGGCGCTTGAGCATGCCGGGGGCGTCCGCGGGCGCGGCGTCGGTCTCGCGCGGCATGGGCAGAGCCACGGGGCGACCAAGCGCAACGGAGAGCACCTCTCGCGAAATCGCCCCGGGACGGAAAAGGACGGGCTTCTCCGGGTCGGCAAGGCCTAGAATCGTGGATTCCAAGCCGATGTCGCACGGCCCGCCGTTCAGAACATAGTCGATGCGCTCGCCAAGACCCGCCACGACGTGCTCCACCCTCGTGGGAGAAACGTAGCCGAAGCGGTTGGCACTCGGCGCGGCGAGGGCCAGGCCCGAAATTTGCAACAGGCGGCGCGTCAAGGGGTGCCGCGGGCAGCGCAGGGCCACGGTGGGGAGCCCCGCCGAGAGAAGGTCCGGCACGTGCGGACGCTTTTTTAGGACGATCGTGAGCGGGCCCGGCCAGAATTTCTCCATGAGAAGCACGGCCATGTCGTTCAGGAAGGCGAGCTTTTCCGCATGGGCAGGCCCGGTGACGTGGACGATGAGGGGGTCGATGAGCGGCCTGCCCTTGACGGAAAAGATGCGCCGGCACGCGGCCTCGTCCAGCGCGTTCGCGGCGAGGCCGTACACGGTCTCGGTCGGGATCGCGACGAGGTTCCCGGAGGCGAGAGCTTCGGCAAGGAGGCGGAGATTCGCCTCGCTCCCGTCCAGAATCCGGATGCGCTGGCCGTTTTCCATCATCGTAAAAATCGTTCCCCGGGAACAACCGCCGGGAATTCGTCCGTGCGGTACAATTACAAAGCCTGTCCTCCCGAGGGGGACAGGCTGGTCAAAGTCACATCATCCCGCAGGGAACGACTACTTCATGAGCAGCATCGAGCGCGCGCGCTTGATCTGCGTCGTCACATGACGCTGCTGCTCCGAAGTGAGTCCCGTGTACTTGCGGGGCAGAATCTTCCCCGTCTCGGTGACGTAACGGGTAAGGGCCTCGACCTCCGTGAAGGAGAGGTCCATGGGATTGCGGGACTGAACCTGCGGCGCCGCCGCATTCTGAACTTCCTGAGCCATGTCGAATACTTGAAGTTGTTTCCGTGAAAGCGTGAAAAGCTGTCAAATCGCGGCGGCGCGGTCAAGCAGCAATTGGAAGGATCTCCACAGCGGATCGCCGCGTCGCGGTAGGCGCATTGACTTTGCCCCGCGCGATGACATAGAGCAAACGGGACTTCCGGTATCCGCGTCCGGAAAGGATCGGCTGAAACTTGACCGGCCCTTTCGTGTTGAAACCGGTGAGCATGGACGCGGTACTTCCGGCATTTCTGGCGATGGACGACACCTTGGACAGGGACGATGCGCCTCTGCGCGCGGAGTTTGATGCCGACAGTGCCCTCATGCTCCGTGTCCGCGCGGGGGACGAGAAGGCGCTGGCGGAGCTCATCGACCGCTGGAAGACCCCGCTCATCAACTTCTTCTACCGCTCGTTAGCCTCCTACTCGCAGGCGGAGGACCTTGCGCAGATGACCTTTGTGCGCATCTACCGCAGCGCCCCGCGTTACGAGCCGCGCGCCAAGTTCTCCACCTACCTTTTCCACGTCGCGCGGCGCCTGCTCATCAACGAGTACCGCCACCGGCAGAGAAAACCGCTCGAAACCGTCGATCCGGCGGACCTTCAGGCGGTGAGTGGCAGCGAGGAAACCCGCAATCTCTCGGAGATCGAGGAGGCCTTCAACCAGGCCATCGGCAATCTCCCCGAAAAACATGCAACGGCCCTGCTCCTTCTCAAGCAGCAGGAACTTAGTTACGAAGAAATCGCAAACCTCATGGATGCAAGCGTCGGCGCGGTGAAGACCTGGATCTTCCGCGCACGGGCGCAGCTCCGCGAAGAACTGGGAGGCCTGCTGTGAAAAAGCGCACTCTATCCGCCCGGGAGCTGGATGCGAAAATCGACGCACTCCTCGCGGCAAGTTCCGTCAAGCCCTCCGCCCATTTCACTTCCGACACGATCGCCCGAGCCCGCGCCTTCCACGAGGCGGACGACGCGGCGATAGACGCCCTGCTTGCCGCATACCCGGTGAAGCCCTCGGCGGACTTCACGCGCCGCACCGTGGCACTTGCCTTGCGGAGGATTTCCATCGTCACCTTTTTGCGTCCGGCCCTTGCGGCGGCGGCATCGGTGGCCCTGTGCCTTGGCGGCATCCGCGTGTGGGAAAGCCCGCGCGAGCCGGAGGCCGCGATGGTCGCCCAGTCCTCCGACATGGAGGAGCTGATGGCCCTTGCCCGCTCGCTCGACGAGGCGGCGCCGCTCCTTGAGGGGAAGAACGCGGAGATGCTGGCCAGCCTTGTGGATCACAGCCGATGAGACGCGATCATCCAATGCTTTTTTCCGTCGGTGCGGCCCTGTTCGCGGGCGCTGCGGTCCTTGGCATTTACTTTGCAACTCGTGGCGGGAAGGAGAGCTCCCCCGCCCCCGCAACCGTTGAGACGGCCCGGCAGGCACCCGTCGTGGCGGTGCCGGGCGTTCCACCCCCGCCGCCGGACGGTCGCCCGCTTCAGAAGCCCGAACTGCCCGCGGCGCTGCGCGGCAACATGACCCCGCCGCCCCTGCCGGACAACCTGCCCAATCAGGAGGAGCTGCGCGAACAGTTCACGATGCTCCGCCGCTTTCTGGAACTGCCGCCGGACAAGCTTGCCCGCATGAGGGAGAGCATCGAGCGCATCGAGAAGATGCCGCCCGAGCGCAAGAAGATGATGCTGGAATCCATCCATCGGGTGAATGCCGCGCAGTCGACAAAGGTCAGTGACGACGTTTTTGCGGAAACCCCGCTCGAAATCCGCGCGAGGGTGAGCATTCTGCTGGACAACCTCTCCCCGCAAGCGCGTGCCGAAATCATCGAGAAAACCGGAAAAATGACCCCCGCCGAGCGTCAGGCGTTCTTCGCGGGCATGGTCGCCGGCGCGCAGTCCGCCGACGCAACCTCCACCCCGCCCTGGAAGAGCCCCGCCGTCCCCTTCGGCTCGTCGAAGTAGGCGTCTATGTGAAAAGGTGCACCGCACCGGCGACGACGTGCAGCAGGGCGCAGGAGTAGAGCGCGGCCAGAACGTCGTCCGCCATGACGCCGAAACCACCGGGAAGATCCTGCAGCCGGTCGATGCCGAGGGGCTTCTTTATGTCGAAGAAACGGAAGAGGCCGAAGCCCGCCGCCAGCATCGCGAGGTTGCTCCAGAGTCCCGACGGGAAAACGACCCCGAGGAAAACGATCGGCATGACGGCGAATTCGTCGAGGATCACGCAGCCGGGGTCGCGCTTGCCCATGCGCTTTTCCGCCTCGCCGCAAAAGAGGACGCCCGCGATTAAAAGGAAGAGCAGAGTCCAGAATCGCGCGGCGGGCGAGGCCTCCTGCAAAACGAGGGCGAAGAACACCGTGCCCGCCAGCGCCCCGAAAGTACCGGGCGCGGGGCCGATCTTCCCGAGGAAAAACACCGTGGCCACGCCGTTCACGAACCAGTCCGGCAGCCGCGAAAGCGGCGAGGGCACACGCGGAGCGGTCCTCATGCCGCCCTCCCCTCCTCAGGCGCCTTTGCGCGCAGGTGGGGCAGGTAGCTCACAAAATACATCGCCCCGGAAAGCACCGTCAGAATTCCGCCAAGGAAAAAGTAGAGAACGCCGTTCACCCAAACGAATTCCGCAATCACCTGCGGCAGACCAAGAAAGGCAAAATCCTTCTCGAACATCGGCACCGCAAAGAGAACGCAGATGGCCGTGCTCTGCCAGATGGTCTTGCGCTTGCCCATCTTGTCCGCCGCCAACACCACGCCGCGACGCGCCGCCAGCATGCGGATGCCGGTGATCACAAGGTCGCGCAGGATCGTGATAAAGAGGACGATCCAGCCGACCTGATCGAGCCACTCCACGCCGCGCCCGAGCATCCCGCGCAAGAGCAGCACCGCGAAGAGCCCGATCACGAAGACCTTGTCGGTGATGGCGTCCATCAGCTTGCCGAAGTTCGTAATGTAGCCGCAGCGCCGGGCGACAAAGCCGTCCAGCCAATCCGAGATGCTCGCGGCAAGGCACAAAAAGAAGACGAGACTCGCCGCACCTGCCCAGCTTTCATAGGCGAGGATCGCGATGGCGACGAGGAAGACGAGGCGGGACAGGGTGATGATGTTGGGGAGTTGCTTCATCGGGTGCAGCTTGCCGACCGGACTTATCCAAAACCTCTTTGCCGACGGGTGCGAGAAGGAAAACGGGGGCGTTTTGACCCGGTTTGATTTTTCCATTGGGCGGACTTGATTCATAACGACTATCAGAATAGCGTGTCTAACGTTGTCTGAATGATTCGGACAACAAAACCCAGTACACCCATGGCAAAATACACGGTAGACATCCCCGCAGGTCCGCTCTGGAGCAATGACGAAGCCCAGCAGGTCGGTCCGAAAATCGCCGCCGCCCATCAGGGCCGCTTCACCGGCCAGTGGACGACCGTCGTCCCAAGCCAGATGAGCGTCGTGGCCGTCGAACTCGACACCGAGAAGAGCGGCAGCCACACCTACAAGACGACCGTCCTCGCGGGCCCGCTGTGGTCCAACAACGAAGCCCAGACGGTGGGTCCGAACATCGCCGCCTCCTACGGTGCGAAGTTCACCGGCCAGTGGAACACCATCGTTCAGGGCGTGATGAGCGTCATCGAGATCGAATACACGTTCTAGGTACGGGCCCGAACGTTTCCAACAAAAAGCCATCCGTCTTGCGGCGGATGGCTTTGCGCGAAAAACAACAGAAGGGATCAGCAGGCCCCTGCGGCGGCAGCGGCCTTGGGCGCGAGGAGGTAATCCAGCACGTCGCCCGCGCTGTAGCTCTCGCGTCCTTCGGCGATTTCGCAGAGGGTGGTGCCCACGGCGTCGCCCACGGTGAGGATGGGTTTTTCGACCGAGTCGCCCCGCTTTTGCCCGAGACCGATCGTGCCGAGCAGACCGTTGCAGAGGCACTTGCGCCCCACGGTCTCCTCCGCGTCGCCGCCCTTGCGGACGAAATTCTCCACCGGTTCCGCGGCGCAGCGATAGCCCACCGTGCCGTCGTCCTTGCGGAAGAGCTGGCGCAGGTAGCCGAGGTCGCACACGCGGCGGCGCTCCTCGTACGTCTCCTTCTCGCTCATCGTGTCCTTCATGCCGAAGACCTTGAAGGGGAAGCCCGTCGGCGAGGCGCGCGCATCGGTGAAAACCTTCGCCATGCCGCGGCGGCACTGCGCAAGAACGCTCCGCTTGAGGTCGCTCCTCATGCCGCTTTCCTCGCAGAAGGCGAAGGCCGTGCCCACCTGAATGCCCACGGCGCCCTGTTCCTGCGCCTTTTGGAGGCCCTCGGGCGTGCCGTAGTTGCCCGCCAGCCAGAAGGGGCGTCCGATCTCGCGGATCTTCGCAAGGTCGGGCACGTCGCGCGCCGAGTAAACCGGCTCGCCGTTGGCATCGAGGGTCAGCGGACCGCGCGGCGGGGCGTTGTGCCCGCCCGCGAGGGGCCCCTCGACGACGAAGCCGTCCACATGGCCGTCGGCCTTTGTGGCAAGGTTCTGCGCCAACACGTGGCTCGTGATGATTCCGAGGAACTTCGGGCGGCGCAGTGTCGGCAGATGCGACGGGAAGAGCCGGGTCGGACGGAAGGTGGAAAAGAAGGATTCCTCCGCCTTCGCACCCTTGACGTCCAGCTTGAGGCGCGTCTCGTCATTGGCGCTCAACTTGTCGAGCACGCCGGGGATCGCCCTCGGGATGCCCGCGCCCATCAGGACGTAGTCCACACCGCCGAGGATCGCTCCGTAGAGGGACGGAAGCGTCGGAAGCTGGATTTTTTCAAGAAAATTGATGCCCACCTCGCGCGCGTGACCCGCCTTGGCGAGGAAAACCTCCGCGAAGTTGGCGACGATGAGCAGGTCCTCCCATTCCTCGTTCGCGTCAATACTGGCCATCGGAGGGATTTTGTAGCTCTGACCCTCGGCGCGTCCGCCCTCGCGAAAGTATTTGTTCAGGATTTTCTCCGCGATCTCCGGCACCGGGAAGTGCTTCAGGGCGTCGCGCATGTGATGGCCGGGATCCCCGTCCTGAAGACGGCGGACGAAAACATTGTCGATCCCTGTGGCGGAGACGACCCCGAGCTGCCCCCGGGACGAAACCGCGCGGGCGAGCCTCCAGTTCGAAACGGCCACGCCCATTCCCCCCTGTATAATCTGCGGTAGCTGCACAATGCGCACATTGCAGGAATTCACGCGGATTTCGATGAAGAAATCATTTCTGAAGAAAAAAGACGTCCATAACGTCCACTTCTTGGCAGAATGAGATCGTCTAATGACATTCACATCCACCCCGCAGGAGGTCGTCAAGTGCGGAAGCAAGATCGGGAAATTTCCATTTCATTCCGGCCTCGGTCAGTTTGCGGGGGAGAATCGCGTTGTCGGCAAGAAGGAGCGACTCGCCCATCTCCCCGTAGATCCAGCGGACCGCCGACGAGGGCATGACAAGGAGACTCGGACGGTGGAGCGCCGCCGCGACGGCCTTCGTGAGGAGGCGGTTGCTGACACTCTCCGGCGCGCAGAAGTTGACCGGGCCCGAGATTTCCGGGCATTCCATGACCAGCAGAAACGCGGCGGCAAGGTCCGCCTCGTGAATCCAGCTAAGGCGCTGGCGACCGCTGCCGATCGTCCCGCCGAGCCCGCTGCACACCGCCGGGAGCATCCGTGTGAGAAGGCCCCCACCGGTGGACAGAACGGCGCCCATCCGTGCGTGCACCACGCGAATGCCCGCCTCGCGCGCGGGGGAGGCCGCCGCCTCCCAGCGGAAGCAGACCTCGGCCAGAAAACTCGTTCCCGCCGGACCAGACTCATCCCACGGTTCCCCGCCCCGGTTGTCCGCGTAATAATTGCTGCCCGAGGCCGCAACAAACACCTTCGGCGGCTTTTTGAGAGAGACGAGTGCCCGGGTGAGGAGCCCCGTCCCTTTCACGCGGCTTTCCACGATCAGCTTCTTGCGCTGTGCCGTCCACCGGCCCGAGGCGATGTTCTCCCCGGCTAGGTGCAGCACCGCGTCGAAGCCCTCCAGAGCGGCAGCGTCCACGGCCTCCTCCATCGGGTCCCAGTGAATACGACCTTCCCCGGAAGAACCCCGCGTGAGGGCGACGACCTCGTGTCCCCGCGCCAAGGCCTCCTGCGTGAAGCGCTTGCCCACTAAGCCCCCGGCGCCGCTCACCAGAATGCGCATCGCCGTCATCGCGCCACCTCCCGTACCTTCTCCCGCATTCCAGCGAGCCCCTTCAGGGCACGTTCCCGCGCTTTGCGGTGATCGACCAGAGGCTCCGGATAGGTTCCCGGCGGCAGTTCCGCATCCGCAAGAACATCCACAGGGGCCTTCTCCGGGGTGTGCACCCATTCGGCGGGAAGAAAGGCCAGCTCGCGGACGAACTTGCGGACGTAGTAACCGTCAGGATCGAATTTCCTCGCTTGAAGGAGGGGGTTGAAAACGCGGAAGTACGGCGCGGCGTCCGGCCCGCTCCCGGCCACCCACTGCCAGTTGAGGGCGTTCGAAGCCTCGTCGGCATCGACGAGGGTTTCCATGAACCACTCCGCACCGAGGCGCCAGTCGATGAGCAGGTCCTTCACGAGGTAGCTCGCACAAATCATGCGGACGCGGTTGTGCATCCAGCCGGTCTTCCAGAGCTGCCGCATCCCCGCGTCCACGATCGGCACGCCCGTGCGACCCTTCTTCCATGCCTTGAGCGCGGCGGGATCGTCCCTCCACGGAAAGGCGCGGAAGGCCTTGTCCAACGGCTCGTACGGAAGGTCCGGATGATGGGCAAGGCAGTGCCGGGCGAATTCGCGCCAGTTGAGTTCCCGCAAAAAGGTCTCCCTCCCCTCCCCCTCCGGCAATGCGGCTACGATCCGCACAAGGCGCGCCGGATCGATCTGGCCGAAGCGCAGATACGGGGAAAGGCGGCTCGTCGTCACCCGGAAGGGCCAGTCGCGCTCTTCGGCGTAGTGCGGCAGGATTTCCGGCAACAGGGCGATCTGCGCCGCAAGGCCCGCCGCCGTGGGCTCCCAGTAGCTCGCCAGCCGCCCCGTCCAGCCCTTCTCCAGGTGTGCGGCCACTTCCGCCACAGGAACCGTCCTTGGGAGCTGCGCAGGGCTCTCGAACGGAGGCGTCGCCCCGCGCGGCTGCCGCACCTCCAGCTTCGCCGCCGCCTTGTGATACGCGGTAAATACGCGGTAGCCGCCACCTTCGCGCGCAAGAATGGACTCGTCGCGCAGGCTTTGCGGGAAATAGTGGACCTCGGCCCCCTCCGCCTTCAGCGCCGCGATCAAAGCCGCGTCACGGGCCGCATCGACCCCGGCATTGAGATAAACCGCGCGCGTCCCAAGAGAGGCCATCGCGCTCTTCGCACAGGCGAGCTGCCCGCCCTGCATGACAAAGAGCCTGCCGCCCTTTTCCGCGAGGGCGCGTTCCAAGTCCTCCAGCGCCTTCCCGAGCCACCAGAGCGCCGCGCCGCGCACCCTGCCCTTCTCCAGCACGTACAAGGGTGCAACGACCTGTGCGCCTTCCGCCGCCGCCGCCAGCGCCGGAGAATCGTCCGCACGAAGATCGTCCCCCAACAGAACCAGTGCGCCCGCCATGCCCCAATCTACCACCAACCCGCCGCGTTCGCCACGGAGGCGAACTTTTCTTCATTCTTTTCTTTACTTTTTAACCCAACGGACATAACTTTACGTCGAATCCAGTTGGAATTTTCATCGGGAACAGCATAATAAGGACATGACAATGCGTGCGTTACTCGCAAACAGCATCACGGAAACA
>LVBV01000050.1 GCA_001604565.1 Puniceicoccales bacterium Verruco_01 | reverse complement strand
AGGTATCCCTTGTCGAACTGCATGCCTTCCACCACGTCGAGGGTCGTCTCGATGGACTTCGCCTCTTCGACGGTGATCGTGCCGTCCTTGCCCACCTTGTCCATCGCCTCGGCGATCATGTCGCCGATCGTGGAATCCCAGTTGGCGGAAACGGTGGCCACCTGGCGAATCTCCTCGCGGTCCTTGATCTGCTTGGAGATGCCCTTGAGGGCTTCGATCGCCGCGTCGGCAGCCTTGTCAATGCCGCGCTTCACAAAGATCGGGTTGGCGCCGCTCGTGACGCTCTTGAGGCCCTCGCGGTAGATCGCCTCGGCAAGAACCGTGGCGGTCGTCGTGCCGTCACCGGCCTTGTCAGCGGTCTTGCTGGCCACCTCGCGCACCATCTGGGCGCCCATGTTCTCGTAGGGGTCGGCCAGCTCGATCTCCTTGGCGACGGTCACGCCGTCCTTGGTTACCTTCGGGGAACCGAACTTGCGGTCGATCATGACGTTGCGGCCCTTGGGGCCGAGCGTCACCGCGACAGCGCGGGTGAGGAGCTGGGCTCCGTTAAGAATCTTGCGGCGCGCGGCCTCATCAAAAAGCAGTTGCTTCTTTGCCATGGTATTGTCCTGAAATCAGGTTGTGTGGTTGTGGTTGGAATTGGATTACTTGCCGAGGATGGCGAGCAGGTCGTCCTCGCGCAGAAGCACGTATTTCTCGCCCTCGTAGGCGACTTCGGTGCCGCCGTACTTGCTGATGAGGACGCGGTCGCCAACGGCGACCTCGAAGGCGATCGCCTCGCCCTTGTCGTTCTTCTTGCCGGAGCCGAGGGCCACCACGAGGGCTTCCTGGGGCTTCTCCTTGGCGGTGTCGGGGATGACGATGCCGCCCTTGATTTGTTCCTTCTCCTCGAGGCGCTTCACAAGAACGCGGTCCCCGATCGGAGTGATTTTGACAGCCTTTGCAGTGCTCATTGCGTTGCTGGATTGTTTGGTAATTGAAGTGACAAGTGCCGTGCGGGACCAATCCCGTGCACGGCATTTCGGGAACCTGTAAGGCAGTTTCCGTGCCCGATGGCGCCCAAAGCATCAACTTACGATAGGCAAGGAACTTGTGCAAATCCACCGACCAAAGCCACTGTGACAGCGTGGCACAAAGTCACACCCCCCGCGAATCAAAGGCTGTGTCAGCCTTGCGCATGGGACAAATCCGCATCGCCGGCGCGTGCTTCTCCCCTCACCTTCCGCAGGGCTTCGTAGAGGCCAATTCCGACGCTGGTGGCGAGGTTGAGCGATCTTAGCGGGTTCTCGGCAAAGCGCGGGATCGTGATGCGGCGGGCCTCGCCGATTTCCTCGTGGAGCCAGTCGGGAGCGCCATGGCCCTCGTTGCCGAAAACGAGGGCGTCGCCGTCCGCGAAGTCGGCGTCCCAGTAGGAGCGCGTGGCATGGGTGGTGAAGAGCCAGCGCCGCTGTGGGGATCCCGGCGCGGCGTTGAAGGCGGGCCAGTCGTCGTGCAGGGCGAGGTCCAGATCCTTCCAGTAATCCATGCCGCTCCGCTTCAAATACTTGTCGCGAATCTCAAAGCCGAGGGGGCGGATGAGGTGCAGGCGCGTGCCCGTATAGGCGCAAAGGCGCCCAATATTGCCGCAGTTCTGCGGGATTTCCGGACGGAAAAGGACGACGTGGAGCATGACCGTCACGCCATAACACGTTCCGGTCCGTTTGGCAGGCCCGATCCGTCAAAACGAAACGGACACGGGCGGATTTCCCGGGATTTTTCAGGACGCGGCGCGGATCTTGCGCGCATACTCCTCGGCCTGCGCAAGGTCCGCCTCGGTATCGACCTCGAAGGCCTCCACAGACTGGGCGCGCAGCGGCAGATGCAGGGCAAGGCGCGAGAAAACGTCCCGTCCGTTCTCCTCCAGCAGGCCCGGCGGCAGGCAGGCGATGTTCGCCCACTCCCAAGGCGTCTGCTGGGTGCGGCTGAAGCTCGTGACGCTGCGGAAGGGCGCGTGCGGCCCCTCGACGACCGACGCAAAGACCGCCTGCTGGGTCTTGGCCGGGGTGATGCCGATGAGCGGGGCGTGGAGCGCCGCGCTTTCCAGGAAGGCAAGGAAACTCTCGCGCTCGAAGATGATGTCCCCGTCCATGTACAGGCAGGGTTCCTCAAGGTAACGCGCGCCGAGCCAGTAGCTCTGCTGGGTCGTCGTCGTGCGGTAGGCGGGGTTGCGGACGAGGGTGAGGTTGCGGCGCAGGCGAAAGGCCGTTTCGATGACCTCCTGCTCCTGATAGCCGACGACGAGCCTCACGTCCGGAACGTCACGCAACAGCTCAAGCTGCCATTCGAGGATGCGGCGGCCCGCCACCTCGACAAGGCACTTCGGTTTGCCAAGGCCAAGCCGGGAACCAAGTCCGGCGACGGCAATTACAGCGTGTTCAACAAGCGGCATAGTGTGTCTCCATCCTCGATGACGTACGTGGAATTGTTGACGAGTTCCCTTGCGGGCGGATGGACGCCGCCGTAGGCGACGCCGATATCGGCCTCCTCGAACATCGGCAGGTCGTTGAAGCCCTCGCCGATGCTGACGATGCGCTTGAAGCGCGTGGCAAGTTCCCGGATGGGCTCGCTCTTGCGCAGGATGTGCGTCAGGGCGCCCAGCTTTCCGTCACTGCGGACGAGCGCCGAAGAGGAAAATACACCGCAGCCGAGATCGGCGGCAAGGCGCGCGATCCAGACATTCAGGTTGCCCGTGACGACAAAGCAGTTCTTCGGGTTCGCCCGGATGAATGCCGCAATGGGGTCCTCCAGCGGCACCTGCTCGACAATGCGTGCTACGGTGTCCACCTCGATTTCCGCGAGGAGGCGACAGCGCAGGCGGAAGGACATTTCAAAGGGAATCTGGCCGCGAATGGTCATCTCGGTCAGAAACCCGATTTCCTCGGCAAGGCCGAGTTCCGAAGCGATGATCGGAAGCACTTCCTTGCGCGTGACGGTGCCGTCGAGGTCGAAACAGAATGCGGTGTCAGATTTCATGCTTTGCGTACCCAGAACTGGATCTGCTGCTCGGTCTCCTTGCGGTTGCAAAGCTCCGGCGGGTAGAGCGAACGTTCCACGGAGCAGGTGAAGCCGAGCTTCTCAAGTGGGGTGCCGAACAGCTCGCGGACTTCGCGCGGCGTGCGGTACACGGCGCTGTAGTCGCACTTGAGTTCGCTGGAAAAGAAGCGGTCGAGCGTCAGGCGGTCGCCCGTGATGGCCATGGGTTCGCGCAGGTACACCCGCGAGCCCGGTGCGGACATCGCCGCGATTGCCCCCGCGAGCTTCGCCACGTCGGCGTCGTTGAGATAAATGAGGATGCCCGAGCAGATGAAAAGATCGAAGGGCGGCGGCACGATCACGTTGTCCGGGGCGAGGTTCTGCGCTGCCATGCACTGGAAGGAGGCGCCCGGGATGTTCCGCGCGTTGGCGAGCTTGAGAAGCTCCGCGCTGAAGTCGATGCCCAGGTACGCCCCGAACTGCCCGGCGAGAGCCTCCGCCCAGCGCCCGTAGCCGCAGCCGATGTCGAGGATGCGGTCGGTCGCCTTCACGGCCAGAAGCGGGGTCACGGTGTCGCGCTCGCAGGCGTCGCGCTTCTCCGAGAGAACCTTGTCCTGGTACATCGTGGAGGTTTGCGGAGCCTCGCTCGACGCACTGCGTCCACGGGATTCAAAGAAGTCGAGCGTTGCGTTGTAACTGATGTCCTGAACCTTTCCGGTGATTCGCATGGAAGAGTGTTTTCGGAGATTAACGGCACAATTGACGCGCCTCTTGAGCCAATTGGGTGAGGATGTGCGTTTTTACCGCTGCGGCAACGCCTCCCGGCGGGCAGGTCATGACCTCGCCGTAACTGGCGCGCCGTCCCGGCCCGAGCGGGTCGCGACCCTCCGCGACCATCGTGATGAAATTCGAGACGTCCTCCCGCGAGAGGGCCGTGTAATTGTGCGCGCGGACGAACTCGCCGTCTTCGTTGAGCGAGGGCCCGTCCGGATTGTGGAGGTACAGGAGCGGCCTGCCCGTCGCCCCGTATTCGAGAAGGAAGGACGATGCGTCGGAGAGCATCGCGTCGGATGCGGCGAAGACGGGCAGATAAGAGGAACGGCGGTCGATGAGGACGTTGCCCGCCTTTTCCACGCGGTGCAGAAAGTCCTCGACCTGTGCGCGGGTCCAGATTTTGCGGGATTCGAGCGTTCCGAAAAAGAGCGGATGGGGACGGATGACAAAGGCCACGTCCTGCCGGCGGGCGAATTCCTCAAGGAAGAACTCCTGCCAGATGAGGAAGGTGGAATACCCGGTGTTATTCGGACGGATGTCGAACTGAGGGTTCCAGAAAACGAGTTTGCGCCCCTTTGCGAAGGCGGCGAATTCCGGATCGGGCGGCAGTTCCGAAAGGTTGCGGTACAAATCCATGCGGGGATGCCCCGTGACGACGACGTGCGTTCCCCCGGCGTCGCAATGGCGGACAATCATGTCGCGATGGCGCGGGGAACGCGCGAACCACGCCCATGCCGTCTGCTGGAGGATCTGGTTGAACTGGTTGGCGGCATTCTCGCCTCCGCCACCGATTTCCAGTCCGTAGGGGATGTAGGCAAGACGTGCGACATGACGCAGCAGGTTGGGCGTCCGCAGCGGCTCGGGCCGGGTGATGTCATAGGGGTTCTGCACGAAGAGGACATCCACGAAATCCGCCGTCAGAGGCTTTTCATCCCAGCGCACGTACGGGACTGCCTCCTTTTCGAGGAAGGGATACACCGCGTCGCGTCCGCCCTCCGGGGCGTAGGGATGGTCGTAGGGCGCGGCGTACACGATAGCCTCGAAGGCGGGATCGTCCCGCATGGAGCGCCACACGCTCTCGAAACCCGTCCAGCCCTGCGGATGCTGCATGAGGAAGCCCACGCGGACGCGCCGCCTAGCCGGGTCCACAGCCGGGACACCGCCCTGGCACCCGCACATGCGCCGCTGAATGTCGAGGCCCTCCAGCAGGCGTCCGGACTTGCGGTAGGCGAGCGCGATCTGCATGCAGAGGGGAACGGAATCCGGATACCTCTTTCTTGCCTCCTCAAGCACGCGGACGTCCGTGACAAGGTTTGTCTTCGCGGCCAGAAGAAGGCTATGGAGTTCGTCCGGGGCCTTTCCGTAGGCAAGGCGCGCCGTTTTTTCAAGCAGGTCCCTGTCCCCTGTGTGCTCGGCTGCCGTAGCGATGAGGAAAAGCGTTTCCAGCGGCAGGCCCCCGTTTGTAGAAAAAAACGGAAGGGCCTGCGCGAGAACCGGCAGAAGCGGAAGCAGGGCCTCGGGCCTGTTCGCAAGACTCAGCGCAATGCGCAGCACGCGTGCGTCCGTAACGACCGGGATGACAAAGGGGTTGCGGGCAAGGAACGCCACGCGGGGATCCTGCCGGGCCAGATTCCCAGCCATTCCCACCGCTTTTGCGAACACCTCCGAAGACCCCATCCGCGCGGCCACATGCGCCAGAAGGAGCGCCGCGTCGATGTTGGTGGGAGAGGCATTCAACACCTCCTGAATCTGCGCGAGGGCCGCCATGCTCCTGCGTTTTTCTTCGGCGGCCTGCAGAACCTCCGCCGGGCGCGAGAAAAGAGCGGCGGCGGCGTCAACCGTCCCGTAATGCGCGTTTCGCAGTTGGGCCGCGAGGGCTTCCGTCCGGTTTCCCGCAAGGGGGCAACACCAAAAAAGGTCCGCTCCGGAAGGAACGCGGTCTCCCTCCCCGATCACGGCCAGTTCCGCCTCTCCCGCCGCGTTCAGGGGAAGGATTCGCACCCTCGGCAGCGTGGTCAAAAGTTCGCGGACCGAGGCGGGAACGCCGGGACTGGTCAGGACGCGCACCTCCATGGAAACGCGGTGGCGCTCCTGCACCCGCTGGTACACCGACAGCGCCGTGGGGAGGCGGGACGGTTCCCCGCCGAAATAGATGCGGGTCTTCTCCTGTGGGGAGAATTCGAGCCACGGCGCGGCCACGCCATCGAAGGCGACGCGCGCAAAAAGCTCCCGGCGCAGGGGTGCGGAAAGATGGCTGTCGAACCACTTCGCTCCCTTCTCGCCCGCCGCGGCACTTCCCGCGCCGTCCGCAAGGAGCGCTTTCGCGCGCTCGACGAGATCTGCGGGAGAGGAGTACGTGAAAAGGCTGCAACCTTCCTCCTGAAGACGCGCCAGTCCCGATTCCTCCGCCAGAGAGTCCGTCAAAAGAGCCGCCCCGGAGGAAAGTATCTCGAACACGCGCAGGTTGAGATCGCCGTTCAAACTGGCGTTGAAGCCCGCCAGCGCGCCGCCGTAGAGGGCAAGTCCCTGACGCTGCGGCAGTGGGTGAACGTCGATGAGATTGCGGGATTGAAGCTCCCCGACGAGCGCACGGCGGTAGGGATGGAATTTGCCCACCTGTCCGGAGAAGGCGATCCGGGCGACGCGCTTGCCCGCGCCTCTGCGGCACGAGGCGACAAAGGTGTCGTCGTGCGGGAAGGTGAGGCCGGGAAGCCAGAAGAGGTTCTTCACGCCCGCTGAACGGAAAATGGTGGCATGGTGCCGGTCGTAAAGAAGAACAACCCGGTCGTAGGGCTGTGTGGAAAGATACCGCAGCATCCCGAGGATCGGGGCATCCATGTGGTGGGTGTCGGCCACTAGGAGCACGCGCGGGCACTTGAAGGCGGCAAGATTCTGCGGAAGATTGCGCCACGAGGCGTCCACGAGGCACGCCACAAGATCGGGCTGCTGATCCGCAGGCAGACGCGCAGCCACGGCGAAGAGGTCGTACCGTCCCGCCGGGGTCGCAAGCGAGCGCACCTTTCCGTCGGCGCCGGTCTCGTCCTTCCAGTCCGGGCCGCAGACAACCTGCTCGTCGCCCAAAAGCGGAGGCATCATGTAACTGGCGGAACTACCGGTGGAAAAGAGAACTTTCATGGATGGGGGAAAACACCTTCGCCGTCCGCTTGCGCCCAAAGTCGCATGGCAGGGGAAACGCGGGCAGGGTGTGTTTCGGGATATGTCGGCATCTTTCCGTAAAACTCTACTCAGGTTTTCCGCCCCGGACGAGCGGTGGAACCGGAATGCCCCGTACGGGCGGGACGATCCGCGCGCGGTTCGTTGGGGTGCGGTGCGGGCTTGGCCACGCCAATTTGCGGAAGGACCGTTTTCGCTCCGTCCGCTCCGTCCGGAGGCGTCAATCGCTTGCGCGGGTGAAAGGCGGCGTGCTCCTCCAGATTGCGCGAGGCGTCCACCTTGGTGTAAATTTGCGTCGTCGCGATGTCAGAGTGGCCCAGCATCTCCTGAATGACGCGCAGGTCCGCTCCGCCCGCAAGCAGGTGCGTCGCAAAACAGTGGCGCAAAAGGTGCGGCTTCACCTTGCGGGGGTCCAGCCCCGCCCTTTCCGCATAGAGCTTGATGAGGTGCCACACCGTCTTGCGCGAGATGGGTTTGCCGCGGCCCGAAAGGAACACCTGCCCGCCGCTCTTGGGGCGGACGAAGGAGGCCCTCGCCAGAACGAGGTATTTCTCCAGCGCCTTCACCGCAGGGCGGCCCACCGGCACCACGCGATCCTTGGATCCCTTGCCGGAAATGACGCGCAAGAGCCCGTTTTGAAGATCCAGATTCTCGATCCGCATCGAACAGATCTCGCTCACGCGCAGGCCACTCGAATAGGTCAGTTCCATGATCGCGCGGTCGCGCAGACCCTGAGCGCTCGCGGCGGAGGGAGCGTTGAGCAATTTTTCGAGGTCCTCCACCTCAAGCGTGCCGGGGAGTTTGCGGGTGAGCCTCGGACCGCGCAGGCCGTCGGCAAGGGCGCCGCCGGTCACGCCCTCGTCGGCCAGGTAGCGGAGGAAGCCGCGCACGGCGGTGGTCTTGCGCGCGGAGCTGGCGCTGGAGTACCCCTCCCGCGCAAGCTGCACCTGCCACGCCTGCATCACGTCCGCGCGAAGGCTCCGCCAGTCGGCAAGGCCGCAGTGCTCCGCCGCGAAACAAGCGAACTGGGCGAGGTCGTTCTCGTAACCGAGGATGGTGTTCTTCGAGCGGCCCTTCTCCATCTCCACAAAGGCCAGGTACGCATCGATCGCCTCGGCAAGAAACGCGGGCGCGGACACGCGTCCGCCGGAAGGGGCGGACGTTTCCGCGCGAACCTCTTTGCGGGATGCGCTCATCGGATGCACCGGGGCGGCCCGGTTGTCGAAGAAGGGAGGAGCCTGCGGACGCCAGCAGACGGCCTAGGGAGTGTTTGCAAATCGGACTCCCGTCGGAATGCGGGCGCTTTTTCGGCGGAAAATCGCCCCATTGCAATCGCTCTCTAGGCCTGGTTCTCGCCCTGAGGCATGCCGTGGTCGGGCTCGAAGAAGCCGTGGAGCTGGCGGATGCGGGTCGGGTGACGCATCTTGCGCAGGGCCTTGGCCTCGATCTGGCGGATGCGTTCGCGCGTCACGTTGAACTGGCGGCCCACCTCTTCGAGGGTCCGGCTGTAGCCGTCCACGAGGCCGAAGCGCAGCGAAAGGACCTTGCGCTCGCGGTCCGTCAGGCTGTCCAGAACGTCCATGATCTTCTCGCGAAGGAGGCTGTACGCCGTCATGTCGTAGGGGTTTTCCGCGCCCTTATCCTCGATGAAGTCGCCGAAGTTCGTATCGTCAGAGTCGCCCACCGGGCTTTGCAGCGAGATCGGCTGCTGGGCCATCTTCATGATCTGCTGGACGCGCTCGACCGGCATCTGCATCTCCTCGGCCACTTCCTCGGGCGTCGGCTCGTGACCGAGTTCCTGAAGAAGCTGCTTCTGGACCTGCATCACCTTGTTCAGCGTCTCGATCATGTGGACCGGGATGCGGATCGTGCGGGCCTGATCCGCGATGGAGCGCGTGATGGCCTGCCGGATCCACCACGTGGCGTAGGTGGAAAACTTGTAGCCGCGGCGGTACTCGAATTTCTCCACCGCCTTCATGAGGCCCATATTCCCCTCCTGAATGAGGTCGAGGAAGGAAAGGCCGCGGTTCGTGTACTTCTTGGCGATGGAAATCACGAGGCGCAGGTTGGCCTCCACCATGTCCGTCTTGGCGCGGTGGGCCAGGCGCATTCCCTTGCGCGTTTCGCGCACGGTCTCCATGAAAAGGGCCGGGTCCATGCGCAGTTGCAGGCGGAGCTGTTCGAGGCGTTCCCTCGTCTGGTCCGCGTCGAGGCTCTTGCGCTTGCGGATGCGCGAAACCTTGTCGGCCACGCTCATGGAGTCGAGCAGGTCGCTCACCTCGCGCACGGTCGGGTCCAGTGTTTCGAGGAATTCCTCGAACACCTTGAGTTTGAAACAGAACTTGCGGAAGAGGGGCTTGAGCTTCTCCTCAAGGCGCTGGTACTTCTTGAGGGTCTTGGCGGCCTCCTCGCCCTCCATGGGCAGCCTGAGGTATTCCTGCCAGGCCTTGTCGAGCTTGGCCTGAATGTCGGCCACTTCCTCGATGGTCTTTTCTAGGCTCTTGTAATACGCCTCGCGGCTTTCGATCTTCTTGTCCAGCACCACTCGGTCGAAACGTTCCTCGTGCGTGGCGAGCTTCCGGGCGATGTCGAGCTGGAAGGAACACGTCAGCGCCGACGAGAAGATCACATCCATCGCGTGGCTTTCCGCCGATTCGATGCGCTTGGAAATTTCCACCTCCTGCTCGCGCGAGAGAAGGGGCACCTGCCCCATCTGCTTGAGGTACATGCGCACTGGGTCGTCCAGAATGTCCACCTGGGCGTTGCGCGCCTCGATCTCGCTCGATTCCTCGATGCGCTGCTTGTACAGCTCGACGTCGTCGCTCTCGATGATGTCGATTTCGAGGTTTTCGAGGATCGTGATGACGTTCTCGATCTCCTCGGCGCTTTCCACGTCGCCGGGCAGGGCCTTGTTGATGTCCTTGTAGGTGAGGAAGCCCTGCTCCTTGGCAAGGCGGATCAGGCCGCCGATCTTCTCGTTGATCATGCCCCGGGCCGTGGAAACCGACCCCTTGCCGCGGGATGCGCGGCGCAGCGCCGAACTCTCGGGAGTCTCCTCGTCGTCTTCCGGAAGGGTTTCCCGTTTCGGTTTCGCCTGTCGATTTTTGGGCGCGGAGGCGCCACCGGTTTTCGTCCCGTCTGCGGAAGGCTTCGGCGCAGCCTTGGAGGGGGCGGAGGACTTCCTCCCGCCGGTCCCGGTTTTGCCCGGGGAAGCGCTTTTCACTGCTTCTTCTTCTTGGGAAGGCATGTTTCGACCAGTTTGATTCAAGGGAAAAACCACGGTTATTAACCAACCTTGACTTTCAGGCAAGGCAGTTGTTTGAAAGTCCGTGAGAGGGAGACCTTTTCCCGCAGCAGTGGTTCGAGCAATTCGCTCCCCGCAGGGAGCGCCGCCACTTTTGCGTCAATCTCCAGAATACGCCGTTTCCGGTGGGAAATAAACAATCTTTCCAGAAGATTGTCGGCGTCCTGCTGGGGGGTTTCGTAAGTGATCTCGCGGGACGCCATGGCCAGGGAATAGAGAAAATTGCGCTCCTCGTCCTCCACCACGGCCTTGACGAAATCGGAAACCGACTCCACTTCGCCGTCCTTCAGCTGCCAGAAGAGCCTCCCGAGAAGCCGTCCCTCCAGACTCGACGCGTCGATCCACGATTCATCCGCGGCCAGCGCGAGGGGAAGGGCAAGCTCCCCGTGCCTTAAAAGAAGGTACCATATCTCGCTTTCCGGAGTTTTCAAACGTCCGAAGGCGTTATTTTCAGCGGCGACAGGGCGCGGCGTCTCGCTCCGTGCGGGCGCATGGGCCCCGCGCAGGGCAAAGCGGGCGGAGTCGGCCAGCGCCGCCTGATAGTCGAACCCCATGGCGAGCGAAAGCTCCCGCAGGTATTCCGCGCGGGCCACCTCGCTCTCCAGCGACGCGAGGATTTCCGTGGAGCGGCGCATCGCGGCGGCAAGGCCGTGCGCGCCCTGATACTCTGGCGAGGATTTGAGCGTGCGGGCGAGAAACTGCATCGGGGAGAGGGTTCCCGCGAGGATCGCCCCCATCGCCTCCGGGCCGTCCTTTGCGATCAGGCTGTCCGGATCGCGTCCGGCAGGGAGCACCGCAAAGCGCGGCTCCAAACCGGCGGCAAAGGCCATCGGCATGAGGCGCAGCGCCGCCTTCTGCCCCGCCGCGTCGCCGTCGAGGACCACGCGCAAAAAGTCGCTGTGGCGCTTCAAAATGTGGAGCTGTTCGTCGGTGATGGAAGTCCCCTGCCCCGCTACCGTGGCCGGAAAGCCGCTCGAAAAGCAGCGGATCGTGTCGAGCTGTCCCTCCACCATCATGAAGCCCGCCGGCTCATTGCGGACGGCCTTCTGGGCGCGGTCCAAGTTGAAAAGGACGTGGCTCTTGTGGAAGAGGCTCGTGCCCGGGGAGTTGACGTATTTCGACAACTCCATCGTGTCCGCCCCCGGCGTGCAGAAGAGCTTGCGCGCGGTGAAGGCGATGACCTGCCCCTGCGTCGCCTCGCGGATCGGGACGAGCAGGCGTCCCCGGAAGCGGGAGCGGAAATAGCGCGGATCGGCGCTCCCCTCTCGGGCGGTGAAGATCCCGCTCTCCAGCAGCATCGCGGGCGCGTGACCCTTCTTGAGGAGCCGCCGCAGAAGCTCGGAATCTGTCGGCGGCTCGAAGCCGATGCGGAAATCCTTCGCGACCTCCATCGTGAAGTGCCGCTCCTCCGTCCAATAGGCGCGCACCTTTTCGGCAAGGTCGTTCTCCGCAAGGAAGGCCTGATGGTAATACTCGGCGGCCTCCTCGTGGATATCCAGCAGCTCGCGGCGGGCACTGCGTTCCGCCCGGCCCGGCCCCGCACCGTTCTCGTAAGTCAGGTCGATATTATAGCGCGACGCGAGCACCTCCAGAGCCTCGCCGAAGGAAAGGTGCTCCACGTTCATCACAAAGCGGATCACGTCGCCGCCCTGATTGGAGGAAAAGCAGTAGTAGGCGCCCTTGGCGGGATCGACGTAGAAGGAGGCGGTCTTCTCGCTCGTGAAGGGCGAGAGTCCCTTGTAGCTGCGCCCCGCCTTCGTCAGACGGACATGGCGCTCCACCTCCGCGACGATGTCCGCGCGGGACCGCACCTCGTCAATCGACTGCTGTGTGACCCTTCCCATTCAAAAGTGATCCGGCTTCCCTGCCGGTCCGCTGGGAGCTGCCGCCACCCGCGCGTATTCCGTCCCGCTACGAATTCTGCGAGATCTGGCGGGTGAGGAATTCCACGGCGCGGCGGACGCTCTCGTCCTGCTCCATGACGTTCTCCACCGTGCGGCAGGCGTAGATGACCGTGCCGTGGTCGCGTCCGCCGAAGGCCTCGCCGATCTCCTTGAGCGGGTGATTGGTGAGCAGGCGGCAGAGATACATGGCGATCTGCCGGGGAAAGGCGATGTTGCTGGGCCTGCGCTTGCTGATCATGTCGGAGAGGCGCAGGTCGTAGTACTCGGCCACCTTCTTCTGGATTTTTTCGATCGTCACCTGATTGCGGGCCTCCTCCTGAAGAATGTCCTTCACAAGGCGTTCGACGGTGGGGATGTCCAGAGCGCATTTGCTCAAGGTGGAGTACGTGCCCACCTTGAGCAGTGCGCCTTCCATGCGGCGGACGTTTTTGGTGATCCGCTCGGCAAGGAATTGCAGGATTTCCGG
>LVBV01000013.1 GCA_001604565.1 Puniceicoccales bacterium Verruco_01 | reverse complement strand
CCCCTGCCTTGCCGCGCAGATCAAGGTGCTCGCGCGGCTGCCGCTGGCGGGGCGGCGCCTGCCGCAGGACGGGCGCCTTTCGCTGGAGCTGGCCGGGCGCCGCAGGGACCTGCGCGTCTCGATCCTTCCCTCCATCCACGGGGAGGCGCTCGTTTTGCGCCTTGAGGGCGGCGAGGCCCCGGCGAGACTGGATGAACTGAACCTGCCCGGGGAGACGCTGTCCGCCGTCCGGAGCCTCCTTTCCCGCAAAGGCGGCATGATCCTCGCCGCCGGCCCCACCGGAAGCGGCAAGACGACCACCCTGTACGCGATGATGCGGGAACTGGCCGGGCCGGAGAAAAAGCTCGTGAGCGTGGAGGACCCCGTGGAAAGGGTTCTTGAGGGGGTCAATCAGGTGCCTGTGGAAAAGGGCGGCGTCGATTTCGCACAGGCGATCCGCGCCATCCTGCGGCATTCGCCCGACGCGATGATGGTGGGCGAGATTCGCGACAGCGCCACGGCCCTCGCGGCGGCGGAGGCAGCGCTCACCGGGCACCTCGTCCTGGCCACCGTCCACGCGCGCGACGGGGCGGAGGCCCTCCTGCGCCTTGCGGACCTCGGCGTCCCGCGCGAGGTGCTCGCGAGCGTGGTGGAGGGCGCGCTTTCCCAGCGCCTCGTCCGGCTTTTGTGCCCTCACTGTGCAGTGAATGCCCCGGCCTCCCCGGCGCTCGCCCGAGTCTTGCACCTTTCGCGGGAGGAGGCGGAAAAGTGCCGCGCGCCCTCGGGCTGCCCGGCGTGCTCGGGCACGGGCTGGCGAGGACGGCGTGCGCTCTTTTCCCTCATGCGGGCCGGGGAAGGCCTGCGGGCGGCTCTTTTTTCCGGAGCCGGGGCCCCGGCGCTCCGGAAAGCGTCGGAAGAGGCCGGGGGCACCACCCTCGCGCAGGCGGCGCGGGAACTGGTACTCCAGGGCCTCACAAGCCCCGGAGAGGCCGCCGTGGCCGCCGGGCTTGCGGAGGGGCCCGCCGGGGAGGGAAACCCACCCGAAAATTGGTAAAATCGCGGAAAATCCCGACAGGCGGCGCAGGAAGAGTTTCGCAAACGATCGGCGGACTACTAGAATGGAAAAACCATGAGCGGCATAGGCGAAGCAAGCGGCGGCATCGACTGCCCGTACCAGATGAACGAACTGCTCGACCTGATGGTGACCGAGAAGGCGAGCGACCTGCACCTTCAGGTGGGCCAGCCGCCCACCCTGCGCATCGACGGGGCGATGACCCCCGTGGAGGGCCCGGCGCTGCGCCCCGCCGACACGGACGAACTCATGCGCGCCATCAGTCCCGACATCCATCAGGAACGCCTAAAGACCAAGGGCGGCGCGGACTTCGGCTTCTCCTTTCAGGACAAGGCGCGCTTCCGCGTGAATCTCTACCGCAGCATGGGCGCGACGGGACTGGTCCTGCGCACCATCGCGGGCAAGCTGATGAACCTCGGCCAGATCGGCCTGCCGGACACGGTGCTGGAGCTTCTGCGCCGCCCGAGGGGCCTGATCCTCGTCACCGGTCCGACGGGCAGCGGCAAATCGACCACTCTCGCCTCGATGATCAACTGGATCAACGAGAACCGCGACGGTCACATCATCACGGTGGAGGACCCGATCGAATACTTCCACAAGCACAAGCGTTGCCTCATCACGCAAAGGGAGATCGGCACCGACGTGCCGAGCTTCGCCGAGGCGATCCGCGGAGCCCTGCGACAGGACCCGGACATCCTCCTCGTCGGCGAAATGCGCGATCTTGAGACCATCGCGGCGGCGATCAGCGCGGCGGAGACCGGGCACCTCGTCTTCGCGACGCTGCACACGACCGGCGCGGCGCAGACCGTGGACCGCATCGTGGACATGTTCCCGGCGGACTCCAAGGATCAGGTGCGCACCCAGCTTTCCTCGTCCATCCTCGCGGTCGTCTCGCAGGTGCTGCTGCCCAAAATTGGCGGTGGGCGCGTCTGCGGCTTCGAGATCATGGTGGCCACGACCTCGGTGCGCGCCCTCATCCGCGAGAACAAGACCTTCCGCATCAATTCCGAGATCCAGACGGGCGCGCGCTTCGGGATGATCTCGCTCGACCTGCACCTCATGAGCCTTGTCACCCGGGGTCTCGTCACGCCCGAGGACGCGCTCGAAAAGTGCCAGTATCCCGACGACTTCCGCCAGAAGCTGCGCGAGGCCGGGATCGCCTACCGCGAGTTGTAACCGCTTCCTTGGATGAGAACGATCGACCTGCCCGAAACCCTGCCGGAGGAGACCCTCGCCCTTGTGGACGCGGCCACGGCGCGGGAGTACGGCCTGGTCCCGGCGGGGATTTCGCCCTCGGGACGGATCGTCCTCGCGGGGGCTTCCCCGGCGGCGCTGCGGGAGAGGCTCGCGGAGCTGGAATTCATCCTCGGCCCCGTGGAACTGTGCGCCGCGACGCCGGAGAGGGTCCACGCGCTTCTCTTCCGTCACTATGCCCCCGAGTCCGTTGCGGGAGAGCCCCCGCCGGAGACCGCTCTTTCGCCGGAATCCCCAGAGGGCGCGGCGGCGTACGTGCGCGCGGTCCTTTCCCACGCGGTCCACCTCGGGGCGAGCGACATCCATTTCGAACCCGGCGGGGACTCTTTTTCCGTGCGCCTGCGCGTGGACGGGGTCCTGCGGAGCCTTCCTCCGGCGCCCGCCGCCGCCGGACCGGCACTTGTCGCCTCCCTCAAACTCATGGCGGGGCTCGACATCGGCCTTTCACGCCGCCCGCAGGACGGGCGCCTGACTCTTTCCGGGAGCGACATGCGCCTTGCCACCCTGCCCACCGCTCGGGGCGAGTGCGCCGTCGTCCGCATCCTGGACGCCGAACGGCGCGCGCTGGACCTTGACGCGATCGGCATGCCTCCCTCCTGCCGCCGGGCCGTGGAGAAGGCCTCCCAAAAGAGCGGCCTCATCCTTTCCTGCGGACCGACGGGCAGCGGCAAGACGACCACCCTCCACGCCATTCTGCGCGCCGTGAGCCGGCCCGACCTCAAGATCCTGACGGTGGAGGATCCCGTGGAGTACGTCCTGCCCGGCGCGGTGCAGGTGCAGGCGTGCCCCGAGACGGGCCTCACCTTCGAGAGGGCGCTCCGAAGCTTCCTGCGGCACGATCCGGACGTGATCCTCGTCGGCGAGATCCGCGACGCGGCCACGGCGCGGACGGCGATGCAGGCGGCTCTCACGGGGCACCTCGTCCTCGCGAGCCTGCACTGCGCGGGGGCGGCGCAGGCGCCGCTGCGCCTCGCGGGACTGGGTCTTGAAAGCTGGCTTGTGGGGAGCGCCCTGGAACTGGCCCTCGCGCAGCGGCTCGTCCGCAGGGTCTGCCGTCATTGCGGCGGGAAGGGTTGCCCGGACTGCGGACAAAGCGGCTATGCCGGGAGGACGGCGCTCTTTGAATGGCTCGCTTTTGCACCGGAGCTTTCCGCGCGCCTGGACGCGGGCGACGCGGCGGGATTCCTGCGCCATGCGGCAGAGGCGATGGAGACCACGATGTGGAGGGAAGGAATGGCCCTCGCCGAAAAAGGCGTCACGACGAGGGAGGAAGTCGCCTCGCAGGTGGACGGGGCGTGATCAGACCCCGCCCGCCTTCGCGAGGAGGTCCGCCGCGAGGCGGTCGAGGATTTCGCCCAAGGCCGCCGCGAGGCTCGCGTAATTCTTCCCGTCCCACTTTTCCGAATAATCGAAGGGGGCGATGACCGTTCTGGCCGAGCCGGAGATCACGCAGCGCCCGGAGGCCCTCACCGCGCCGGAGGAATCGCCCTCGAAACAGTCGAACTGGAGGCGCACCTCCACAACGTGGGGCACGCCCGGCGTCCACGGGTACACGTCCACGCGGTCCGCGCCGATCCGGGCGCGGAGCTGGCGGCCCACCGTCCCGATCACGGCCTTGTCGAGCGGCTGAGCCCAGAGGTTGAAGTCGCTGTAGGCAACCTCCCCGGGAGAAAGGCGCAGGGCGATGCGCGAGGAATCGAGGTAGCCCGGCAGCGTCACCTCGCGCAGGCCCACGGAGGGCGCCCCGGCGATCACCTCCACCGGCGCGGAGGGCGGTGCGGGCAGATACCGGCGGACCGAGTCGCGCACCGGGGCCGTCCCGATGCAGGAGGAAAAGAGAATCGCGGAAAGCGCCGCGAGCGCGGGGAAAATCATCCTCTTCATTTTTCGGATCCTCCGTTGACGGCACGGCCTCCGAGAATCGCGCCGGGATTGCGTTCGAGGAAATCGGCCAAATCCCGCACCGAGCGCGCGGCGGAAGAAAGTCCCTCCAGCGCGTCGTTCAGGCTCCGCAGCGTGTCGGAATCCGCCGCGGCGGACTCGCGAAGCGTGTCGGCGGCGGACTGGATGGCCTTCATGGTGGCCCCCGCCTGTGCGGAGAGGGAGGCGATCTGTTCCGGGAGGGGTCCGCCCGCCTGATTCAGCGTCTCGGCAAGGGTGCGCAGCGCCGTCATCGTCCGCGCCGCGTCGTCAAGGAGCGCCGCCACCTTCGGCGAGCCCGCGAGGCTCGTCACGCTGTTGGCCGCGCTCTTCACGCTGCGGCTCATGCCCGCGGCGTCGACATCGTCCAGAACCCGGTTCACCTTTTCGAGCGAGGTGTTGAGGTTCTCCGAGATGCGCTTGAAATCGACGTTGGCGATATTGTCGGCAATCTTGAAGGCAAGGTCGCCGATCTCGTCGAAGGGCGAGGGCGCGGCGGGAATCTCCGGATAGATCCGCTCTCTTTCGAGGTAGCGCGGCGGCGCAGCGTCGGGAAGGTAGTCCAGGTCGATGTAGAGCATGCCGCTGATGAGGCTCTCCATCTGCGTGCGCGCGCGCAGGCCGCTTTCCACCTCGCGCTTCATCACGTTTTCCTCGTCCAGTCGCATCCCGAGTCGGTCGAGATCCAGCTGCACGAAGACCGGGATGTCCGTGGAGAGCACGTCCTGATTCCAGCGGATGAGGATGTCCGACACCTGTCCCACGGGAACGCCCTTCCACTTCACCTTGGCGCCCACGTTCAGATTGTTCACCGACCCCTTGAAATACACGACGAAGGTCTGGCGCGACTTGAACGCCTTGAAGCTGCCGACAAGACCCACGAGGACCGCAAGGACCAGAAGCGCCAGAACGACGAAGGCGCCGATAAGTCTTGGACTGGCCTGCTTTTTCACGTTTTTGCGATGCTAGCTGCCCCGTTGCAAAGAATAAAGCACGGAAGTGTTACGGTCCCTTCGCGGGGCCGGACGGTTCCCTTTCCGGGCCGGAAAGCACTCCGCCGGAGGAAAAGAAGGCGCGCACGGCGTCGCTCGGCGGAGAGGCGGCCAATTCGCGCGGGGAACCAACGGCGCCCACGGTTTTTGTCTCCACGTCGAGGTACACGACCTGATCGGCGATGGAGAAGATGCTGGCCAATTCGTGCGTCACGATGACGACGCTCGCGCCCGTGGCGTCCCGGACCTTGAGGATCAGTTCGTCGAGGCGACGGCTGCTGACCGGATCGAGGCCCGCGCTCGGCTCGTCGAAGAAGAGCACCTCCGGGTCCAGCGCGAGCGCTCTTGCAAGGCCCGCCCTTTTGCGCATGCCGCCGGAAATGTCCGCCGGGTAATAGTCCTCGAAGCCCGCCAGTCCCGTCAGCGCCAGCTTGAGCCGTGCGAGGCTGCTCACTTTTTCCGGAGACAGGGCCGTGTATGCCTCGATCGGCAATGCCACGTTCTCCAGAAGCGTCATGGAGCTCCAGAGAGCCCCCTGCTGGAAAGTGACGCCGAAGCGCCGGAGCATCCGGGCGCGCTCCCCCTCGTCGGCCTTCGTGAAGCTGACTCCGGAATAGAGCACCTCGCCCGAGACCGGCTCCAGAAGGCCCACCATGTGCCGCAAAAGCGTGCTCTTGCCACAACCGCTGCCGCCGACGATGGCCGTCACGCTCCCGCGCGCCACGGCGAAGGACACGTCCCGCTGGATCGTGCGGGGCCCGTAGGCCATCGTGAGGCCCCGGACGACGATGTGAGGTTCTTCCGTCATACGCCGACAAGCGCCGCCATCCAGTCGATGAGGGCGTTGGCAAAGATGATGAGGGTGATGGAAAGGACGACGGCCCGCGTGGCGGCAACGCCCACGGCGTCGGCGCTGGCGGAACACTGCATTCCGCGCAGACACCCCGCCGTAGCCACGAGGACGCCGAAGACCGTTCCCTTGAAGAGGCCCAGCGCGATGTCCTTGCCGCTCGTCACAAAGTCCAAGCCGCTTAAGAACTGGCTGGAGGGCACGCCCATCATGATGACCGCCACGAGGTACCCGCCGACGATCCCGATGAGGTCCGCGAAGATCGTGAGGACCGGCATCATGAGGACCAGGGCCAGCACGCGGGGAAGAACGAGGAATTCGACCGGCGGAATGCCGAGGGTCCGCAGGGCGTCCACCTCCTCGCTCACCTTCATGCTGCCAAGTTCCGCCGCGTACGCCGCACCGGTGCGGCCCGCCATGATGACGCCCGTCATGATGGCGCCCATCTCGCGCAACACGCCGTAACCCACGAGGTACGCGATGGCGAATTCGGCGCCAAACCTCTTGAGCACCACCGCGCCGAGGAAGGCAATGATCAAACCCACGAGAAAACTGATGAGGGCCACGATCGCGAGCGCCTCCACGCTCACCGTCTGCATCGTGATCCAGAAGTCGCGTCCGCGCATCCGGCTTTTCCCCCGGATGAAGTTCCAGAAGGCGATGGTGACCGTGCCGGAGAAATCGAGGAATTCGAGGAAGTCGCGCCATGCCGCCGTGGAAAACGCCCCCACGCGGGAGAAGGGATCGTCCCGGTCCTCCGCCGCCTTCGAGGCGGGGTGCACGACCGCCGCGGCGAGCTCCAGCATCCCGGAGAGTTTTGCCGGCAGCCCCGCGCGGTCGATTCGCACTCCCGAGGAAAGGGCTTTCTCCTCCACGTCGTGCAGCGCCGCCACGAGGGCGGAATCCCAAGCGCCGAGCCCCGCCGCGTCATAGGAAAGGCCCGCAACACCCTTCAGAAACGCGGCGCCGGGCAGGGAGACCTCCGGGAAGGCTCCCGAAACGGAAAAGTCGCCGGAAAGGACCACCGTCACAGCGTCCCCATTCCTCTGCAAGGCAACTTTCCCGTCCGAATCCGCCATACCACGCCACTCTGGCGCGCATCGCCGCACCGCGCAAGGCCGAGTGAGCAAATCGGACCTTGAGGAATTCCCGGCGCGGGCTCTATCCTCTGCGCTTCATGCCGATCCGGACCGTATTCTTCGACCTCGACGGAACCCTCGTGGACAACTTCACGGCGGTGGCCGTGGCGTGCAACCTGACGATGCGCGCCCTCGCCCTGCCGGAAATCCCGTACGAGCGGGTGCGGGGGGCGGTCGGAGGGTCCATCGTCCTGACCATGCAGCGTCTCGCGGGGCCGGAAAACGCGCCGCAGGCCGTGAAGCTCTACGGCGGGTTCTTCGCGGAGCACTGGGCGGATGGGCTCTCTGCGATGGAGGGGGCCGCATGGCTTCTCGACAACCTCGGCAAAGCCGGGATCCGCCGCGCGGTCCTCACGAACAAGAACGAGGCTTTCTCGCGCAGGATCATGGAGCACCTCGGCCTCGGCGCCATGGTCGAGGACGTGATCGGCACGAGCGAGGAAGGCGCCCTGAGGGGCTTCCGCAAGCCGCGCGCGGACTTCATGGCAGCGGCGCTTTCCCGCATGGGGACGAAGGCGGAGGAATCCCTCATGGTGGGGGATTCGCCCTTCGACGCCGAGGCGGGCCGAAACGGCGGCATGGCGGTGCGCCTTGTCGCGACGGGTTCGCACGGCGCGGAGGCTCTTGCGGGGCTCGGAGCCCTCGCCGTCCACCGGAACCTGTACGAACTGGGCGAATCGGCCTTCGGTTATCCGCCGCCGGAGGGACGAACCGCTACGCGGTGAAGAGTTCGCCCTTCGCCAGACACTGTGCGAGCCTGCCGTACACCGCATGGAGCCGGTCGCGGTCCGGGCGTTCCCCGGCGGCGCGGCGGATGCGCTCGGCAAGGCTGCCGTTCTTGACGATGTTGGCAATCACGCCCTTCCACGGCGCGGCGGGCGGGGCCACTTTTTCAAGAAGTGCCGCATGCACCTCGCGGGCGCGGAGCGGTCCCTTCGAGCCGAGGCCCAGGGCAAGAAGGAGCGATCGGGACTCCACGAGGGCGTTGCCCGCGTCGCGCACGCAGGCAAGGAAGGTCTCGTGCAGCTCGCTCTGGAGGGCGGCGTCCTGCAAGTCGGTGGAGGAAAGCTGTTCCATCGCGAGCGCCTTCACGAGGTTCACCACGTACTGGACGACGCCCATGTCCGCCGCCGGACATTCCTGAAGGTCGAGGACCCGAATCTCCACCGTGTCGCGCTCGAAGCGGGCGATGGCGCCGCGCGCATTCACCCACTCGTCCCGCAGGATCCCCTCGGGATCGAGCTTTTCCATGTCGGCGTAGATCTTCCCGAGGATCTTTTCCTCGTACTCGGCCTTGCTTTTCACCACCACCGGCACGACGCCCGCCGTGATGGAGGGCACGCGGTCGCAGTTGTGGCGGTAGCTTTCCAGCCGCGTGTCGAGCCACGGGGCGGCCCTGCCGTCGGAAAAGGGCGTACTGGCCGCAAGTGCCGGAAGGATCGGCAGGACGACGCGGATCGCGGAATGGAGCCGGTGGAATTCCTCGTCGCCAGAGAACGGAAGGTTGATGTGGGTGCTCTGGAGGTTGCTCCAGCCGTGACCCCGGCAGTCGAAGATGCGGTTGAAGGTCTCGTAGATCTCCTTGTTCCCGTAGGGCCAGAGAACCGTCTCGGTGTGCGGGTTCATCCACGGGTGCATGCCCGTCGGAAGAAGGCGGCAGCCCTCCTTCTCCAGTATGGAATTCGCGCGGGCCACCTCCGCCTGAAAGAGTCCGGCGAGGTCCGTCAGCTCCGGCTCCGGGTCCGTCGTCTTGAATTCGAGGACGTGGCGGACGAGCTCGTTCGACCAGCTCATGCGTCCGAAAACGGCCCCTGAGGCCTCGCTTTCCCCCGACGCCGTTTCCAGCACGTGGTCCGCAACCGGCCGCACATCGAGCGAGGCGCGATCGACAATCATGTACTCCATTTCGACGCCGTGGCGCGTGAAGAGATGATAACTCGGCATGGTGGGAATCCCCGGTTACGCGCGGAAGAGCCTCTGGCGCTCCAGCCGCGTGAGGAAAGTGTGCATGATGCGGTGGTAAAGCTGCTTGCGGAGGACCTCGTCCTCGATCCCCGCGTCGATGGAGGGATTGTCGTTGATCTCGATGATATAGACCTCGTCCTTGGACACCTTGAGATCCACGCCGTAGAGGCCGTCGCCGATGAGCTCCGCTGCCTTGAGCGCCGTGCGGACCACCTTGCGCGGAGCCAGCTCCACGGGCAGGGTGTCGCAGTTGCCCACGGCATCGTCGCCGGACTTGTCGTGATTGTAAATCTGCCAGTGGCGCGGGGCCATGTAGTACTTGCAGGCAAAGAGTGGCTGCCCGTCGATGATGCCGATGCGCCAGTCGAAATCCGTGAAGAGGAATTCCTGCGCGATCAAAAGGTCGCTCTTTTCCAGCAGTTCCTCCACCCTAGCGCGGTACTCCTCCTCGGTGTTCACCTTCACAACGCCCAGCGAGAACGAGGAATCCGGCTGCTTGAGGATGATCGGCAGGCCCAGCGCCTTGAGCGTCTCCTCGATGTTGTCGCGGTGCAGGATCACGGTCTTGGGCGTGGCGATCTTGTGCCGTTCCAGAAGCTCGGCGAGATACACCTTGTTCGTGCACTTCATGATCGAGTCGGGGTCGTCGATCACCACCATGCCCTCGGTGTGGGCCCTGCGGGAGAAGCGGTACGTGAAGTCGTTCACCGCCGTCGTGGAGCGGATGAAGAGCCCATCGTACTCCATGAGCTGGTCGTAGTCGTCCTTGCCGATGCGGTGGATCGACATGTCCAGCTCCTCGGCGGCCTTCTCGAAGCACTTGAGGGCCTTTTCGTTGGAGGGCGGCGTGGCGTCCTTTTCGTCCACCAGCATCGCGAGGGAGAAGCGCGCGTTCTTGCGGCGTTTGGCGTGCGGGGTTTCCTCGAAGTACTCCTTGGCGAACTCCACGATGGAGGGCCGGTGCGACTCGGGAACCTCGCTCGTCGGAATCGGGCTGATGTTCTGGATGGCCCAGCCGTCCTCGTCCTTGACGAAGTAGGCGCGTAGTAGCGGCGCGGGGAACAGGCTGAAAAGCTCGCGGCTCAGCCGGTCGTAGCGCTTGGCCATGTTCCGGGCAAAGTAGATCGAAAGCGTGAAAGTGCTTCCCTGAAGCGGAGCGAGGGAGCGCTGGATCAGTTCGTCCAGATCCTCCGACACCGACCGGATGATCGAGAGCGTCTTGAGATCCTGAATCGTGGCCGTCGCGGGAATCGGCCTGTGCCCGCGCGCCTCGCCTAGGAGCGAGACGTAATACCCCACGCTCTGATAGCGGTAGGAGCGGCACATGTTGAGCACCTTGAAGGCGCGCGGCTGGCAGTACTGACGATCCGTCAGATACGTGCGCGCACCCACGACCGTCACGCCGGGAACGGCGAGCGGCCAGCGGTCCGGATTGTCAACGACAAGCAGGTACGGTGTCATTGGATTGCCCGGCGCGTGGAAATAGCGGCGCGCGGGCGAGTGGACAGGACAATACGATTTTCCGGCCTCTGCCAATGGTAAAACATGAGTTTGCGTCCTGAGTGACAATGCCGGGTTCTGCGTGAAAAAAACGGGCCCGGCATCCGTCCGGGCTCGTGACTCGCGCGAACCGCTCCCGGCGATCCGCGCGAAAATGGTATCAATTCCCCTTCGCCCCGTTATTCTGGGAAGCGCCTTCCGGCGGCGAGGGAACCTCGATCGTCGGCAGGTCCTCGGCGGCAAGGGCGCCCTCGTAGAGGTAGCGCACGGTGTCCTGAGAAAGGCCCTCCGCCCCCAGAGCTTCGGCGGCGGCGGCGATGACGGCATCCTTCAGCTCGGGCGCCGCGCCACGGGAAAGGCCGCTGCCCACATCGTATGCCACGGCGGCAAGATCGGCGTCGGGAATGGTTTTCGCCGCACGAACCACGCCCCGGGCGATCCGGGCCGCCGAATCGACCGCCTCCGCCTGAATCCGGCGGGGGGCAATCTCCCTTGTGGCAATCTCCGCCGCGTCGCTCAGGCCGTTGGCGACCACTTCCTGCCGCACGACATCCTCAAGAGGAGCCGCGGCGGGCTCTGGCGGAGGCTCCGCAACCTTCTCCCCGTCTTCCGCGCAGGCAACGCCCCCCGCGGCCCCGAGAAGGGCGAGCGTGACAAAAAGGACGATGCCGGGATTCAGTTTCATGATGGGAAAGACGCGTCCGGAGGGATGCGGTGTTTCGGGAAACTTCCAGAGTGTACCGGTCCCGCAGGGAGTAAAGGATAAAAAAGCGTCCGCACGCGCCGCCGCAGGACCGCTTTCGCGTTGACCGTCCCGGCGGCGGCCACAAGTATCCAAAGCCCGTCCCGAATCCCGAAAATGCCTGCAAATTCCAGCAATTGCGCTCCGGACAGGGGCAGCCTTGTCGCGATCATCGACGACGACGCCGAAATCCGTTACTCCCTGCACCGGGTGCTTTCCGCGCACGGCTACGGGGCGTCCACGGCGTCCAACGGCAAGGACGGCATCGCCCTTGCCCGGCGCGAACAGCCGCGGGTGATCTTCCTCGACAACCGCATGGAGGGCATGAGCGGCATCGAGACCCTCCAGCACCTGCGCACCGCCTGCCCCACGGCGATGGTGATCCTGATGACGGCCTTCGGCACGACGCAGACGGCCATCGAGGCGATGAAGTACGGGGCCTTCGACTACATCATCAAGCCCTTCGACGTGAAGAAGGTGCTGGCGCTGACCGAGAGCGCCCTGCGCGCCAACCGCGAGATGGAGGCCGCGAAGGGCCACTATGCGCCGCTCCTCAACAGCGACGACTACAAGGAGGGCATCGTCGGCTCCTCCGAGAAGATGCAGGCCGTGTACAAGATGATCGGGCAGGTCGCCGCGAACGATTTCACCGTCCTCATCACGGGCGAAAGCGGCACGGGCAAGGAGCTCGTCGCCCGGTGCCTGCACCAGCACAGCCACCTTGCGGACAAGCCCTTCATGGCGGTCAACTGCGCCGCGATCCCGGAGAATCTCATCGAGAGCGAACTCTTCGGCCACGAAAAGGGCGCCTTCACCGGGGCCAGCCAGCAGCGCATCGGCATCTTCGAACAGTGCGACGGCGGAACCATCTTCCTGGACGAGATCGGCGACATGGCCCCCGCCACGCAGACGAAGATCCTGCGCGTGCTTCAGGAGGGCGAGATCCAGCGCGTGGGCGGCACGGGCATCATCAAGGTGCGCGTCCGCATGATCGCCGCCACGAACAAGGACCTCGAAACGATGGTGAAGGAGAAAACCTTCCGCGAGGACCTTTACTACCGTCTGAACGTGGTGCGGATGCGATTGCCGTCCCTGCGGGAACGTCTGGAAGACGTGCCGCCGCTTGTGGAGTTCATGCTCCAGCGCCTCGTCAAGAACCAGAAGAGCCGCGTGACGCAGATCGCGCCGGAAGCCCTTGCCGTCCTCATGCGCTACCGCTGGCCGGGCAACGTGCGCGAGCTGGAAAACGTCATCCAGCGCGCCACCGTGATGGCCAAGGGCGACACCATCCTCCCCAAGGACCTCCCGCAGGAGGTGCTCCGCAGCGCCGAGGACAATCCCGCGCCGGAAAGCCGCCTGCGCGAGGAGGAGACCCCCGCGATTGCCGTTCCCGCGCCTTCCGCGCCCGCGTCGCCCGCCGCGCCGGAAAAGTCCGCGCCAGCCGTGTCACTTCCGGCGGAAACCGCGCCGGAGGCAAAGGCGCCCGCCGCCGCGTCCGCCGGGGCGATCAGCCTTTCCGACGCCTGCGACATCCTTTACGCTCTTCTGCGCGAACAAACCGACGAGAACATCCTGGGCGTCATCGAAAAGGAGATGATCGTCCGCGCGCTCAAGGAGACCGGCGGCAATCAGGTCCGCGCCTCGGCCATCCTCGGCATCACAAGAGCGACGCTCCGCAAGCGCATCGACGACCTGCACCTGCACTACTAGGTAGGTGTGGACTGGATAGCGGCTGCGATGATGCGGGCGCCTCTTGCGAGGCTCCCCTACCCGCCCGCTACGATTCGGACGATTTCGAGCTTGTCGCCGTTTGCGAGGATCACGCCCTTGGCCTCCAGCGGCGAGAGGGCGGCGCCGTTGCGCTCCACGACCACCCTTGGCAGGGCCTGACCGCGGCTCTTGAGAAAGTCCGGCAGACTCGTGCCGAAGGGCACGGTGCAATCCTCACCGTTCGCGCGAACGGTGATCATGCCGGGAGTCGGGTTCGATGCCTCGTCGATCACGACGCGGCGGCCTCCTCCCGCTCGACGAAGCTGCGGTCGAAGTCCTTCCAGACGACCTCGTAACCCTGCCTGCGGATCATGGCGGCCATCTCGCGCGGACTGCGGTCGTCGGCAATGTGGAACTGCTCGCCGGGCTGGGGCGTGCGGGGGCGCCAGGTGGTCTCGTCGTAATCGCTGTAACCGCCGGGCTCGGTGCTCGCGCCCGCGCTCATGTGGGTCGCGCCGATCAGGACAAGGCCGTCGCGCACGGCGGGACGCTCGCGCGTGGTGGCCGTGATGTCGGCCCTCGGGAAAGTCATTCGGAAGGCACAGAGAAGCTGCACCGTCTGCCGGTCGCTCATCACGTCGCCCATCTTCGGGGCGAAGCCGCCGGTGGCCGGCCTCATGCGCGGCAGGCCGATGGAAAGCTCCGCGCGCCAGCAGGTCTTCATCAAATGCATCGCGTGCGCGACGAGGGCCACGGCCTCGTGCCGCCATTCGTAAAGGCCGTAGAGAGGGCTCATGCCCAGGCGCCGCATCCCGGCCTCGTAGGCCCTTTCCAGCGTGTCCAGACGGAAAGCCATGTTCCTCTTGGGCCCGGCGGTGTGCATGGCCGCGTAGGTTTCCGGATGGTAGCTTTCCTGATAGACGACGATGCCCTCGCAGCCGGCCTCGGCCATCTTCGCGTAGTTGGCCACCGTCGTGGGCCCGAGCTCGATGGCGATACTCGGCATGATCGGCAGGCACTGGCGGATGACCTCCACGACGTAGCCGTTACTCACCCACTTGGGGTGTTCGCCCGCCACGAGCAGGAGGGAGCGGAAGCCCTGCCGCGCGAGCATTTCCGTCTCGCGCACGGCCTGCGCCACGGGAATCGTCACGCGGGGGATCTCGTTGTCGCGCGAGAAGCCGCAGTACTTGCACTTGTTCACGCACTCGTTGGACAGGTAGAGCGGCGCGAACATGTGGATCGTCCTGCCGAAATTGCGCTGGGTGAGCGCCTGCGAGAGGTGCGCCATTTCCTCCAGATGCGGCGCGGCGGCGGGCGAGATGAGGGCGGCAAAATCCTCCAGCGTCTCGGCCCGACCCTTTGCGATCACCTTCAAAACATCCCGCTCGGAAGCGTCGGCGGCATACGCGGCGAGCTTCCCGATGGGCAGGGTCGGCAGAACTTCCGAAAACTTCATCGGCGGCGAGATTGAACCCGCTCCGCCGTCATTTCAAGGGCGAATCCGGGCCGGGGGCGAATCGCGGCGCAGGTCGTGGCTCGGAAGCGGAGGGCAGGATCGCGATATCGCCAAAGCCCTCGTCCTGCTCCAGCGTCACGACTCCCAGCCGCGTCAGCTCCAGAATCGCGAGGAAACTCACCGCCACGAGCACCGGCGCCACCGGGCCCTCCCCCGGAAAAAGCTCGCAGAAGAGGAGGATTTTCCCCGGGCGAAGCATCGCGCGCAATTCCTCCATCCTTCCTGCCACGCTGAGGGTTTCCGGCTCGATCCGGCCCTCCCGCAGGCGCGAGGAAAGCCGGCGCATGACAAGGTTGTACGCCCCCCAGATCTCGAAGCGCCCGAAAGCCTCCACGCGCTCCGGGTCCTCCGGCTCCTCCGGGAAGGTCCGCGCGAGACGCTCCCCCGCCCTTTCGGCAAGGTCGCCGAGCGCCTCGCCCGCCTGCTTGTAGCGGTTGTATTCAAGAAGCATCCGGGCCAGTTCCCAGCGCGGGTCCTCGCCGGGCGAGTCCTCCTCCGGGGCGGAGCGCGCCTCCGGCGGCAGGAGCAGGCGGCTCTTGATCCGCATGAGCGTCGCCGCCATGACGAGGAACTCCCCCGCCACGTCCAGCTTCCGCTCCTTCGCGCTGGCGATGACGGCCATGTACTGATCCGCAAGGAGCGCGATCGGGATGTCGCAGATGTCCAGTTCGCTTTTTCGGACGAGGAAGAGGAGCAGGTCCAGCGGGCCCTCGAAGGCGGGAAGGCGGACGCTCCCCACCCAGCCGCCCGTCAGGCTGTCCGTGTTCTCCGCCATTTTAGAATTTTCCGCCCGAGATGGAGAGGGAGAAACCGAAGTCGTTGTGGCGCAGATCGTCCCGGTTGTAGCCCACGCGGTAGGTGATCCGCCAGAAGGAACCGAGGTTCTGGAAGAGGGCGAGCGACATGCGACTGAACTCGTCCTTGCGGGCGTCGTAACTCACCCCCGTCTGCGCGCCCCAGTTGCGCGTGACCTGATAGTAGAAACTCGCAGAGTAATCCTCGTAGTATTTCGAGTCGAAATCGCTGTAGAAGCTGAGTTTCCAGAGGTTCGCGCTCTTGAAGGAGAGGCGCGCCCGGTACCACTTGCCGGAGAAGGGCTGCCAGTCGAAACCGTTCTCGAAGGAGGTCTCGATGAAGCGCGTCGGGAAAAGCCTCGCCTGAAGGAAGGCCGTGTCGCGGGAATGGTCGGCGAAATTCGTGTCGTTGTACAGGTTCAGGCTCGCGAGCTCGCGGGAGCCGCCCGCGTCGCGTGTTTGGAGGACGTTCTCCACGCCGCTGCGGACAAAGTGGGGGTTGTAGAGGTAGCGGGCGTCGCCGCCCTCAAGGTCCCGCAGGTCGATGGACGGCATCGTGACAGGCGGATTCCAGCCGTCGGGATAGACGTCGTAGCGCATGTCGTCGCCCGCGGTGCCGTAGCGGCGCCAGTACACGACCGGGCGCACGACGTGGCGCAGGCCCTCGATCCCCCATCGCTTGCTGGAAAAATCCCAGTCGGCATGGAAGGTGGCGGAGAGGTCGGCGCCGAGTTCCCCGATGTAATGATTCGCGCTCCCGGTGTCCTTGCCCGTGGCGGCATCGACGCTATTGTCGAAGTGTGCCGCGAAGCCGCCGACGCGGGGGGTGAAGTTGAGCCACGGCAGGACCGCGAAGGGACGGCGCAGTCCATAGAAAAAGTACGAGCGCCCACTCGAATCGTGCACGTTGTCCACGCTGTAGCGCAGGGCCGAAACGCTCGCAAAGCCCGTGTGGTAGAGTCCGCCGAAAGGTAGCGGGCTCGTGAGGAGATCCACGCGCAGCTCCGGCAGGCGCTCCAGCGTCGCATAATCGCCCCCGCCGATGGAGAAGCGTGTGAGAAGGCTCACCACAAAGTCTTCGCCGAGCGGCGCGGTCATCTCCACGTAGCTCGCGGGATACTGCTCGTTGTCGAAATAATGGGGCCGGAAGTCGCGCAGCATCGCAGGGTCGCTCATCAGGTTGATGGAGCTGTTGAGGTACAGGGAGTCACCCCAGTTCTGCTGGTGGCGCTGGCGGACGAACCAGCGGTTCTCCGGCACGGCCTGCGCAAAATAGTCGTAACCGCGATCGCCCTGATCGGCGATCCAACCGCCCGTGAGGCTGCCCTTGGCTTCGCCCATCTCCGTCTCCAGATCGTAGCCGATCGACGGCCCGACGAGGACGCCCCGCTTCGAGTAAATGTCGAAATTCGCACCCGAGGAAAACTTGGTGCTGAGGGGGACGAGGACATCCGCCGAGACGAAGGCGCCGAGCGAATCGGTGAAGCCCGCATCCGTCGTGGCGCTCACGCTCGGCAGTTTTTCCAGCGTGCCGGAAAGTTGCGGGATGCGGAAGAGCCCGTAGCCGCCGACACCCGGCTTATTCCCGACGGCCAGGAGCCGCTTGCCGGAGGCGAGGATCATCTTCTCGGAATGGAGCGTCGGGGTGGACTTTTCCGGTTCCCCGTAGAAGGCTGTGACGTTTTGCAGTTCCACGCGCTCGAAGTTGCCCGCGGCGGATTCGCCCTCGAAGAAAAGGGGCGGGAAACCCGCGCGGAAGGCGCCACAGGAAAAACTCCGGTCCTCCATGCTGTAGGTGAGGGCCTCCGTCACGAGGCGGAAGCCGGGCCGCGTGACGCGGACGTTGCCAAGAGCTTTCGCGATGCGGTGGGCGCGGTCGAAGAGAATCATGTCGGCCTCGACGGTCACGCCCTCGTGCACCATCACGGCGCTGCCGGCGGCCTTCTGCGTCTGCGTCGCCACGTCGTAGCTCAGGCTGTCCGCCTCAAGGACCGGGTCCGCCGCGCGGGCAGGTTGAAACGCGAGGAGCAGGGCAAGGGCTGTCAGGGCTTTGGGGATGGCGCGCACGATACACCTCTATCCGCACCACGCCACCCTTGGCAAAGCGTTTTTGAGCCTGCCCGCATGCGCCTTGACAGGGATTTCCCGGCGGTTTGGATGAACCGGGATGATTGCGGCCGCCCGCGCCTCCTACGGAAGATGAAAACCCCTCGCGCCCTCCTCCTGCTATTCCCCCTGATGAACCTTTCCGCCGCCGCGCAAGACCTCCCCGCTCCCATCGACGCAGCCGCCACGGCGGAAACCCGCGCCTTGTACCACAATCTCTTCCGCGTGGGGGAAAAGGGCATTCTCTTCGGTCATCAGGACGACCTTGCCTACGGGCACGAATGGATCGGGGAGAAGGATCGTTCGGATGTGCGCGCCGTGACGGGGGACTATCCCGCGGTGTACGGCTGGGACGCCGGGGCGTTGGAGCCCTCCGGCCCGAACAAGGACATCGCAGGTCCGCGCCTGAACGCCGAAACCCTTGGCGAATTCTCGCGGCAGGCCTTTGCGCGCGGGGGCGTCGTCACCTTTTCCTGGCATGCGGGGAACCCCGTTTCCGGCAAGGGTTTTTACGATGTCACACCCGCCGCCGCCACGATTCTGCCCGGCGGGGAGAGCCACGAGGCGTTCCTCACCCGCTTGGACGCCCTCGCGGACTTTTTCAAGTCCCTCGCGCCGATGCCCGTTGTCTTCCGCCCTTGGCACGAGCACAACGGCGACTGGTTCTGGTGGGGAAAGGCACACACCGCGGAGGCGGACTACATCGCCCTCTGGCGCTTCACGGTGCACTACCTGCGCGACGTGAAGGGTGTGCACAACCTCCTCTACGCCTTCTCGCCGGACAAGAGCCGCATCGACCTGACTCACTTCGAGCGGGACTACCTCTACGGCTGGCCTGGCGACGAGTACGTGGACGTGATGGGCCTGGACGACTACGAGGACGCCCGGCCCCCGCGCGAGGGGGACAAGGCGCAGACCCTCGAAGCGAAAAGAGCGGACTTTGCGAAAGCCCTGACGGAGCTGGCCCTCCTCGCGAAAAAAAGGGGGAAGCTGCCCGCCCTCACCGAGACAGGCGTGGAGGCGATCCCGGTGGCCAACTGGTGGACGGGGCACCTTCTGCCCGCCCTCACCGCGAACGGAGAAACCCGCAGCATGGCGTGGGTCCTCGTCTGGAGGAACGCCAACGCATCGCTCGAAAAACAGGAGCATTACTTCGCCCCGTTCCCCGGTCAGCTTTCCGCGGAGGATTTCGTGAAGTTCGCAAAAGGAGGGACGATCCTTCTGGAAGGCGACCTGCCGCCGATGTACCGGGAAGACGGCGCAAAATAGGCCAAGGTCCTGCGTTCAGCGACCCCTACCACGCATGGCTGAACTCATCATATCGCCCACTTTGCTGAGGATCGCAGATGTGCCCCGCAACAGATGGATGTCCAATGCGTCGGTAATCGAGAGCATTCCGTTCAGCCATTCAGGTTCCTCGCAAAGAACGGTCGCAGGAATGGTTCCCGATTCGCGAATGGCGCCGAGGAGAGCCTGCGCCGCAAGGGTTCCCTGCGGAATGTCGGGCTGATAGACCACGGGGCTGTAAATTTTATCGCTGGTCACATCCATGCAGAGAAACGCGCCCGCCGGGAAGGGCCGCCCGTCCTCCCCTTCGATCATTCCGCCCATCATCAGGAACCCCACATGCCATTCGGCATCGGAAGGCTTTGCGGATGCCCGAACCCGAGCCGCCTCGAATTCAGTGAATTCAAAACTGCTTTGCGGCTCGGGCTCCATCACCTCCGGCAGGTCGAACCGCTCCAATTTGAGCCCGGCGCCCGCCCGGACGAAGAAGGGAATGCGTTCCTCACCGGACTCCTTGCCCAGAAGAGCATGATCCTCCAACAACCGGCCAATGATTTCCACGGCATCCGGAAGCACCCTTGAAAGGAGAGCGGCCTCCCCAGAATCGAGGAGCCAGGGTCCGTATCCGGGATGAGTGCTGCGGAACTGGGCCACCCGCGCGCGTGCAGGAGGGATGAAGCCGCTGGCATCCAGAGCCTCGCGATCTTCCCTTGTCAGTTCCTTTTTCAGAACGAACTCCACCATCATGCAGTTCATCTTGAGCGCGATCTGGTGGGGGGGATTCTCCCCTTCTAGCGAGGCAATCCTGAGATAACTGTCCAGCCCCGCGTCACCAACGTACACCGCGAGGGAGAACACCTCGCCAAGCGCGCCAAGAACGGCGAACCAAACGATCTGCCCGCTCTCCGCGTCCCGGATGCCGAAGAAGTCCGAATCGTAGAGCTTCTTCCACGGCTTCAAAAGACGCAGTTTTTCCGCCTGCGAATACAGCAGCGTCCAAGTCTCGGGAGCGATGGAAACCTCGTTCTTTGCACAGCTCATGCAAGGAGTTCTGGCAATCGGGGCATTGCCCGGCAATGGAAAAGCGGGGCTTCGTGCGCGCACATCCTCTTGCAGGGGGGCTCATTTCGCGCCATTTTCATGCGGGAGAATCCCAAGCCTTGATCCTCGTCGCCGGAAGTCTCGCGCTCGACCGCGTCCAGCACTGCGTCCTCCTCCCGGAGGAGGGCGGCGACGTTCCCGCCAGCGCCACAATCGAGATCGGCGCCCTCGGCGGAATGGAGGCCCTCGCGGCGCGGCGCGCCGGAGCGGCTGTGGAGATCGCGGCGGCGGTGGGGGACGACCCCGACGCGCGGACCCTTGGCACCCTTCTCGCCCGTTCCGGCATTGCGGCACACCTTGCGCGGCACGAGGGTTGCCCCACCGGCACCGCCGCGACGATCGCCGCGGACGACGGGCGTTACCTGCGCGCCACGGCGGCGGCGGCCAACGCCCTCTTCGAGGCCGGGGAGGAACTCCTGCGCCTTCTGGACAGGGCGGACATTCTCCTTGCCCAGTGCGAGGCCAACCCCCGAGCCACGCAGAAGCTCCTTGCCACGGCGAGGGAACGGCGCGTGCGGACGATCCTGCACGCGGCGCCTGCGCGGGGCGAGGCGCTCAAGGTTCTCGCGCCGCTCGCGGACCTGACAATCGCCGGCGGCGCGGCCCTCGCCCTTTTGGCGTCGCAGGAGCCCTCCGCCGGGTTTGCCGACTTTTCCGAAAGCGCGCTCCACGCCCTGCCGGATGCGAAACTCGCCGCCCTTTGCACCGCGTGCCTGCCGGGGAGCGCCGTGATCGACCTCGGGCCGCGCGGCGCCTTTGTGAGCGAGCGGGAGGCGGGCTTCAAACTCGTCACCGGGCCCTACTCCGGCGCGGGCCCCTGCCGGGCGGCGGTCTTCGCGGGGAGCCTTGCGGCGGAGCTCGACGCCGGGGGCGGACTGCGCGGCGCGGCGCTTTACGCCCTGCACGCAGCGGCGCTCGCCGGAGGCGGCACACAGGAGGCGATCCCCCCGCGCGAGGCGGTGACGGCGGCTCTTGCGAAGGACGGGCGCCTGTCATGAGAATCGCGGACGAGCGGACCGATCCCGCCTTCAACCTCGCGGCGGAGGAATGGCTCATGGATGTCAAGGAGCCGGTCCTGCGACTCTGGCGAAATGCTTCCTGTCTTGTCGCCGGGCGGCACCAGATCCTCTGCCGGGAGGCGGACCTCCCGGAGGCGGCGCGGCGCGGCCTCCCCATCCTGCGGCGCGATTCCGGCGGCGGAACGGTATACCACGACCTCGGGAACCTGAATTTCACGATCCTCGCGCCCCCCGGGGAGGGGGCCTCGATCGACTTTGACCGGATGACGGCGCCGGTCCTCGCGGCGCTCAGGACCCTCGGGATTCCGGCAACGCACGGGGGCAAGGGCGCGCTCTACTGCCGGGAAAGGAAAATCTCCGGCGGGGCGGCGCATCTAAAGAAAGGACGCCTGCTTTATCACGGCACCCTCCTTTTCTCGGCGGACCTCGCGGCGCTCGCGCGGCTCCTCGCCGTTCCGGGGGAGTGCGTGGAAAGCCGTGCCGTTCGCTCCGAGCCCAGGCCCGTCGCGAACCTTGCAGAGCTTTTCCCGGAGTGCTTTGCCTCCATCCACGCCTTTGCGGACGCTTTCGGGAACGCCCTTGCGGAGGCTCTCGGCCTTTCCCGTGAACCGGTGCGCGCCTTTTCGGAGCAGGAGGCAATGGCCATCGAAACCCTTGCGGCGAAGTACCGGGGTGCGGCGTGGACTCTCGGCAACTCGCCGGACTACCGGGCGGCGACACGCGGAGGGTATCAACTCACCGTGAAGGAGGGGAAAATCGCCACCGTCACCGGCTCGGAGACCACCCCCGCCCTCTCGGCGGCGCTCGCCGGAGTCTGGCACGACGTGGCGGCGGTGAGGGAAGCCCTCGCCGGAATCCGCAGCCCCGTGCCGCCGGAAGCCTTCTTTCCGTAGCAGGCGGCCCGAAGCCCTCCCGCAAAGAAGTTTTGCGCCGGGCTCCTCCCCGCGCTAGAAGAGTTTCCCTCATGAAGAGCGTGAAGAAAAACTGGCGGGCCGACGACCTTGCCGTGCCGCAGGTGCGCTCCATGCGCGCGTACGTCCCCGGAATGCAACCCGAGGGCGGCGGCTGGATCAAGCTGAACACGAACGAACTGCCCTACGAGCCGAGTCCCTCCGTGGCGACGGCGGTGGCCGAGGAAGTGGCGCGCCTGCGCCTCTACCCGAACCCAACGAGCCGGGCCCTGCGCGAATTTCTTGCCCAAAAGCACGGCGTGAGCCCCGACGAGGTTTTCTTCGGCAACGGCTGCGACGAAATCCTCGCCGTCCTCATGCGCGTCTTCGCGGGCGGGGGCTTTGCGGCGGGCATGAGCCAGCCGAGCTACACGCTCTACCCGGTCCTCGCGAAGATTCAGGACGCCGCGATGGAGACGATCCCCTTTCCCCGCAACATGGTTCTGCCGGTGGAGAAGATCGCCGCCAGCAAGGCGAACCTCTTTCTCCTGACTAGCCCCAACGCGCCGACGGGCGTGGAATTCGCTTATGCCGACATTCGCCGCGCGGCGGAAGGTTTTTCAGGGGTCTTCGTGATCGACGAGACGTATGCGGACTTCGCGAGCGACAACTGCGTGCGGCTCCTGAAAGAGTTGCCGAACGTCGTCATCGCGCGCTCGATGTCCAAGAGCTACGGCCTTGCGGGGGCGCGCGCGGGCTATGCGCTCGCCTCGGCGGAAATCATCGCCCTCATGGACAAGGTGCGCGACAGTTACAATGTGAGCCGTCTCGATCAGGCGGTGGCCCTCGCGGCCCTGAGGGACGAGCCCTACCACGCACGCCTCATCGCGAAGATTCTGGAAACACGCGCGAGCTTCCTGAAGGCGCTGCGCGAGCGGAACATCTTCGTCCACGAGAGCGGCGGCAACTTCGTCTTCGCCGAGCCTTCCTCACCCTCGCAAAAACCCGGCGCGGCAACGGCGCGTTCCTGCTACGAGTTCCTGAAGGAAAACCGCATCCTCGTCCGCTATTTCCCGGACGATGCCTTGACGGACAGCTTCCTGCGAATCAGCATTGGCCTCCCGGAGGACATGCTTCGCCTCCTGGAGGTGCTCGACACATGGCGGAAGAACGCATAGCGACAGTCACCCGCGACACGAAGGAGACCAAAATCTCCCTCTCCCTCGCCATTGACGGGACCGGCGCGGCCTCGGTGGACACCGGCATTCCCTTCTTCGACCACATGCTGACGCTCTTTGCCGCGCACGGCCTCTTCGACCTCACGGCAAAGGCGCAGGGCGACATCGAGGTGGATTACCACCACCTCGTGGAGGACTTCGGCATCGCCCTGGGCACAGCCTTCAAACAGGCCCTCGGCGCCAAGGCCGGGATCGCCCGCTACGGCTTCTTCTACCAGCCGATGGACGAGACCCTCGTCCGGGCCGTGGTGGACATGGGCGGGCGCGCAATGCTGGTGTACGACGCCGACATCCCCGTCACCTTTGTCCGCGACTTCAACGTGGGGCTCCTGCGCGAGTTCTTTCAGGGATTCGCCAACAGCGCGGGCGCGAACGTCCACGTGAAGCTGGAATACGGGAGCGAGCCGCACCACGTGGCCGAGGCCGTTTTCAAGGGATTCGCCCGGGCGCTGGACGCCGCCTGCCGCGTGGATCCGCGACGACAGGGCGCGCTTCCCTCCACCAAGGGTCTTCTCTAGGCGCGCCGCCCCCGAAGCCTCTCCCCCGCTCTCTGCCTCCTCCCGGACGCAGATTCTTTTCACGGGATAGAAAAAGCCACTTTCCGGATGATCACCACAATCGCACAAGCGGCTCCCGCCGCAGAAACCACAGCCCGGGTTCTCGACACGACCCCGGCTCACTGGACGCATTTTTTCCTCGCGGTCCTCGCGGCATACGCCGCGGGCAAGCTCGCGGGGGCGGTCTTCCTTGCCTTCGCACGCAGGGCCGACCGGCGCGAGCGCCCCGCCTCGGCGGCGATCCTGCGCGCCACATCCCGGACGATGGGGTTCTTCTCGATCGCTCTGGGCCTCTACATCGGGAGCCGCTTCGTGGAGATTTCCGGCAACTTCGCCCCCACGATCGACACGGTCTTCCGCCTGCTCTTCACGGCGGTGGGCGGCCTCTTCGCGTGGCGGATGGCCGAGGTGGCGACCCAGGCCTTCGCCCGGCACGCCGCGAAGACCGAGGGCAAGATGGACGACATGCTGGTTCCGATCCTGCGGACCACGCTGAGGGTGGTGGTGCTGGTGCTCCTCGTCGTGCAGGTTGTGCAGGTGGTGAGCCACGAGCAGGTTTCCTCGCTCATCGCGGGACTCGGCATCGGCGGCTTGGCCGTAGCCCTCGCCGCGCAGGACTCCATCAAGAACGTCTTCGGATCGGTCGTCATCATCGCGGACAAACCCTTCACGATCGACGAGCGCATCCAAGTGGACGGCATCGACGGCATCGTGGAGGAGGTTGGCCTGCGCTCCACGCGGATCCGTACCTTCGACGGCAGCCTCGTCACGATCCCCAACGGCCAGATGGCGGACAAGACGATCGTGAACGTGGGACGCCGCCGGAGCATCCGACGCCTGCTGAACGTCACCCTCACCTACGACACCACTCCCGACAAGGTCGCGCGCGCCAAACAGATCGTCGGCGAAATCCTCGCCGTGCCCCCGATGCAGGGAGGGCGCACCGAATCCGGCAGCGTGACCGACCCGGCCACACCCCCGCGCGTCCACTTCAGCGAGTTCAACGACTCCAGCCTCAACGTGCAGGTGATCTACTGGTACGCGTCACCCAACTGGTGGGACTACATGGCCTACACCGAATGGTTCAATTTCCAGCTCCTGCGCCGTTTGAACGACGAAGGAATCGACATGGCGTTCCCGACGCAGACAATCTACCTCGCGGGCGATGCGAAGCGGCCCCTCGACGTCGCCGCAAGCGTGCGCAGCAAGGGTCTTTCATAAATGGAAAAGAAACCGAAACTGGCGATCATCGACTACGGGATGGGCAACCTCCGCAGCGTCCTGCGCGGCTGGCAGGCAGCCGGGGCCGAGGCTTTCCTCGTCCGGAGTCCCGCGGACATCGCCCGTGCGGACGCCCTCGTCTTCCCCGGTCAGGGCGCGATTGCGGACTGCATGAGCCTGCTCGTGAAGACCGGTTTCGATCATTCCATCCGCGAGTGGATCGCGGCGGACAGGCCTTTCTTCGGTATCTGTCTCGGCCTTCAGGCTCTTTTTGCGGAAAGCGAGGAAGGCGGCGGCTGCGCGTGCCTAGGCGTATTGCCCGGCAAGGTCGTGCGCTTCCGCCTTTCTCCGGGGTTCAAGGTGCCGCACATGGGCTGGAACAGCGTGTCCTTCCGCCCGGATGTGGAGATCTCCAAGGGCATGGACGGACGCCAGTTCTATTTCGTCCACAGCTTTTACGCCGCGCCCGCGGACCCGGCTCTGGTCTGGGGTCGCACCGAATACGGTGGGGTCTCCTTTGCGAGCGCAGTCGCGCGAGGCCGCTGCCACGCCACACAGTTCCACCCGGAAAAAAGCCAGTCGGGCGGATTGCAATTGTACACACGTTTTCTGACTCTCATCTGAACAACTGTTTTTTCAACTCGTTTCCTTTATCCGTCTCGCAAGAGGCGTTATCATTCCTCCAGTCCGCCAATCCGGCATTTCTTCACAAACAGAATTGAGGGCATCCCATGTCAGACAAGGCCACGCTCACCATTGAAGGCAAAACGTACGAGTATCCCATCATCGTCGGCAGCGAGGGCGAGAAGGCCATTGACGCACGGAACCTGCGAGCGGACACCGGCTACATCACCTACGACGAAGGTTTCGCGAACACCGGCTCGTGCCTAAGCAACATCACCTTCATCGACGGCGAAAAGGGCATCCTGCGCTACCGGGGCTATCCTATTGAGCAGCTTGCCAAGCACTCCTCGTTCATCTCCGCCGCCTACCTCATCATCTACGGAGAGCTGCCCAACGCCCAGCAGCGCGAGATTTTCCGCGAGAACATCCGCAAGCAGGCCTCCGTCAACACCGCGATGAACGCGATGTTCGACGGCTTCCCGGCCCGTTCGCACCCGATGGCCATCCTCTCGGCGATGATGAACTCGCTCGGTTGTTACTACCCCCACATGGCGAGCAACAACCGCGAGCAGGATCTGGAGCACTTCGACGAGGCGGCGGCCCTGATGATCTCCAAGGTGCGCACGATCGCCGCCATGAGCTACCGCGCGGAGAAGGGCCTGCCCTTCGTCTGGCCGAGGGTGGACCTGCGCTACACGGCGAACTTTTTGCACATGATGTTCTCCGAGCCGTACAACACCTACGAGCCCGACGAGGACACCGTGGAGGCGCTGGACCTGTTCCTCCTGCTCCACGCCGACCACGAGCAGAACTGTTCCACCTCCACCGTCCGCATGGTGGCCTCCAGCGGGGCGAACCTCTTTGCGAGTGTGGCGGCGGGCGTCTGCGGCCTGTGGGGCCCGCTCCACGGCGGCGCCAACGTGGCGGTCGTCAAGATGCTGATGGAGATCCACAAGAACGGCGACGACGGCAGCACCTTCATCAGGAACGCCAAGGAGGGCAAGGCGCGCCTGATGGGCTTCGGCCACCGCGTTTACAAGAACTTCGACCCGCGCGCCAAAATCCTCGGCAAGGCGGTGGAGAGGGTTCTCGCCAACATGGGCCGCAAGGACCCGCTCCTGGACATCGCCAAGCGGCTGGAGGAGAGCGCGCTCTCGGACAACTACTTCGTCGATCGCAAGCTGTATCCGAACGTGGACTTCTACAGCGGCCTGCTCCTGCGCGCCATCGGCATCCCGCTCGAAATGTTCACCGTCATGTTCGCCATCGGACGCATCCCCGGCTGGATCGCCAACTGGCGCGAGGTGGCCATCACGCCCAAGCAGAAGATCTACCGCCCGCGGCAGATCTTCATGGGCCCGCCCCGCCGCGAGCTGGAGGACATCGCGTAACGTATCGGCATCTGTCCGCTTTTCAAGGGCACTGGAAGGCTTTCCAGGGCCCTTTTTCATGCCGTGAACCAACGATTCCGCTCAGCTTCCCCAGCGGGAAAAGCTGGAGGCGCGGGGCGGAATCGAACCGCCGATAGAGGTTTTGCAGACCTCGGCCTTGCCACTTGGCGACCGCGCCATTTGCTACGCATCGGGGAACGCCAAAGCAGGCGCAGGTCCCGCGCGGGAAGCACAGGAAAGCGGAAAGGGACCCACCGCGTCAATCAAAAGAATCGCGCCCCGCAAAATCCGCGTTATACAGACATTCAAACGCAAGCACTCTCCGACGCCATGCCGAGTCAGGCCACCATCATTTCCATCGCCAACCAGAAGGGCGGAGTCGGCAAGACGACGACCGCCGTGAACCTCGCGGCGGCTCTGGCCGCGGCCCGCGTCCCCACCCTTCTGATCGACCTCGACCCTCAGGGGAACGCCACGAGCGCCCTCGGCTACGAGAAGAAGGAGGGAGGCTCCATCCTCGGCGCCGTGCGCGATGCGGAAGATCTTGCGGGGAAGGCGATTGCAACGCGCATCGCGAACCTCTCCCTCATCGGGGCGGAGACGGACCTCGCGTCGCTGGAGGTGGAACTCCAGCGCAAGGAGAACTACCTCCACCAGTTCAAGAAGCACTTTGCCCCGCTCGCGCAGGGCGGCAAGTACCGCGCGATCCTGCTGGACTGCCCGCCGTCTCTCGGCCTCATCAGCATGAACGCGCTGGCGGCATCGAACACCTACATCGTCACGATGCAGTGCGAATACCTCGCGATGGAGGGTCTCGGCCAGATCCTGAAGGTGGCCGGGAGCCTGAAGGACGCGGGCGCGAACCCGGATCTGGAACTGGCGGGCATTCTCCTGACGATGTACGACGCTCGCACGAACCTTTCGCGCCAGGTGGAGGACGAGGTGCGCAAGCACCTCGCAGGCAAGGTCTTCAAAACCACGATTCCCCGCACCGTCCGCCTTGCCGAGGCGCCGAGCTTCGGGCGGACGATCTTCGAATACGATCCCTTCGGCCCCGCTGCGGCGGCGTACAAGGCCCTCGGGAAGGAAGTTGCCAAGGCGCTGGGCCTCAAGGAGTAGCATGGCGGAAGATGTGAAGACGACTGGCTATCTCCCGGTTCCTGATAACGGTTCCGGCGCCACCGAGGCGTTTCTTGCCTTGTTCGAGGAAAAGATCGGCTACACCTTTGCGGACAAGGCACTCCTGCGCATGGCGCTCACCCACCCCTCGTGGGCGCAGCAGCACGCGGGCGAGGAAAACAACCAGCGCCTCGAATTCCTTGGCGACTCGGTCCTGTCCCTCATCCTCGCGCGCGAACTCTTCGACCGCATGCCTCACAAGCGCGAGGGGGTGCTCACCCGCAGCCGCGCGGCGCTGGCCAAGCGGGCCCTGCTCTCCACCCTCGCTGTGGAGCTCGGCATCGACGCGGCGATCCGCCTCTCCGACGCCGAGGAGCGCAACGGCGGGCGTCAGCGCCAGAGCATTCTGGAGGATGCGCTGGAATCCGTGGCCGGGGCCGTGTACCTCGACTCCAATTTCGACACCGTGCGCCGCGTGGTCCTGATTTGGTACGGCGACCTTGGCGAGAGGCTTTCCCACATCCTAGGCTCGCACAATCCCAAGGGCCAGTTGCAGGAACTCGTGCAGCCCACGCGCGGCAACGAGGCCATCAGCTATGTCACGATCGGCGAGGAAGGCCCACCGCACCTGCGCACCTTCCGCGTGAAAGTGGTCATTCAGGGCGTAACGATGGGCGAGGGAACCGGCTCCTCCAAGAAGGAGGCTGAGGAAAACGCCGCGCGCGAGGCCCTCGCAAAGTGGCAGGCCGCCGAGGATTCCGGCGAAGCGCAGACGCCGCCCGGCACTCCCGCGAGCTGAATCCGGCTCCATCCGCTACCGGATCGACGCGCGCCGGCTGGCTTCCTCAAGCCCGATGAGGCCGAGGTCAGGGACGAATCTTGCGTTGGGGAGGGCCCCCTCCGCCAGCACATGCGCGCCACCGCCGGTCACGATCACCGGCACCGGAGCGTGGTCCGCCGCCAGATCCGCCATCACCGCCGCGACGAGCGCCTTCACCATCCCGGCAAAGCCCTCGCGCAGGCCGATCTTCATCGCCTCAGCCGTCGAGCGCCCGATGGCCGAGGGCGTGGCAAGGTCCGCCGTGTCGATGCGTGGCAGCTGCGCCGTTTTCTCGTGCAGGTAGTCCGCGAAGGCGGCAAGGCCCGGCGCGATGGCCCCACCCTCGTAGCCGCGCGGCGAGACGACGTCGATGACGCTCGCCGTCCCGAGGCACACGGCGACGACCGGCGTTCCGCAGAGCTTCTGCGCGCCCACGGAATTGGCAAGGCGGTCCTGCCCGACCTCCGCCGGGTGCGGGTAGGCGATTGCAAGGCCCACGAGGCTTTCCGGGGTCAGGTGAAAGACGCGCCGCGACGGGAAGGAGCCCGCGAGAATCGCCACAAGAGGCCCATTCACGCGCGGAACGACGCTGCACCACGCCGCGCCTTCCGCCTTCCGCGCCAGTCGCGAGAGCGTTTCCGCAATCCTCGCCGGACCCTGCGCGAGAAGCGCGGTTGCGATGTCGCAGCGTTCCAGAACGCAACCGTCGCGGACAAGGCCCGCGTGCGCAAAGGAATTGCCGACGTCAATGCAGAGAAGAGTCATAAACTGATTTCCAAAAGAAAACCGGAAGAGAATCCGGAAATTCATCCACAGATTACGCAGATTTTCGCAGATTACAGATTCAGAACCCTCTACTTCTTAGCAATCTGCGTAAATCCTGTTTGAATCTGTGGAGAAACAACTCTGGTTTGTTTAGGGTGGACTTTTGAGAAACGGTATAGGGTGGTGACCTGTTAATCAGGGCATGATTTCGTAGAGGCGGCGCACGCGCGCGTCGGGGTCCGCCGGGACGGCGTGTTGCTCCGCGTCGGGATCGTCCACGCCGGTGACGCGCGAGATCACGGTCTTGAGCGTCAGGCGGCTGCGGTACTCAAGGACGGGTTCGCTGTGAATGGAGGGATCGGGCACGCTCTTGGCGTCGAGCGCCCGCCACGTCCCGGTCTGTGCCGAGAAGGCGAGGTGTTCCACGAGGAACACGTTCTCGTACACTCCGGCCTGAATCACGGCGGCCAGCTTCCACGGGGCGTCGTTCGCCACGGGATAGGGCACGGCGGGCCGCCCCGCGAGCATAATGCCGATGGCGGACTGATCGACAAAGAGGTCGCGGACGGTGGTGTTTTTTTCCATCCAGTCGTGCAGGAAGGCGCTGTCCGCACAGAGGGGCAGACGGTCCGTCATCTCGTGCCTCGCGCTCTGCGGCAGGCTGCAGAGCAAAAGCCACCCCGCCGCCGCGAGCGGCACCCAGCGGGGCGTCCCGCCCCGGAAGACAAGGGGCAGCGCTGAGCCGAAGGCAAGGGCCATCGCAAGGTGAAAGGGCAGCGAATAGCGCGCCACCGTGCCGTCGTCCCACTGGCCCCAGTTGTCGATGAGGCTGAGGGAGCTCGTCGCCAGAATCGTCGCCACCGTCGCGAAGAGGACGATGCGGGCGTCCCCCACCCCCTCCCGCCGCGCGAGGCTGCCGAAAAAGGTGACGAGGAACACCGTCAGCGCCGCAAGACCGACGAGCGAAAAGAGGAGGGAATTCGTCTGATCGGAGGATGGCGGGCAGAAGAGATAGTAAAAGATGTGCTCCAGATTGCCTGGGAGGTAGGAGAGGGAAAAGAAGGTGCCCTCGGTCTTCGTCTGCAAGCCGCCCGAGGTGAGCAGGACGCGGCAGGCGAAGAGCGACGGGAGAAAGAGGAGCGGGCTCAAGGTGGCCGCCCATGGGAGGGTCACGCGTTTTTCCCGGACCCACTTGAAAAGAACAAGGCCTGCGAAGGTGAATAGATACAGCGCGGACTCGTACCTCGTGGCGGCGAGCAGGAGGGAAAGTGTGAGGAAGAGCCCGAGGCCCTCCGCGCCCTTGCCCGCAAGGAAGCGCCGCCCCGCAAGAGCGAAAACCGTGATGAGGAAGAGGTTCATGACCTCGAAGGACGCGCCCGTGGCGTTCTGCGCCAGAAGCGGCAGTCCCGCCATGAGGAATGCCGCAGCCGCAGCCGCGACGGCTCCGGCAAGAGGTCTGACAAGGTAATACAGCCCTGAGAGGAGGCCAAAGGCGAGAAGTGCGTTGAGGATAAAGACGTTCGCCGTGCGGTAACCCGTCAGGTCGTGAACGAGGCTCAGCGCGAAGGGGAAGAAGGGCGGCCTCTTGTCCGCCGTGGAATTGAAGACGGTGAGCCTGCCATCGAAGAAATGCATCCGCACGGGATACACCGCCAGACGATCCTCGTGCATGCGCAGGGCCGTCCCGCAAAGAACATCCTCGTCGTAGAGGACCTTCGCACGATGCGGCTCGTGGATCTGGAGGAGCCCCGCGAGAACCGCGAGGAGCGCAAGGGCCCGCTTTTCCGCGGCGATCCGCCTGCCGAGTCCCGCCAGCCCCCCGGCGCCGTCCAATTCGCGCCAGAGAAAGAAGAGGAAGGCGGCAAAGAGGAGCGCCGTCAGCCAGTAACCCGCATGGCAGGCCGCGCGGAGCACCCATGCGTAAGGCGTTGCAAAGGCAAGCGCCAGCGCCGCCGCGATGGAAAGGAAAAGAAGGCCGAACCTGAAGGGAACGCTGCGCATGGCTCTCTGGGGAATCAGACTGCCCGGAAAGGCCGCCGCTGTCGAGGCGCGGGAACGATCGCAAAGATCCATCAGCGGTTGAGGGTCACCTCGGCGCCGAGGCCGGGCACGGCCACGGACAGGTTGCGGAAGCCCTTGCCGATCGTGCCGACGGAGTTGTAATCCTCGCCCGCCACCGCGTGCGGAGGCCGGGAAAGCTCCGCCACGAGCTGCGATGCGGCGACGGAGGCGGCCCCCGTCCGCACGAAATAAACGTCCGCCGCCGCCGCGAGGGTGCGCAGATTGTCCTCCACCGCGCGGCGCTGCGCCGTCCGCCGCACGTTGCCGAAGGCGGGAATCGCGATCGAAACAAGCATCCCAATGATCACGACGACGAGCATCGTTTCGATCAGAGTGAAGGCTCTGGGGTTCTTCTGCATGCCGTGGGTGCCGACCTGTGTACCTAACGCTCCCCGGCGCCAACGCAAGTACGCTGCGGGGAAAAGCGTCTGCGCCGTTGCGACATCGCGGTCTTTCCCGTGTTTTACAGACGTGGAGACATCACAGCCAGTCCTCGTCCTCGGGATGCACCGAAGCGGCACGAGCTTCCTCGCCGGAGTTCTGGCGGGGATGGGCGCGTCGATGGGCGACCGTCTGCTGCCTGCCGACGCGGGCAATCCGCGCGGTTATTATGAGGACGAGGCGATCCTGGCCTTCCACAAAGAGCTCCTCGCCGCCCGTGTGGAAAAGCGCCAGACGCGTGCGGACTTTCTGCCGGGGCCGGACTTCCACTCCGCGTGGAGCGACGAGGAACGGCTCAAGGCGCGCGAACTGGTGGAACAATCCCGCCGCGAGGGACTCTGGGGCTGGAAGGAACCGCGCACCTGCCTCTTTCTATCCCAGTGGCTGGAACTCCTCCCGCAGGCCCGCTGTGTGGCGGTGTACCGGCATCCGCTGGAGGTGTATTTCTCCTTCCTCAAGCGCGGGGACTGGTCCGCGCTCTTCGCCCCGGAGGCGATTTTCGGGGCCTGTGCCGCTTACAACGGCGCGATCCTCGCCGCGCGGGAAATGCACCCTGGGAATTTCCTCGTCCTTCATGCGCAAGAGGCCTTTGCGGATCCCCCGGCGCTCGCCCGGCGCCTCGCCCGCTTCCTCGGCCTGCCGGAAAACGTGGGGAACGCCGGCTCCTTCGTGCGCGAGGAATTCACGCGCATCCCGATCTCGCGGGAAAAACACGCGCTCCTTGCCGCCGCGTTTCCGGAGGCAGCCCAGGTGTACGATCGCATGCAACTTGCGGCGGAAAAGTCGGAAGCGTTTGACACGGAAGCCGGTCCGCTGGCCGATCCCGCACTACTCTGCGCACTTTCTTCCGCGGCACGGGCAGGTTCGGGGCGCGAGATGATCGACGCCTTTGCCCTTCCCGCCGGAAAAGCCGCCGCCGCGCGCGCGAAAATCGCCGCCGACGTGGAGAAGCACATCGCGTCCCTCTCGGGGGAACGGGACGAGTACGTGGCGAATTTCGAGAAGTACAAGGCATTGTACGAGAATTACTTCGCCGCGTGGCAGGGATCGGAGCGCACTCTTGCGGAAACGCGGCAGTGGGTGAACGGCGACCTGCTCCCCAAGATCGAACGCTGGCGCGGGATCCTTTCCTCCCACAACGTGCCCTTTGAGGAATGAGGCGGGCCCTCACGGGAAGAAAAGCCGCGCTGCCGGATTTCTTCAAAATGCGTTGCAGCGCCCGGCGGGCGCGTTACCCTTCTCCACCATGGCACTGTTCCGGAAGACGCGCCTGCACAGTAGTTCCGTGAGAGTCATAAGACTCACGGACGCAAGGCCTTCCGTTGTCTCTCGCAAGCCCGTCCGCAACCTCTTCTGGAATGTTCTCTCCCTGCCGGTCCGCATCTGGATGATCTTCTGGAACTGGCTCATGGAGAGCCGTCCCGGCGGTTACCCGAAGTACCGGAAGTAGCCGCCCTTTTGGTCGGATTCCTTCCTTTTCTCCTTCGCCTGCGGTATAAGTGAGCCCCATGCAGACTTCCGAAGGGGAGATTATCGCGCTGGAGAGCCTTGGCGTCCGCCGGGGGGACTCCGTGATCCTCGATGGCGTGAACTGGCGCGTGAACGCGGGCGAGAACTGGCTCCTCATGGGCGCGAACGGCTCGGGGAAGACCTCGCTCCTCTCGGTTCTGGCGGGCTACCTTACGCCCAGCGCGGGAGTCGTGCGCGTCTGCGGCAAACAGTACGGCGCCTTCCCGTGGCAGGAACTGCGCGCCAAGCTCGGCATCGTGTCGAGCAGCGTCAAGCGGATGATCCAGCCGGGCTTCACGGCGCTCGAAATCGTGGCGAGCGGCCACGGCGCCATTGTGAACCCGTGGGAGGAGGCCCCTGCGGAGGTGACGGCGAAGGCGGCGCAGCTCCTCGACGAATCGGGCCTTGCCGCCCTGCACAAGCGCGCGTGGGAGCTTCTCTCGCAGGGGGAGCGCCAGAGGGTCCTCATCGCCCGGGCGATGATGGCGGACCCGCAGCTTCTCATCCTCGACGAGCCCTGCTCGGGCCTCGACCCCGTGGCCCGGCGGCGCTTTCTCGACTTTGTGGAGGGCGTCGCGCAAAAGAAGGACGCCCCGCCGCTCGTTCTTGTGACGCACCACGTGGAGGAGATCACTCCCTCCTTCGGACATGTCCTGCTCCTCAAGAACGGGCGCGTCCTCGCCTCCGGCAAGGTGGAGGAGGTTCTGACGGGCGCCACTCTCTCGGAAGCCTTCGGGGAAAAGCTCGTCCTTGGCCGCACGCCGAAGGGGCGCTGGCGGCTGGACGAGGAATAGGCGGAAGGCCTCCCTCCCCTACGCGAGCTTCGCGATCACGTCGCGACCCTTCATGCCGACGTTGACGCCGAGGGCCTGTGCGGCGTCGTTTGCCTCGCGCACCTCTCCGGCCAATAGGTCCGCAAGCGAGCCGATGGAGGGGCTGCCGACGGGCTTCACGCGCGCGGCGGGCAGGCCGAACTTCTGAAGCGCCGCCGGGTCGATCGCCCCGCAGGCCAGAATTCCCCTCGCCGTCTTCGCGTACACGAGGCTCACCGGCCCGATGGGGAGGACCGCCGCCTCCGCCGGAACGCCGTCAATCTCGGTTTGCACGATGGATGCGCCGCAGTTACCGCTCATGGGGGCAGGATGAACGGCGGATAACGCGGGCGCAAGTGCGCTCTATCATGCCTTCTACACCGCAGCGAGGCCCAGCGCCGCCGCTTTCTCCGCGAAGGAGCGGTTTTCGGCAAACTCGGTGATCTCGTAGGTGCCCACGCCGTGGATGCGGAAGGGATCGGACGCAATCGCCTCCTCAAGCTCGTCACGACTCCCGGCCCGGGCCACGATCACCCCGCCCGTGCGCGGCACAAGGCGCCCGTACACGAGGAACATCCCGGATTTTTCAAACTTGTGGAGCCATTCGACGTGATCTGCGAGGAAGCGGTCCACCACTTCCAGCGGAACGATGTAGGAGATGCGCACAATGAACATTGCGTTTTTCCTTTCCGTGCCGGCAGCGTCCCACCGCGTCAGCCCCGTCCGCCGGGGCCGCAGCCTATCCGCGGAGCTGGCCGCTGCCGTAAATCTGGTATTTGTAGGTCGTCAGTTCCTTGAGTCCCATCGGACCGCGCGCATGGAGGCGGTCCGTCGAGATGCCGATTTCCGCGCCCATGCCGAATTCGTAGCCGTCGGTGAAGCGGGTGGAGGCGTTCCAGTACACCGTCGCGCTGTCCACGCCCGCGAGGAACTTCTTCGCCGCCGCCTCGTCGCTCGTGATGATGCAATCCGAGTGCGCCGAGCCGTAGCGGTTGATGAAGTCGATGGCGCTTTCCAGGTCGTTCACGACGCGGATCGAGAGGATGAGGTCGAGGTATTCCTCGTAATAGTCCTCCTCGGTCGCCTCCTTGAGACCCTTGAAGCCACCGAACATTTCCAAGGCCATGAGGCTCGTCGGGTCGCAGCGCAGCTCCACGCCCGCTCCCGCGAGGGCCTTCGCCACGTAGGGGAGGATGGAATCCACCACATCCTTGTGGACGACGAGGTTCTCGATGGCGTTGCAGACGCCGGGGCGCTGCGTCTTGGCGTTCATGACGATTTTGACCGCCATGTCGCAATCCGCCGCCTTGTCGATGTAGGCGTTGCACACGCCCTTGTAGTGCTTGATGACGGGCATGTGGGCCTCCTCGGTCACCATGCGGATGAGGCCCTCGCCCCCGCGCGGAATGATGCAGTGGACGTACTGGTCCAATTTGAGCAGCCGGTGCAGGGCGTAGCGCTCGGTCGTCTCGATGAAGGAAACGGCGGCCCTCGGCAGGCCCTCGGCTTCCAGCACCTCGTGGATCAGTTTCACAAGGAAGAGGTTCGTGTTGTACGCCTCGCGTCCGCCGCGCAGGATGCAGGCGTTGCCGCTCTTGAAGCAGAGGGACGCGCAGTCGATCGTCACGTTCGGGCGGCTCTCGTAAATGATGCCGATGACGCCGATCGGCACGCGCACCTTGCGGATGTCCAAGCCGTTCGGGCGGACGTTCTTTTCAATCTGTTCGCCGACGGGGTCGGGAAGCTCCGCCACCTCGCGCACGCCCTTGGCCATCTTGGCCACGCGTTTTTCGTCCAGCATCAGGCGGTCCACCATCGCCTTGGAAAGGCCCGCCATGCGCGCCGCCTCCACGTCCTGCTGGTTGGCGATCACGATATCCTCGCTCTTTTTTTCGAGGAGCTCGGCGAGCTTGAGAAGAGTCACATTCTTGCGCGGAGTAGGCACGCCGCCCATCACGCGCGAGGCGTCGAGGGCCGCCTTCGCAAGATCGGTGACGAGTTTGTCGATACTGGACTCTTCGCTCATGGAGGAAGTCAAATCGACAGGCGAGGCAGGGTCAACCCTGCGGGCCGAAGCAATGCGTTTTTCCGCAGCTTGACAAAGGAGGGACCGGGCGAATCATTGAGAATTATCAACGGCTTTCTTTACACCTTCGCCCCTGCGCCGGGTTGACGTGACGGGCCGAAGGCGGGCCGCATTCCCGCCATGTTCCATTCCCACCTGCCTTCCACCCGCGGTTGTGCGCGGATCATTCCCCTCGCCGGTCTCGCCCTTGCCGGCCACGCCCTTGTCGCCGGTGACGGCAGTCAGGCCAGCCCCTTCCTCAACAGCGCCGTGACCCCCGCCACGCTCGACACCGGGGCCGCCGCCCCCGATTACGCATGGAACGTGATCGACACCGGCACGGCGGAGAATTTCAACGCCTCGACCGACGCGATCCTCGGCAACACGACGAGCCGCAACCGCCTCACCGTCAAGAGCGGGGCGACACTTTCCGATCACCTCGGCTGCCTCGGCAAAAACACTGGGGCCGACGGCAACCTCCTCATCGTCACGGGTGCGGGGACGAAATGGATCAATTCCTCCGGGCTGATCGCGGGAAACAATGGCGGCGCAAACGCGGTGCGTCTTGAAGACGGTGCCTCCGCCACGAGCCCCGACTGTGTCATCAGCGGCCAGCGCGCCGCCTCCGACAATTCCCTGATGCTTTCCGGAGCCTCGTCCCTTGTCGCGACCGGTCAGGTGTATGTCGGCGCCTACGGCAACCGGGCAACCCTTCACGTCCGCGGCGCCTCCACCGTCACCGCCACCAACCTCTGCGTGGGTCTCGGCCAGGAAAACGACGCGGATCACGGCAACGGGAATCAGGCCGTCTTTCTCGACGCGGGGAGCGGCTTCACCCTCACGGGGGAGCTGACCGTGGGCGGGCACGGGGACCGCAACGAGCTGCACCTCCAGCTCGGCGCCACCGGATTCAGCCCCGTCACCTACGTGGGACGCGAGGCGGACGGCAACGATTCCGTCCTCAAGGTGAAGGGAACCGGTTCGGAGCTGTACACCGGCACACTGATCCTTGGAGCCACCGGCAACAACGGCGGCAAGGTGGTCGTGGCCGATTCGGCTCTTCTGCGTCTTGGGAGTCCGGCCTATTCCGCGAGCCTCTCCTACACCCCCGAGTCCCATATCTGTCTTTCGGGCGGGTGTTTCGCGATTTACTGGTCCTCCGCGCCGGAGATGCGCGCAAAACTGGCCGACAAGCTCTTTCTCGTCTGGGACGACGCGCAGGCCCTCTGGCGCGAGGCGGAGGAGGCGGATGTCTGGATCAACACCTACAGCCTGAGCGGCGACTATGACTCGCTTCGGGAGGTCGGTTACAACCTCGCGGGATACACCATCATACGGGGCGGCGACAGCATCCTCCAATGGAGCGACTCGACCTCCGCCCGGCAGGGATGGTTCACGGGCGGCTGGTACGGCACCCTTTACTACGACGATGTCACTTTCGGCCACTGGCTCTGGCACGGCGCGCATGGCTGGCAGTACGTCTATTCCATCGGCGGCGGCGCGCTCGTCCTCTGGGACTGCGCGACCGGCGCATGGTGGTACGTGTCGAAGGATTCCTATCCCATGATGTACTGCTTCAGCAGCGAAAAGTGGTATTACTTCATGTCGGGCTCCGCGCCGGACCGCGTCTTCTGGGACTATCAGGCGGACTGGACCTGCGACGAGACGGCCATCATGCACTGAGCCCCCGGGACGTTTCCGGCGGTGGCGGATCCCCGGTTGCCTTCGGGACGCGGACGCCTCATTCTGAGCGGTGATGCGCAAGGCGGTCCTGCTCGTGAACCTCGGCTCCCCCGACTCGCCCTCCGTGGGCGACGTGCGGCGCTTTTTGCGGGAGTTTTTGTCCGACCCTTCCGTGATCGACCTGCCCTGGCTTCTGCGCAAGGCTCTTCTGGAGGGCGTCATCCTGCCCTTGCGCCCGAAGAGGTCGGCGGCGGCCTATGCAAGGGTGTGGACGAAGGAGGGCTCGCCGCTTGTCGCCCTCTCGCGCCGGCAGGCGGCGGGTTTGGAGAAGCGGACGGGGCTTTCCGTTCACCTTGCCATGCGCTACGGAAACCCCTCCATCGAGAGCGCCGTGGGAGAAATCGTCCGGGCCGGGGCGGAGGAGGTCCTCGCGATCCCGATGTTCCCGCACCACGCCGCCTCCAGTTACCAAACGGCGGCCCTGCGCGTGAAGGAGGTTTTCCACTCTCTCGCGCCGAAGGTTTCGCTCACGATCCAGCCGCCCATTTACGCGGAGGAGGGCTACATCGGCGCCCTCGCCACCAGCGCAGGCCCGTATCTGGAAAAGGGCTGCGACCGGCTGCTCCTGTCCTTCCACGGCATCCCGGAGCGGCACCTGCGCAAGGCCGATCCCTCGCACGGGCACTGCCTTGCCTCGGAAGACTGCTGCAAAACGCCGCATCCCTGCCACGCCACCTGCTACCGCGCCCAGTGCCTGAAAACGGCGGAGCTTTTGACCTGCCGCCTCGGCCTTGAACCGGGAAAAGTCTCCGTCTCCTTCCAGAGCCGCCTTGGGAAAGGACGGTGGCTGAGGCCCTACACCTTTGTGCGGCTTGCCGAAATCGCGAAGGAAAAGCCGGAGCGGCTCCTGGTCCTCTGCCCGAGCTTTGTGACCGACTGCCTCGAAACCCTTGGCGAGATCGCGCAGGAGGGTCGGGCCCTGTATACGGAGGCGGGCGGCGGCGAAATCACTCTAGTCCCCTGCCTCAACGACTCTCCCTCCTTCCTCGACTTCCTCGCCGCGAAGGTGCGCGACTGGGAACGGGCGATGCGATAAGTAGAGTCGGATGCTCTATCTCTTGGGCAGGCGCGAAGGGTCGATGGCGCCCACGTAGTAGCGGAATTCGCCAATCGACTCGCGCACGTCCTCCAGCGCGCGGTGGGCGTTCGCCTTCACGTACGGGACGGAAAAAAGGCTCTCGAAGACGATCTTGAAGCTACTCACATCCAGCATCCGGTAATGGAGCCGGGCGGTGAAGCGGGGCAGGTACCGTTCCACGAAGCGGCGGTCCTGCGCGATGGAATTGCCCGCGAGGATCACGGGATTTTTTTGGAAGTAGCGGTCCGCGAGATTACAGAAGGCCTCGTCGAGCGCCGCCTCGGAAATACCGCTGGAAACGCGGGCAGTGAGTCCGCTCGCGCCGTGGTGCTGGCGGCACCAGTCGTTCATGCCGGAAAGCACCTCGGGCGGCTGGCGGACGCAGGTTTCGTAGCGTTCCAGTTCCTCCAGCCGGATGCTCGTGACGATCGCCGCCGCCTCAAGGATCCGGTCGCGCGAGGGATCCAGGCCGCTCATTTCCATATCGAGCCAGAACAATCGGTCGTCTGCGGACATTTCCGTTACCCTGCGTCCGCCGCGCCGCCAAGTAAAGACAATCCACTCACTTTCCGCGAAGAGCCCGAAGCGGGACGAGGTGCCCCTCCACGGCGGCGCGCAAAAGTTCCGGCGCGGCGGCGAAGGCCGCGGCCTGTTCCATGCCCGGCGCCGTGATGGCGGCGACCGTAACAAGCGGGCTTTCCGCGGCAAGCGACCGAACGGCGGCCTCCTCGACTCTTCCGGCGAGAAAGACAACCCGCTTGCCCGCCGCGGCGGCCCGGCGGGCGATCCGCACCGGTCCCTTGCCGGAAAGCGAGCCCGCGTCGAGGGAGCCTTCGCCGGTCAGGACAAGGTCCGCCGCCGCGATTTTGCGGTCTAGGTCCGTCCATGCGGAAAAGACGTCAAAACCCGTGACGATCCGCGCGCGAAAAGCCAGTTCCAGAGCGAGGCCGATCCCGCCCGCCGCGCCGGAAAAGCGCCGATTCGCCACCGCGTCCGCAGCGCCGAGGTGTTTGGAAAGGAGCCCCGCCATGCGCAAAAGCGCCGAATCGAGCGCCGGGATCTCCGCCACCGGCAGTCCCTTCTGCGGAGCAAAGAGCGCCGCCGCGCCGCAAGGGCCGCAAAGGGGGCTCTCCACATCCGCCGCGACGAGGATCGGCGGGAGATTCACCGCGCTCCCGGCAAGGCGCGCCACCTCCGGCCAGCGTCTCGGCACCGGGCGCTCGATCCGCGTGCCGTCCTTCCGCACAAATTCTACCCCGAGTGCCGCGAGCGCCCCACAGCCGAGGTCCGCCGTGCCGCTTCCGCCGATGCCAAGGAGAAGCGCGTCCGCCCCGGCCCGCGCGGCGGCAAGGAGAAGTTCCCCCGTGCCGAAGCTCGACACCGCCCAGGGATCGCGCTTGTCCTGCAAGATCAGGGAAAGCCCGCTTGCCGAGGCCATTTCAAGGACGGCCACCCACCCTTCCGCCGGAAGGGCCGGAAGGAGATCGCGCGCGGGACCGGGCAGCGCGGAAGCCTCCACCATGCCGAAGGTGGCCGTGGTTTTCCCGCCGAGGGGAAGCGTCACCTCCGCAGTGACCGCCGTCCCCCCCGCCGCTCCCGTCAGGATCGCCGCAAAGCCCTCGCCGCCGTCGGAAAGGGGCAGCGCCGCTGCCTCGTGGCCGAGTCCCCGTGCCGCGTCCGCCGCGATGCGGCAGGCTTCTTCCGCACTCAGCGAGCCGCGAAATTTGTCGAAAATGGCAAGGACGCGCATGAGCGATTTCTAGAAGTCCCCTCCCAGGCTGGCAATGCGCTGTGACAAAGAAGGCTGGAAAGGCGGCGGATTTTCCCGATACTGGCGGCATGGCCGTGCCACTTTTGGACATCCGCGCGCAGAACGCCGCCCTCAAGGCGGATATCATGAAAGCCCTCGAATCGGTCGTCGATTCCGGCGCCTTCATCCTCGGGAGCGAGGTCGAGGCGCTGGAAACGGAGCTCGCGGCGCTTGTCGGCGCGCGGTACGCCGTGGGCCTTTCCTCGGGGAGCGACGCGCTCCTCGTGGCGCTCATGGCCCTCGACATCGGGCCGGGCGACGAGGTGCTGGTGCCCACCTTCACGTTCTTCGCCACAGCGGGCGCCGTTTCGCGCCTCGGGGCGACGCCGGTCTTCGTGGACAGCCGCCTGACGGACTTCAACATGGACCCGACGGACCTCGAAGCGAAGATCTCCCCGCGCTCCAAGGTGGTGATTCCGGTCCACCTCTTCGGCCAGTGCGCCCCGATGGCGGAGATCCTGAAAGTCGCGAAGAAGCACCACCTCGCCGTCGTCGAGGACGCCGCGCAGGCGATCGGCGCCGCCGCCCCCGAAGGGAAGGCCTGCTCGATGGGCGAGATGGGCATCACGAGCTTCTATCCCACAAAGAACCTCGGCGCGATGGGCGACGCGGGAATGCTCTTTTCAAGCGACGACGCCCTTGCCGCCAAAGTTCGCCACCTGCGCAATCACGGCATGAACCCGCGCTACTACCACTCGATGGTGGGCGGGAACTTCCGCCTCGACGGGATGCAGGGCGCGGTTCTGCGCATCAAGGCGCGGCACCTTTCCACCTACCGCGACGCCCGCGACGCACATGCCGCGAAGTACGCGGAGATCCTCGCCGGAAAGAGCGGCATCGCCTTCGCGGGGGACGCGAACGCGGAGGAGGCGCGGCTCATCCTTCCCAGGGCCCTGCCCGGAATGACGCACGTCTGGAACCAGTACACCGTGCGCGCCCCGGGCCGCCGCGACGCTCTCAAGAAGCTCCTTGCCGCGCGCGGGATCGGCTGCGAGATCTACTATCCCCTGACGCTCGACCGTCAGGAGTGCTTCAAGGGCAAATCCCTCGGCGGAGAAAGCTGCACAAGGGCCCACCGCCTTGCCGAGGAGGTCTTGAGCCTGCCCGTGTATCCGGAGCTGCCGCAGGCCGGTCTCGAAGAAGTTGCCCGGGCGCTGGCGGAATTCGCCGCCGGGTAACGCCTACCGGATCGAAAAGCCCTTGAAGGAGGGCTCCCGCGTGCCCGAGGCGGTTTCCACGCCCCGGATGAAGCCCGCCATTCGCTCCGCGACGGCCTTTGCGAAGGCGGCGAGTTCCGCTGCGCCGCCTTCCGCCTCCATCTCCACGCGCCCGTCCGGCAGGTTCCGCACGTAACCGGCCACGTCGTAGCCGCGCGCCACGTGAAGGGTCTGGTAACGGAAGCCCACGCCCTGCACCCGGCCCGAATAGATGTTGTGGAGATATCCCGTCTCGCTCATGGAATGACGCAACCACTGTAATCCGGAAGGGCGTCCGCCGCAATGCATTGCTTGATCTTTGAAAAAAGGGCGGCAATCATCGCCCCATGACTTTGTATTGCGGAGTGGACGGCGGCGGAACCCGGACGCGCGCGCTACTGGCGGATGCGTCGGGCGCCTTCGTCGGCTACGGTGCCTCCGGAGCGTCGAACCCGAAGGCCGTGGGCCTCGACGGGGCGGCACAGAGCGTGTGCGAGGCCCTCTCGCGCGCCTGTGCGAACGCGAAGGACGAGGACATCCAGCTCTTTCTGGGCCTTGCCGGAGTGCGCACGGCGGCGGACCGCGAGGCGGTGACGCAGGCTTTTGCCGAACCTCTCGCGAAGGCGGGCCTCGGCGGGGCGCGGGTCAAAATCGGCCACGACCTGGACGTGGCGCATGCGGCGGCTCTCGGCGGGGAAGCGGGCGTGGTGCTCGTCGTCGGAACGGGCTCGGCGGCGCTGGGACGCGACGTGGCGGGCCGGGTGCGTCAGGCGGGCGGCTGGGGCTGGTTCATCGACGACCCCGGCAGCGGCTACTGGCTTGGCTATCAGGCCATGCGCGCCGCGGCACGCAGCTGCGACGGGCGCGGCCCCATGACGGTGCTGGAGGAGAAGGTTCGCGCGTTTTTGCGCATTGCGACGCTCCACGAGATGCCGAACATCATTTACAACCCGCACTTCTCGCGCGAGCGGGTGGCGGAGCTGGCGCCCATCGTCTTCGACGCGGCGGACGCGGGCGACGTGTGCGCCGAGGCAATCCTTCAGGACGGCTTCCGGGAACTGGCCCTCATGGTGGCCACGGTCGCGCGCGTGCTGGACATGGAGCGGCCCCTCGTCTCCGCCGTCGGCGGTATCACCCATCGCGGCGCAGTCTTTGAAAAACGTTTTTCGGAAGCCCTCGACGCGCAGCTTCCCTTCGCGCGGATCATCCACGCGCGGGTGACGCCGGTCATCGGGTCGGTGCTCCTCGCGATGCAGGAGGATGGCCGCAGCCTGTCCGCCGCCGCGATGAACGCCCTTCAGGAAGCCTCCGCAAAGGCCGCCGCCCAGCCGCCGAAGCTCGACGCGTAGCCTGCTACAGCGGCGTCTCCGGCAAGGTTCCGAACATCTCCGGCGGAACAAGGTCCGAGACGGGCAGTTCGTCGAGGCTGGCGATCCCGCAGAATTCGAGGAAGTGTTTTGTCGTCCCGTACTGGATGGGCCTCCCGGGAAGATCCGCCTTACCCGTTGCGCGGACAAGGTCCAGCTCCATGAGCCGCGCCAGCGCCCTGTCGCACGACACCCCGCGGATCGCCTCGATCTCCGAGCGCGTCACGTTCTGCCGGTAGGCGACGACGGCTAGGGTTTCCAGAAACGAGGAGGGCAGCCGCCGGGGCGCGGGCTCGTCCCGCAAGAGTCTCACCCAGGGCGAGTAGGCGGGACGCAGGGCCAGCCGCCAGCCGCCGGGAACCTCCTCCACGTCGTACACACTTCTGGCCTTTTCCAGCTTTTCGCGGAGGGTTTCCACCGCCTCGCGGATGCGGCCCAGCGGAATCGTCTCGGGCAGGGTCTCCACGGGAAGGGCGAGAACGCCCTGAGCCTGATCCGCGCGCAGACCCTCCGCCGCCGCGCGGGAAAACACTTTCTGCACCTGCGCGGCGGAAAGTGGCTGGGCGCTGGAAAAGAGAAGCGCTTCCAATATGTCAACTAGACCGGGCTCCATCCGCCTCCCAGTGTGACGGGGCAGCGCCTCCGACGCAACCGCTCTTGCGGAGGGGAAAGAAGTGTAAAATCAAACAACCGCGCTTGCGAACAATCGTTTTGTCGGCAGAATTGGAAAGGCGATTTGCGTTGTGCGACAACCCCGGGGTCTCTCCCACCCTTCAACACCGATCCTTGTATGCGCGTCTGTTTCTCTCTCTTTTTCCTTCTTGCGGCAGGACTACTGGCCGGCTGTGCCGCGCCCGTGGAAACCGGCACTTCCGGCATCCTCCGCGAGACAAGCTGGGGCCCCATCCCGGATTACTACGTCTGGGACGGCTACGAATACGTGGGTTTTTACGACGACGGTTACTATTATCTGGGCCCCGGCGAGAACTGGATGGCCTTTGATGTGTTCCGGCTGAATCGCTTCCGTCTCTGGTACGCCGCGCATCCGGACTGGAGACGGCACGCCGTGCCGAACATCCACCACCGCAAGGGCCGCGACGGCAACATCCATCCTCCGCGTCCGGACGGACGGCGCCACCATCCCGGCGACTGGAAGGACCCCGTCCCCCCTCCCGACAATCTCCCGCCGCCGCCCCGGCAGGAGCCGGGTCGTCCCCGGGACCACCGGGACGAGGACCGCCATGCGGATCGTCCTCAGGGGCATCATCCTCCGGCTCCAACACCCCCGCCCGTTCCGCCGCGGACCGGTTCGCATGACACCGGCACCCATCCTCCGCACGCCGGCCCACCCCCGCCGAGGAACAAGGACAAGGCGGAGGGGAACAAGAAGGTTCACGACCCCGGGAAGGTTCCGCCCGCGCCCAAGACAAGGCCCGGAGCGTATCCAGCCGGCAAGCCGAAGATGACGCCGCCTGCGCCACCCGCCGTCAAGCCGCCCCCGCCGCCTTCCATCAAGCCGCCGGCGCCGCCCGCGACAAAACCGCCGGAGCCAAAGCCCCCCGCGCCGCAGAAGGTGGAACCGCCCCGGCAAAACGACAGGAATACGGACGACAAGGACGACGGCGACCATCGCAAACCACGGTAGAATTCCGCCGAAGGGAAGTTGTCGGCTTTTTCTTCCCGAAGGGGGAAAAAACAGCTATCAATCAAGCTGTGACCAACGCCTGGGAAATCCTGAGACTCCTTTCGGACCCGACGCGCGTGCGCATCGTGAACCTCCTCTTTCAGGAGGAGCTTTCCGTCGCGGAGCTGCAGGACATTCTCGAAATGGGCCAGTCGCGCATTTCTTCGCATCTGGCGCTACTCCGGAGCGGGGGCCTCGCCACAGACCGCAAGGACGGCAAGCGCACGTATTATTCCATCGTGGAGGATCTGCCGGGGTCGCTCCGCGTCCTTGTGGAGGCGGCGGTGAAGGCGGTGGAGAGTAGCGAGGAACTGCGGCGCGACCGCGACCTGCTCCGCAGGGCGATCGAAAAGCGCCGCGCGATTTCCGAAAAGTACTTCGACGAGATCGCCGGGCGCCTCGGCAAGCACTACTGCCCCGGGCGAAGCTGGGACGCCATCGGGCACTTCCTCCTCTACCTCACTCCGTCGATCGACATCGCGGACCTTGGCGCGGGTGAAGGCATGATCTCGATGCTCCTCGCCCGACAGGCGCACTACGTTTTTTGCATCGACCGCTCCGCGAAAATGGTGGAGGTGGGCTCGCGCATCGCGAGGGAGAACGGCGTGGACAACCTCGAATACAAGCTGGGCGACATCGAAAAAGTCCCCCTGCCCGACGAGTGCGTGGACCTTTCGCTCCTTTCGCAGTCGCTGCACCACGCGGCGCATCCGCAGAAGGCCGTGAGCGAGGCCGCGCGCATCCTGCGCCCCGGCGGACTCCTTGTGATTCTGGACCTGCGCGAGCATTCCTTCGAGAAAGCGCGCGAAATGTATGCGGATTTGTGGCTGGGCTTCCGCGAGAGCGACCTCTACTCGTGGATGCGCACCTGCGGACTCCAGAAGATCGAGACGCAGGTGGTGACGCGCGAGGCGATGGAACCGAATTTCGAGACGCTCCTTGCCGTGGCGCGCAAGCCTCTTGCCGAGAGACCGCTACCGGAGAGGTAGCGGGGTTTGTCCGGGACGGGGTTCCCGCAGGAAGATTCATTCGCCGCGGCGGGGCCGCAGCAGGGCTTTTCCGTACCCCTGCATCGATCTCTCTACTGGAAAGTTCAAGGAACAGGTACAGCAAAAGGCGCCGGTCCTTGGATTTCTCCGCCGACCGGCGCCCTTGAATTGTCAAACCATCACGCTAGAACGTGAAGGTGTTGGTGAGGAACCACTCCTGCGTCGGCCTGATGCGGACCGCAGCCCAAGAACCGTCCGGCTCGCAGGAAATCGGGACCAACCCGTTATCCTGGAAGGCATTGCGGACGTTCAGCTGGATCTTCCATTCGACCTTGTCGGAGAGCTGGCGAGTGTAGCTCACCCAGAGGTCGAGACCGTCTTCGGCCGGGCCGTAGTACGGGTTGTTGATGTCGAAGTTCGCAACACCAGTGGTGGAGTCGAGCAGCGGGTAGCCGATCACGACCTTGTCCTGCCAGCGGTAGGCGGAACCAACGCCAACACCCTTCAGGAAACCTTCCGTGAAGTCGTAGTTGGTGATGATGTTATAGCGCCACTTGCGGACTTCAGCCGCGGCCGCGTTCTCCAGCAGCTTGAGCTGGGAGTACTGGCTGCGCCAAGAGGCCCACACGTTGCGGCGAATCGTCTGGTCGAGGTTGCCGTTGTAGATACGCATGTCGCCGGCAACACCAGCCATCATCTTGTCCATGAACGCAACGTACTCGTCGAGAACGGCGCCACCGACGTTGACGCGATTGGCCGTCGTCTTGGAAGCATTGATGGCAATGCGCCAATTCGGGAGCGGATTGGCCGTGAACTCGAACTCGTAACCTTCGGAAGCCGTGTCGGCCGTGATCGCGAAGGTCGGGTTGTTCGAGGTGTAGCTCTTGACCGTGCTTTCAACCGGCGTGTACTGCGCGGCGGGAATGTCCGCCGTGCCGTGGCCGCCCAGACCATAGACGCTCGTGGAGGAGCCTGCGGGGGTTGTCAGAGCCGCCTCATACTCGGTGCGACCAATGAAGTTGCCGCTTGAGTCTTTGAGTGCGCTGAGGGTCGTGGGCTCCCAGCCCCAGGCCTTGAAGTATCCGCGGTCCGTGAGGAACTGCTGAATCTCGCCCCAGGCCTTGATGGAGGCATCGCGACGGGCGTAAGCCTGCTCCTGAGTCTCGAAGTAGGCGTTGCCCGGATCGGCTGCCGTGTAGTTGGCAACCGGGCGATCGGTGGTCTTGTCCACCCATGCCGGGTACCAGAGCTCGGCGTTGTAACCGTTGAGATCCGCGGGATACGCCTTCTCGCGCTTGCTCCAGTCGTAACCGGCCAAGCGGTAGAGGAAGCGGTTGCGGAAGCGCAGACCGTCGCGGATGACCTGATCGAGGCCCGCCGTGCTGCTCATGCTGACGGTAACGCCAGTCATGTTCGTCTCGTACTTCATGGCGCGGAAGGAGTACTTGTTGTCCTTCGTGGAGAGCAGAATGCCGTACTCCTTGGTGTCGCCAGCGGGGTTGGAAATCGCGTTGCCGTAGAGATCCGTGCGCACCGCGGTGACCCTGAAGTTGTTCGACTTGTTGAAGGACAGGCGGATGTCGATCGGGAGGAAGTCGTGCGGGAGGAACTTGTTCAGGTGCGTGACAACGCTCCAGGAAGTGCTGTGCTTGCCGAAGATCGCATCGTCCGGGAAATCATCCGGCATGATGTAGTTCGCCATATCCAGCATTTTGCGGTTATTGTTGTCGCGCGCTGCGCTGGCATATTTGGACGAGACCTTGTCATAGCGCCAGCCGAAGGTGCCGATTACGGCGTCGTTGATCATGTAGCCCTGCCAGGAACCCGCGTAGGATTCGGTCTGGCGGAGGGTCTTCACCGCGGAGGTGAGGAGATTGCCCGTGGCCGAATCATAGGTGAGCGGGTTGACCGTCTTCGTGCTGTTCCAGCCGATGTAGTTGGCCGGATTGGAGGCCTGCGTGGCGCTGGCCCCGAAGTTATCGCTGTACACGTGAACTAGGTTCGCCGGGATCGTCCACGGATCTGCATAGTTGGTGCCGCCGGTCCAGGTGCTGTCGAAGAGGTAGATGTTGCCACCGGACAGCTTGACGTCTCCATTGATGCCGGAGAGGTTGGCGCCGGACGCGGAGGACGCGTTATAGAGCGACGAGCCAAGGTAGATCAGGGCCGCCGGCGGGCGTTCCGTGATCGCATTGTAGGAGTTGGCAAGCGACGTGTCGCGGGTCCAGAAGGAAGCCCAGTCCATGCTGCTCGCGTAGAGCTGCCAGGCACGGTTCTCGTAACGGTAGCGCTCCTTGGAGTAGCTGCCCGTAAAGCGGTGCCTGCCGACCAACATGGAGATGACGCCCTCGCCAAACACATCCGTGGCGCGGAATTCACCAAATAGCGTCGCGCGGATGAACCGGCGATCGCTGTCGTAGGAACTGCCGGCACCACCGTTGGCCTCGTACACCATCGGGCGTCCGAAGTTCGGGTTCCGGGCACCATCCTGGCCGTACTGCATGACGTCAATCGAGATCGCCGGGCTACCGCCGAGGAGGGACTGGCCGCCACGGTTGTAGCTCTGGTAGTCGTAGTCAATCGTCAGACCGACACGGTCACCCCAGCCTCTCTGGGAGAAGGAGAAGTTGATGGCGTTCCAGTCCTCCCACTCGCTCTTGGTGTCACCATCGATGAGGTTGTCATAGAAGTTGAACACCGAGGAGTCCGTGAGGGACTTGTCACGGTACTGGCCGTATTGCTGATTCTTCAAATTGGCGTACTGCGCGTAACTTGAATAGCCGCCGATGCCGATCGCCTCATACGAATACCGCTGGCCGAGAAGCGTCTGCGTGTAGTCCTGAACGGCGCCGGTGTTCGTGCGGGCACCGCGATGGATGTAGCCGCCGTAGATTCCCTGCGTTTCGCCGGTCGTGCCATCGACAAGCCACGTGGCCTGCTGCTGGTTGATGTTGAGGCCGGAGAGCCAGGGATTAGAAACCTGAATCGTCGAATTCAGGCTGTACGGGTCGCTGACCACGTATTTGGCCATACCCTGATTGGCAGTCGAGGCAAACCACGGAGTGATGCTGTCGTACGGAGTGATGATGCGCGGGCGGTTGGCCTTGATGTTGCCGTTTTCGTACTTCACATTGAAGGTGGTCGCGAATTCCGGCCCGAAGAGTTTCGGATCCCAGCGCATGGTGATGTAGGCGCGGTGATCATGCTGGTACGACGGGGACTGCTGGTACTTTTCGTTGTTCCAGAGTCCATCCACGCGGACGGCCAACACGTTATCGATGATCTGGCGGTTCACGTCGATCGAACCACGGGCACTGCCGTAGTTGTCGAAGCGGAACTCGACGGCGCCGCTGTTGGTGTACTGGGCGCTGCGCATCGAAGCGTTGATGATGCCGGCAGGGCTGCCCAGACCAAAGAGCATCGAATTCGGGCCGCGCTGGATGTCGATGCGATCGACATTGTAACCATCCCACGGGATGTCCGTCGCGAAGTAGTCGCGGGTGTTATCCGCCGAGTCAAGGCCGCGAACGCGCTGGCCCTGGCTCTGATTGACCAACTGCGCCGACTCGTTCACGGTCGTGCCGTTTCCGAGGCCTGCGTACGTGCCGCGGGTGCCCGCGACTTCCGCGTTGGTGGTGTACTGGAGCAGCGTCGAGTTGTCCGTCGCACCGATATCGGTCATCATTTCCTTGGTGACGACGGAGATGGCGGAGCCGACATCCTTGAGGTCCGTGCGGATGCGCGTGCCGGCGAGGGTTTCGGTGGCGACGTATCCGGTGTCTTTGCTGGAGGTGACTTCAAACGGGCTG
>LVBV01000049.1 GCA_001604565.1 Puniceicoccales bacterium Verruco_01 | reverse complement strand
AGATTTGAGAAGATGATGGCATCAGCCGCGCCGGTTGGGCGTTTTTCAGCGGACTGGTAAGTGCGAAGCCCTTTTCCGCGTCCGGAGGACGCGGGGGTGCAGGGCCTTGCGGCCCTGCCTGCCTGAGGGCTTGCGCTTTTTGGCGCGGTGTTTCAATCTTGGCTTCCAGCATGTCCAACGCAGAAGTCCTCAACATCTTTGAATCGACCGGCGCCCTCCTCAAGGGGCACTTCGTCCTCCGCTCGGGTCTCCACAGCGGACACTTCTTCCAGTGCGCCCGCGTGTGCGAGCATCTGGATCAGGTGGAGAAGCTCGCGAGGATGTTGCTGGACAAGGTGGAGGACAAGAGCTTCACCACCGTGCTCTCTCCCGCGATGGGAGGCCTCGTCATCGGGCAGGAGGTCGCGCGACTGGCGAAGGCGCGCTTCATCTTTGCCGAGAAGGTGAACGATACCCTAGCCCTGCGCCGGAACTTCCGCATCAACCACGATGAAAAATTCCTTGTGGTGGAGGACGTGATCACGCGCGGCGGACGAGTGAACGAGTCGATCGAGATCATTCGCGGACGCGGCGGCATCGTGACGGGCGTGGCGGTGCTCGTGGACCGCAGCGAGGGCAAGGCCGAATTCGGCGTGCCGCTCACTTCGCTGCTCGAAATGAGCTTCCCCACCTACAAGCCGGACGAGGTTCCCGCCTCGCTGCGCGCCATCGCGGCGGTAAAGCCCGGAAGCTAGATTCGATCCTTTGATTTGCAGAAAGAAACCCTGCGATCACCGGATCGCGGGGTTTTTCGTTTTCGAGGGCGAAAATCGCCCGGATTCTCACTTCCGGCGCCCTGTTCGGGGGTGAATCCACTGGACACGGACTACGGTTCAAAACAAGATAACAAAGGTTAATTACCCCATAAATCCATGAAGGTCTATATCAACGGCAAGCTGTTCGACGAGAAGGACGCGAAGATCTCGGTCTTCGATCACGGACTTCTCTATGGTGACGGCATCTTCGAGGGAATCCGCATCTATGACGGATGCATCTTCCGGCTGGACCAGCACATCGAGAGGCTGGAAAAGTCCGCCAGGGCCATCAAACTTGTACTGCCCTGGACCCACGAGGAACTCTGCAACGCCGTTGTGGAGGCCTGCGTGGCGAACGACCTGCACAACGGTTACATCCGGCAGGTGGTGACGCGCGGCGAGGGCAATCTGGGACTCAATCCCAAGACCTGTCACGACCCGCAACACATCGTGATCGCCGACAAGATCTCCCTCTATCCGGAGGAGTTCTACAAGAACGGCATGGAAATCATCACGGTGCCGACGCGACGCCTGAGCGTTGCGGCGTTCCCGCCGATGGTGAAGAGCCTGAACTACTTGAACAACATCATGGCCAAGATGGAGGCGCAGATCTTCGGCTTCATGGAGGCCTTGATGCTGAACGAGGAGGGCTACGTCGCCGAATGCACGGGCGACAACTTCTTCATCATCGAGAAGGGCGTCCTTTACACTCCGCCGGTCAATGCGTCGTCTCTGGCGGGCATCACTCGTGGCGCGACTCTGGACGCCGCCCGGGAACTGGGCATCCCCTGTGTCGAGCAGAACCTCACCCGCTACGACTGCTGGACCTGCGACGAGGCGTTCCTCACGGGAACCGCCGCGGAGATGGTCCCGGTCATCGCGGTGGACGACCGCAAGGTGGGTAACGGCAAACCCGGCCCGATCACCCTCAAACTCCTGGATGTCTTCCGCAAGACCGTCCGCAGGGACGGACGGATGGTCGTGTATCCGAAGAAGTAAGGGGAGCCTTCCTGACCTTCACGGCTCCGCATCACCCGCGATGCGGAGCCGTTTTGTCTCTACAGTAAAGCACCGGGGCGGAAAAAACGGGTGCAAATGGCTCAACCCGTCCGTAGGCCCGAAGAACTCTTCCAGAAAAAGGTTCGTGTTGCGAAACGGCACGGAATGCCGATTGAATACGGGCGGGACCGTTCCGCGGCGCACGCCCGGCACGGCCCGTGCTACACACAGGCAGTCTCATGGCGGAATCACACAAATGTCAGATATGCGGCAAGCCGGCCACCGTCCATCTGACGCAGATCGTCGCAGGCAAGATCCACAAGATCGATCTCTGCGAGGACTGCGCCAAGGACAAGGGTGTGACCGACGCGGTGGGGTTTTCGTTTTCGGACCTCATCGGGGCGCTGGGCGCCGCGAATCCCGCGCCGGAGTCGCTCTCCTGCACGGAATGCGGCTTCACGCCCAAGGATTTCAAAAAGAGCGGTCTCTTCGGCTGCCCGTCGTGCTATGAGGCCTTCTCCCCCATCCTGATGCCGATGCTCCGCACGATGCACCGGGATGTGACGCATGTCGGCAAGGTGCCGAGCCGTTCGCTGGAAAGGGTGAGTGCGAAGAACCGCATCGCCTCTCTCGAAAAGCAGATGGCCGACGCGGTGAGCGAGGAGCGCTTTGAGGACGCGGCGCGTCTTCGGGATGAAATCGGGGCCGTCCGCAGCAAAGTGGAGGAGAATTTGAAGTGACGCAGGCGCGCACGGTTTCGGAACTGGTCGGCGCCGGGGAGGCGATTCTCTCCGGCGGTTCGACGGGCGTTGTCCTTTCCACGCGGCTGCGGCTCGCGCGCAACCTCGCGGGACATTCCTTTCCGGGATGGGCCAATCCCGCGGAGAAGGCGGCGATGCTGGAGGAAATTTCCGGCGCCATCCTGCCCCTGCCGGAGCTGGACGGGGCGACCTTTCTGCGGATGGGCGATCTTTCCGACAACGACCGGCTGATCCTCGTGGAAAGCCACCTCATCAGTCGCGAGCTGATGAACGCGCGCGAGGGTTCCGGGGCCATCATCCGGATGGCGGACGGGGTCTCGATCATGGTGAACGAGGAGGACCACCTTCGGATCCAGATCGTTGGCGGAGGGCTGGACCTCAACCGCCTTTACGAGAAGATCGACGCGCTCGACACGGCGCTCGAATCGAAGCTCGACTACGCTTTTTCCAAGGAACTCGGCTACCTCACCGCATGCCCGACAAACCTCGGCACCGCCCTGCGCGCGAGCGCCATGCTGCACCTGCCGGGGCTTGTCCTCATGGGCTACATGGAGCAGGTGATCCGCGCGATGAACGAGCTCGGCATGGTGGTGCGCGGGCACCTCGGCGAGGGCAGCGAGGCCACCGGCAGCTTTTTCCAGTTTTCCAACCAGCAGACCTTGGGCGAGAACGAGGAGTCGATCCTGCGGCGCCTAGGCAACGCCCTGGCGGAAGTCATCAAGCAGGAGGAAATCGCAAGGCTGCGGCTTTTGGAGGAAAAGGGGGACAAATTCCTCGACAAGATCGGTCGCGCCCGGGGCATCCTCCAGAACGCGCGGCTTCTCACCTCCGAGGAAGCGATGGACCTTTTGTCCCTCACGCGGCTGGCCGTGGACATGAATCTACTGCCGTCCTCATGGCGCGGCAGGGTGGACGCTCTGCTCGTGGCCGTGCAACCGGCGCACCTGCAACTGGGTCGCGGGACGGAAATGTCCCCGGCGCAACGCGACGCCGTCCGCGCAAAAATCGTGCGGGAAGAGTTCGCAGAGATGCCCGCTCTGACACATATTGATGGCGAAGGCCGGGCAGGCTGAAAGGGAGTGACGCAATGCCAATGGAACCAATGAACAATTTCACGCCGCGCGCCCAGCAGGTGCTGGCGCTGGCTCGCAAGGAGGCGGACCGTTTCCATCACAACTATGTGGGGACGGAGCATCTGCTTCTGGGCCTCATCCACCTCGGTCAGGGGGTGGCGGTGAACGTTTTGCAGAAGATGGGCCTGTCTTTGGAAACCGTCCGTGCGGCGGTGGAGAAGCAGGTGGGGAGCGGCCCGGCGGCCAAGCCGGTGGGCAGTATTCCGTACACCCCGCGCGTCAAGAAGGTCCTGGCCCTGGCGGGCAAGGAGGCGCGTTCCCTCAACCATTCCTATGTGGGCACCGAGCACATCCTCCTCGGCCTTCTGCGCGAGGGCGAGGGTGTGGCGGCGCGGGTCTTGAGGAGCCTCGACGTGGACATCGAGCGCTGCCGCAACGAAATCCGCGCGGAGCTGGACCCGAATTTTGCCGAGGATGCCAATAATGGGGGCGGCAACGACCCCGGCATGGGAGGCATGGACGAGCCGCAGGGACCCGGCGCGATGGGCGGGGCGGGCCCGATGGGCATGGGCCCCGGCATGGGACCGGGCGGCGAGGAGCGCAAGGAGATGAAGACCCCGGCGCTCAAGGCTTTCGGACGCGACCTCACGGAACTGGCCCGCAACGGCGAGCTCGACCCGGTCATCGGACGCCAGAACGAAATCCGCCGCGTCATTCAGATTTTGTGCCGCCGCACGAAGAACAACCCCGTCCTCATCGGCGAGGCGGGCGTCGGCAAGACCGCCATTGTCGAGGGCCTCGCGCAGGAGATCGCCAGCGGCATCGTGCCGGAGATCCTCGCGGACAAGCGCCTCATCACGCTGGACCTGGCCCTGATGGTCGCCGGGACGAAGTACCGCGGCCAGTTCGAGGAGCGCATCAAGGCCGTGATGGACGAGATCCGTCGCGCGAAGAACGTGATCGTCTTCATCGACGAGCTGCACACGATCGTGGGCGCGGGCGCCGCCGAGGGCGCGATGGACGCCTCCAACATTTTCAAGCCCGCGCTTTCCCGCGGGGAGCTCCAGTGCATCGGTGCGACGACCCTGGCCGAGTACCGCAAGTACATCGAAAAGGACAGCGCGCTGGATCGCCGCTTCCAGAGCGTGATGGTGGAGGCTCCCTCGCCGGAGGATTCCATCAAAATCCTGAAGGGTATCGCCCCGAAGTACGAGGAGCACCACAAGGTGCATTACACCGACGCCGCCCTCGACGCAGCCGTGATGCTTTCGGAGCGGTACATCACCTCGCGCTACCTGCCGGACAAGGCGATCGACGTGCTGGACGAGTCCGGCTCGCGCGTGCGGATCAACTCCCTCAAGCGCCCGCCGGAAATCGAGGAAATGCAGGCCGAGATCGACCGGGTGTGCGCCGCCAAGGAGGAATCCATTTCCCAGCAGCGTTTCGAGGACGCGGCTCGGCTGCGCGACAAGGAGAAACACCTGCGCGCCGAGCGCGAGGAAAAGCTCGAAGAGTGGAAGAAGTCCCGCGACGAAAAGCGCGAGACGGTGGATGTGGAGGACATGATGCAGGTCGTCTCCGGATGGACCGGCATCCCGCTCTCGCGCATGGAGGAGAAGGAGTCCGAAAAGCTCTTGAACCTCGAAAAGGAGCTTCAGGGCAAGGTGATCGGGCAGGACGAGGCGACCAAGGTCATCGCCCGGGCCCTGCGCCGCAGCCGCGCGGACCTCAAGGACCCGCGCCGACCCATTGGCAGCTTCATGTTCATGGGCCCGACGGGCGTCGGCAAGACGCACTTGGCCAAGGTCCTTGCCGAGACGATGTTCGGCGACCAGGACTCGATGGTGGCGATCGACATGAGCGAATACATGGAGAAATTCTCCGTGTCGCGGCTCATTGGCTCGCCTCCCGGCTATGTCGGCTACGAGGAGGGCGGCCAGCTCACCGAGGCCGTTCGCCGCAGGCCCTACTGCGTGGTGCTCTTCGACGAGATCGAAAAGGCGCATCCTGACGTGGTGCAGCTATTGTTGCAGGTGCTGGAGGACGGACGACTGACGGACTCCCTCGGGCGCACCGTGGACTTCCGCAACACCATCATCATCATGACGAGCAACGTGGGCGCGCACATCCTGCAGAAGGCGAGCGTCCTAGGCTTCGGCGAACAGGACCGCGACGCCTCCTTCGAGGCGGTGAAGGAGCGGATCATGGACGAGGCCAAGAAGGTCTTCAAACCCGAGTTTTTGAACCGCATCGGCACGATGGTGGTCTTCCGCCAGCTGACGCGCGAGGACCTCGTGAAGATCATCGACATCGAGGTGGCCAAGCTTGCACGGCGTTTGCGCGAGCGCGGCATGACCCTCGAAGTGGACGAGGCCGCCAAGCACTACATCATCGACAAGGGCTATGACGAAAAGTACGGCGCAAGGCCACTGCGCAGGGCGGTCGAGCAGTACTTGGAGGACCCGCTTGCCGAGGCGATCCTTCGCGGCGATGTCGAGAGGGGCAAGAACGTGCGCGCCCTGATCGAGAACGGGACCATCGCCTTCGCGCAGGACCTTCCCGCGTCCAGTTCCAGCAAGCCGTAGGGAAGGGCACCTTCCGCATTTCAGGGCCCGGGTCGTTCGCGGTCCGGGCCTTTTTGTGGAAAGAAACCAACTCTACGGGAGCTTTGCCATAGCGTCGAGGAGCGTCTTCGCAACGCCGGGCGCCAGTTTGCGGAAGGATGCGCCCAGATCGACCCTCTCCGCGAAGCGGACGGCGCCCGCCTTTTCCAGCGCGGCGTCCACATTCCTGCCGCAGGCGCAGAAGAGTTCGTAATGCTCGTCGCCGAGGCCGACGACGGCGTAATGCACGCTGTCCATCCGCACGGTCCCTTTTTCCAGCTCCTCGCAGAAACGCCTGGCGTAGAACGGGGGTTTGCCCCGGTTCCAAGTGGAGATGACGATCACGACGGGGCGGCCCGGAACCGTCAGGCGGGACGGCGTCACGTTCACGAGGTCCTCCACGGAGACCTCCGCGCCGCGCGCGCGGGCCTCCGCCGCGATCGTCTCCGCCACGAAGCGGCTGTTCCCCGTCTCGGTTCCGTAATAAATGGAAAGGTCTTTCACGCTTCTCACCTTCGCGATGGGTTCGTAGATTGTCCAGCTCGACGTTGGCGAATTCATTCGGACTTGCGTGAAAATAACGTTCTCTATAATCCGTTTTCTCTTCGATACAAAAAGCCGGACGGGTGTTTCCCGTCCGGCTTGTATGAGGCAATTCCACCCGATCTATTCTTCTTACTGGAGGATCGAGAGAACGTTCGAGGTCTGCTGCGAGGCCAGCGACAAGCTCTTGACGCCGAGGGACTGGCTGGTCTGCAGGCTGAGGAGGTTCGCGCCCTCTTCGTTCAGGTCCGCAAGAGTCAGTTTGTCGGCACCCTCCTGGAGAATGTTGATCTTCTCCTCGGTGAAGTCCTGACGCTGCGTGATGATCGCGAGGTTGTTCGCCAGCTTGCTCGACTGGGTCTTGAGCGCGCTTTCCACGTCTTCGATCTGCTTGACGACCTTGGCCAGACCCGTGGTCTTGTCGTTGTAGGTGGACGCACCCCAATTCACTTCGTAGCTGCTGGCTGTCGTGCCGTAGCTCTGGATGCCCACGGCCTGCTTGCCGTTGAGGTCCAGCGTGAGGGCGTAGGCCGTGAAGCCCGCTGCCGACGCCGTGGCGTAGTTGCCGCTGGCGTCGATATAGCCGCCCGCAACGTCGAGCTCGCCGTTGGCCGTGTTCACCGAGCCCGTGCCCGCCGTGATGTTGAAGCCCTGGAGCGTCAGCGTGGAGTCGCCGACGCCTTCGCCGAACTCCACAACCGTGGAGGCATTGCCGTTGATGAGGTTGATGCCGCCGTAGGACGAATCCTTGGCCATATCGCGAACCTGGACGATCAGTTCGTTGAACTGCTTGCCGAGTTCCTTGCGCTCGTCGGAGTCGGTGTTGGAAAGGGCGTCGTTGACGACACCTTTCATCTGGGAGAGGTAGGCCTTGATGTTCGTGATGCCGTTGTCGGCGGAATTGATCATCTCGGTCGCCTCGCTCATGCCGTCC
>LVBV01000048.1 GCA_001604565.1 Puniceicoccales bacterium Verruco_01 | reverse complement strand
CCATCGCTCTTGTAGGCGCTGTCCGCATACAGCGTCCCGTCGTCCTCGGACACGAGCCTGGAGGTGGCGGGACTCGGCCACGTTTCGTAAGTCGCTTATTTTCAATGATTAAGCAACTCGCCAATTTGCCAGTTTAGGCAAAGTTAATACCTTTGAGTCGATTCCAGTAGCATTCGCGTTATCTGCGGAGTCTCCGTTTTGCATCGTTTACGGGCCTCAAGCAGCCGCTTTCCCCTCCCTTCTGTCGGTTCCATCCCCTACCCTCGGATCATCAGCCCGGTAGTAGTAATTGAGCAGCCCTCCGAGCCGTGCGCGTTTTACGATTTCACCCGTATTCCGGTAGGTTTGCGCCTCCGGTTCGATGATCCGATTGTCGATGCCTTGATGGGGCCGCTCCATGTGGTAATGCACCATGTATTCGGCGATGGTTTTACGCAGCGCATCCTCGCTGAAAAAGATCACGTGGTCGAGGCATTCCCGTTTGATCGTTTTCACGAAGCACTCAGCGTAGCCGTTCATCATCGGCATGTGGATCGGCAGGCGCCACGGGGTTGTGCCCGCGCTGCGGAGCAGGTCCCTGAACTTCTCGGTGAAGAGCGTATCGCGGTCATGGATCAGATACTTCTTTCCGTTCAAGAAGCCGTCAAAGGCGTCGGTCAAGTGACGCCCGATCTGCACCATCAGGTTGCCCGAATACTGGCAGCCGATGTGCGTGATCTGAACCTTGCGGGTAAAGACGTCGATGACAAAGTGGACCCGGAACATCGCGAGGCCCTTCAGCGTCCACACCGGCACGAAGAAGAAGTCTGTAGCTGCGATTTGCTCGGCGTGAATGCGCACGAACTCCTTCCACGAGATGCCTCGCTTTCGTGTCGGCGACGGCTGAATACCCGCCTCGCGGAGCACTTCGCCGATCGTGGAAGTGCTGATCTTGTGGTAGCCGAGGTGCTGCATGACGCCTTGGATGCGCCCATAGCCCCACCCTGTGTTCTCCGAAGCAATCTTGATGATGAGAGCGTCCCGCTTGACCCTGCGCTCCTTGGCGGCGGAAAGGTCCCTGCCCTTCGGCGCGTATTTCATCGCCACGAACTTCCGGTGCCAGGCGTAGATCGTTTCCGGCGTGACGAGGGTGGCGAATCGCATCAGCAGCTGACGCCCGAGCATCCGGCCTGCCTCTGATAACCTTCGTTGCTGCTTCGCCGTGTATCGGAGCCTCTTGCCATTGGCGTGAATGTCGAGCTGCTCGCGGAGGACCTTGTTTTCTTCAAGGAGGTAGTCGATGACAAGCTGCTGCTTCCTGTTCATCCAGCCCGCCAGCATCGTCAGAAAGAGTAGAACTTGGGGTTTCAAGCCAGACACGCTAGGCGGTCGTAAGCTGTTGGCAAGCCGTGATCGCAACCTAGCAGTCTGCTGAAAAAGTCGGCCCTGCCACTCAGTCTATGCTTGAAGGTATCTTGCTGG
>LVBV01000012.1 GCA_001604565.1 Puniceicoccales bacterium Verruco_01 | reverse complement strand
TTGTAGCGCATGATTGTATATATTGCACAAGCGGTTGCACGTCAAGTTGTTAGAGGTGACCTTACGTCATTTGAAATAATACGATGCCATGCTGTGCAATTCCCTCCACAGGAACTGCTTTGCCGCTTGTGAATCGGCCTTCTTCCGGCAAGTGTGCTCCATGATGAGTTCGATGCTTCCTCTCTCTTTGTCGTTTTTCCAGCGGCCCACGCTTGAAGTGACAAGGGATCTGCTCGGGAAAAACCTCTGCCGCGCTCTGGGCGGTCAAATCGTCCGCCTGCCCGTGACGGAGGTGGAGGCCTACGACGGGCCCGACGATCTTGCCAGCCACGCATCCCGAGGAATGACGCCGCGCAACGCCGTGATGTTCGAGCGGGGCGGTGTTTTCTACGTGTATCTCTGCTATGGCATTCACTGGATGCTGAACGTGGTGACGGGTGAAAAGGGCTGGCCGGGCGCGGTTCTCATCAGGGGCGTCGGGGACTTCGACGGGCCGGGCAAGCTCACCAAGGCCCTGCGCATCCGCGCGGACATGAACGGCAAACCCGCCGAGTCGCAGTCGGGACTGTGGTTCGAAGAGGGCGCAAGCGTCCCGGAGCATCAGATCGTTGCCAAACCGCGCATCGGCGTGGGGTATGCGGGACCCGTGTGGGCGGAAAAACCATACCGTTTCCTCTGGGACCGGTCCGCGCAGAAGCCGGTCTTCCGCGGAGTGGTTGGCATGGGCGATGTGGCGCGCAAGCCCGGCACGGAATAAATCAGTGCCGTATCGAGATGCTGTGGGAGAGGTCCAACACGCTCATGACAATGCTCATGGCGATCATGGCCACGATGGCAAAGGCGGAAAAGAGCGCCACGGTGGTCAGGATGATGATCACGGCTCCCGTCTTACGCGACATTTCCGCACGGTGCGTGTCGTAGATGCGGTGCAGACTGGAGGCCAGGTTCCCCGTGTTTTCGCCGACGGCCAGAATGTCGATGTCGATATCCGGCATGATGCGAGTCTTGCGGAAGGCGGCGGAAAGGGACGACCCCTCCTGAATCATGCGGCGGATGTTCCCGTAGCCCGCGCGCAGAATCGTGTTCTGCACCGTTTTTTCCACAAGGCGCAGCGCCTCGGGAGTGTTGATACCGCTTTCGAGCAGTGTCGAGAGAAGGCTCGTCACCTGAAGGATATGACTGTGCTCGTACAGACTTGAAAAGACCGGAATGCGGAAGAGCCATGAGTCCGTCGCGCGCCGCCCGGCCTCGGTCTTCCGCCAGTTGACAAGAAAGGCAACGGCAATGACGGCGGCGACGGCGAGCACGGGGCCCACGTACACCAGCAGCTTTGCCGCCCAGACGAGCAGCACGGCGAAGATCTGCATGTGCCCGCCCATCGTCTCGATCATTCCGCGTACCTTGGGCAGGACGAAGGTGAGGAAGAAAATGATGATGAGGAAGGCAAAGCCGACGATGAAGAGCGGATATGCTAGAGCCGCCGTGAGCTTCTTGCGCAACTCCGCCGATTCCTGCATGTAGCCGACGATCCGCTCCATCACTGCGGCGAGCCTTCCCGACGCCTCGCCCGCGGCAACGAGCTGGCAGTGGCTTTCCTTGAAATACTGCGGGAATTCCGCCATCGCGCTCGAAAGCGGGCGGCCCTCGCTGATCTTCTTCCACAGGGCACCGGCCAGTTCCTTCTGCCGGGCGTCACCCACACGGTTGTGGAGCAAACGCAGCGAATCACCAAGCGTCATTCCGCTCTGGAGCAGCATAAGGAGGTTTTGCAGGAAATCGAGGGCCGTGGCGCTAGCGGAGGCGCGGAAAGAGAAGAGTTTTCGCTTCCCGCCGGAGTGTTCCTCTGCGCCCTCTCCGCGATCGAAGAAGTCGTGGCTTGCCTCAAAGGCGGCCTGTGCTGTCTCTGCGGCGTCCTTTGCGGATTCAACCGAGACGGGCCGGAGCGAGGTCGCGGCAAGCAGCCGGAGCGCCGCCTTGCGGTCCTGCGCCTCAATCGTACCGCTGACGTTTTTGCCCGCGCTGTCAAAAGCCCTGTAGGAGAATGTGGGCATATGCGGCTACCGTTCCTCTGTCTCCGAGCCGATCTCGGCAAAGTGCATCACTTCGTCGAAGGTAGTGCGGCCTCGTTTGACCTGTTCCCATCCGGATTGCTGGAGACTGGTCATGCCGTGTTTCATCGCCTCGCGGCGGATCTGGTGGGCGCTCATCTTGCCGACGATCATCTCATGGATCGAGTCGTCCACGCGCAGAATCTCGAAGAGACCGAGGCGCCCGCGGTAACCCAGATTGCGGCACGCAGGGCAGCCCGCCGCCTGCCAGACAGGCAGGGCGAGGTCCGCTTCCGGCGGCTCGTGGCCGAGGAGGGCCACGATGCGGGCCTTCATCTCGTTGGGTTCAAGCTGCACCTTGCGTGCGCATTCCGGGCAGAGGCGGCGGACGAGGCGCTGTGCAATGATCAACTCCACCGCCGAGGCGACGAGGAATGGCTCGATCTCCATGTCGATCAGGCGCGTGAGGGCTCCCGGGGCGTCGTTGGTGTGGAGCGTGGAAAGGACGAGGTGGCCGGTGAGGGCCGCGCGGATGGCGATGTCGGCGGTTTCGCGGTCACGAATTTCACCCACCATGATGACATCCGGGTCCTGACGCAGGATGTGGCGCAGCGCGCTCGCAAAGGTGTAGCCTATCTCCGGGTGCACCTGCGTCTGGTTGACGCCAGGGACCTCGTATTCCACCGGGTCCTCCACCGTGATGATTCGCCGCCCGGGGGAGTTGATCTGACGGATGAAAGCCGTGAGAGACGTGGATTTGCCCGAGCCCGTCGGACCAGTGACGAGAATGATGCCGTAGGGCAGGTCCAGCGCACGGCTGACGCGCGCTTGATCGGTCCGCAGCATGCCCAGTTCGTCAAGGGAGAGCGGCTGGTTCTTCTGGTTCAACAGGCGCAGCGAAACGCTTTCGCCGTACAGAGTGGGGATCGTGGAAAGGCGGATGTCGAGCTCGCTGCCGCTCGCCGCGGCGCGGAAGTCGATGCGTCCGTCCTGAGGGCGGCGCTTTTCGGAAATGTTCAACTTCGCCATGATCTTGAGGCGCGAGATGATCGCACCCTGATACTGTACGAGGTTTTCCGGCACGCGGATCGGGACAAGTTCGCCGTCGATGCGGTAGCGGATTTGCAGACTGTCCTTGAGAGGCTCCACATGGATATCCGTCGCGCGATCCTCAAGAGCCTTGGCGATGATCTCGTTGACGAAACGAATGAGTGCGGCGTTCTCGTCCTCGCCCTCTTCCACGTCGCGTCCGCTCTCGTCGGCGCTTGCAGCGTTCTCCATCAGGCTGTCCGCGCCCACGCCGAAGTGCTGGGTGATGGTGTTGGCGATGGTCTTGGCCTCGCACATCATCCACTTCACGGAGCGGCCCGTGGCGGCATAGATCCAGTCGTCCATCCCCGGGGCCGGGGGCCAGCAGGTGGCGAGCACCGCGCAGGATTCGGTCGATTCCGCTGTCGGCACGGCCTGATACTCGTGAATGAGGCGAGGAGGGAGGATGGCCGTGGCGTTCGGCGCTAGGACGAGATCCTTGACCAGATCCATATGACATGCCGCCGCCAAGCGAGAGGTCGTTTCCGCCTCGCTCTCGCGCCGGAGTCCTGCCAGCAGGGCCTGTTTGCCGCCGCGAGGAGCCTCGCCGAGCATGGTTTTCTGGCTTTCGTTCAAGCCTTCAGCGAGCTGCTGTGCACCCAAAGTGAAATCGGCTTCAGTGGGCATTGCGATATTAGGGTTGCTCGGGCGCTGTTCCGTTTTCGATCATCTGCCGAATGCTGTCGGGGATCGGTGGAATGCCGGACGGTGGCGGTGGCGGCACGTTCAGGTTGTCTCTGGGATCGCTCGGGGTAGAAGGATTGCCCGTATCGGAAGGATTTGTAGGATTGTTGCCGCCGGAGTCTCCGCCTCCACTGTTGCCGCCGCCGTTGTTGTCCCCACCGCTGTTGCCACCTCCGTTCTCTCCGCCGGGATTGTTCGGATTGCTACCGTTTCCGCCGGCTGCGTTCCAGCGTGCGTTGGCGCGCTGCCCCGGCGCAACGCCGGGTGCATCCCTGTTAAGCCAGGGTGGGGGCGGGATGTTTGCCCTCTGCATTCGGCTCAGGGTGCGTGTCCCCGGGCGCAGTGGCGACGCCACCAGATTGCGGGGTCTGTTTCGCTCCTGACTGTTCACTGCCACACCCACGGGCGCGGCGTTTTCAGCAGGCTTGGGCATGGCAAGGGTCATTTCGCGCGAGCCCACCTGAATCGTCGTCTTGCGCGAGGCTGCGTCGTAGGCGAGTGCCCTGATGGCGCCAGATCCCTCGCCAACGCGGAGCCATGTGGACTTGCCGGAAGCCTCGCTGATGCAGACAAATGTATCCTCGCCGATGGAATACACTCCGCGGAAGACATATTGTTCGCCGCTTGTGCCCGCGGGCGTCTTGGAATTCGGACTCCATCCCGTGGGAACGAAGGGGGAATTCGCCACAAGATCCGTCGAGCTCAGGGCCGCCGGGGATATGCCCGGAAGGAGCGCACACGCAGTCGCCCAGAGAATTACCGCCGTCTTGATCCGTTTCATGAATCGCGTCCTCCGTTTCCGTATGATCAGCGCCAGAAGAGGAAGAAGGAATGCTTCTTCTTCTCCTTGTTCTTGTCCTCGTTGCGGAAATTGCCGTTCTCGATGAATTTGTCGATGTCCGCGCTCGGAGAGGTCTCGGCGATCTTCTTTTTGGCGTCGGCGTCGGCCTCGTCGGGGTTCATGAGAACCACCGGGCGGATGAAGATGATGAGCTCCGTACGTGTCACCTTGTCGGTCTTCGGCTGGAAGATGCGTCCAAGAATCGGGATGTCGCCAAGAAGGAAGACCTTGTTGCGGGTTTTTTCATCGGTGACTTTCTGCAGACCACCGAGGATCACCATCTTGCCGCTGGAAACGGTGACGAAGGAGGATGCCTCGCGCGTGCCGATGACGGGCTGGTCGCCGTAGCCCGCGATCGTGACGTATTTGGAGACCTCGTTGATCTTCTGGGTGATCTCCATTTGGACCACTCCGTTAGTGCCGATGAGGGGCTTGACAGTGAGTTCCAGCGCCACGTCCTGGTACTGGATGTTTGCGACGTTCTGGTCGGAGGTGGAGGTTGCCGCCGTCGAATAGCTGGAAACGACCGGCTCCTTGCTGCCGATGACGATGGACGCCTCGCGATTGTGCGTGGTGACGATGTTCGGCGAGGAGAGAACCTTCACGTTGCTATTGGTCTTGGCCACCTTGAAAACCGTGCTCATCGCGAAATTTTCGAGCGAAACGGGGCTCATGGTCATCGTGCCTCCGTTGAAGACGGGGGTGAGCCAGACGTCCTTGTTGCCGCCATTCAGTCCGTTGCCTGAAGTGACGTCACCGGAAAGCGCGCCGTCCGGAGCCTTGCTGCCGTATTGCACGCCGAAACTTTCAAGACCGCTGAACTGGTTCTTGGTCAGAGTCACCTCGGCGATGACCACCTCGATGCGCACCTGCGGGAGGATGGCGTCGAGCTTGGAGATGATGTCGGAAAGAAGCTTGATGTCGCTCTGGGTGCCGGTGGCGACAAGAGTGTTCGAGCGTTCGTCGGGAACGATGGTGATGTAGTTGCTGAACTGGGTGCCGGAATTGTCAGCAACGGCCTGCGCCGCCATCTGTACCTGCTGGGCGCGCTGCTGCTGGCGGTTGGACTGGGCGGCGCTGGCCGCCTTGGAGGAGGAGCCGGAGGTATCGCTGCGCACCTGCTTCTGTCCGGTGATGACCTCCTTGATGACGTCGCAGAGTTCCGTGACGTCGGCGTGGTGAATGCTGAACATCTCCGTGCGTGTGAGCGGTTCCACGTCCTTGTCCAGATTGTCCACAAGCTGCTGGATGAGGGCCGCGTTCGCCTTGTGGGTATAGACGATGAGCTGGTTCGTGCGTTCGTCGGAATCCACCGTGGTATTGCCCTGAAACCGCGACGCGAGCGCCCCGGAGAGCATCTGCTGAGCCCGGGCGGCGGCATCCTTGGCGGACAGGTTCTTGAGCTGGAAGAACAGGATGCTGCCCTGGTCCATGGATGGCTTGTCGATCTTGGAAAGAAGCGTCTCCATTCGCTGGAGGTTCACCACGCAGTCCGTCGCTAGAATCGAACGGTTTTTTTCAAAGGGAATGACGGAGGTGCCCACGAGCCCGCTCTGCATTGAAGACAGGGCGGTCACCGCCTCCGGCACGGCCATGAAGTCGATCGGGAAGAGTTTGGAGCAGACGGCCTGGCTGGCCTCATACTGGAGCGTGGAATCCTCGATGAGGTAGGGCGCGTTGCTCGCCGCGGAGGTGGTCGGGACCGCCTTGAGATAAAGGCTACCGAGCGGAGTGATCGAGACGCCGTTGATCGCCAGAAGGTTCACGATGGCGTCCACGGCCTGACGGCGCGTCATGGCTCCGTTGCTCTTGAAGGAGAAATTCCCCGCCACGGAATTCTGGCGCAGAACGGACTTTCCCGTCAGGTTCTGGAGCATGTCCAGAATGTCGTTGAGAGGCATGTCCGAAAAGCTCTGCTCGCCCACTTTGTCGTCCTGATTGACGCCTGCGGCGATAAGGCCGGGGGTTCCGTTCGTCGCGGTCTCGACGACCGTCGCGGGGCGGACGGGTGTGGAGGACTGCATCGCCGGCGTGCGGCGGCGTTGCGGGGGAATTGCTCCTGGCGTGAAATTCGGCGGCGGCGGGACGGCGAAGCTCGGCGGGGTGGGGGAAGTTGCCGCGTCTGTCGGGGGAGGCTGGGGCAGGGGAGCTGGCGCGCGCTGCGCGGACGGAGTTGTCGATGATGTGGCGGGAATTGGTTTTTGCGAGGCAATCGCTTCCAGTTCCGGCGGGATTTCCAACGCCGAGCTCCCCTGTGAAGGGCCGAAGGAGGGCGCTGTGGCATCGTCGCCAAAGACAGGGTCGATTCCCGCCGACAGGGCGAAAACCAGAAGGAGAGTCGGGACAAAGAGGCGTGCGGAATGGCTCTTCATTTGGAGGAAAGGGGCTGGGTCAGTTCAAAGGATTCAAGCTCCATCTCCGCGACGAGTTTCTTCGGGTCGCGGGAATCGGCGCTGAGTTTGAAACGGCGCATGGCAATGTAGGGGGATTTTTCGCGCACCTGCCGGGCGAAATCGATCAGTTGTGCCAGCGAGGCGTCGCGGCAGCTCACGCGGACGGTATAGGTGCTGAAGATGCCGGACAGCTTGCGCGTTGGGGAGGCGATGTTCGCCGAAAGCGAGGCGTTGCGCGCAATCTCGTCCACCTGGCTCGACAGCTTGAGGGCGCCGATCGTCTTTGCCGGGTCGATGGATTCGCGCGCCCGCCGCAGTCGGTTCTCGATACGGTCTTTTTCCGCAATCAACTGCTTCTGCTGACGGGACTCGGCACGCGCAGCGCCGAGGTCGCGGGCATTGCGCCGCGCACAACCGCCGATTATCCCCGCCATGAAAAGGAGGAAGGCCCAGAGAAACGCCGTCATCAGGATGCGTTCCCGGCTTCTGCGTGTCTCGAAAAGTCTGCGGAGTAGCTGCGTCATTTGGACTGAAGATCCTCCAGCGGGTTGAAGACGATTTCGATGTCGAAGGTGGCCTTCCCGGCGGCTGTTGTGGTGCGTCCGGGCTTCACCTCTCGCACATACGGGTTTTTCTCCAGCGTCTCCACGTAGGACTGTACAAGGTCGGAACGCTGCGCCACGCCCTGCACCTGCAGACTGTTCCAAGCGCCGGAGGCAACCTTCTCGAAGATCACGCCGTCGGGTCGGCCCACATTGGCCGCAGCCAGCATGGAAAAGGGTTTCATCTCCTCCTCGGTGACGCTCTCCAAGTTCAGGGCGAAGTCCAGCTTGCCCTGAAGGTCCTCCACCATTTTGAGGCGCGAATGGTTGCCGGATTTGTAGATTCCGGTCGCTAGACTCATGACGCAGGCGGCAAGGAGAACCACTGCGAGAATCCCGGCAAAAACCCCGCCTGCGGCAAAGCCCGTCCATGCGAGGAAGCCGACGCGACGGGCCTTCGCCTCCGCTGTGGCGTGGGCACGGCCACGCACGTCCGCATTCCACATCGCCTCGCCCTCGATCGCCACGTGAGATACTTTCCCGTCGCCGGTATCCCGGATTTGGAACCGGGTTCGGAAGTCGCCGCAAGAGGGCTCGCCCTCCACAATCAGGACGCCGGGCGCAACCTTGTCGGTCGCGGAAAGCGAAAAAAGTTGGGCAAGTTTGTGTGCGGCTCCGGGATCGGACGGGACAAGGTCGGCGGTTAGCGGTGCGGAGACCACGCGGCAGGGAGTCGCCTCTCCTGCGCGGTACCACAGGGCGCTTGCCGTTTTGCCCGCGATGCCAAGGATCACACGCTCCTCACCCGCCGTCTGCGCAAGGAGAAAGGGCAGGAAGGACGGATAGGCGTGCCAGAGATTTTCCGACGTCTCCCCCACGTACACACGCTCCGGGATCCCGGCAAAGAGGAGAATTCTGCCATCCACTCCCGAGAAAAAGCCCCACGCGAGATTTTCGATAGAAAAAGGCGAACCCGCCTCAAGCTGCAACTGGACGAAACCCAGCACATCTGCCGACGCGATTCCCGCGGGAAGGGCGATCTGACGCGTGAAGAACGCTCCGCCCGGCAGAAGTGCCGTCCTCTTGCGGGGGAGCGTCGCATCCAGCTGCCTGAGTTTTTCCTTGAGTCCGGATAGGTTCATGAAAGGAGCGGCGGTCCGTCAGGGCGCCATGCGCGTTTCGGTAAGTTGAAGAATGGTAAAAGGATATGCCAGAACCGACTCGGGGTTGTCCGGAAAATCCTCGTAACCCCCGGAGAGTTTAGTGGATGTGCCCGTTGCGGCATTGGTGACCTTGGCGGGGCCTGAGTATTTGAGAAGAATGTCGAGGGCGAAGTGAGTCTCGCCACGGGAGGCAACAACGCGCAGGCGGATAAGTTGCGCGGAGAAAGTCGCAAGAGGCGCGGAACCCGTGCCGAGATCCGAAGCCGAGGCGAGAATCTTGTCGTCGGCTGTGCCTCGGATCCCGTCGAAACCCTCCATATTCTTCACGGCCTGTTCCCACTCGAAACCGCCGAGTTCTCCCAATACGTTCAGAACAAGGTCGGAAGCGTCGTTCACGTTCACCCCCGCATCGTTGTAGAGCGAGACGGCGTTCGTGAAATCGGTAAAGAGCTGAGTCGGCGCACCCTTCTCGTCGCGGAAAAACGCCGGGAAGCGGTCCATGAGGGCGAATTCCTCCCACGAGCGAGGCACCATGTTTGAGGGTTTGCAGGGGATCTCCGCCTTCTCGTAGTCGTCGCCGTCCATGCCGTCGAGCTGGGCGGTGTCGTTGTCGTCCATCCAGTCGATGAGCGACTGCGCGAGCTTGTCCGCGTCGCTTGAGGAGAGATCCATTTGCTCGAAGAGCGTGGAAATCTGCTGCGCGTTCATCGCGGCGAGGGGTAGTTTGGCACTCTCGTCGGTGCAGGTTACGGAGACCTCGCAGTCGTCGTAGGGGGTGAAGCCGGCGTAATGGAGAGGATCACCCCAGCCCTGCGAGGTCGCGCGCAGACCGTTGTCGATCTCCGCGATCTGGGCGATCGAGGCGAGGGACACCTCCAGAGCGCCGTAAGCGCGTTCGCGCAGGTCGCCGCCGTTTTGGGCAAGCCCGTTGTAGCGGATGCGGTCCGTCGCCTCCCACAGAAAGGAGACAAGTAGTGCCGAGACAAGCGCGATGATGCCGAGCACCGCGATGAGGACGCTCGCTTTCGTTTTCGACTGGAGCTTGCGTTTCATCGGCTAAAAGAGGGGCATTTTGCCAACGCGCTGGGGGATCCGCAAAAGCCGCGTCACGCTGCGATCGCCCTGCGTGAAGGTGATGCGTACAAATGCGGGCAGGCGATAGGTGCCGGAGAACTCGTGCGGGGTGTCGTAGGTTTTCCACTCCTTGAAATCGCTCTCGTAATAGATGTATTCGAGCTTGGTCGCCACGGGCGAGAGGACGCTTGAGCGCAGCAGGTCCTTGTCGTCGGCAAGCGTCGTCTCCTGAAGGCTCCAGTCGTCCCGCCAGATGAGAAAGAGGCCTTGACGCTCGTCGAAGGCAAGCCACGCAACGACTCCGGGGGTTCCGGGCGGCAATGCCGCGCCGAGGGCCGGGGGCATCGTGAAGAAACGGAAGTGCACGAGCGCCGTGGCCGTGGAGGAATCCGAATCGACCTTCGTCATCGAGACTCCCTCGTTCTTCCACAAGGCAGAGATTGCCGCCCTCGCTTCCGTCTCCTTTTCGGAGTCTTCATCACCCTTGGAGGAATCCTTATCACTCTTGGCGGAATCGGACGCGCCCTTCCATGTGGGCTGGTAACGCGCGCAGGATTCGTCCAGGGCCTTTTGCAAAAAGTCCGTCACCCCGTCGGCATGTTCCTCGAAGGCGTCTTCATCGGTGCGGTGCGCCCAGATCGTGGAGTAGGAGACCACAAGGTAGCTCGCCGCCGTCATGAGGATCGACGCCACCGCGATGGCGAGGAGCACCTCAAGAAGGGTGAAGGCCCGTTGCTGGCGGTGTTTCACAGGTGGGAGTTCCTTTCGTTGGAAAGGCGGGTCTTTGCGTCGTCGATCAGTTTTGACCGGTCGTCGGCGTCGGACCACGTGGGCCGGAGGAGGTAAAATTGCTGGACCTGCACGGCGTCGTCCCGGCCTGGGCGCTGGAGGGTGAGGGTGAGTTCCACCTTGAAGAGGTCGACGATACTGGTCGGCTCGACGTGCGCAGTCCACATGGCCTGTCCCTCGTCCGGCAGGGACAGTTTTTCGCCCTCCTCGAAGTTCTCCAGATCCGGGATCGTGATTGCGCGGGAGCGGACGAATTCAAAGAGCGGAGCGTCATTTTCCTCGCGGCGCATGTTGGAGAGCGCCGTCAGGGCGTTCGTGAAGGCGCTCGAAAGCACCACAACCGCCACGGCAAAGATCGCCGCCGCGAGGGTCACCTCAAGGAGGGTGAAGCCGCGCCTATTTCTCACCGGCGGCCTCCATCTTGAGGTTGGAAAAGGCATCGAAGCGGATGCGTTTTTCCTCGCCGGTGTAGCGAACGAGCGCCACGAAGGGCGTGGAAGAGCGGTCGGGCTCGAAGTGGAGGATCGTCACCTCGCTTTCGGAGGGAGAATCCGACGGGAGCACTCCAGTCGAGGGATTTATGCGGAAAAAGGTGACTCCATCGCCCTCCAGCTTCACGTCGCTTTTCTGACGCGCAAGTTCTGTCCCGAGGTTGTCGCGGATGAGGAAAACACGTTTCTCGCCGTCCCACGCCAGCGTGACGGAGTGCCCCGTGAAGGCGGACTGGTAACGGGCCTCCCGCACGGCACGGCGCAGCGTTTCCTCCAGCGGTTCGTCGCCGATCCCGGCAAACATCGAGGAATCCGGGCCCACAACCGCCGCCGCGACAAGGCCGACGAGGGCGATTGTCATCAAGAGTTCCACGATGGAGAAGGCGGAGCGCCCCCTTCTGACAACGCTCGTCAGCATTCCCATGCCTCCACCGCGTCCGTCGCGTCCCTCAGGTAGGAATCGACCACGGCATCCCATGAGATGCCGGTGGCGATGCGGCGCGCCTCGGCGCCCATCGCGGCCCATTCCCCGCGCCGCGAGGCCAGTTCCACGGCACGCAGGACAAAGCCCGACGCATCACCGAGCGGGGCCAGCACGCCTGCGCGGGTATCCCGCAGGTAACGCGCGGGAGCGGCGTAATCGAAGGCTAGGACGGGCAGGCCGCTCGCCATCGCCTCGGTCACAACGTTGCCGAAGGTTTCTGTCTCGCTCGCAAAAATGAAAATATCCCCGCTGGCGTAGTGCATGGCCAAGTTTTCGCCACGCCGCGTCCCGGTGAAGATGAACTCCGGATGCTCCTTTTCGAGTCTAGAGCGCAGCGGACCATCGCCTACCAGAACGATTTTCAGGTCCGGCAGGATCCGGCGCATCGCCAGCATCGCCTCGATCGAGAGAGGTAGGTTTTTTTCACCGGCGATCCGTCCCACGTACAGAGCCACGGGCGTTTCCGGCGAGGCTCCCCACCTTTTCCGCTCGTCCTCGCTCCGTCGCGCGGGAGAGAAGAGTGCGGTATCCACACCGCGTCCCATCAGGCGCACATTTTTAAAACCTTCGGAAGAAAGCGTGGCGGCCACGTCGGGCGACGGAGCGAAGGTGAGAAGCGTCCGGTTGTGCAGGTGCCTGAGCCACGCGAGCGCCGTGCGGACGAGCGCCCCGTAACCGTAGTGCGTGCCGTAGCTGTGAAAGTTGGTGTGATAGCTCGACACAACCGGAATGCGGAGTTTGCGCGCCGTCCGGACGGCTGCCCAGCCGAGGGGACCCTCTGTCGCCACGTGAATCAGGTCGGGCGGCGCGTGTCTCCAGTGCCGGGCGAGCGCAATGGGGTGAATGAGACCAAAGTGCAGCCCCGCGTAACCGGGAAGGGGAACGCCCATGCAGAGCCGCTCCCTCACGAGCCCCTCCGCATGAGCCGCGTCGGCGGAAGACTGGCGCGGACGGACCACCTCCACGGCATTCCCGCGCGCCGTCAGTCCGCGCACGAGGCGTTCCAGCGTCATGGCGACGCCGTTCACCTCTGGGGGATAGGTCTCGGTGACGAGAGCGATTTTCATGGGGAATCCGGCGTTCCGGAGTGACACGACTACGAACGCGGGCCATGCTGCAAGCGTTTCATGCCCACTCTCTTTTTCCTAACCGGGCCGACCGCCGTCGGCAAGAGCGCCCTTGCTCTGGACTGGGCGCGGCGGCACGGCGCGGAGATTTTGTATTGCGACGCCTTCTGCGTGTACAAGGGAATGGATATCGGCACCGCGAAACCGGACAGGGCGGAGCAGTCCCTTGTTCCGCACCACGGGCTGGACCTTTCGGAAGTCTCCCGCACATACACGGTGGCGGATTACGCGGCGATGGCGAAGACCGTGGTGGACGACTGCCGCAGGCGGAATGTGCCGCTCCTTGTGAGCGGAGGTACCGGATTCTACCTCAAAAGTTTCTTCTCCCCCGTCCTCGACGATACGAAAGTCCCGCAGGAGATCGTGGAAAAGGTGGAGACGCTGAGGAAGGCGGGCGGGGATGCGGCCCTGCTCGAAGAACTGCAAAAAGTGGCCGGGGGACCGGTGACGGGGATCGATCTGGCCAACCCGCGCCGCGTGCGCAAGGCGCTGGAGCGGTGCCTTGCCTCCGGCAAACCCCTCGCGGAGCTTCAGGCCGATTACCGCGCCATGCCGGAGCCTTTCCCGGGATGGGACAAGCGGCTTGTGATCCTCACGCGCGAGAAGGAGGACCTCGATCGACGCATCGAGGAAAGAACGCGCGCCATGATCCGGGCCGGACTTGTGGACGAAGTGCGCCGCCTGCTTGGCGAAGGTTTGGAGAAAAACGCCTCCGCCGCGTCGGCCATCGGCTACCGCGAGGTGATCGCCCACCTCAAAAACGGCGACCCCCGCGACATGGAGACGCTGGCTGGAGAAATCGCCGCACACACGCGACTTCTCGTGAAGAAACAGAAAAGCTTTTTCCGCAACCAGCTTCCGCCAGGCGGGAACATGAATCTATCGCAGACGGAAATTCCCGGCGAACTCTTCCCATAGCCGACCTCATCCCTGACAACGCGGCTATTCCTCGCACCGGATGCGGAGCGCCGCAGTGGCGGCGCAGGATTCGTCACGCTGGGGGATCCTGAGCGTCGCGGAAGGAACCGCATACATGCCCGGGAAGTCGACGCGCAGGGGGATGCGGATCTCCCATCGCCCCGCTGGCAGGTTCTCCACGCCGAGACGGAAAACTCCATCGCGACTCAGGGAAGCGATGAAACCCGGCGCAAGCGAGGGATTGGCCGGGCAGGAAAACCCGGTTCCCGAATTGGGCAGGGGATGCAGGGTGGAAAAACCGGGAATGGGCTGTTCGATGATGGCGCGCTGAAGGTTTCTGGCGATGTCGATCGCGATGACGATTTCCACGCGTTCTCCCACTTTCAGGGTCGTGGAGGGATCGGCCTCGACCACCTTTTCGTCAAAACCGCGCAGCAGTGTAGGCACCTGCGTGACTCGCAGGATTTTCCGGTTCATTTCCACGCCGGGGATGTGGGAGAAGGTGGGTGGATTTTCGGAGAGGCGCCGCCGTGCAACCATCGTGGCATACACAGGACTGTTGCCGGCGGCGCGGCCTATCGAGACCGTCACACCAGCGTCGGTCGCCACGGGGAGCTCGATTGCATCGGGAAGGCCGGGGCGGTTTTCACGGGCGGAATCGTAGGTTCCAAGAGGCCTTCCACCGGAAGATATCACGCAGGATGCCCGCACGTCGGTTTCAAGCGAGTCCATCGCCACCTCGCGGAAGGCGAGGAGCGCCAGAACCGTCTCGCGGCTTCCGTCCCAATGCTGCGAGCGGGACGCGGAGTAAAGGCAGCACAATCCCATCGAGACAGCCTCGTCCGCGGAGCCGCGCACCGAAAGCAGCGCCATCACAGCCATCGACGTCACTTCGACACGGCTTGCTGAAACGCCGCCAAACACGCCGGGATCCTCCCAGTAGGCCTCGTTGCGCCCGAAGGAGCCGGCACCGATCACGGCGCGGGCGCGGAGTGCGGACGCCAGTTGGGCCGCCTCGTCGTCAAAACCGTACTGCACCGCGCAGAGAGTCAGTGCCGAGAGGGCAAGGGATCCCAGCTTCTCCTGCATCCGCATCAGGTTCACGAGGGCTCTGGCCTCAAGCCGCGAAGGGCGTGAAATTTGCAGATCCCGCCCAGCCAGCGCGTAGAGCAGAAGCACCTGCACGTCGGGGTTGATATCGGTGGAAACGAGCTGTGAGGCGGCGTAATCGCGTGCGCGTTGAAGGGCAGGAGCCAGACGATCCGACACGGGGCCGTCGCAAAGATTGAGGAGCATCATGTTGCAGGCCGTCGTGAAAGCGTCCGCCCCGGACGGCGAAAGCCATCCCCATGCTCCGTTCTTTGCCTGTGAGGCCAGCATGGCTTCAACATCGGCGTCCATTCGGCTTTTTTGATAATCGAGGACACCACAATCCTTCATGGCGGCTTCGATATCCTCCGGGCTGTAACGCATGTGCAGGAAAAGCCTTCGCAGGCTCGAAACTACGGAGAGCCGTGCCGCCGCCTCGGTGCTGCCTGTGGAGGTGTCCGACAACAAATGGGGCAGGGCCGCCAGTGCCACGCGCGAGGGCGATGCGGTGAGAAAGAGCTGCGCGGACTGCCTTGCGTTGACTGTCGCGGCAAGGCCGAGCGTTCCCTCCTCAAGGCAGGCGGAGGAGGAGTCCGTCATCACGAAGGGATCGGGTGCGATGGAAAGGTCGTGGACCGCTTTCGCCCCCACTCCGTCGGCATCGGCATGGAGACTGACGGAAGCGGTGCCCGGTTTGTCAAAAGAAACGCGCCAGTCCAATGAGGCCGATTCCCCGGCGGGAAGATTGAGTACGCGATCCTGGAAGGAATTCAAAATCGGGACAAGCCCGTCGTCCCTCGTCGTCAGGGATAGCGTACGCATTGTTGAGGAATGATTCGCGAGACTTGCGGAGAAATTGATCTCATCACCGGCGTGGGCGAAAGGCGGCGCCGTGAGTGTCAGTGACAACGGTTCCGATGTGCTGACCGATGCAAAACCAACGCCCGCTCCGCCGTCCGATGCGGAGGCGACGCCAACAACAAGCCATCGCGCGATCTTTCTGGGCATCCGCACGGCCATCACGGCCAGCCCGCGGTCGTCCGTCCGCGCCGTCACGGGCGCGATTGCGCTTGCCAGAGTACCCGTCATCAGAAGGCCGCTGTTCCCGGTGCCGCCGTCCGGAGCGTCCGCAGAAGTGCCGACTGGTTCTGAGGATGTCTGGTCGGGACGGAAGAAGGGCAACGTGTCCTCCGAAGAAGCCCCTCTCACAGAATAACGTTTTGGCAGCGCGGGGAAGAGGTCGGGGCAGCCGACAGGCGCACTGTCATCAAGTTCCGAGACAAACAAGACCACGTCCGCCCCTGCGACGACTCCGCCGGCGGCATCCCTGACGGATACTTCAAAACTGGTTTCCGCACCGGGGGAAATCACCTGCTGCGGAGTCTCCGCCTTCACGCACAGACGTTCCGGGCGGGGGGCGCGGATCATGATCAGGGAACTGGATACCTGCTCCTCGCCAATGCACGTGGCCTCAAGATACGCGTTGGGGGCCATCGGGGCGGGCAGTGACAACAACTGCGCGGATCCCTTCATGCTCACCATCCGCCACGATTCGATGTCGTCGGTCCCCGAGAGGAGAAGGACGTCCTGACCCTTGGCCGGGGCGGCAACCATCACGGGCAGGCCCGAGGGGCCGACGGGAGGATCGTTCAGAACTAGACGGATCGAGTCCGAGCGATAACCGCCAACTTCCGTTCCCGGGCCGGAGACCCAGAAGGGAGCCTCGTTGGAAACGACCGTCCCGCGCGGAGTCTGCGCGATCCACACGTAGCGGTAATAGCCGGGCCCGGCATTTTCCCAGAGGTGGGTCGCGCTCCCGTCCGCTCCGGAGGAAAGCGGAATTTCGGAAACGATCTCCGTCACATACCCCTGCGTTTTCAAAACATAGTCGCCCCGACCCTGACCGAAACTGAACCATCCGCCGCTGCGCCGCCGCAGGGCCTGCATTTCCTCGCCGGAAATTTCGTGCCCGCGCCGATCCACCCACACCTCGCGCCACGATTCCCGGTAAAGGCGCAGCGTCCCTTCCAGAGGCACGGGTTTGCCGAAGGCGTCCCGCACGACCAGACGCGTCTCCACGCGATCGTTCTCTCGGAAGAGGACGCGATCCGTGGAGAGGACCGGGTAGGCGATCTGTCGGGCCACCGTAACGGTTTCGCCCGTGCGGACTTGGGTGCCGTCGCTATCAAGGGCTGACGCGGTCACACGGTAGAGTGCGTCTCCAGTGGATGCGTCGGTCCGGAAGGAGAACGAGGCTTCTCCAAGTGCGCTGGAGTGGGAGGGGATCCCCGCGACATTCCGCCATGGCCCGGTCTGTCGCAGGGAAAGGGCGTCATAATCGCAGCTTTGGATGGAGATTTCCAGATTCTGGCCCTGTACCGGCACTCCGTACCGGGAGGCGACATGAACGGAGCCCGTGACGATTTCTCCCGGGGATAGAGAGTCGCGCCGGTCGATGCCGATGCGCAGGGAAAGCCCCGGTTCCAGCGCGCTCTCCACCGTCAGCGAAACGAACGCCCCGTCCACCGGTCCACCCGAGGAGGTGAGAAGGGCGAGGGAATACGTTCCCGCCGGCGCGTCGGCGGGAAGATCGAAATCCGCCAACGCCATTCCCGACGGCCCCGGACGGACCTGTATCTCTTTTGCAACGAAACCGGCGGGGCCGGTCAATGAAAGGTGCAGATTACCGGGAGGGGCGGGTACCGTGCAGTCCCCCTCCTCGAAACCGCGCAGGAGCGTCACAGTGTGAATTCGTCCGCCGACGCGATAATCGGAGGCATCGGTGATCACCTGCCCCTGCAACGCGTGCGGCTCCTTGGCGTCCGCGGGCGGACAAAGTGCCATCGCCCGGTGTTCGCCGCTTGTGGAAAATGCGAGCAGCCACAGCTCCGTGAATTTCCCTAGGGACAGGAAATCCGCGGCGTTGAATTCCGCCACGCCCGTCGCGTCCGAACGTTTCTCCACGCGCACCCACTGGGTGTCGTCGCCTCTGCGGGCGAGGATCGCCACGTCCGCGCCCGGAAACGGCCTGCCGGTTGTCGCGTTGCACGAAAAAGCCAGAAGTCGCGACCTCCCGGCCTTGAGAAGAAGGATCGAATCCGTGATGAAAAGAAAATCGCTCGACTCGATTCCGGCTCCGGTGGCGCGAACCAGATAAGTCCCCGGAAGCATGAGTTCGTCGAGCTGGACGGTTTCGGCTACCGGATAGTATGGTCTCTCGGCAGAACGTTCGCTTACTAGGCGCCGGATCGGCTCCAATCCGGCGGGAATGGCCAGTCGCGCGGCCATCTGGCACGGTTTTTCCGAGGCAATAGATGCCGGGAGAAGTCTTAGGTCGATAGGATAAATCGCAATCTCGGCGGAAGGACAGTTGCGCCGGGTGACTTCCAGCTGCGCCTGCGAGCCGGGACGGAAGGCGTTGGCAACACGCACTTCCAGAACGGGAGCACTGATCGCCTCCGTCAGGTTCCGCGCGGCTGCGATATCCTGCGGAGTGCCCGAGACGACGATTTTCTCAAGGATGGAGAGCGCCTTTTCATAGTCCGGACGAGCGCTGACGCTGCCGTCCTCCGCGATCGAACCGTACCCCGATTCGAGCGCCCAGCGTTCGTAGAGCCAGAGCATCGCGGTGCGCGTCGGGGAAAACTCCATGGCAAGCGCCTGTTCGAATTCCGCTCCGGCACGCACGCGTTTCTCCGCAGATGCTTCTCCGGAAAGTTCCCATCCGGAAAGAAAATGAACGAGCGCCTTCTCGTCATCCGTGGCCGCGAGTGACGCGGCTCCTTCCAGCAAATCAGGCGGAAGAAGCTCCTGCGATCTCGCAAGGGAAAACCCCGCCAGTTCGCGCACGATTTCCATGTAGGCGTCGCGTGCGGCGGCGATGTCATGACTTTCCGCAAGGACGGAAGCGATGCGGATGTAACAGCCAAGGCCCTTTTCCGGCGGCTGGGAAAGGTCTGAGAGGGCGGTAAAACCATCGCGGTGCAGATCGGCCAGCTCCCCAGTGTTCAGTTCCGAAGCGGCGGAAAAGACTGGCAGCCATTGCGTCCCGGCGGGGAGTGGCGCCATGCCCGCATTCTGCGCATCGAGACTAAGGCAGGCCGCAAGGACGAAAAGCACGAAGAATATGCGGAAAAAGCGCATCGAATGGACCGTCGGGCAATTGATGAGGATGGAGTGCATCCTTCAAATTGGCAACGTTTCTGTTGGCGGGAGGTGAAGCGGCGCCCGTAATAATCTTGCGCCACGGACAACGGGCGGCATCGTGGGAGTGCGTGCATCCTACAAGCGCGATCCTCAGGCTCATGGCCCCGGTTCTGTTGTTTGCGACGCCCGCGACAGTCGGGGCGTACGACCTTGTCTGGCCGACTCCGAACCCGGCCTTCTCACAGGGAGCTCCGATCGAGGACTTCATCCAGCCGACATCGAGCGGCGATCCGCTGAGCGGAACCTTTGGCGCCGTGCGCACCAACGGACGCCGCTTCCACGAGGGAATCGACATCAAGCCCGTCATGCCCCGCACGCGCAAGGGCGAGCCGACGGACCCTGTCTATGCCGCGATGGACGGTATCGTGGCGCACGTCTCTACGGTGGCGGGCAAGTCGAACTACGGTCGCTACGTTGTGATCCTGCACGATATCGACGGTGTTGAGGTGTACACGCTGTACGCCCACCTTGCCTCCGTGCGCGACGGCATCCGGCCCGGCGCGGTCGTCACGGCGGGGACGGAGATTGCCACGCTGGGCCGCAGCAGCTCGGGCTACGTGATCCCACGGGACCGCGCTCATGTGCATTTCGAGATCGGTCTGCGCTACGGAACGAGTTTCCAGAGCTGGTATGACCGGCAGAAGTTCGGCTCCCCCAACTGGCAGGGCAGTTTCAACGGGATGAACCTCGAAGGATTCGATCCCCTCCAGTTCTTCCATGATTATTCCGACGGAAAGGCGGAGAACATGGCCGAATATATCCGCGCTCTGCCCTCGGCCTACATTCTGCGCGTCAACGCGGCGCAGGTGCCGCAGATGGTGCAGTGGAACCCGGGGCTCCTTGCAAGGCCCGTGCCGGAAGGTGGCCCCGCGGCGTGGGACATCACCTTCACATGGTACGGTCTGCCCAAGCAGTTCAATCCGGTGTCGGCCAGCGAACTCGGCGAGGCGGATCACTCCGGCGTCGTGCGCCTGATGGCGATCAACCGCGCCCTTCTTGAGGAAAACCACTCCCGCGACACGGTGCGCATGAAGAACGGCAAACCCGTCCTCTACACCGGCGCGATCGACATTGTCGAAATGATCTTCGGCAGGGATTTTCCCGCGAAGGGCAGGTAGCGGTTGCCTCGCGTTCTTCTTGGGCCATGATCGGCCCCATGCAGGCAATTGTGGACGCCCACGCGCATCGTTACCCGGCGGAGGTTTTGGCCGATCCCGCGGGATGGGCCGGAGCGCGTGGCGAGAGTTACTGGCAGAGCCTCACCGGATCGGGCTCACTGCAAGGCTGGGCGGATGAAAGGACCATGCGGAACGACATGGACGCCGCTAGAATCGCGCACACTGTGATTCAGGGCTGGTACTGGCAGCATCAGGAAACTTGCGACGAAATGAACGCCGCCGCCGCGCGATGGGCCCGCGAGACCCCGGACCGCTTCACGGTTCTGGCCAGCGTCCAGCCCGCCGCGGGAGAGGCCGCCGTCGAGGGCGTCAAGCGCGCCCTGGACGAGGGCTGCCGGGGCGTCGGCGAGCTGCACCCTTGGGTGCAGGGATGGTCGCTGACGTGCGAGGCATGGCGGGAAATCGCGACTCTCTGTGAGGAACGAGGCCTGCCCGTGTGCTTCCACGCGACCGAGACCGTGGGCCGCGCCTATCCGGGAAAGGTGGCGACGCCCCTTCAGGATTACGTCGATTTCGCCCATGCCTTCCCGAAACTCAACATCGTTCTCGCACACTGGGGCGGTGGCCTGCCGTTCTTCCACCTCGCGCGAGGGTCGGGTGGCGTTCCGAAGAACCTGTATTACGACACGGCGGCAAGTCCGCTTCTCTACAAGCCGGACATTTGGCAAGCCGTGGCCGAGACGGCCGGAGGTGACCGCATTCTCTTTGGCAGCGATTACCCCTTGCGTCTATCGCGCAAAAAGGGCCTGGGCGAAAGTCTGCGGGACCTCGTGACGGAGGCGGAGGTCAACCTGCCGCCGGATGCCGCCTCCGCAGTGCTGGCGGAAAACGCGCGGAGAATCTACCGCATCTTTTGACTGGGAAGGCTCCGGTCACTTCCGGGGATGGATGCGGACGATCACGCGCACGTACCGGGAAAGCGGCGGAGCGCCCTTGTCGGTCACCTTCAGGATGATATGTGCCGTCTCCTCGCGGGTCACTTCCGGTGCGACGAGGGAAATTCCGCTTGTGTTCTCGGCGGAGTCGATCCGGATCTCGGGGCCCTTCGATCCCGCCTCGGGATACGTGAACCAGAGAAAACTCAGGCTGTCGCCGTCGGGATCGGTGCTCGCCGTGGCGTCAAGGTTGAAGCGCGCGCCGGAGTCCACATCAATCACCCGCTCTCCCGCCAGAACCGGCACGGGCGGATGGTTCGCCTGCGAAAAGTCTTTCACGCACCAGTCCATACGCGCCGCGAAGTCGTTCTGAAAGTCCTCCCGCCAGCGCCAGATCGTCACCTTGTCGCCAGAGAGGGGCTTATCCGCCTTCGCCACGGCCCGTCCGTACGGGGAGGGGCGGGAAGGGAGGAAGGTGTCGGAAGCATTTGTCCAGATCGGGCGCGTTTCGGCCTGCGGCGGAATGCCGGAAACGCCCTTCGCGTCCAAGGAAAGTTCCGGCTTGTACAGCTCGTAACGACCGCCCCAGCCACCCTGATCGGGATGCTCGGGGTTGTTCAGGCCGTTCGGGATGAGCGAAAGCCACGAGGGCGTGTCGCCCTCCATGCCGTAGGCCACATCTGGATACACCGCGCCGAGAGGTCCGTGCCCCTGCTGGAGGTTCGCGGCGATCCACGCGTTGTCGATCACACTGTTATCAAAACCCTCCGCCACGGTGTTGATGGCGCTCCACGTGGCACTACCGTAATCGTCGCCGGGAGTGACGATGTAGAAGAGCTTAGGAAAATTCTTGCGGATCCAGTAGCCGGAATCGTCCTGATCGGAAATAGTGTACACGCGAAGTTTCGCGACGAGGCGGTCTTGTTCTTCACGTGGCAAGGACTTTTCCATCCGGTAGAGCGCCTGTGCCAGCGTGTTCACACCGCCCCACGCCGTGACCCACAGGGGGCGCGGATCGTCCTTTTGCAGGCACCGGATGATCCAGTCCGACCCCGCGCTGTCACAACCTTCGCCCACGCCCTCCATTCCGTAGCGCGGGATGCCGCAGAATCGTATCGCGCGGAGTTCTTCCGCCGACGGATACCCCGCCGAGTGCCGTAGAAGATTCGGCTGCACCTTTTCGTAGGCGTCGATCACCCGGTCGATCAGTTCGGGCGAGACACTCGTCCTCTTCCAGACCGAGGTCGTCGCGACAAGACCTTCAATGTCGATTTCATCCGAATAGAGGAAGAATCTCACGAGCGACATCGTGTCGTCGGGATCGGCGCCGACATCCGTCAGGACGACAAGACGGTTTTTGCCTTCCGGCGTGGATTGGGCCGAAACGGGTAGGGCACAAAGTGCGAAAAGAACAAGATAAGGGAGAATCTTCATGATCGGAGCGATGGGCGTGATCCAGTCACGCCACGATCGAACTCAATCGTCAACTTCTATCCCCGCGGAGCCGCCTCCAGCACCACGCGCGCCAGCGAGTGACTAGTGGGAAGACCCGCGATCTCCCCACGCGTCACCGGACCTTCGCAGAAGGCGCCCGAATACTCCTCCGCAGCGCCTTCCCGGTAGCTCATGAGGCACAGACAGGCGATGAGCGTGGTGCCCGTTCCGTCGAAAGATATGAGTCGCCGCGTGGCCTGTTCCATGTCCGGCACCTCCTTTGCAAAACAATATTCCACGCCGTGAAAGACCGGCGAATGGAAACGCACGGACCGCTCCGAAGAGCCCTGGGCGTCCGGACAGGTGAGGATAGTTCGATTGCCATGGCGGGACACGAGGGGAAGGCATAGGCTGATCTTTCTTTCCCCGAGATAAGTAACAAAGTCCGTCTCGCGCCCCTCAACGAGGATGCGGGAGGCTGAGTAACCGTCATGAAGGAAACGGAAGGATTCACCCTCGACCGCATCGAAGACAGAACAGGACTCGGAGCGGACGCGATAGCCCGGGGCAAGGGTAAAATGCAGGGCGACGGCCTCATCCTCGATGCAGTGGGCGAGCGGGCCGTAATACACCTGCGGACGTCCGAGATGCCGCCAGCGGACCGCCTCACTCATCCAACCGAAAAGATTGCCCTGAAGAAGACGGTTCGAGAGGAGGGCCTCGCGGGCAAGTGCCTCGTGCACATTCGACGCGTGAGGGACGATCATCACGCTGAATCCGTCGGGGTGCAGGTCCAGCGAAAGATGATGCAAGCCGCCGACTCCGTAACGCTGGATGCCCGCCAAGGTCACCTGCGGGGGAAATGTCGTGATCTGGAGACGGTCGAAAAGCTCCACTCCGCCGGCGGGAGTGAAGGCGCTCGTGCTCGTTCCGCCGATCCAATTGCCCCGGGGCAGGCGCCGCAGAAGGTCGGGACTGCCGGCGGCGACAACCGTGGCGCCGCTGCGGATGATTTCGGAGGCTTCGTGAAGACGGCAGAGCATGACTTGATTCCGGAAGTGTTCTTACTCCTGCAACCTGATCTGCGCAATCGCAGGCTGGTGCCACTTCAAAGCGCACTTGCCAAAACCGCTTTCTTTCCGATTCTTGAGGGAATGCCGAAAGTCGATCTTGAACTGGTCAAAATGATCCTCCAGCGCAACGAGCTGGATATCCGTCTTGTCTCGCAAATCATCGAGGACATCAATTCCGAGGTGGCCGCCGCCGACGAGGAGGAGAAGGTTCCGCCCGTGAAGAAGCAGTTTGTCATCCTCGTCTCGGACCCGCACGGCGAGCTGGAAGGCAAGGATTTCGTAGGCTGGGTTCTCCAGATCCCCGAGGAGGAAAGCCCCATGACGACCGAGGACCGCCTCGTCCGCAGCGCCTACGAGTTCAATATCACCCCCAAGGGCCGCCGCCTGCCGGTGAAGACGATTCCCGAGGTATGCGAGCACGTACCCGCACGCGTCACCAAGGAACAGGGCATCTGGATCAAGACCAAGGAGCCCGTCTATGTTCTTCGCACGGGCGGCAAGGTGCCCCTCGACGAAATCAAGAAGCTCCGCGCCAAGGAGCACGACGAACCCGAGGCGATCGACGGCCAGCCGACCGACGAACCGGCGTTCTAGGAAGACTCCAGATTGTCTATCCACAGATTGCGCAGATTTCCGCAGATTAAAGAATCGGAACCTTCCTATTTTTTAGAAATCTGCGAAAATCCAGTTTCAATCTGTGGATAAAGACTCTTTCTCTGAACATCTGCGAAATCTGCGGATAATACTTCCTGTTTCTCTTTTCCCATGCCCGAAGCGAGCAAAGTCAAAGGCGTCTTTTCCGCCATTGCGCCGAAGTATGATGCGGCCAATCGCATCATCTCCTGTGGAATGGACATCGGCTGGCGGCGCGAGGTGGTGAACCTCGTCGCGGCGCGCAAGCCATCCGCCGTGCTCGATCTGGCCACGGGCAGCGGCGACATGGCCTTTGCCCTGCGCAAAACCCTGCCGCCCACCTGTCAGATTCTTGGAATCGACTTCTGCGAACCGATGTTGGAGGTGGCGCGCCGCAAGAAGGCAGAGCTTTCCTGGGCGGCGGATATCACTTTCGCGCAGGGCGACGCCATGAACCTGGCCCTCCCGGACGAGAGCGTGGACGCCGTGACGATCGGCTGGGGTCTGCGGAACTTCGATGACCGCACAAAGGGGCTTTCCGAAATCCGACGCGTTTTGAAAAAGGGCGGGGCGCTCTATTGCCTTGAATTCAGCCAGCCGTATCGCTGGATCCGCTTTCCCTACTACTTTTACCTGCGCCACGTGATGCCGATTCTCGCCCGCATCGTGACCGGTCGGAGAGATTCCTACGAATACCTCGTCGGCACGGTGAGCGCCTTTCCTGGACGCGAGATTCTCGCTGCGGAAATGCGCGCGGCGGGATTTGCAAAGGCGCGGGCGTTTCCGCGCTTTTTCTCCATCGTGGCGATCCACGAGGCGGTGAAATGACCGGCGCCGCGTGGCCCGCGTTTTTCCCTTTGCCCAAAGGCGGCAAATGGGTAAAGTGATGCGAATCGAAGCGATGCAAGACACAACGCAGTCAGTTCCCTTGAAGAGTGCATTTCCCTGGCTCACCGAGCGTCCTTCGCGGGACATCCCCGCGTACAACTGCCCGGCGGAACACCTCGTGGAGCTCATGAAGACCCTGAAGAGCACTTTCGGGTTCGACGTTCTCTCGGACCTCACAGCTGCCGACTGGGGTGTGGACGCGGCGCCGCGCTACACCTGCTTTTATCACCTTTATTCGCTGGAGCGGCACGAGTACCTGCGGATCGCGGCGGACTGCAAGAATCCCCTTGAGCCCTCGATGCCCTCCCTCACCGGCCTCTGGCAGGGCGCCAACTGGCTGGAGCGCGAGGTGTTCGACATGTTCGGCATCGTCTTCGCGGACCATCCGGACCTGCGCCGCATCCTGATGTGGGACAATTATCCCTACCATCCCCTGCGCAAGGACTTTCCCCTCGCCGGAATCGAGGCGCCGCTCCCGAACGAGGACGCGGGCATCGCTGGGGAGATTCTCGGCGGAACGACAGCGCCGGCGCCGGAAGCGGGCGGCCCCTTCACGGCGGGCTGCGGCACGGTGGTCAGCAAGGCGGAGCCCCGCGCCAAGGATCAGTCTTGGAACGAGAAACATCCCAAGCAGTAGGGGGGGCCTTTCCGCGATGTTCCGGATGCGAAAAAAACCGTGGGAGCTGTCCGATGACGGCACGGTGCGCTTTCAGCAGAAGCGCGCGGGACGGCGTGTGCGCATCGCCATCGACAATGGCGGTGTGGATTACCAGGTGAAGGATTCCTCCGGCGAGGTGAAATTCCGCGCCAGCTTCGAGGAAATCGACCCTCAGGCGACGGAGATTTCCGAACGCAGCGCCGTAGCTTTGCGCTGCGGGGCGCTCTTTCTTTTCATCGGCTTTTTCATTGCGGCGGGCGGGCTTCTCGTTTCGTCGGAACCGGCGGGAGAATCGTGGATTTCCGCCGCATTCTGGAGCCTTCTCGGCGCGGGCTGCCTGATCTACCATTATGCAAGGAGGATCAGCTTCTCCATTCTGCGGACGGACCACGGGCGCATCGTGATCCTGCGCGACGAACGGCATGACGACATTCTGCGGGAATTGAACTTGCGCCGCGTGGCGCTCCTGCGGAGCAAATACCTGCCGATCGACCGGGAAAACAACTCCCGCGCGGAAATTTCCAAATACAACTGGCTTCGCAAGGTCGGTGCGATCACCGACGTGGAATATTCCCAGTTCAACTCCATGCTGCAGGACGATGTCGGGGAACTCCCCGATATCCAGCCTCCCACCATTTCACTCAACTAACGATGTCCAAGACGGAAGAAGTTTTTTCATTCGGCGACGCCGCCGCACGCAATGCCGCCCTCGAAGAGGAGATTCATGGCGACACGATGGTCCTCAACGTGGGACCGAGCCATCCGGCGACGCACGGCGTCCTCCGCCTGAGGTTGGAACTCGACGGCGAGACGATCGTGAAGTGCGATCCGGTCATCGGTTACCTGCACCGCGGCGAGGAGAAGGTGGCCGAGAATTTCACCTACAACCAGTTCATCCCGTACACGGACCGTCTGGACTACATCGGGCCGATCCACAACAACGTGACCTATGCGCTTGCGGTGGAGAGACTGGCGGGGATCGACGTGCCGGAGCGCTGTCAGGCGATCCGAGTCATCTGCTGCGAACTGGCGCGGCTTCTTTCCCACTTCATCGGTCTAGGCTGCTACGGCATGGACGCGGGCGCCCTCACGGTGTTCATGTACATGTTCACCGACCGAGAGAAGATCTACAGCCTGATGGAGGAGCTCTGCGGAGCCCGCTTCACGACCAATTACACGCGCATTGGCGGTCTCCAGCGCGATATTCCGGACGGCTGGCTGGACCACGTACTGAAGGTTTGTGACGACGTGGAGAAGACGAACGAGCTCTGCGACAAGCTGCTGACACGTAACCGCATCTTTTATGACCGCTGCGTGGGCGTGGCCCCGCTTTCGAAGGAGGACGCCATCAGCTACGGCGTCTCCGGCCCGAACGCAAGAGCGAGCGGCATCGCGATGGACCTGCGCAAGGACAAGCCCTACCTCGGCTACGAGAACTACGAGTTCAACGTTCCCGTGGGAACCAACGGCGATAGCTACGACCGCTGGCTCGTCCGCGTGGAGGAAGTCCGCCAGAGTGTCCGTATCATCCGTCAGGCCGTGACGAAGATGCCCGGCGGCCTTTGGTACAACGACAAGGCCACGAAGATTTTCCGCCCCCGCAAGGACAAGGTGCTCTCCAGCATGGAGGAGCTGATCCAGAACTTCATGATCACGACCGAGGGCCCGGAACTGCCGGTCGGCGAGGCGTTCTTCGAGGCGGAGAACCCCAAGGGACGTCAGGCGTTCTTCGTCGTGAGCAAGGGCGGCGGCGTCCCGTGGCGCCTGCGCATCCACGGCCCGAGCTTCTCCATCATCTCGGCCCTGCCGAAGATCTTGCCCGGCTGCTTGGTTCAGGACGTTCCGGTCGTCCTCGGCAGCATCGATTTCGTGATGGGCGACTGCGACCGCTAACCCGATCGCCGCATGAAGATCCTGATCGTCCTGGCCCATCCCGACCCGACGAGTTTCAACGCAGCCATTGCACAGACGGCGGCGGACGCTCTTGTCGCAAACGGGCACGAGACGGTTCTGCACGACCTGTGCGCGGAGGGCTTCGATCCCGTTCTCAAGCGAGCCGAACTGCTGCGCGAACCGAAGCTGGACGAGACGATCACCCGCCACATTGAGGATCTGAAGAGCGCGGACGGCCTGATCATGGTTCACCCCAACTGGTGGGGAATGCCCCCTGCGGCGCTCGTGGGCTGGATTGACCGCGTTGTGCGGCAGGGCGTGGCCTACAAGTTTGTCGCGGGCGACAAGGGTGAGGGCGTGCCCGTCGGGCTCCTCAAGGCGAAGAAGGCCCTCGTCTTCAACACCGCGAACACATTTGAAAAACGGGAGCGCGAGGTCTTTGGCGATCCGCTGGAAAACATCTGGAAGAAGTGCGTCTTCGGCCTCTGCGGCATCACGGACGTGACCCGCCGGACCTTCTCCGTTGTCATCGTGAGCGACCTCGCGCAACGCCGTGTGTGGCTCGAAGAAGTGGCGGAAACCGTCTCGAAGTCGTTCCCGAAAGAGTAGGGCGCCTTACCAGGCTGCTGAAAAAGTCCCGGCGCGTGCCGCAACCAGCTATTTTGCGTCTGCCAGCAAGGCGGCATCGCGCAGGCCGGGTCCATGACCCTGCCCGCGATGCCAACGCCGCTGGAGACGCAAATAGCTGTTGCCCTTCGGGTTGCGTTCCAAGACGCCTTCCGCCGCGTTCGCTTTGGACGCAGGGCTGCAAGCCCAGCCTGTCCAAAGCCGCCTTGCGGAAAGGCGTCTTGAGAACGCAACGGCACACACCGGGGCCTTTTTCAGCAGCCTGTTACGCCTCCAGTGGGTCGAAGCGGTCCTTCATATTGAAGGCGTTGAAGCGTATGTAGGACTTGTTCGGCAGGACCGAGAGGAAGAACTTCCCATACGGACGCGTCAGGATCCGGGAGTCGAGAACCGTGACGGTGCCGAGGTCGGTTTTCGACCGGATGAGGCGCCCGATGCCCTGCCGGAATTTCACCACGGCATCGGGCAGGGTGAGGACGGCGAAGGGATTTTCCCCCCGTGCGGAAAGCCATTGCGCGCGCGCCTGCGCGATGGGATGCGTCGGATTCTCGAAGGGCAGGCGCATCACGATCACCTGCGAGAGCGCGGCTCCCGGCACGTCGATGCCGGTCCAGAAACTGTCCGTGCCGAAGAGGACACCATTGCCCGCCTTCGAAAAAGCCTCGCGCAGCGCCGAGGGCGAGAGGCCCGCGCCCTGCATGAAAAAGGGCCGCCCCGCCGCCTCGCAGGCCGCGGCCACCTTGACGGACGCCGCGCGCATGTCCTTGTGCGAGGTGAAGAGGACGAGACTCCCGCCATTCACCTTCATCACGCAATGGGCGATGATCCCCGCCATCCAATCGAGATCCAATCGGCCCTCTTCCGGCGCGGGCGCGCCCTCCGCCACGTACACGCGCATCTGCCGGGAAAAATCGAAGGGGGAATCCACGGATTCCAGCCGCGCGCCGTGGCCGCCGGTGCGGGTCACGAACGCCTCCATGCCGTCGCCGCTGCCGAGAGTGGCGCTTGTGAGGACCACCGCCGTATCGCGAGCGAAGAGGCGCTCGCGCAGGTACGGGGCCACGTCGAGCGGCGCGCTGTTCAGGGATACGATGTTTTTCCGCCCCGCGCGCTCGGTCCAGTACACGTGATCGGTTTCCTCCAGCGCGAGACAGCTCGCGAGGGACCCCATGTAGCCGGAAAGGATGTCCGCCGCGCCCTGAAGCTCGTCCTTGGGCGGGCCGTCGCCCATGCGCTGCGCCTGCGAGGAAAGAAGGGCCGTCAGTTCCGAGAGGACGGGCTTGAGCAAATCCTCCATCCAGCCCGGCGTGGAGAGGCGCACGATATCGCTTTCCAGAAGGTATTTATCCGACACATGCGCAAAGAATTCCGAGACCGTCCGCAGCGCCTTTTCCACGACCGACACGCCCTCGCCCTGCGCGTGGCGCTGGAGGAGGCCCCGGCGCGTCGCCGGATTGTACAGGCGCAGAAGCTGGCGGCGGATTGCGTAGTCGCTGATATGGATGCCAAAGTGTTCCGTCGCCACCGCCGGGACGGTGTGCGCCTCGTCCAGCACCGCGAAGTCCGCCGCGTGCAGGATGCCGGGAGTGTCCGCGCCCGGATGGTAGCCTGCGCCAAGGAGGGAGAAGAGCAGACTGTGGTTTACGATGACAAGGTTTGCTTCCTCCATCTGTTTGCGCGCGCGACGGTAGGGGCAGGTTTCCGGCGTGCAGTTGCGGTTGTTGCAGGCAGGGGAATCCGCGGAAAGGTGTTCCCAGACTTCGGCGAGGGGTTCCGGCGTGAGTTCGGAGACTAGCCCCGTCTGCGTTTGACGGCTCCACGCCTCGATGCGGATCAGTTCCTTCTCGTACTCCGTCGGGAAGAGGCTCCCCGTGTTCTTCAATGCCTCGCGTAGTCTCGTCCCACAAAGGTAGTTCCCCTTGCCCATGAGGACCGCCGCCTTGAACTCCCCGTACGCACCGAGACCCTCCGTCAGTCCGAACAACTTGCGGCAGAGCGCCAGATCCTTGCCGCGGATCTGCTCCTGCAGGGCCTTCGTGTTCGTGGAAACAAGCATCTGTCGGCCCGAGGCCACCGCGTGGGCGATTCCCGGCACAAGGTAGGCCAGACTCTTGCCGACGCCGGTCGGCGCCTCCACAAAGAGGCTCGTATCCGTCGCGAAAGCCTGCGCCGCCGAAAGGGCCATTTGCTCCTGCCCGGCGCGGTGCTCCAGTTTCAGCGCCCCGCAGAGGGCCCCGCCGTCCGAAAACACTTTTTCCACGAGGTCCGGCAGGAACATGGGGGAGGCACTGCCCGCCTCCTCCTTCTTCCGAAACGCCTCCGAATACCCGATCATCGGATCATATGAACATTTATTCCCCGGAGAGGGCAATCCGCAAAGTCCCGCCCACGCGAACGCGCCGGAGAAATCAATCCTCTTGACCCGTTTCGCGCTGTGCCTTGCGATACGACGCACATGGACGCCTTTCCCGCATTCGTCGCCGTTCTCATCGCAGCCAAGGTGCTCTTCACGCTGGTGCTGGAGGACCTGAACCGTCGCCACGCGCTCGAAAGAGCGGGGACGGTTCCGGCGGGAATGGAAGGGTTCGTTGACCTCGAAACATACGGGAAGAGCGTCCGCTACACCGCCGCGACGAGCCTTTACAACTGCGCGGAGGCACTCTGGAGCGCGGCGATTCTGGCGGTAATTCTCTTCAGCGGGATCCTGCCGGCACTCTACAACAGCCTTTCGTCCGCCTTCGGTTATTCGATCTGGGGGCAGGCGGCAGCGCTTCTTGTCATCGGGCAGGCAATCGACCTTGCGGACTGGCCGATCGACTGGTGGCACACCTTCCGCGTGGAGGAGAAATTCGGCTTCAACAAGTCGGGCCGTGGGCTGTGGCTCGCCGACAAAGGCAAGGGCGCTGTCCTTTCCGCGTGCCTCATGTATCCGATCGCGGTGGTGCTTCTGGGCCTGATCCGTGTGCCTTACTGGTGGATGTGGGGCTTTGCGTGCACCTTCCTCTTCATGCTCGTCCTGATGGTGTTGTACCCGAAGTTCATCCTGCCGCTCTTCAACAAGTTCACTCCGCTGGCCGACGGGGAACTGAAGGACCGGCTCATGAGCCTTGCCGCGCGCACGGGGTTCGCCGCGAAGACGATCCTCGTCATGGACGGCTCGCGACGCTCGGGGCATTCCAACGCGTTCTTCGCAGGCGTGGGCCGCACGCGCCGCGTCGTGCTCTTCGACACGCTGATCGCCCAGCTTTCCCCGGAGGAGCTGGAGGGCGTCCTCGCCCATGAGATCGGGCACTACAAACTCGGTCACATTCCAAGGATGATCGGAGTTTCTGCCATACTGACCTTTCTTTCCTTCGCCCTCATCGGGTGGCTCGCATCCTGCCCATGGTTTGTGACGAGCTTCGGTTTCGCCCACGATCCGGCGCGACTCGCTCCGGTTCTGCTTCTTTTCAGCCTGCTTTCCGGTCCCTTCCTTTTCTGGCTCACGCCGCTTTTCTCCATCATCTCCCGCCGGAACGAGTACCAGGCGGACGCCTTTGCGAAGAGGGCGCTTTCCGGCGATCCGGAACCCCTGATCGTCGCCCTGCGGAAGCTCCACACGGAAAATCTCGGGAACCTCGTCCCGCATCCTCTTTACAGCAGTTTCCATTACTCCCATCCAACCCTTCCCGAGCGCGAGACCGCGCTTCGCGGAAACTGTCCTGCATGAAACGTTTCTTCGCATTCCTAGCCCTTCTCCTCCTTGCCTCCGGTCTTCCGGCGGCGAATGTCCGGGTGGCGTCGTGGAATGTCCGCAACTACAACGGCGCGGATCGCAGGACTGAAAGCGGATGGACGCCCTCCGCGCCGAAGGACGAAGATGAAAAGGAAGCTCTGCGCCACGCGATTCTCGCAGCGAAGCCCGACGTGATCCTCTTTCAGGAAATGGGGCCGGAGGCATACCTGACGGAATTGCAGCGCGATCTGGCAAAAGAGGGCGCCGACTACCCCTACAGCGCGCACCTGACGGCGGCGGACAAGGACCGGTGCCTCGCGGCGCTTTCGAAGATTCCCTTCAAAAGTGTCGAGAAGGTGGAAAACCTCACCTACACGCTCGCTGGGCAAGTCATGTTGGTGCGGCGGGGCCTTCTTGTTTTGCACTTCGAAACCCGGGGGACGCCGTGGACTCTCTTTGATTTCCACGTCAAGAGCCGCGAGCGCGACAAACTGGGGGAGGCAGCCACGAACCGCGAACGCCTTTCCGAGGCTGAATGTCTTCGCGGCGCCATTCTTGCACGCTCCGGTCTGGGCGACAAATGGCTTGCCGCGGGAGATGTGAACGACCCTGCGGGCGGCGCCGTCTGGCGCAGACTCACGCGAGTGCAGAAGGAGGCGATCGGCACGGACCTACGGCCCAAGGACTCGCGAGGAGAGTACTGGACGTACTATTATTCAAAGAACGACACTTACCAGCGGATCGATCTGATGCTCGCCTCCGAACCGATGCTGACCTCGGTAAAAAGGAATTCCGCCCTCATTTTTGACGGAACGGGCTGTGCCGCCTCGGACCACAGAATGTGCATGGTCGATCTGACCTTTCCCGATGCAGGGGCGGACGCCCTGCAGAAGGCACCCGCAAAAGACAAACCTGCGATCGAGAACGGAGAGGAAGAATGAACGGGGACAAGACGGATACGACTTCGGGTGAGTTTGAAAAAAGTCCCACGAAGGGACTGGCTCACATTCTTGCCGCCTTCCGCTACACGATGGATGGCCTGCACTCGGCCTTCGCGGGGGAGGAGGCGTTCCGACTGGAACTGCTTCTTGCCGCGATTCTTATACCGCTGGCCTTTCTGATGCCCGTTTCATGGAGCTTCCGGGCGCTGCTGCTCTCCACGACGCTCCTCATCCTGCTCGTGGAACTTTTCAACTCCGCGATCGAGACAGTGGTGGACTACATCTCGCTCAAGCGTCACCCGATGGCCAAAAGAGCCAAGGATCTGGCGAGCGCTGCCGTTTTTTTGAGCTTCTGCATCAGCGCGGTCTGCTGGCTCTGCGCCGTGGTGGAATGCGCACCAAAGATCCGGGAGAGCCTCGGGCTTTGAAACATAGTGCCGGTTTTTGACAACGAACAATCGACAGGACGGGGGAGCACTCTACTTTGCTCGACGCGGCCTGTAGTAATACAGAATTGACCGGCGGAAGAGGCTGACCGCCTCGCGGAGGATGCCGATCTCCAGCAGAATCACGATGATACCGATCGTTGCCAGCGGCAGATTGTGGCCAAAAATCCATGCGGGCGCGCCCTCCCAACCGAAGAAGACCTGTTCGACAATCGCCCAGAGCGGCAGAACGAGCATGAGGACACAGGGGATCGCCGTCATCCAGAAGGGTTTGCCCAAGTGGAGCAGGTAGCTCGTGATGACAATGAAGGCCAGTCCCACACTGAGCTGGTTCGTCACGCCAAAGAGAGGCCAGAGGATGAGCCCGCCCGTTCCGATGCTGTCCACTGTCCACGCCTTGCCCGGGCCCGGGAGCACCGCAAGGAAGCCCGCCGTTGCCACCGCCATGATCGTTGCGCCGTGCCTGTTTTCAAAGAAACGGGCCATTCCCATCGGGGCTCCGCCGCGATCGTGCCGCAGGACACTGCGCGAAAGTTCTTCCACCACATAGCGTTGCAACCGGCAAGCCGTGTCGAGGCTTGTCCCTGCAAAACACGCGACGAACAGGCCCATGAGGGCGATGGAGAAGTTCGCGGGCAGACCGATTGAGGAAAGGAAATTGCCCGAGCCGTGGACGAAGGCGCCCACGCTGCTGGAAAGTCCAGACATCGCTCCCCACGAGGAGTAGGTGGCTTTCCATGCGTCCATTCCCTTGTGAAAGACACCGTCGGGCGTGGCAAGCCCGAGCCCGATTCCCGCGCCGCATGAGAGAATCACAAGGACCGACAAAAAGCCCTCGCTCAACATCCCGCCGTAACCGATCGGCAGGGCGTCGGGTTCGGAGCGGAGCTGTTTGCTCGTCGTACCGCTGCTCACGATGTTGTGAAAACCGCTCACGGCACCGCAGGCGATTGTGATGAAAAGGAACGGCAGGAAGGGCGGCGCCTTTCCCGGATGCAGGTTCACGGCAGGGGCCAGCATCGTGACGGAGGTGCCGTCCTGACCGCCGAAACACCCCGCAAATGCCACGCCCACGACAAGCAGGAGACAGATGGAGATGAGCTGGAGGGCGTTGATGAAGTCGCGCGGCTGTAAAAGAAGCCAGACCGGCAGTACCGAGGCCGCGTAGGAATAAAGGAGCAGCGCCACAACCCAAGCCCAGACAGGCCATGCCGCCATCGTCATGTTGAAGGCGTGGAGCAGCCCCAGGTCGCCGTAATACACGGAGGCATACATGAGGATGAGCGACACGCACGACGCAGTGAAAATTCCAAGACCGCGCCGGTGCAGAATGCTGCCGATGAGCATCGCGAGGGGAATCTGGATCAGGCAGGGGAAGATTGCCGCAGGGAACATCCGGAAAACGCTTGCCATCACTAGCCCCAGAACAGCCAGAAACACACAGAGGGCGATGAAGATGATGCTGAGGAATAGGAGCCGGGCCCGGGGACTGATGTATTTGCCAGCCACGTCGCCGATCGTTCGCCCGTCGTTGCGCACACTGATGATGAGCGAGCCCATGTCGTGCACCGCACCGAGGAAAACCGAGCCGAGCAGCACCCAGAGAAGAGCCGGAACCCAGCCCCAGAGAATCGCGATTGCCGGACCGACGATGGGACCTGTGCCTGCGATCGAGGCGAAATGATGCCCGAAGAGGACCGACCGCGGTGTAGGCACATAATCGTTGCCGTCATTCTTCGACACGGCGGGACAGATGTTCGTTGCCGTGAGCATGAACAACTTGCGACCGAGCCAGCGTCCGTAGGTCCTATAGGCGACCACGTAAAATATGCCAGCGGCAAGGGCGATCAGCAGAACCTGCATGAGTAGAGAATAGGGTGAACCCCAATTATGCGACCTGTTTCACGATTCTTTCAAGTTCTTACCACGATTTGCACAAATGCGGACGGTCTGTATCTTATTCAATAACGATACAGACACCAAATTGGGACAATTAGACATAATAAATATTGTGCGACAATATACCATCGCCGCGGCAAGAAAGGCTTGAGTCACGTAAAGCGTCTGTAAAACTGTTCGCATCCCATGCAAGTGACCAAAGACTCCCACGACCCCGGGAATCCGGAATTCACGGAACGATTTTCGACGAGGCTGGACGTCGGTCCGTCGGATCGGCGTGTCGAAGATGCCTCGTGCGAGCGAATCAGAATACGCTTGTGGAAAACATCCCTGATTCTTCTGGATCTGTTGCTCTTTTTCCTGTGCTTTGCGGGATGTGCCTATCTGGTCGAACAACAAGGGGCGAAGGGCATCCACGTTTCACAGTGGCTGGCTTCTTTCGGACTGATGTCGCTCGTGCTCGTCTTCGCGAACATCTGCGTGGACGCCTACAGCCGAACCCGATGCAACATGTCGGTCCGCGATGTAACAGAGCAGCTGATCGCCGCAGCCGGGTGTTTTTTGTTTGTCCTCATCGTCCTCTTCTTCGCACCGGATCGCGTCTTCGACGGGAATATGTCGCTTCTTTCGGCGATGGCCCTTGCGCCGTTCATCTCGATCCCGGTGCGCTACTTTCTTTTCCGTGCCCGCCGGAGAGCCCTGCGCTTCCAGACTATTCTGATCATTGCTGGCAGTGATGCGCGAAAGGCATTTCTGGAATGGATTTCGCTGGTTCACCACAAATACGTCCCCCATTTCATTTCTCCGCAGACGGGACTCGTTGAATCCTATGGCGACGAACCGGACGCCCTCTATGGCATGAACGTCGAGGAAGCCATCCGCGCCCTGTCCCGAGATTTGAGCGCCATCGTCATCGCGGAGGATCCCGACAGGCTGCCCCGCAACTTCCTGAACCGGCTCGTGGCGATCAACTTCAATGTAACGCCGGTCTATCTGCTGGACGCCTTCCACGCCAGGGAATGGCAGACGGTGCCCCTGACGACGCTTTCCGGCAAATGGGCACTGAATGAGGGATTTCGCCTGAGTCAGAGCGCAACCTACTCGCGCCTCAAACGGCTGATCGACATCGTGGCGGCCTCGATCGGCCTTGTTCTCACCTCGCCCGTACTCTTCGTTGTCGCCGTTTTGATCCGACTGGAAAGCCCCGGACCTATCATCTTCCGTCAAAAACGCGTGGGCCTGCACGAACGGGTCTTCACCATCTTCAAATTCCGTTCGATGCGAGATGGTTCCGACAAGGGACCGCTCTACACGATGGAAAAGGACAACCGGATCACCCGCATCGGAGGTTTTTTGCGGAAAAGCCGTCTGGATGAACTTCCCCAGCTTGTTAATGTCCTGCGTGGCGAAATGAGCCTCATCGGCCCACGCGCGGAGTGGGACAAACTGGTCTGCGATTACGAGGAACAGATCCCCTATTACCACCTGCGACACCTCGTCCGTCCCGGAATCACCGGATGGGCACAGGTGAATTATTCCTACGGCGCCAGTGTTCGTGATGCGAAGATCAAACTTCGCTACGACCTATTCTATGTGCGCTATTCGGGGGTCATGCTTGACCTCTGCATCGCTGTGAAGACGGTGTACATCGTCCTCTTCGGCAAAGGCCGCTGACCCGCGATTGGCTTGCCTGGAATCCACGGCGCCCCGATACTTGAAATCGTGAATTTTCCCGACATGGCCCCGGACCCGCGCAAAAAGCGCAAGGTGGACATGGCCGCGCTTCAGTCCGAGTTCAAGCGACGCCTCCCCGCGCTGGACATCGCTGCCGCCCGCGACCTGATCGACTGCGGCTTCGTCCACATGGACGAACTGCGGGGCCGTTCGCCTGCAATAATAATGGAAAATGTTCGGCGCCTCAGGCCGGAAACCCCCGACGACCGACTCTGGTCCTACCGAATGTTGGTGTACGCGGCAGAGACCCCCGACCCCGATCCTGCCCTGCTCCATCCCCACGCGTGGATGGACCGGAGCCTGTAATTGCCCATAGCAAGCCGGAATCCGTCGCCGTCCGCCCGTTCTCGACGCAAGCCCGTCCGTTTCAAGTGGATTGCATTCCGCCGAAAGAGGTCCATCGTTGGACAAATTTCCAAACACACTCTTTCCATGCACAACACTCAGCGTCCACTTGGCTTTGAAACGCGGATGATCCACGCCGGGCAGAAGCCCGACGCCGAAACAGGATCCTGCGCCGTCCCCATTTATCAAACCAGCTCATACGCCTTCGATAGCGCCGAACAGGCTGCCAGCATCTTCGAGCTCAAGGAGCCGGGATACATCTACACGCGCCTCGGGAATCCCACGACGGCGGTTCTGGAGGAACGTCTCGCCTCGCTGGAAGGCGCGGTTGGCGCCGTGGCCACGTCGAGCGGTATGGCAGCTCAATTCCTCACTTTCCTGACGCTTCTGACGCAGGGCGACCACATCGTGGCCTCAGCGCACCTCTACGGCGGCACGGTGACGCAGCTTGTCCATACCCTGAAGAAACTCTCGGTGGAGGTCACCTTCGTCGATCCTTCGGACCTTTCCGCATGGGAGAATGCGGTCACTAAACGCACGCGTCTCTTTTACGGTGAGACCATCGGCAACCCGCGCGGCTCCATTCTGGATATTTCCGCCGTGGCAACGATCGCCCACGCCCACGGAGTTCCGCTTGTGGTGGACAACACCTTTGCCACGCCATGGCTCTGCCGCCCGATGGATTTCGGTGCGGACATCGTCGTGTATTCCGCCACCAAGTTCCTCTCCGGCCACGGCAACTCGCTTGTCGGCGCGGTGCTCGATTCCGGCAATTTCGATTTTTCTCATTACGGCGCCATTGCCAATCCGGAACCGGCCTACCATGACCTGAACTTCCTCGAAAAGTTCGGCAAGATGGCTTTCCTCACCAAGCTGCGCACTGTATCGCTGCGGGATGTGGGTGCGTGCCTTTCGCCCTTCAATGCATTCCTTTCGCTTCAGGGGATCGAAACGTTGTCACTGCGCATGGAGCGCCATGTGGCCAACGCCCTGGCCGTGGCGCGTCACCTCGAGGCGCATTCCAAGGTGGCCTGGGTGTCGCACGCCGGCCTTACCTCCCACCCGCAGCACGCTCTGGCTCAAAAGATTCTGCCGCGCGGGGCCGGGGCAGTCTTCTCCTTCGGCATCCGCTCCGAAGGCGACGTGCGCGCCGCAGGCGCCCGCTTCATCGCGGCGCTTCAGGTCTTCACGCATCTGGCGAACGTGGGCGATGTACGGAGCCTTGTGATCCACCCGGCTTCCACCACTCATCAGCAGCTTTCCGACGCGGAACTGACGGCGTGCGGCATCGGGCCGGAACTGATCCGCCTTTCGATCGGCCTAGAAAGCGTGGAGGACCTCCTCTGGGACCTCGACAACGCACTGGGCGCGGTTTGATTGCGAGCCCCCCTGCCCTCGCCCATCCTGCGAGTCTTGCGAAGGACTTATCGGAATCCCGGCAACGCCAAGCGGAAAATGGTGCGGGCAGCGAGGATCGAACTCGCGATTCAAGCTTGGGAAGCTCACGTATTACCACTATACTATGCCCGCGCCTGTGGCGCCGGCGGGAAAGCTGTCCCGCGTCCGGCGAAGGTGGAAAGTTGGCCCAACTTCACGAGCTTGGCAATCGTTTTGCGTCGAGCCCCCGCAAAGTTTCCGCCGCCGCTTCCGCGAACTCTCAACACCCTTGCCAGAAAGCCCTTTGAGTGTGATAAACCTCTGATGGACCGCATTGCCGCATGTTTCGACAAGGCGAAGGCCGCCCGCCGCGGCGCCTTCATCGCCTACCTTTGCGCGGGAGACCCCGATTACGACACCTCTCTGGCCGCCTGCCGCACGCTTCTTGCCGCCGGGACGGACCTGCTGGAGCTCGGGATGCCCTTTTCCGATCCCCTCGCGGACGGTTTGACTAACCAGCTCGCCTCGGAGCGGGCGCTGGCCTCGGGAATGACGCAGGAGAAGGTCTTTGCCCTCGCTAGGACACTTCGCAAGGAATTCCCGGATACGCCGATCATCTTTTACACATATTACAACCTTGTCCTCGCGCACGGCGTGGAGACGTTCGCAGACAAGTGCGTAGAAGCGGGCGTGGACGGCGTTCTGACGCTGGACCTGCCGCCGGAATACGCGGGCGAAATGCTCGCCTCCTGCGGGAAACGGGGCCTCAAGAACATCTTCATCATCGCCCCCACCACCCCGCCCGAGCGGATGGAAAAAATCGCGAAGACCGGGAATGGCTTCATTTATTACGTTTCGCGCGAGGGCGTGACAGGTGTGCGCGAGTCGCTCAGCCCCACAATCGGCCCGATGGTGGAGGAAATCCGCAGATACACCACCCTGCCCGTCGCTGTGGGCTTCGGCATTTCCAAGAAGGAACACGTGGCCACGATCGCGCGCCTTGCGGACGGCGCCGTGGTCGGCAGCGCCCTTGTCAACTGCATCGGCAACATTCACGGCGACCGCACGCAAATGCTTTCCAAACTCGACGCGACGGCCCGCGAACTGATTTCGGGCTGCCCTCTCGCGTAGAATCATCCATGCCCGAGGACCGCTTCAAGCGAACGCGTCTTTTGATCGGCGAGGCGGGCATGGCACGTCTGGCTCAGGCGCGTGTTCTTGTCGTGGGCCTGGGCGCGGTGGGCGGCTTTGTGGTAGAGGCTTTGGCGCGCAGCGGCGTCGGCCACCTGCGCCTTGTGGATAGCGACCGCGTCGCGGAAAGTAACTGCAACCGGCAAATCCTCGCCCTCACGAGCACGGTGGGACGCGAAAAGGCGATTCTGGCTCGCGAGAGGGTTCTGGATATCAACCCGGCCTGCGAGGTGGACGCGCGCGTCGCCTTCGCTTGCCCGGAGACTTTTCACACCCTCTTCGAGGGCCCACCGGATGTGATCGTGGACGCGATCGACTCGCTCGGACCCAAGGTAGATCTAATTGCCGCGGCGCTGACGGCGGGGATTCCCATCTACTCCAGCATGGGCGCGGCCCGTCGGCGCGATCCCTCGAAGATCGTCGTGGCGGATATTTCCAAAACCCGATTCTGCCCGTTGGCAAGAGCCGTGCGTGCGCGCCTGCACCGCAGAGGCATCAAAAGCGGCGTCACCTGCGTTTTCTCAACCGAGCCCGCTCCGGAGGATTCCTTCGAGCCGCCCGCTCCGGAGGATACCCCCGACCGCGGACGCGCGCGTGTGGTGATGGGGAGCCTGCCCGCCATCACGGGCATCTTCGGCCTGACGCTTGCGAACGCGGTGCTCGATCACCTCCTATCGAGCGAAGAATCCGGCGTTTGAACGGAATGGTTCGACCGGCTTGCCAGAAGGCGCTCCGCCCGTTTTTCTTGCCCGAAAACCGGAAGACATGGACATACGGGACAAATTCGACGCCGTTGCGGCGAAATACGAGGGGCAGAGGCGGCAGATGATCGCCTGCTTCGACGACTTTTATGGCGTACCGTTGCGGGCGCTGGACTTTCCGGGCGAGGCGCCGCGCGTGTTAGACCTAGGCAGTGGCAGCGGGCTCTTCACGGCCATTCTCCTTACGAAGTATCCGAAGGCGCGCGTGACCCTCCTCGACCTCTCCGGCAAGATGCTGGACGTGGCCAAAGAACGCTTTGCGGAGCATCCCGACTTCCAATACGTCCAATGCGGCTTCGAGGATGTGTCACTCGCGGGTCCCTTCGACATCGTAATCTCCGGAATCGCGATCCACCACCTTCCCGGTCCGGAGAAGCGCAGGCTCTACGAAAAGGTCTTCCGGATGCTTGTTCCCGGCGGAACCTTCATCAATTCAGACCAGATCAAGGGTGAAACGCCCGCGACGGACGACCTCAACATGCGCAAGTGGAGAGAGTCGATTGAATCGAGCGGCCTGCCGCGCGCTGAGATCGACGCCGCCTACGAACGCATGAAGTTCGACCAGCCATCCACCGTATCGGAACAGCTCGAGTGGCTGCGCGAAATCGGTTTCGCCGACGTGGACACACTTTTCAAGTGGTTCCCCCTCGCCGTGTTTTACGCAAAAAAGCCTTAAGCGCACATCGGCGGCAAAAGACGGACACCACGCGGCGTCCGTCTTCTTTTTATACAAAAAAGCGCCCCGGTCTTTCGACCGGAGCGCCTTCGTGAAGAGAAACCTAGTAGATCGGACTAGTAGCGCGAGACCAGGAGGTCACGCAGCCACAGCAGTTCCTTCGGCATGCGTTCCCACAGGGAGAGGAAGAGCTCGTCGTGGCCGAGGGCCTGCTGGGCAAGCGCCTTCGGGTCGATGTCCATGAGGGCTTCGAACTTCTCCTTGGAGAAATCCAGGCCCGTCATGTCGATATCCTCATACTCTGGAACGAGGCCGAGCGCGGTCTCCTTGGCATGAGCCTCGCCATACACGCGGCCCACGATCCACTTGAGCACGCGGGCGTTGTCGCCGTAGCCCGGCCACATGAACTTGCCTTCCGCGGTCTTACGGAACCAGTTGACGTGGAAGATCATCGGGACGTGCTTGACGGACTTGCCCACTTTAAGCCAGTGCGCGAAGTAATCCGCCATGTTGTACCCGCAGAAGGGCAGCATTGCGAAGGGATCGCGACGCATCTGGCCGACCTTGCCCTCGGCGGCGGCGGTCTGCTCGGAGCCGACGGTGGCGCCGATGTAAACACCGTGCTGCCAGTTGAAGGTCTGGAACACGAGCGGAATGGCGCTCATGCGGCGACCACCAAAGAGCATCGCGCTGATGACGACGCCCTTGGGATCCTGCCAGTCCTTGTCGATGATCGGGCAGTTGTAGGCCGGGGCCGTGAAGCGGCTGTTCGGGTGCGAAGAGGGCTCCGGGGAAGCCGGGGTCCAGTCGCGTCCCTTCCAGTCGATCAGGTGCGCGGGCTTTTCCTTGGTCATGCCTTCCCACCACACATCGCCGTCGTCCGTGAGGGCGACGTTCGTGAAGATCGTGTCCTTGCGGCACGAGTCCATGGCGTTCGGGTTGGTGTCGTAAGAGGTGCCCGGAGCGACGCCGAAGAAGCCGTTCTCGGGGTTGATGGCGCGGAGGTTGCCCTCTGAGTCGGGCTTGATCCAGGCGATGTCGTCACCGATGGTGGTGACCTCCCAGCCTTCCTTCACCATGCTCGGCGGAGGAATGAGCATCGCGAAATTGGTCTTGCCGCAGGCGCTCGGGAAGGCACCGGTAACATAGGTCTTGCGACCCTGCGGGTCCTTGACGCCAAGGATGAGCATGTGCTCGGCGAGCCACCCCTCGTCCTTCGCGATGGCGGAGGCGATGCGGAGCGCGAGGCACTTCTTGCCGAGCAGGGCATTGCCGCCGTAGCCGGAACCAAAGGACCAGATCATGCGTTCCTCGGGGAAGTGGACGATGTACGTGTTCGCCGGGTCGCAGGGCCAGGCGACGTCCTTGACGCCCTCGTTGAGGGGCATGCCCACCGAGTGGATGCACTTCACGAAGAAACCGTCATTGCCCAGCACGTCCAGAACCTTCTGGCCGATGCGGGTCATGATGCGCATGTTCGTGACGACGTAAGCGCTGTCCGTCAGTTCGACACCGATCTTGGCGATGTTCGAACCGATCGGGCCCATCGAGAAGGGGATCACGTACATCGTACGGCCCTTCATGCAGCCCTTGTAAAGGCCGGTCATCTTGGCCTTCATCACCTCCGGGTCCTCCCAGTTGTTGGTCGGGCCGGCATCGATCTTCTGCTTGGAGCAGATGAAGGTGCGGCTCTCCACGCGAGCGACGTCGCGGGGATCGGAACGCACCAAGAGGCAGTTCGGGCGCTTGACCGGATTCAGCCACATGGCCGAACCGCTCTTCACCATCAGCTCGCGCAGTTCCTTGTCTTCAGCCTCGGAACCGTTGACCCATCGGATATCCTTCGGCTGCGTGAGGGCGGCGACGCTCTTCACCCACTCCAGAAGGGCTTTGTGTTGTGTAACTTCGCTCATTGGTTGCTAACCTGGTTGGTAGTTTTCGCGTAAGTACGCGAGAGTACATGAAAAAGTGAAACACCTCCCGCGAAACCTGCGCAACCTAGCCATCGAAATGCGCGAGAGTCAACACCGTACGTTCACTTTTCCCCGACGGACTTTTAGGAATCAAAATGTAAAAACACCGACGGCTCTCCCCGTCCCGCCAGGAAGATGTTTTCCGAACACGCAAGCAAACCGCACCCCCGCAATCGCTTGCAAGGGGCGAGAAGGAACGTTTTCATGAAGCTGATGCGTCAGCGCTTCACGGAAAACAACCCGAACCTCTACCTCATCGGCTTCATGGGCGTGGGCAAGAGCGCCGTGGGCCGGTATGTGGCGCGTCGTCTGGGGATGCGGTTCATCGACAGCGACCACGCCATCGAGGAAAAAGAGGGCCTGGGCATCCCGGCGATCTTTGAGAAATTCGGCGAGGCCGCCTTCCGCAAAATGGAACGCGATTTCATCGAGGGCGGACATCCCCCGCGTGGCTGCGTCGTCTCCTGCGGCGGAGGACTCCCGATCGAGCCGGGCATGCGCGAACTGCTTCTCTCGAAGGGGGTCGTTGTCTGCCTTTTCGCTTCGGAAAAGACGATTCTGGAGCGCACGGCCATGAACAACCGCCGCCCGATGTTGAACGTAGCCGATCCCGTCGCGCGGACGCGCCTTCTCATGGCAAAGCGCATGCCGATCTACATGCACACGGGCACGGGCATCTCCACGGAAAACAGGGACCTGCCCGAGATTTCGGACCACGTCGTGCGGGTGTACCGCGCCGAATCCCGTGAATTCCTGCGCCTTCACGGCGAGGGAGCCTCCGCGCCGGAGCAATCGAATTGACTCCTCACTCCTCTTTAACAGAGTGGTTGCCGTCACAAGACGGTCACTCCCAAACCGTCCAAAGATCGACATCATGAAGCGACTTGCCGTCTTCGCTCTTCTTTTCCTCCCCACGCTGGCGGAGGCGGCCCTTTCCCGTATTGAACTTACGCAGGGAGGCCGGATCGAGGCGCGCATCATCGACGAAAGGCCCGACCGCATCGTGGCCGACCTCGGCTTCACGGTGCTTTCCATCCCGCGCGACGCCATTACCTCCATCACCACGGAGGATGCGGCTGCGGAAGATGTGGCCTCGGTCGGCAACCTGTACCGGCCCTCCTCCAATCTGCCGCTCATGTCCGTCAAGGAACTGGCAGAGAACGTGGGCGACGCGGTGGTCACGGTGTCGACTCCGGTGGGACTGGGCAGCGGCTTCATCATCCATCCCTCCGGCTACGTGGTGACAAACGACCACGTCGTGGCCGGGGAGAACAAAATTTCCATCACTGTCTTCGAACGCGAGGAAGGCGGCGAATTCGTCCGCACGCAGTATGAAAACGTGCGCATCATCGCTTCGAGTCCCGATTGGGACCTGGCCTTGCTCAAGATCGAGAATGCGGGCGGGCGCGCCTTCAAGACCGTGGCCGTGGGCAGCGACCGCGACCTTCGCCCCGGCCAGCGCGTCTTTGCCATCGGCAATCCCCTCGGACTGGAACGCAGCGTCTCGGAGGGCATCGTCAGCATTCCGAGCCGCCTCATCAACGGACACTTGCTCATCCAGATGACCGCGCAGATCAGCCCCGGCAATTCCGGCGGACCTCTCTTCAACATGCGCGGCGAGGTGGTCGGCGTGAACAATTTGAAGGTGGTCGGCTTCGGTGCGGAGGGCCTTGCCTTTGCCGTCCCGAGCGAGACGCTCCGCGATTTCATCGAACACCGCGACACTTTTGCCTTCGATCCCCGCAATCCCAACAGCGGCTATCGTTACAATTCCCCACCCAGTATCAGCTCCTCAAAAGAAGAGAACAAATGAGAACCCCGAGTCTTCTTCTCGCCCTCGCGGCGACTGCAACCTCCCTCTGTGCGGCAAAACCGCTTGAAACCTACCTCCCGACGGGAACGGTCCTGTACGCCAGCCTCGCCAACATCAATTCCAAGGCGGCGGAGGAATGCGACCCCCTGAACGAGATCATCAAGAACGAGAAGATCTGCGCCTTCCTCAAGCCGGTAAAGGATGAGTTTGAAAAGCTCGTCCAGAAAGACGAAGACCTGCCCGATCTCAAGTGGGAGGACATCCGCCAGAAGCTGGATGGTCAAATCGTCATTGGAATCAATCCCGTGTCCGCCCTCGCCTCCGCCATGCGCGACGAAGCGGATACGCCGATTCCCGGATTCGAACTGCTGGCGACCTCCAAGGACGCGAAGGGCCTTGCCGAATTCCTCGCGGGCAAGGCGAAGGAGATGGCTGCGGAAAAGGGGTCCGAGACCTTTTTTGCCGGCAGCGAAACTTTCCTCAAGTGCGAGATTTTCGACATCTACACGCACGATAAAGAAGAGAAACCCACCAACGAAGACGTTAAATACGACGAGGAGGGCAACCCCGTCGAGAAAACCGCGAAGGCCGAAGAGACCGAGTCTGGCAAAGGAAAGAACGATGTTCATTTCTACTTCGGCGCCTGCAAGAATGTTTTTTTCCTGACGACTTCGATGGAGTCGGCAAAGGCGCTCGTCGAGGCGGTCAAGGGCGAGGAAAAGAACACGCTCGCGGAAGAGGCGCAGGCGGAAGCCGCCCGCGGCATGGGGGAAAAGAATGACTTCTACCTGTATGTGGATTTCCGCCCCCTGACCAGAATGTTGGAGGATCTCATCCGCGAAAAGCTCGCCGTGCAGCCCGGTCAGCAGCCCGATCCATCCAAACCCGCGCCGGAAGTGCTGATCTCTGCCCTCGGTCTCGACAGTCTGCATTACTTTTATTACGGCGTGCGTTTCAAGAGTGACGACATGATCGTCTCCGGTTTCTTCAGCGCCGATTCGAGCCATGGACTGGGGCGCCTGATTCTCGGTTCCTTCGGCGACCGTTATCCCACGCCGGACTTTGTCCCGGCAAGTGCCGCCAACGTGAACAGCGTCGCCTTCAACCTAGGCAGCACTCTCTTCAGCATTCGCGACATGGTGTTCACCACCATGCCCATGCTGAGCGTCGCATACAACATGCAGATCGCCCAGATTCAGACACGGACGAGTGTGAATCTGGAAACGGATCTGGTCGGCAACATCGATTCGGGCATCGTCAGTTTTGTCGTGGATACCGGCGCCTCCGCCGCGGATCCCAACACCTTCCAGCAGGTCTTCGCCTTCAAGTTGAAGGACGGCATGGCCTTCAAGAAGGCTGTCGATGTCCTTCTTGCGATGACGCCCGCCGGAGCGATGTTCCAGCGCCGCGACTTCAACGGTGTCGAACTCATGACGATGCCCCTGCCCACCGGCGGCTTTTCGATGGCCGTCAAGGACGGGTGGCTCCTCTTTTCCCCCGGACAGCAGGCCATTCAGGACGCCCTCTCCGTCGGCCCCGACACCAAAAGTTACTGGCAGACAAAAGCTTATGCCAACCTCGGCAACGGCAAGCTGGAAGATGGCGGTGTCAGCATGATCTACGGGAACGGCACATCGCTTGTGAAGTTCTATCTGGCCGCAATCGCCAACGCGTGCAATGCCACGATCCTCAGTGATGGCACCGCGCCGCTCGACCTGACCCTCATCGACGGCATCGGCGAGATTCCCGTGGTGCTCGCGGGCAAGTCGTTCAAGACCGCCGATGGTATCCGGAGCGAATCACACCTGCAGAGGAAGGAATAAAGCCTGTGAGGTTGCGATCCCTGCCCGCGCTGACGAGTCTTCTCGCCACGATTGCCAACGTCTCATCCGCTTCGGAGCCGGTCAACCTCACCGGCCCCGAGGTGATCAAGATGGACTGGAACACGCAGGCGCTACGCCTGGCGGATGTGGACGGGGACGGACGTACCGATCTTGCCATGATCGACAACGACTCGGGCAAGGTCGAGCTGCTCTTCCAAAACAACCCGGACAATCCGCGCCACAAGGAACGCCGCGCCCTCAAGCGCAGCCGCTGGGAACCCGTGCTGGAGGACGCCTCCTTCTGGCATGACAGCGTTCCGATGGGAGGGTTCGGCTACGATCTTGCGCTCGGGGACCTGAACGGCGACGGCAGGACCGACATCGCCTTCACGGGGGGGCTCGTACCCCTCACACTCCGCTATCAGGCCCCCGACGGTTCATGGGACCAGTCGTGGACATACACGAACTTCAAGCCCAAGCAGTGGGGCGAAACCCTCATCGCGCGCGACATGGATGGCGACGGACGCACGGATCTGCTTGTTATGACTGATGACGAGATCCTCTTCTTCCGTCAGGGCAACAAGGGGGTGATGGAAGAACCGCGCCGCTACCGTCTTGCCGTGGGGCAGGCGGGCGATCTTGCCGTAGCGGATGTAAACCGCGACGGCTGGAGTGACCTTCTCTTCCTTTGCGGAAGCGACCGCTTCCGGCGCCTTTCCATGCGCCTGCAGCAGACGCCAGGACGTTTCGGTCCGGAAATCGGCTTCCCGCTCTCCGTAGGGTCCCTCTGCCTTGCGGAGGTTCGAGGTGGGGACGGGTCCTTCTTCGCCACGATCGACGGCCTCACGCGGAACGTCATCTTCTTCACGATCGAGAACTCAGGCTCGGTTCCCGAATCGCTCGCAACTCTTCAGAGACGCGACTATGCTGCGGGCGGAGCCCGTCAGGGGACGCTCTACGCCTATGGCGATTTCGACGGCGACGGCGACGTGGACATCGCCACGGCCAATCCCACGAAGGCCGAGATCCGCCTCCTGCGCCAGAATGCCGAAGGGGACTTTGACGAGGCAGTTTCCTTCCCTAGTTACTCGAAGATTTCCACTCTTGTCACCCTGCGGACTCCCGGGATGCCGGACAGCCTCTTGGCATTGAGCTCTGGCGAGGATCTGGCGGGGATCATTTCCTATGCGAACGGACGCTTCGGCCTTCCAAGATCCCTTTCCACGTCCGGCAAGCTCATCTCCGCCGCGACAGGCAACTTTACCGGCGAAGGCTCCTCCATCGCCCTGCTGGAAAAGGTGGGGGACGATTACGTTCTCTCGCTACTCACCCAGAATCCGGACGGGGAATGGAAAAAGTCCGTCAGCACCACGCTCGACCAGGTGAAACGCAAGCCCGACACGATCCTTGCCGCCCCCATACTGCCCGGCGGGCGCATGGCTCTCTTTCTCTTCGCGCAGAAGGAACCCGTGCGCATTTTTGCCTGCACGAAAGATGGCATTGAGGAAAAAGCAACGGATTCCTCCGTCCGGACCAGTTGCATGGCCGGGCTTTCGGCGAGCAAAATCGGGTATTTCGACGTGGACGGCGACAGCGTTGCCGAGATCCTCGCTGGCGGCACGGGTTTCGTGCGCGCGCTGCGCCTCAAGGCGGACGGCGCCCTCGAAGTGGCTGAACAGTACAATGCCCAGAACCCGGAGGCGGACGTCGTCGGCCCGGTTTTCCTCCGGCTCGGTGGAAAGCTGAGTCTAGTCTTTTACGATTCGGCGGCCAACCGCATGGAACTGCTCACCCAGGACGGCGCGGACAAGATCTTCCGCACGCGCGAGACGCTCGACTGGCCTTCGCAGAACGCGGTGGACGGCATGTGTCTTGCCGACTTCGGGGGCCGGGCGGGGCGCGTTCTTCTGGCAACGAGTGCGGACCGCATCAGCATTTCGCCCCTTGCCGTCCCGTCGTGGACGCGCAAACAGAAATTCCCTGCTTACGAGACGGACCTGGACGGCGTTCGCTACGGAATGATCCTCTCCGGCGACCTGACGGGCGACGGCGAGGACGAGATCGTGGGCGCGGACGGACGGGAAAACCTGTTGGACATTCTTGCAAGACCCGCGCCGGACAAACCCTTCGAGAGTGAGATGCACTTCATCGTCTTTGACGAGAACGGTCACGCGCAGAACCGACAGAACAACACTCTGGAACCGCGCGAGATGCTGATGGGAGACTTGAATCACGACGGACGGAGCGATCTGGTCCTTCTGATTCACGACCGCGTCCTCATCTACATGAACGCCGCCGGGGAAAAGTCCGCTCCGCAACCGGCCAGCGGCAAATAAACCCGTCGCCCGAGGACACGAAAAGGGCGGAGGAATCTCTCCCCCGCCCTCTTGTCCGGCACCGCGCGGACGCGAGCTACTTATCTTCGCTCTTCTCAGACTTCTCCCGCGCCTTCTCGGCCTTGCGGATGAGTTCGAGGAGCTGGATGCGCTCTTCGTCCGTATGCACCCCGAGAGCCTGCGCGGCGAGGTTCTTCGCCATCGCGAGGCTCCCGCTCCCGGCATTCGGGCTCCTGCGCAGTTCCATCCCGAAGAGCGCCACCGCCGCGGCAAAGCGCGTGTTGGCATCCGCCTTGTCCCACGTCGTCACGCTCTTTGTGGCGAAGGGGAATTCCAGCTTGCGACTAACGTCACCGTCCGGGGCCTTGTAGCGCACCTTGACGGTCAGCATCTCGTCAGGGGACGTTGCGGAGACCGCCTTGTCCGGCTGATTCTTCTGTTACTTGAGGGCGTCCACGGTTGCGGGCTCCTCCCACTTGACTCCGACGGGGATCACCTCGTAGAAGGCGGTCACGCTGTGGCCCGCCGATCTCGCCCGCGTCCTTCTTGTCGTCGTTAAAGTCCTGCGCCTCCACCTGAATCTTCACATCCTTGGCGATGGTGATCATGTTCCCGGAGATATTGCGGACGAAGACGCGGCGTCGGCTCCCGCGATCCCGTCGTCAATATTGTCCGTAAGCATCCGTCCTTTCCGGCGGAGGTAGTCCACAACCTGCCTGCGACAGACAAGGAAGAGCCACGCCCGGATCTTCGGCTCCACCTCGCTGCGGGCAGCGCGGTAGAAGCGCAGCCACGTGTTTTGCACGGCGTCGCCCGCCACGTCCCAGTTGCGACAGAGGCTATATGCGTAGCGCCGCAGGGGCTGGTCGTGACGGCGCGCCATCTCGGCGGTCCAGTCGGGGGATTCGCTGACAGGTTGGGATATCATCCGCTTATGGCCACCTCAAACAACTGGTTTCGTCGCGAGAACGCGATTTGCGGATGGATGGCAAGGCTTCGGAAGTGAGCAGTATTGGATGAAATACGGCGAACTTCCGAAACGCAGCCAGCCGCCACAAAGACCGTTCGTAGCAGAAATCAAAGTTGTTCGAGGTGGCCTTATGTTTCGGCGTCCCGGAATTGGGACGCACTGACGGATTACGCGGGAGCCCGGATGATTCTAAGCAGAAATCGCGAAAAAATGAAAGCGCAGTGATTTCTACAGCCCTAGTCCCCGCAGCTTCTCCACCGTCACTTCCGTCTGCGGCGCGAATTTGCCGGACGCCGCGTAGGCGAGGAGGCTCGCGTAGAGTTGCCGCGCCTCGGGGAATTTTTCCGCGAGGGAGGGCAGGTCGCAGGCCATGACGAGCACGGCGCCCTTCCCCACCCTGAACTCGGAAATGAGACCTAGGCGATGATCCCTCGCGATGTTATCGATTGCCTGCGCGATTGGCCGGTAGCCCGGGAAGTCGTCGAGGATCAGCGCGCGGGAATTCTGGCACATGGGCCACCACTGGTAATCCGTGTGGAAGCTCGTCGGAAACTGCGCAAAGGCCGGACTCTTTTCGTCGATCAAGAGGCCCAGCGTCCCGGGCGACTTCGGTCCCTTGAACTGCTCGGCAAGGCTCGTGAACATCTGCCAGTTCCAGAATTCGGAAATGAACTGCATCGGGACGGAATGCACCTCCACCGCCTCGGCCTTGGGCAGAAGCAGCACGTGCGCGCCGTTTTCGAGGGCCTTCGCCACGGCGTCCGTCAGTTTCTCCGCCACGATCACGTCGTCCGGCACGGCAACCTTCCCGGCAGGCGGATAGACCCAGACCGGGTAACTCGTCGAGACATCGCCAGCGTCCGTTTCGAGGAAAAGGGTCAGCTTGGCCGGAGCCTTCACAAGGCCCGCAAGGGGAACGGAGATCGTCCCGGGACTGCGGATCAGCCCGGAGTGCGCAGGAGCGTCGATCGCGACTTCTCCCGAGGCCAGAACGCGATTCTGCGCATCATCGGCAATCTTCCAGAGAATGCGGCTTTCGGAGAAGTCGCGCGGTCCGTCGTTACGCAGGTCCACCTTTGCCGTGAAGGTCTCCGTATTCGCCCAGGAGAATTGCGGCAGTTCCGCGAGGAGCACCGTGTCGGAACAGAATTTGCGCCACTCGTCCGGCTGAATCAGGCCCTTGCTCGCCATGAAGGCATCCAGCATGCCGACGAGTGCCGTCCCCTGCCCTGGATAGTCCTGCAGGTCCAGAAGGTTGAAAGCGGCGAAGCGGCGAGTGCGCAGCATCGCCTCGATGTCCGCGCGGTAGCAGAGGACGCTGAGCGCCCCCGACGCGCGGAAGAAGTCCTGCGCCTGATTCAGCATCCCGGTCTTTTCGAGCCGGTCGCGGTACATCTCAAGGTTCAGGGGCTTCAGCACACCCGTGTATTTCGGCAGCTCCGTGAAGTTCGGGAACACCTGATACTGGCCGACCTCGAAGCCCGAGAACGGCACGGGCGAGCGTTCGAGCGCCTTGTCGAAATTGAAGTTTGTCGAGGGACGGTTCTGGTTTAGAAGGCCGCCGACGCCGTTCGAATCCAGATACGACACGGAGCACCGCGTGTCTGTGGAACCGTCCGCCTGTATCGGCCCGGTGCGGAAGCCGCCCCAGAAGTCGTCGCCCTCGGCATAGGAGGGATCCCAGAGCCGGTTGTTCATCCCCTGCGCGTAGAGAAGCCGGGGATCATGCGCGCGCAGAAGATCGACCATCCTCTTCAGGTCCTCGCGCTCCTTGGAAATTTCGTTACCGAGGGCGAACATCACGAAGGACGGGTGATTGCCGTAGTCGTCCAGAATCGCCTCACCCAGCTTCACCATGTAGTCGAACTGTTTCGGGTCCTTGAAGTCGAGGCCCCACCAGATGGGAAGCTCGCACTCGATATAGATGCCAAGCTCGTCGGCAGCTTCGAAGGCGGCTTCCGGCGGAGTCCACGTGTGGCAGCGCATGTGGTTCAGGCCCCACTCCTTGTAAACCCGGAAGTAGCTTAGCCAGCTCTCCTTGTCCATCGGCGGATGCGCCGTGAGCGGGAAGACGCAGGCGTCGTGCTTGCCCCGCAACGTCACTTTCCGTCCGTTGATCGTGAAGCCGTCCGGCGTCGCCTTGAAGTCGCGAAGACCGGTTGAAATGTTAATCCAGTCCAGAAGGATGCGCGATGAAGACCCCGGCCTGAGCAATTCCACCTTCAGTGTGGTGACATGAGGAGTTTCGTCATCCCAAAGTGTCTTCTTTGGCACGGAACAAGGCACACGGAACGCCTCACCGAATGCAACGTCACCAATGTGCGCAACCGTGAAAGGGGCAAGAACCGCAATCGCTTCGTCATCGGCGTTTTCCTCCATGAGACCTTCTTTTGCTTCTCTGCCGTCTGTCGCGACAACGGAAACCACCAACTGCAAATCGGCAGCCTCCTGCACGGCCTCTGAAAAACGAGTCTCCACAAGAAATTCATCGTTTCCGATATCCGGTGTCACGCGGATCGACGTGATGTGGAGCGGATTTTTCGCCTCCAGTCGCAACTTTCCGATGACGCCGTTCCAGTTGGTCTGCGTGTCGGGGCTGTAGGCGTGCGAACCGGCCACGGGAACGAGCGCGGGATCGTTGTTCACGCAGAGGACGATGCGGTTTGTCTCGCCGGGCTTGAGGAAAGCCGTGACATCAAAGGACTGGTGCGCATACACGAGGTCGTTCGATCCCGCGTAAGAACCGTTCACCCATACCTTCGTCACCTTGCTGCGTTCGAGGGTCAATTCCACGTGCTTCCCGGTCCAATCCGCGGGAATGACAACCTCGCGCTCAAACCACGCTGCGCCCTCGTAGGCGAGGGGCTTGTAGAGGTGCTGGTCGCTTTTGTCAGCGTTGGGAAAGCCGATCCCGGCCTCGTCCAACGTGCCGGGAAGCGTCACGGGCTGACCGTCGGCAAAGCCCTTACCCCACTGCGCGCCTTCGCCGACTCCTTTCGGGTCCAGAACACAGCTCCAAGTGCCGGATAGATCCAGTATCGACGCAGTCTCTTTCGCGAAAGAGACTGCGGGCGCTGCAACGGACAAAAAGATGGCGAGAACAAGGGCGGCGACGGGGTTTTTCATCGGTGACCGGTGTGTTTGATTGAACGTAAAATCAAACCGTCGCTGCTTCGCGTCAAGAACGCGGGGCCGAATGGGGGAAATTCTCTTCCGGACGGCTTGTGGAACTATCCGGCTTTACAAAAAAGGCGGGACACCAACGCGTATCCCGCCTTTTTGATTCAATCCAGAGCCCCAAACCTACTTCTTTTCCGCAGCGCTCCAACCGCCGCCAAGGGCCCGGCAGAGATTGACCGCCGCGACGAGGCGGTCCCTCTTTGCACTCACAAGGGCGAGCTGCGCCGCCATCTGACTGCGCTCGGCGTCGAGAAGCTCCAGAGGGTCGGCATAACCGGTCCTCGCGCGCTCCTCGGCGATCGCGAGACTCCGCGTCCACGCCTCGTCTTGTTTCGCGCGGGCCAGTACGCTTTCGCGCGAAAGGTCTGCGGCGGTGGCGGCGTTGCGCAATTCAAGAAAGGCGTTTCGCACCACGGCGCGGTAATTGATCTCTGCGGCCTCGGCGGCAGCCTTGGCGCTCTTCACTCGGTTGCGGCTGCGACCGAAGTCGAAGATCGGCGCGGCGAGGTTGCCGGAGAGCGTCCATGTCTGCGAGGGGCCCTCGAAGAGACCGTCCCACTTGGTGTCGCTTGTTCCAAGAATAGCCGAGATGGAGATGGAGGGCAGCCTCTGCGCGCGGGCGACGCCGATGCGGGCGTTGGCCGCCTTGAGGGAAGCCTCCGCCGACAGCACATCGGGCCTGCGGTCGAGGAGCGACGCGGGCGTCACGTCCCACGACACCTCCGGAGGTTCCGGAAGGGCCTGCGGCAGCTCGCCGATCGGCGCCTCGTTCCAGATGGCGGCGGCGTCCTCGCCCACGAGCAGTCGCAGCGAGGATTCTAGGCTCGCGATCGACTTCTTGAGGTCGGGGAGTGTTGCCTCGGCGCTGGCCAGTTCCGAGACCGCCTGCTGGCGTTCGGAATCGTTTCCATAACCGGCGGCGTAGCGGTCCTCGACAATCTTGAGCGAACGGCGGCGCGTCTCCACGCTCTTGAGCGTCACCGCAAGCTGCTCGCGGGCGGCGACGAGATTGTAATACGTGATGGCCGTTTGCGCGGCGACAAGGCTCTTCATGCTCGCGGCACCGTATTCGCTGCCGAGGAGGTCCTCGCGCGCCGCTTTGTTCGAGGAGGCGATGCGCCCGAAGAGATCCACCTCGTAGCTCAACATGCCGTAGTGGTAGAAGAGATTCGCCGGATCGGGCTGCCCCGGAGTGAGGAGACGGTCGGAGGTGTCCTTGCGGGCGTCCGAGGAGTTGGCGGAGAGCGAGGGGAAGTAATCCGCCCGCGTGATACCAAGGGCCGCACGGGAGGCCTTCACGCCGTTGTACGCCTTCTGCAGGTCCGTATTTTCGGCAAGGGCCTTCTCCACGAGCTTCGTCAGCGTCGGGTCGTTAAACTGCGTCCACCAGGCGTCGAGCCGGACGGAATCCGCCACGGCGGAGGGGCCCATGGAGGAAGGCAGCGCCTCCTGCGGGCGTTCGTAACGTGGCGCAAGGCTGCAACCCGCCGCAAGAATAGCGGCGGCAGCCGGAAGGATCAGTGTGATCTTACGCATGGTGGGAATCCTCCTTCTTCACGACCGGAAGAGCATCGGGGTTCTTGTAACCGAGCCGGTCGATGAGCCGGTAGAACATCGGGACGAAGAACACGGCGAGGAAGGTTGCCGCAAGCATGCCGCCGACGACGCCCGTGCCAAGCGCCTTGCGGCTGGCCGCGCCCGCGCCGGAGGAAAAGACCAGCGGCAGACAGCCGAGCACAAATGCCATCGAGGTCATCACGATGGGGCGGAAGCGGAGCTTTGCCGCCTCGATCGCCGCATCGCGCCTTGTCATGCCCTTTTCACGCAACTGCACGGCGAACTCCACGATCAGAATCGCGTTCTTCGCCGCCAGTCCGATGAGGACGAGCAGACTGATCTGGAAGTAGATCGTGTTCTGCTCGCCGAGAAGCTTCATGAGCAGGACCGCGCCGAAGGTGCCGAAGGGAATCGCCGTGAGAACCGCGAAGGGCAGCGCCCAGCGTTCGTACTGCGCCGCAAGGATGAGGAACACCATCACGATGCCGAAGCCGAAGGCGATGCCCGCCGTGTTGCCGACGGCCTTTTCCTGATATGCCTGACCGGTCCACGCCAGCGAGTAATTTGAGGGAAGCGTGCTTGCCGCCACCTCCTCGATCGCCGCCAGCGCCTGACCCGAGCTGTAACCGTTGGCGGGCTGGCCGTCAAAGGGGGCTGAGGTGAAGAGGTTGAACCTCTGGACAAGGTCGGCGCCGACCGTGCGGTGGAAGGTGACGAGGTTGTAGATCGGCACCAGTTCTCCGCTGTCGGAACGCACGAAGAGGTTGTGCAGATCCTCGGGCGTGTTGCGGAAGCCCGATTCCGCCTGAACGTTCACCTGATAGTTGCGCCCATTCATCGTGAAGTCGTTCACGTAGGCCGCGCCGAATGTGGCTTTAAGGACATTGAAGATGGCATCCACCTTCACGCCCATCATGCGCGCCTTCTCGCGGTCCACGTCGAACTGGTAGCGCGGCGTCATCGCACTGAAGGACGATCGCAGATTGGCCAGCTCCGGACGCTTGGACGCCTCGGCAAGGAATTTGTTCATGACGCCGGAAAGCTCCATCGTCGAGGCACCGCCGCGGCTCTGGATGAATCCCGAGAAGCCGCCCGTGATGCTCAGGCCCGAGATCGCCGGCGGATTGGCAGCGAAAACGAGTGCATTGGGGAAGCTCATCATGCCGACGCCTGTCAGCTTGTCGGCAATCGCCTTGGCGGCGAGGTCGTCCTTCTTGCGGAGGCTCCAGTCGTCAAGGTTGATGAAGGCCGCTCCCGCGTTCGAGCGCATGGAAAGCGTGGTGAGGTCCACGCCCGCGATGCTGACGATGTCGTGAACGCCTTCCGTACCCATCACGAGATTCGAGAGCGGTTCGGTGACCTGCTGCGTGCGCTCCACAGAGGAGCCCGGCATCAGGTACTGAAGACTCATGAGATAACCCTGATCCTCGTCCGGCAGAAGCGCCGTCGGGGTGTAATGCCAGAGAGCGAGACTGCCGGCAATGACCGAGAGGAAGATGCCGACGCCAAGAAGCGTCTCGTGGTAGAAAAAGCGCGCCACGCGCAGGTACCAGTCGCGAATCTGATCGAAAACCCTGTTGAAGGCCTGGAAAGGCTTCGCGGGCGTGTGATTCACGTCGATGTGCCGCAGCACGATCGCGCAGAGCGCCGGGGTGAGGGTCAGGGCGACAAAGCCCGAAATGACGACCGAAATGGCGATCGTGATGGCGAACTGCTGGTACATCCGGCCCGCAAGACCCTCGATGAAGGCCACGGGCACGAACACCGCGCAGAGGACCAGAACGATGGCCACGACCGGGCTCGTCACCTCCTTCATGGATTCGATCGCGGCGTCGGTGGAATTCATGCCGGTCGATCGCATGATGCGCTCGGTGTTCTCCAGAACCACGATGGCGTCGTCCACCACGATGCCGATGGCCAGAATGAGGCCGAAGAGCGTCATCATGTTGATCGTGAAGCCCAGCATCATCATTCCCGCGAAGGTGCCGATGATGGACACCGGAACGGCGACGATCGGAATGATCGTCGCGCGCGCGTTCTGCAGGAAGAGATACACGACGAAGATGACCAGAAGCAGCGCCTCGACAAAGGTTGTGATCACCTCGTCGATGGCCACGCTCACGAATTTGGTGGTGTCGAAGGGAATGTTGAAGGCAACGCCCGCCGGGAAGCTCTTCTCGATTCTCGCCACGGTCTGCCGCACGGCTTTTGCGGTGGCCACGGCGTTGGCACCCGGCTGAAGATAGATGCCGATGTTGGCGGCGGGATAGCCGTTCATCGTGCCCACCACGCCATACATCTGCGTGCCCAGTTCCACGCGCGCCACGTCGGAAAGGCGCAGGACGCTGCCGTCGGAGTTGCTGCGCAGGATGATGTCGCCGAATTCCTTGGGCGTTAAGAGCCGGCCCTTGGTGGTGATGGAATAAGTGAAGGCGTTGACCTCACCGGGAACTCCCGGCGCGGCGCCGATCGAGCCGGCGGCAAACTGGGAATTCTGTTCGGAGATGGCGCTTGTCACGTCGCCGCTCGAAAGCGAATACTCGGCCAGTTTGTCGGGATTGAGCCAGACGCGCATCGAGTAGTTGAAGTTGCCGAACAGTGAGGCGTCGCCCACGCCTTCGGTTCGCTTGAGTTCGTCGATGACGTTGAGAAGCGCGTAGTTGGAAAGAAACGCCGCGTCGTACTGACCACCGGGAGAATAAAGGGCTCCAATTCCGAGAATTGAAGAAGATCTCTTGGAAACCGTGACACCGAGATTGCGCACCTCGATGGGCAGCTTGGACAGTGCCGTCTGGACGCGGTTGTTCACGTTGATCGTGTTCTGGTCCGGATCGGTGCCCACCTTGAAGGCGATGCTCATCATCATCGAACCGGCGTCCGAAGTGGACGTGGTGACGTAGAGCATGCCGTCAACACCATTGATCGCCTGCTCCAGCGGCGAGGCCACCGTATCCGCGATGACTTCAGCTGTGGCGCCCGGATAGCTGGCCTGCACCATGACTTCCGGGGGAAGAATCTCCGGGTACTGTGCCACGGGCAGCGAGACCATCGAGACGATGCCGAAGAGCACGATCACGATGGACAGGACCGATGCGAACACCGGTCTGTGAATGAAGAATTTGGAAAACATGCCGACCTCCTGTCGTTGGAATTACTTCGACGCGGCCGGGGTTTCCGCCGTGCCGTTTGAAGACGGGGCGGCAGCCGCCCTGCCAGCGCTGCGCGGAACGACAGCGTCACCGGGCTTGAGACGGATGAGCGAGGTGATGATCACGCGATCGCCTTCCGCAAGACCGCCGGTGACGAGCTGCCCCTCCTTGAGGACCGGGCCGAGCTGCACCGGACGGGGAGCCACCTTGTTTTCCGCGTCGACGGTGTAAACGATTGCACCCATCGGGCTCATGATCACGGCATCCGCCGGAATGACCGCGCATGGTTCCAACTTGAGGTCCGCAAAGGCGAGTCGCACCACCTGACCGGGGAGAAGCTCGCCCAAATTATTGGGGAATTCAGCCCTCATGCGCACCGATCCGGTCTGCGGATCCACACCCGTTTCGGCAAAATTGACCTGCCCGGGGCGACCGTATGCCGAGCCGCTGCGCGTGAAGAGAGTCATCGCCGTGGACCCCTCCTTGTGGCGGGAACCTTTCGCGAACAGCTGCCGAAATGCCGGATCGCCCTCGGGCAGGGAAAAGAGAACGTAAATGGGGTCGAGCTGAGTCACTACTGTAAGAATATCTGCGGAAGAGACAAGATTTCCTTCTGTCATTGTTTCCTTTCCCGTCACACCGGAGAAGGGCGCGCTGACGCTCGTATAGCCGAGATTCACCTCGGCTTGGCGCAACGCCGCGTGCGCGGCCATCGTTGCCGCTTTTGCAAGATCATAGGCTGCAACCGCATCGTCATGCTGTTTGTCGCTCACTGAACCGCTGGCGAAGAGTTTGTCGATGCGTGCAAAGTCGGCACCGGCCTGTTTTTCGCGGGCGAGGGCGCTCGCGTGATCGGCCTGAGCTTTTTCAAGGGCAATCTCGAAGGGAACCGGGTCAATCTTGAAGAGCTCGTCGCCCTCCTTGACGAAAGAACCCTCCACGTAACTGCGCTTGACGATGATTCCGCCCACGCGGGATCGGATCTCGGCGGAGCGCACACCCTCCACGCGGGCGGGATAGGTTTCCTTCCACGGAAGATTCTGAAGATGGATTTCGACAACCTCCACCTCGGGGAGCCTCTGCTGGACTCCTGAAGCCTGCTTCGTTTCCTTTCCGCAAGCGGCCAGAGCCACTGCAAGAAACGGAATCGCGACGTACACCCCAAGACGATGCGTTTTCATAGATACATTCATGTATGTATTGACGGAGAGATGAGGATTCATAGTATAAAGGTCAAGAAGTAATCGCGCTAATTTTAACATTCGCCTGACTGGCAACGATATGGCACGCAGATCAAAGGATGAGGCCGAGGAAACGCGGGAGAATATTGTCGCCGCTGCAATCAAACTTTTCCTGCGCGACGGCGTTTCGCAAACGACATTGGAGAAAATTGCTGCGGAGGCGGGCTACACGCGAGGCGCTGTCTATCATCATTTTGAAAACAAGACCGAGCTTTTGCTGGAACTCTTGCGACGCGCCCATCCTCCGGCGCAGGAAATGTTCGACAACCTTGCCTCGCCCGACAAGTCCGGGGATCCCCTCGGCGATCTGGAGCGGGTGATCGCCCGTGCACTCAAGCAGATGCTCTCGGACCGCACCAGCCGCGACATCCACACCATTTTCATCTTCAACTGTGAATTCGTGGAGAAGCGGAACCCCGTCTTTGAACCCGAATGCCGATACGCGCACGAAGGGCTGGATAAAACCGCCGAGTATCTGGAAAACGCAAAGAGACTTGGACAGGTGTCTCCAGATCTTGATGTGAAGGAAACCGCCGCCATAATCGTGGCTCTTTGTTCCGGGATCATCACTTTTTCCCTGCGCGGCACGTTACATGAAATGCCCTCTATCGATGTCGAGCGGGCGTTGAGGATTCTCTTCACGGGATTGCGGGCGAAAGCCTCTTGCAAGAAGACCTAGGCGCGGCAGAATCGCAACGTGCCTTTCGACTGCCACAATCACCTCCAGAATCTGGACGGAATCGTACGTGCTGAGGTTTTGACCCGTGCAGGAAAGGCAGGCGTAACGCGGATGATGTGCTGCGCGACCGGCGTCGGGGGCGACTGGGATCGACTTGCGGCTCTGCGGGAAGAACATCCCCAAACGATTCTGGCGAGCTACGGCCTGCATCCCTGGTGGATGGACGGCGCGCCGGCGGACTGGAAAAAGCAGCTTGAGGCACGGCTGGACGAACATTGTGCCGGGATCGGTGAGATCGGCCTCGACAAAGGTCGTCGTTGCGCAGTCCCGTTGGCGCAGCAGGCGGCGGTGTTTTCCTGGCAACTGGACCTTGCCCGGGAGAGGCATCTTCCCGCAAGCATCCACTGCGTCCACGCGTGGGATGAACTCTTTAGAATTCTGCGGGGACGCGAGGGGCAACGCCTGCTCGTTCACGGTTTTGGAGCAAGCGGCCAGATCGCGCGCGAACTGGCCCGGCGCGGCGTGCACCTCTCCCTCGGCGGGAAGCTCCTTGGTATGTCGCAAGACAGGGCTCAAGCGATTCTATCGGAAATCCCGATGGATCTGCTTCATTTTGAAAGCGATTTTTCCGGTCCGCCTTCTGCACCAGCCCCAACGCTGGAACCGTGCGGCGTTCCCCTTGTCGTGGAATGCGCAGCCCGGCTTCTGAAAAAGGATGAGGCCTCCTTCGGCACGGAAACCGCAGCTGTTTCCGAGGCTTTCTTTTCCACTACGATCCCTTCATAATCTCTCGAATCATTTCCCAATCCCGAACCCTCTCTGGTCATGACCGTTCTACAACTCGTTCACGCCACCTTTCTCGCCATCGCCCTGCCCTTCGTCACCGGCTACGCGAAAGAAGCCGCCGCCCCGGTCTCCGCCACGGCGCCGCTGACTGCGGACGAGCAGGCCGTCGTGGACGCCTTCTACCGCGAAAAGCCCGGGATGTTCACCTTTGCTACACCCGCGGACCTGCCGAAAGACCTCGTCTGGGAGGATGGCTCCGCCGAAAAGCCTTTTGCAGACCCGCGCGCGATCAGGGGCGGGACCGTGACGAGCTTCATGCTCTCGTGGCCGCCGACCCTGCGTTTCGTGGGCCCGGATTCCAACCATTCGATGCGCGACGTGTTCCTCGATTACAACAAGATGAGCCTCGCAAGCCTTCACCCGGTGACGAAGAACTGGATTCCGGGGCTGGCAACGGCATGGGCAGTCTCAAAGGACAAGAAGACCGTATATTACCGGCTGGACCCCGACGCCCGTTATTCCGACGGCGTGCCGGTGAAGGCCGACGACTACTTCTACACCTTCTATTTCAACCTTTCGCAGTTCATCAGTGCCCCGTGGTACAACAACTGGTATGGCGAAAACTACGCGAACATCACCAAGTACGACGACTACACGATCTCCGTCACCCTTCCGGAGGCGCGTCCCTACCCGATCTATTACACCACTCTCTCGCCCACCCCGTCGCACTTTTACCGCGTGCTGGACAAGGATTTTCTGACGAAATTCCAGTGGAAATTTGAGCCGACGACCGGCCCCTGGGAACTCCTGCCGCAGAACATCGTGCAGGGAAGTTCCCTCACCGTGACCCACGTCAAAAACTGGTGGGCGGAAAACAAGAAATTCTACGCGCACAGATTCAACCCGGAAAAACGCAAGTTCATTCTGATCCGTGACATCGGAATCGCCTTCGAATCCTTCAAAGTGGGCGATCTCGACATGTTTTCCCTGACCCTGCCCGAGTTCTGGTACGACCGCACGCAGGATCTGGAGGCCGTGAAGAAAGGCTGGATCGAAAGGGCGGCATATTACAACAACGTCCCCGCTCCCACGATCGGCCTCTTCCTGAACACCGCAAGCCCCCTCCTTGCCGACAAGCGCATCCGCCAGGGCATCCACTACGCCTGTAACTGGCAGAGGGTGATCGACTTCCACTACCGGGGCGACTTTGCGAGACTCAAGGGCTACGTGGACGGCTTCGGCGCCTTCGACAACCCTGTGACGGCCCGGCCCTTCGATCCGGACAAGGCGCGCGCACTCTTTGCGGAGGCGGGCTTTGACAAGGCTGGTCCTGATGGCGTCCTCGTGGACGGGAAGGGACGGCGCCTGAGTTTTGCCCTCTCTGTCGCGCAAAGCCCGTCCGTCGATGAATGCCAGATTCTCAAGGAAGAGGCGCTCAAGGCGGGGCTGGAGATCAATCTCGACGTGCAGGACCCGACGACGAACTACAAGAAGGTGATGAACAAGCAGCACGAGATCGCCTTCTGGGGATGGGGCGTGGCCCCGGACGACCCGTATCCGCGATTCTGGGAGACGTTCCATTCCGTGAACGCCTACAACCCAGACGGCTCCCTGCACCTCAACACCAACAACATCACTTCCACCGCAGACCCGGAGCTAGACAAGCTGATCGAAAAGTATGACCGCAGCACAGACGTTGGCGAGATGATCGCTCTTGCACATCAGATGGAGGACATCCTGTTTGACGAGGCATCCTTCATTCCCGGAGACAAAACCCCATTCTATCGCGTAGGCTATTGGGGCTGGATCCGCTTCCCGGAGGGATTCGACGTGCCGCTTTCCGAGAGCCCGAACCAGTACGGCCTGTACTGGATCGACCCCGAGGCGAAAAAAGCGATTCAGAAAGCGCGCAAGACCGGCACCGACCTCGGGCAGAAGACCGGTATTTTCGGCGAAAAACCTGCTTCACCCGAAAAATAGGACGCCCTTTGGACGAACGACCGATTCTGACCGTAGAAAATCTCTCCGCCGGTTTCCAGACCGACGAGGGCTTCGTTACCGCCGTGGACGGCGTGGGTTTCACCCTTCCGCGAGGCGGGACACTTGGAATCGTCGGAGAATCCGGCTGCGGCAAGAGCGTCACGGCCTTCAGCATCATGCGCCTGTTGCCAAGTCCCGCTGGCAAAATCGTCTCGGGGCGCATCCTCTTTGACGGCATCGACCTGGCGAAAGCGCCGGAAGAGACGCTGCGATCCGTCCGCGGCAGACGGATCGCGATGATCTATCAGGAGCCGATGTCGGCGCTGAACCCAGTGCAGAGCGTTGGACGGCAGCTTGCCGAGTGCATGCTTCTGCACCTGCCTCTCACCAAAAAGGAAGCTTGGGAGAAAGGCGTGGCACTTTTGGCGAGAGTGGGCATCTCCTCGCCGGAGGAGCGCATGGGCGCCTACCCCCACCAGCTTTCCGGCGGAATGCGCCAGCGCGCGATGATCGCGATGGCCCTCTCCTGCAATCCAGACATCCTCATCGCGGACGAGCCGACCACGGCGCTCGACGTGACGATTCAGGCGCAGATTCTGGAACTGATCGCCGACCTGCAGAAGGAAACGGGCATGGCCCTCATCCTCATCACGCACAGCCTCGGCGTCGTGGCGCAGGTGTGCGACAGAGTCCTTGTCATGTATGCGGGCCGCGTGGCCGAAACGGGCAGTGCGGACGACATTTTTCATCACACCGCCCACCTCTATACAAAGGGTCTTCTGGAGAGCATCCCGAGACTGGATACTCCCGGCAAGGAGCCGCTGCCGACGATCCCCGGCGTTGTTCCGCAGTTAAGAGAACTGCCCGTAGGCGCCCGCTTCGCGCAGCGTTCGCCCCATCCGAAAGCGGCGGACTACATGGCCTCGGAAGCCTTTCACACGATCCGCCCGTCCCTCGTCGAAGTCTCCCCCGGCCACTGGGTGGAGGACTGCGAATGCGTCCGGGTGTAGATTTTGCAAATCCCGGACCTCTTCCGTTTGCCTGTTGCCTTTTCGGCGGGGCTCTCCAAGAATACCCCGACATATGCAGTCACGCAAAGCCTACGCGCAGGCGGGTGTGGACATCGACCTCGCCGACAGCCTTCTTGAAGAAATGAAGCCCGTCTTGAAGACGGCCAGCCGTCCCGAGGTTCTGGGCGGGATCGGCGGCTTCGGCGGGCTCTTCGACCTCGGCAAAATCAAGGACGCCGGGCGCGGCATCCTCGTCTCCTCCACGGACAGCGTGGGGACAAAGGTGAAGGTTTCCGTCATGGCGGACCGGCACGAGGGACTCGGCCACGACATCGTGAACCACTGCTGCAACGACGTGGCGGTGACGGGCGCCAAGCCCATCTTCTTCCTCGACTATTTCGCGTCGGATAAGCTGGAGCCGAAGAGCTACAAAGAAATCCTCACGGGTCTCGCCAACGCCTGCCGCGCCGCGAACGTGGCCCTCATCGGCGGCGAGACGGCGGAACTGCCTGGCGTGTACAACAAGGGACATTACGACCTCGTGGGCGCGATCGTGGGCCTTTTGATGCCCGAGGACGTTTTGACCGGCGCGCAGATCCGCCCGGGCGACACGGTGATCGGCATCCGCTCCAGCGGCCTGCACACGAACGGCTACTCCCTCGCCCGAAAGGTGATCTTTGACAAGCTGGGTCTCGGCGTCTTCGACACGCTGCCCGGCTTCGACAAGGTGGTCGTGGCGGACGCACTCCTTGCCCCGCATACCAATTACGCAAAGCTCATCGCCGACACGCAGGCGAAGTTCAACAAGGCGGGCAGGCCCTCGGAAATCCGCGATGGCAACTCCTTTTTCAGCGCGGCGCACATCACCGGCAGCGGACTCTGCGGCAACATCCCGCGCGTCATCCCGGAGAACATCGACATTGAGATCGACACGAAGGCGTGGGAGCCCCTGCCGATCTTCAAGGTCCTTTCGGAGAACAGCGGCGCCTCCTTCGACGAGAATTACGAGGTCTGGAACATGGGCGTCGGCATGACCTTCACCGTGGCTCCGGAAGCCGCGGGGGAAATCCTCGCCTTCATCCGCTCGCAAGGCTTTACGGCGTGGCCGATCGGCAAGGCCGTCAAGGGCACGCAGGTCGTCCACCTCAAGCGGTAACGGGGCGAAAACGCTCCACTCTTTCAGACCCCGCAGGATGCAGTTCCGCGCGGGGTCTTTTGCTTTTCGCGTACGAAAACGGCCCGCGACCGTTGCCAGTCGCGGGCCGGATGTCGGGAGACGCCGGGGGACGCCGGCGTGTGAGATCGACCAACAATCTCAGGAAAAGCTCTTTCCCTTCTCTTGCAGGGGGAGCGCGCGAAGCGAGCGTCTGGGGGATGCAATCCCCCATCCCGATGCGCCCGAAGGCGCATCGGAGAGTCAAGGGCTAGCCCTTGCAGCCGTGGCCGCAACCGCAGCTTTCCTCGGAAACCTTCTTGACGGCGCTGTCGTAGTACTCGCCCACCTTCGTCCAGTTGACGACGTTCCAGAAGGCCGCGATGTATTCCGGGCGGCGGTTCTGGTACTTGAGGTAGTACGAGTGCTCCCATACGTCGAGAAGGAGGATCGGCACGCCTTCGATCCCGGCGTATTTGGCGCCGTTCACGGGGCTGTCCTGATTGGCGGTCGAGCCGATGGCGAGCTTGCCGTCAGCCTTCACGTAAAGCCAGGCCCAGCCGCTGCCGAAGCGCGTGGCCGCCGCCTTGGAGAATGCTTCCTTGAAGGCTGCGAATCCTCCGAGTTCCGCGCCGATCGCGGCGGCGAGGGCGCCTTGCGGTTCCTTGGCCCCGCCGGGGGCGAGCACCTTCCAGAACATGTTGTGGTTCGCCACGCCGCCACCGTTGTTGCGAACGGCGGTGCGGATCGACTCCGGAACGGCGTCGAGATTGGAAATGAGTTCCTTCGGGCAGTCGGGGCCCTTGTAGCCGACCGAATCCACGGCGGCGTTCAAATTGTTCACGTAAGCCTGATGGTGCTTGCCGTGATGGATTTCCATCGTGCGGGCGTCGAAATAGGGTTCGAGCGCGTCATAGGCGTAACCGAGTTCGGGTAATTTGTAGGTCATGGTTGTTCCTTGCTGCAATTGAGAGTGAGGCTCAATGTCTTTTATTTCGTTTTTCACGATCCCTGCCGTGCGCATTGCCTTCGCAAAGGCCCGGGGTAAACTTCTACCCTCACATGGCGCTTTTCAAACCGGAGAAACCGTCCGTTTTGTCGGAAAACCTGACCACCCTCGCCGATCGGCTGAAGGGCATGGGGGAGCAGGGCTTCCGCGCGAAGCAGGTGATGGAGTGGCTCTATAAGAAGAACGCGCGCAACTTCGCCGCGATGACGAGCCTTTCCACAAAGCTGCGTGAGGCTCTCGCGGGACAATTCTCGCTCCTTCCGGCGAAAAAGATCCTCGCCAAGCAGGCGGGTGAAGGGACGGAAAAGCTGCTGCTGGAGCTGGAGGACGGCCTTTACATCGAGACGGTGATCCTCTCCGCGCCGGACGGTGACGAAGCGGAGGGCGGCGCACGGATGACCTTGTGCGTTTCCAGCCAGGTAGGCTGCGCGTATGGCTGCAAGTTCTGCGCGAGCGGCCTAGACGGCTGGAAGCGGAATCTGGAGGCGGGCGAGATCATCGCGCAGGTGCTCCTCGCGGCGGACCACATCGCGGAGAAGAAGGCGGGCCTGCGCAGCCGCACGCTCTCCGGCATCGACAATGTGGTTTTCATGGGCATGGGCGAACCGCTCGCCAATTACGAGAACGTGACTCGCGCCGTGGAAATCCTGAACGCGGACTGGGGGCTCGGCCTCGGCGCACGGCGAATCACGATCTCCACCTCGGGCCTCGCCCCGCAGATATTGAAACTGGCGGAGAACCCCATCCAGCTACGCCTCGCGATCAGCCTGCACGGCGCGACGGACGAGGTGCGCGGGACGATCATGCCGGTCAACAAACGCTTTCCGCTCGCGGAGCTTCTCCCGGCGGTGGCCGCCTTCGCAGAGAAGCACGGGCGGATGGTCACATTCGAGTTCATCCTGATCGAGGGCGTGAACGACGGCCTCGATCAGGCGGAGGCGCTTGCGAAGATCGCACAGAAGCTCCACGCGCACGTGAACCTCATCCCGTACAACCCGGTCGAGGGCCTGCCGTGGAAGCGGCCCAACATTCTGAGGCAGAGGGCATTCGCCGGGGTGCTCAAAAAGGCGAACGTTTCCCATACCATCCGCCGCCAGAAGGGCGACGACATCGACGCCGCCTGCGGGCAGCTCCGACTGCGCAAGGAGCGGGAAAAGGGCAATGCCGATCTCGCATTGAATTGATTCCACCACCGTTCTCTTTTCGTTGCCAAGACCTGCGGAGGTCTCAATAATTTGTTTTTTGGCACCCATGAAAATACTGGTCGCAGACAAAATCTCCGAAACGGGCGTGTCTCTGCTCAAAGAGCAGGGCTTTGAAGTGGTCGAGGCCTACGGGTCCTCGCCCGAGAAGGTGATCCAGCTCTCCTCGGACGTGGACGCCATCATCGTCCGCAGCGCCACCAAGATCACGCGCGATGTCTTCGCCGCGGCGAAGAACCTCAAGTGCGTCGGACGCGCGGGCGTCGGCGTGGACAACATCGACGTGGAAGCCGCCACCGAGCGCGGCGTCATCGTCATGAACACCCCCGGCGGCAACACCATCGCCGCGTGCGAATTGGCCTTCACGCACATGCTCTGCACGGCACGTCCCATCGTACAGGCGGATGCCTCCATGCGCTCCGGCAAGTGGGACAAGAAGAGCTTCGAGGGCATCGAGCTCAACGGCAAGACCCTTGGCGTCATCGGCCTTGGCCGCATCGGCGGCAACCTCGCCAAACGCGCGCTGGCCTTCAACATGAAGGTCGTGGCGTACGATCCCTACCTCACCGACGAGCGCGCCCGCTCGATGGGCGTCGAGAAGGTGGAGCTGGACGCCCTCTTCCCGCAAGCGGACTACATCTCGATCCATATGCCCAAGACCGCCGAGACCAAGAACATGATCAACGCGGCGGCGTTGGCGAAGATGAAGAAGGGCGTGCGCATCGTGAATTGCGCGCGCGGCGGCCTGATCGACGAGAAGGCGCTGGCGGAAGCCCTCAAGAGCGGCCAGGTGGCGGCGGCGGGTCTCGACGTGTTCGAAAACGAGCCGCTGGAAGCCGAGAGCCCGCTCCGCGGCCTCAAGAACGTTGTCATGACCCCGCACCTCGGGGCCTCGACGGTGGAAGCGCAGGAGAACGTGGGCATCGAAATCGCGGAGGCGATCGCATCCGTCCTCAAGGGCGGCATGATCAAGAACGCGATCAACGCCCCGAGCGTCGATCCCGCGACCCTCAAGGTCCTCGCCCCCTACATCCGCCTCGGCGAGGTTCTGGGCACTATTCTCCAGCAGATTGCCGACAAGGACGTGAAGAAGATCACGATCAAGGGCTGGGGCAAGATGACGAGCTACGACAACCTGCCCGTCATGCGCTCGGTCCAGCGCGGCTACCTGCACAAGATCGCACAGGACATCAACGACGTGAACGCCCCGCGCGCGATGAAACGCCTCGGCATCGAGGTGCAGGCCCACAGCTCCAACACCGAGACCGACTACACAGACCTCATGAGCGTGGGGGCCGAATGCGCGAGCGGCGAGAAATTCTGCGTCGCGGGCACCCTCATCGGCAAGAGCCAGAAGCCGCGCCTAGTCCACATGAACGGTCGCGACGTGGAAGCGACCCTCGCGGGCTACCTCCTCATCGTGGAGAACAACGACGTTCCGGGCATCGTGGGCCACATCGGCACCGTGATGGCCCGCCACGGCCTGAACATCGCCAACATGTCCCTCTCGCGCAACAGCGTGGGCGGCGTGGCCCTCAACATCTGCTCGCTGGACAGCAAGCCGACGGACGAGGCCCAGAAGGACCTCTTCACCAACAAGGACATCAAGGCGGTTCACCTCGTGGACCTCAAGAAGTAGCCGCTTTTTCCGTTTTCCATACTGCGGGCGCCGGTGCAAAATCCGGCGCCCGCAATCGTAAATTGAAACCGTAGCGACCCCATGATTCTTGCCGCCGTCATCGTTCTTGCCGCCGGATACCTTCTCGGCGCGATCCCCTTTGCCGTCCTCATCGCGAAGAAGCACGGCATTGACATTCTCAAGGCAGGCAGCGGCAACCCCGGCGCAACGAACGTCAAGCGCGTCGTCGGCAAGAAGGCGGGGAACCTCTGCTTCATCCTCGACATGCTGAAGGGCTTTGTCGCGGCGGGATGGCCGCTCGTCGCTTTTCACGGCGTGGAGTTCGGCGGACACGTCTGGGCGGTGGAACTGGGAGTGTCGGGACTCATCGCGGCGCTTCTCGGGCACTCTTTTTCGGTTTTCATCCATTTCAAGGGCGGCAAAGGCGTGGCGACGACGATCGGCGGAATGCTGGCCCTCTCTCCCTTCGTGATTTTGATCGGCCTACTCGTCTGGCTTTCGGTTTTCTTTTCCAGCCGGTATGTGTCACTCGCGTCGCTCTGCATGGCGGCAAGCCTGCCGATCGCCTCCTACTTCCTCGGGGCATGGCCATATGGTGAGGGCCGGGTCATTTTCTGGATCACGCTCGTTCTCGCGCTCCTTCTTTTCGTCCGCCACCGCGGCAACATCGCGCGCCTGATGAACGGCACCGAGAGTCGTTTTACAAAGAAGTAGGACGTCCCGGGATTGCTTCCCGTGCGTGTTGTTCCTATTCTGACAGGCGCATGCAAACGCACCGCCTTCTTGCGTTCCTACCCCTGCTGTTTCTTGCCCCGGCGGTTTTTGCGGAGGATGTCGCTCCCGTCCGCATTCCGCTCGGAAAACCGGACCTTTCACGAGGTCTCCCCGTGATGCAGGCCTTTGCCAACCGCGCCTCGGCTTCCGCGTGGTCCTCCAAACCTCTGCCGCTTGGCGAGCTCTCGGACCTGCTCTTTGCCGCCAACGGCATCAATCGGCCCGATAACGGCAAGCGCACCGCGCCGAGCGCCCTCAACGCACAGGACGTGGACGTGTACGTTTTCACGACGACGGGCGTCTTCCTTTACGATGCAAAAGCGCACGCGCTGGAACTGATTACTGCGGGCGACCATCGCTCGGAAGTCCTGATGATGCACGATCCGGCCCACCCGGTCGCGCTCTCGCCGATCGAGCTCGTCCTGACGAGCGACAGCACGCGTTTCCCCTTCGGCGATGACGGGCAGCGCCGCGAATGGGGTGATCTCGACGTTGGCATTGTCTCCCAGAATATCGCCCTCTTCTGCGCCGGGACGGGCCTTGCCACACGACCTCGCGCCTCCGTCAAGGCAGAGGACCTGCACAAGCTCCTCAACCTCAAGGAGGGGCAGCGGGCCATTCTCGACATGCCGGTGGGTTACGCGGCGCAAGCATCTGCTCCGGCGGAAACTCCGGCCCATCCTTGACACGCCCCGCAGTCCTCGCTTATCACAGCGCCCGTGAACCGCACCACCACTACGACGACTACGACCACGACGCGCGAGAGCGCGATCGGGGCCGCGCATCGGCGCAGTGCGGCCTGATTCACGAACAGAAACCTTTGCAGAAACCCGCGCCGATTCCGGTGCGGGTTTTTTGTTTTGGGACACTTCACAAACCGCCTCCTGACGACGGTTTGGCTCGCCTGAACCTTCAATCGACTCCATAAACATTCTTTTTCTCCACGATCATGAAAGACGCCATTAAAGTGGGCCTGATCGGCCTTGGAACGGTGGGGGGCGGCGTTGCCCGCATCCTCATCGAAAATGAAGATTCCCTTGGCCGCCGTGCGGGAATCCCCGTCAAGCTGGCCAAGATCAACACCTTGGTCCTCAAAAACCCGCTGCCCTACCCGCTGGCGGACGGCGTCCTGACAAGCGACATCAAGGACCTCGTGGAGAACCCGGAGATCGACATCGTCGTGGAGTGCATCGGCGGCGTGGGCGCGGCGCTGGACTTCGCCCGCCGGGCGCTCGGCAACGGCAAGCACTTCGTCACCTCCAACAAGGAGCTGATCGCCAAGTATGGCCCGGAACTGACGGAGATCGCCAAATCGAATGGAGTGAACCTGTATTTCGAGGCCAGCGTCTGCGGCGGCATCCCGATCATCCACGGTCTGAAGAACAATCTTGCCTCGGACAACATTCGCAAGCTCTTCGGCATCCTGAACGGCACGACGAACTACATTCTGGACAAGATGACCCGCGAAGGCGCGGAGTTCGCCGACGCCCTTGCCGAGGCTCAGAAGCTGGGCTACGCCGAGCAGAATCCGACCAACGACGTCGATGCCTTCGACGCCGCCTACAAGCTCTCGATCCTCGCGGGCTTGGCCTTCCATTCTTCCTTCAAGTTCGACCAGATCCACTTCGAGGGCATTCGCTCGATTTCCGCGTCGGACATCGCCTACGCAAAAAGCCTCGGCTACGCCATCAAGCTCATCGCGACGGGCGTCGATTGCGGCGAAAAGGGCGTGCAGCTGCGCGTCCATCCGACGATGGTGCCCCTCGAACATCCCCTCGCGAACATCTCCGGCGCCTTCAACGCCGTGTTCGTCGAGGGCGACTATATCGGTCAGGCCATGTTCTACGGTCCCGGCGCGGGAATGCTGCCCACGGCGAGCGCTGTGGTGGGCGACATCGTGGACATCGCGATGACCCACGAGTTGACCCATTCCCATCCCTCGATGCTAACGAACTTCGGTCCCCGCGAGGTGCTGCCGATGGGCCTTGTGGAGAGCGAGTATTACCTACGCCTGTCCGTGGCGGACAAGCCGGGCGTCCTCGCGAAGATCGCGTCGGTCTGCGGCGAATTCGGCGTCTCGCTCAAGAGCGTCGATCAGCCGGAGGCGGAAGGCGGTCTTGCGGAACTGATCCTCGTCACCCATCCGGTGCTGGAAAAGTCGATGCAGGAGGCCCTCGCAAAGATGCGCGGTCTCGACGTGGTAATGAAGGTGGAGAGCCTCATCCGCGTAGGGCTCGCGTAACTGGACGCTTGCTCCCGCCGGGGCTTGCATAAGAAGGACGAAACCCTTTATAAGTTCACGGAATGCGCCCAGCCTCCTTCCGGCGGGCGACAATTACACTTTCAGTCATGATCATTGTACAAAAATACGGCGGCACCTCGGTTGCGGACCTCGACCGCATCCGTAATGTCGCTTCCAGAGTGAAGGCCACCCGCGACGCGGGCAACAAGGTCGTCGTCGTCGTCTCCGCGAGAGCGGGCGTGACGAACCGCCTGATCGCCGACGCGAAGAGCCTCGCCGAGCATCCCGACAGCCGCGAGCTGGATATGCTGGCCTCGATTGGCGAGCAGGAGACAATCGCCCTCACAGCCATCGCGCTGCACTCGATGGGCGTCCCGGCGGTCTCGCGCACCGGCGCGCAGGTGGGCATCAAGACCGACAGCGAGTTCACCAAGGCCCGCATCGTCGATATCACGGGCGGCGACCTCAACAAGCAGCTCGACGAGGGCAAGGTCGTGATCGTGGCGGGCTTTCAGGGCGTGACGGACGACGGCCAGATCACTACCCTCGGACGCGGCGGCAGCGACCTTTCCGCGATCGCGCTGGCCAAGGCGGTGAATGCCGACGTGTGCCAGATTTACACCGACGTCGACGGCGTGTACACCGCCGACCCCCGCGTCGTGAAGGATGCGTCCAAGCTCAACGAAATTTCCTACGACGAGATGCTGGAACTGGCCAGCCTCGGCAGCAAGGTGATGCAGGCGCGCAGCGTCGAATTCGCCAAGAAGCACAACGTCGTTTTTGAAGTCCGTAGCAGCATGAACAACAATCCGGGTACTATCGTGAAAGAAGAAGTCGCCTCCATGGAGGATGTGGTCGTCCGCGGCGTCGCCGCGGACAAGAATCAAACCAAAGTCGTGCTGCTGGGCCTCAACGACCAGCCGGGCACCGCCGCCAAGATCTTCAACGCGCTTGGCAAGGCCAACGTGAATGTGGACATGATCGTCCAGAACGTGGGCCGCGACGGCATCGCCAACATGACCTTCACCGTTCCGACGGACGACGCCTTCAAGGCGGAAAAGGCTATCGACTCCATCAAGGACGACATCGCCGCGAAAAACTTCCGCACCATGACCGACCGCGTCGCCAAGGTGTCGGTGGTGGGCATCGGCATGCGCAGCCACTCGGGCGTCGCCGCCGATCTCTTCACCGCCTTCGCCAACGCCGGCATCAACATCCAGCTCATCTCGACCTCGGAGATCAAGATTTCCGTGGCGGTGGAGGTGGAGAAGGCCGACGAGGCCGTCCGCGTGGCGCACGCCGCCTTCGGCCTCGGCCAGGCGTAACGCTCAGAATCCCTCTCATCCGCAACGGACGCCTCGCCGAGGCGTCCGTTTGTTTTGACCGGCACGTTCATTTTCGATCCTCTCTTCCCATGAACTTCATCAGTACGCGCGGCGGCTGTCCCGCTGTTTCCTTCTCCGATGCCGTGGCGCAGGGTCTTGCGCCGGACGGCGGGCTCTACCTGCCCGAGACGCTCCCGGCGATCGACGCGGCGACGCTGAAGAAGTGGGAGAAGCTGGACTACGCGGCATTGTGCGAGGAGTTTTTCGCCCTCTTTGCCGACCTTCCGCGCGCGCAGCTCTCCGCAATTGTGAAGAGCGCCTACACCCGCTTTGACGTGCCCGAAATCGCGCCGATGAAGAAGCTGGACGAAAAGACCTTCGTCCTCGAACTCTTCCACGGGCCGACTCTGGCCTTCAAGGACTTTGCCCTGCAACTCTTGGGCGGGCTCTACGAGGCGCAGATCAAGCGCACGGGCCGGGCCATCAACGTCCTTGGCGCAACTAGCGGGGACACCGGCGCGGCGGCGATCCATGGCCTCCTCGGCCGCGAGGGCGTGCGGATCTTCATTCTCTATCCGGACGGGCGCGTCTCGCCCCTGCAGGAGCGTCAGATGACCTGCACCGGTGCGGCGAACGTCTATCCCCTCGCCATTCCCGGCACCTTCGACGACGCGCAGGCAGCCCTCAAGGACGTGTTCAACGACCGCGCCTTCAAGGGACAGTTCAACCTTTCGGCGATCAACTCGATCAACATCGCGCGCGTCCTCGCGCAGTGCGTGTATTACTTCTTTGCGTACTTCCGCCTGCCGGAGGCGGCGCGCGCGAACGTGGAGTTCGTGGTCCCGACCGGCAACTTCGGGAACGTCCTCGCAGGCTGGATGGCCGCGCGGATGGGCCTTCCCGCCAAGAGCTTCTGCGTGGCGACAAACCAGAACGACATCCTTTTCCGCTTCTTCTCGACCGGTGTCTATGAACTCGGCCCCGTGAAGCCCAGCCACGCGCCCTCGATGGACATTCAGGTGGCCTCGAACTTCGAGCGCTTCCTGTATTACGTGATGCAGGAGGACGCCGCCGCCACGAAAGCCGCGATGGAGGACTTCAAGAAGCACGGACGATTCGTCATGCCGGGCTTCAAGGCGGGCGAATACCAGTTCCGCGCGAGCCGGGCCGACGATGCCGACATCGTGCGCCTCATCAAGACCGTCCACGAGAAGTCTGGCTACGTGGCCGACCCGCACACCGCCTGCGGCTTTGCCGACCTCGGCCCCGCGAAGACAAGCGTCGTCCTCTCGACCGCGCACCCGGCAAAATTCCCGGACGTGATCGCCTCCGCCATCGGAGACGAGGTGAAGAGCCCGGCGCTCGAAAAGCTTAAGGCCCTTCCGATCGTGAAACACAAGATCCCGGCGGAAAAGGCCGCGATCGAGGACTTCATCCGCAGCTCCTGCCGGTAACGGACCGATCTGTCAGTAAGAGCTTAGGATCGCGCTCCGCAGTTCTTCGTACAACCGGCTGCCCTCGCGAAGTAGTTCGTCCGTCCTGCCGGAAAGGTCCGGTTGCGCACGGCGCTCCGGACCGGAATTGTAGAAGTCCAGACAATGATCACGCACGGCTTTCTGGTGCTCCTCGTAACGTTTGCAGATGCCCTCGATGGCGTGGAGGGTTTGTCCGTCCACGCCCTGACGCTTCTCGCAGCGGCTCTTCGCCCGGTCGAGAATGCCCTTGAGCGAGTCGCTGGAACGCAGCGAGGCGCGCAGGCCCTCGACGGCCTCGTCCTCGGGGCTTTCCTCTACCAGCACAACCCTGCCTGCGTATTTCGGGAGAATTTTCATCGGGGACGATCGACGGGATCAGGTAGTTAAGTCGGTCGCGGCGGACCTGCCTTGAACGCGAGTTTTGGCGGGCGTCCGCATTTTTCCTTTCCGAGCGCGGCCCGATCGGACATTTTTTCAAAACATGGCTTCCAAGATTCAGACGCTGCCGGGCTTCCGCGACTTTCCGCCGGAAGCGTGCGCGCTGCGCAATTTCATCTTCCGCAAATGGCGGCAGACAGCGATTTCCTTCGGCTTTTCCGAGTATGACGGCCCGGTGCTGGAACCGCTGGAACTGTTCACGGAAAAGAGCGGCCCGGAGATCGTGAGCCAGCTCTTCAATTTCGAGGACAAGGGAGGTCGCGCCGTGTCGCTCAGGCCGGAGCTGACCCCCACCCTCGCCCGCATGGTGGGCGCGAACGCCGGTTCGGTGCGCCGCCCGGTCAAGTGGTTCGCCATTGCGGAATGCTTCCGCTTCGAGAAACAGCAGAAGGGCCGCAAGCGCTCCTTCTACCAGTTTAACGCAGACGTTCTGGGCGAACCCGGTCCGGGCGCGGATGCGGAGCTCGTGGCGCTCTGCATTCAGAGTCTGCGCTCCTTCGGCCTCGGTCCACAGCACTTTGTCGTCCGCCTTTCCGACCGCACGCTCTGGATGGAATTCCTCTTCGGTCTGGGCCTGGATGAAGAGAAGGCGATCCGCGTCCTCTCGATTGTGGACAAGGCGGAGAGAGTCGATCCCGAATACACGAAGGAGCAGCTTGCCCCCATCTTCGGCGAGAAGACCGGCGCCTTCTTGGAAGAAATCGCCCGCATGAAGGCCGTGACGAATGTCGCGGAGCTGGAGGCGTGGGTGGCGGCGCTTGGTATGGCGAAGCTGACCGAGCGCATGGCCGCGTGGAAGGAACTCTTCGCCGTGATCGACGGCATGGAGCTTTCCGACTTCTGCCGCGTGGATCTTTCCATCGTGCGCGGGCTTGCCTACTACACGGGCTTTGTGTTCGAGGTTTTCGAGCGCTCCGGCGAGGGCCGCGCCATTGCCGGCGGCGGGCGTTACGACAAGCTCGTCGAGAAACTCGGCTACCAGCCGATGGCGGCGAGTGGTTTTGCCGTGGGCGACGTGACGCTGGCGGATCTCCTCGCCACGGCGGGGCTCACTCCCAACCTGATCGAGGGCGTGGACTGCTTCGTCGTCATGGGCTCCTCCGAGAAGGAGCGAACCGAGGGCCTGCGGGCCGTCGCCACACTGCGGAGCCTCGGCATCTCGGCGGATTACGCGATCAAGCCCACCGCCTTCGGCAAACAGTTCAAGATGGCGGACACCCTCGGCGCGCGCCTGACCCTCATTTTCGGCGGCGACGAACTCGCGCGAGGGGTTTTCAAGATGCGCGACATGGCGACCGGCGGCGAGGCCGAGGGACCGATTGCGGACCTTGTGGACGGCGTCAAAATGCGCCTGGCCCACGGCATCGAGAAGTAAGGTCGGCCCGCTGCGGGCTTACTTTGCCCCGTCCGTGCCTTCGCAGCCGCCGTGCTCGCGGTAGAACCGGATCAGCTCGGGGAAGGTCATGCTGCCGTGGGGCGAATAGATCGGGAAGGTGACCGACGGATCCGCCGCGATGGCGAGATCGTACTCTTTGAGCGCCGCATCGTAATCGGCGCATTCCGCGTCCTTTTCCTTCAGCGCGCTGTAGGAGAAGGCGCGCTCCGCATGGGCGAGGGCAAGAAGGTCGTGCGACCCCGCTTTTTCCAGATGCACGATGGCTTCCGTGACCTTTTCCACCGCCCTGCGAAAACGCGCGTCGATTTCGGCGGGATCGGACGTCTCAACCTTGACGACGGACATGACGCTCCCGTAGCCCTTCTTTTCTGTGAACGCCTGCTTATCCAGCATATCCGCCGCAATCAGCCGGTCGATCTTGGCAAGGACGATCAGCGCCTCGCCCATCACCTTCTCGTTGCCCGCCTTTTCCGCATCGCTGTACGCATACCAAGCCCTGCGATGGGCAAGAGCGATGTTCCCGACGGAAAGCTGGTAATCCGCACTCGTCACAAGAGCCTCGGGACCCTGCCTCTGCAGATCGGGCGTGGTGGTACAGGCCGCAAGCAGCAGGACCGTGGGAAAAAGAAGCAGGGAAACGGTTTTCATCACGGGAAAATGATAATCGCCGCAGATTGGAAAACAAGAGAAATGGACAATATTATACTGGACATAAGTTCACATTTCTACATGCTGAAGACGTGACCGCAGGATGGCTCGCTCTGTTTCTCTTTCATCTTTCCACCTTCGCGAACCAACTCGGTGCCCAGCCTATGAAAGCAAAAATCGACATGATCGGCATTTTCGTGGAGGACATGCCGAAGATGGTCTCCTTCTACCGCGACGTTCTCGGCTTCCCTGTCAAGGCCGCCAGTCCCGACAACGCTTTTACGGAATTTCAAAGCGAGGGCGTGCGCCTTTCCATGTTCTGCCGCGCTCTTTTGCCACAGGTGCTCGGGCAGACGCCTGGGTATCCCAGCGGCCTCAACGGCACTTTTGAAATCGCCTTCAACGTCGGTGCGAAGGAAAACGTGGACGCCACCTTCGAGAAGCTCGTGAAAGGCGGCGCCACCATCGTGTACGCCCCGCGCGACGAGCCATGGAAGATGCGCAGCGCCATGATCGCCGATCACGAGGGAAATCTCATCGAGATCGGCTCGGACTTCTGGGAATAGCGCCGCCTCCTTCCTTGGGCCTTGAGCGGAGGAAGGGTTTGCGTCAGGCTTGCACCTGTATGGTGGAATCCGTTTCAGTCGCCAAACATCCGGCTCGCGCGGACGCGGAGAACCGTCCGCCGCTTCTTGAAGTGCGCCACCTCGCCATGCACTTCCCGGTCAAGAGCGGCCTCCTCCTTCGCGAAACGGCTGCACTCAAGGCGGTGGAAGGGGTGAGCTTTTCCATTGGCGAGGGCGAGACACTGGGCCTTGTCGGCGAATCGGGCTGCGGCAAATCGACGCTCGGCAAGTGCATCGCACGGCTCTACAAGCCGACTTCCGGCCAAATCCTCTTTTCAGGCACAGACATCGCCTCACTTAACGGAAACGTGCTCAAATCATTCCGCCGCAACGTGCAGATGATCTTTCAGGATCCGGCGGAATCGCTCAATGCCCGCCTAACGATCGGCGACATTCTGGAGGAACCCTTTGCGATCCACGGCATCGGCACGCACAGGGAGCGCCGCAGGATGGCCGAAGAACTCCTCTTGCAGGTGGGCCTGGGCACCAGCGCGATGGACCGCTTTCCCTTCGAGTTCTCCGGCGGGCAGCGGCAGAGGGTGGGCATCGCGCGGGCTCTGGCGCTGAAGCCACGCCTCATCGTCTGCGACGAGCCGGTCTCCGCCCTCGATGTCTCGGTCCAGAGCCAGATCGTGAACCTGCTTCTGGACCTGCAAAAACGCTTTGCCCTCTCCTACCTCTTCGTGGCACACGATCTTGCGGTGGTGAAGCACATCTCCGACCGGGTTGCTATCATGTATCTCGGAAAAATTGTGGAAACCGCGCCCACGGCGGAGCTCTTCGCCCACCCGCTCCATGCTTACACACGCGCGCTTCTGGCCGCCATTCCCGTGCCCGATCCCCGCAAAAAAGGCATGCATCGGACACTGCATGGGGAGGTTCCCTCGCCGATCAATCCTCCCGCGGGCTGCGCCTTCGCGCCCAGAAGCCCCCTGCCCCACACCCCGGCGCAAGCCGTCGTCCCTCCTGTCTGGAAGGAAATTTCTCCCGGTCACTGGCTGGAGGTCCACCCGGCCACGACGGAAAACTGGCGCGACTATCTGAGCGGAGACGAGCGCTGCGCCTTCAGGGACAGGTAGGTTATTTTCCCGCTTTCTTCGGCGAGGAATTCACCGCGTCCTCCGAATCCTCGATCACGAGGCGCACGCCGGTCTTTTCATCACCGCGGAAGGACGGCCCCACGCTGCGCCGCGCCGCCGAGCGGCAGTCGCGGGCGGGCGACTTCCAACTGCCGCCGCGAAGAACGCCACCCTCGGTGATTTCCTCGACGTTTCCGTGCATGTCGTAAAGGCCCCAGGCATTCGGGGCAAGGCTCCCCACGCGCGAGGTGGTGCCGAAGGGTCTGCCGCAGACGGCGAAGGCCCCGGTCGATCCCGCGCTGGAAGAATCCTTGAGGTTCGATCCGTCGTTGAAGGCCGAGGCGGTCCCGGCGCGACAGGCGTATTCCCACTCCGTTTCACTCGGCAGACGAGCCCGCAGGTTCTTGTGCCCCTGCAGTGCCAGATACGCGTTGAAGCGTTCCAGCAGACCGTCGCGGCCCACAATGGCCGAGTAGGAAACCTGCTCAACAGGGTTCTCCGCACCGAGGAAACGGCTCGGATTCACCCCCATGAGTGCCTTGTACTGAGCCTGCGTCAGTTCGTATTCGGCGATGTAAAAGGGCTTTTCGATGAGGGCGCTGCGTTGGGTTTCCTCGCGGTAGGCGACGCGTCCCGCCTCGTTTTGCGGAGAACCGAAGGAGAAGGAGCCGCCCTCCACCCTGCGGAATCTCATGGCGGCCCCGCCCGGCAGCGCGATATCGAGCCAAGTTTTGTCCGGTAGCGGTTCCGGTGCAACGGTTTCCACCGGTGCCGTCGCGGGCGCGGGGGCCCCTACGACGGGCGCTTGAGATTCCGTCGCGCCCGTGATTGTGGCGGGCTCTGTCGCTAGGGAACTGGAAAGCAGCGGAGGGATGGTTGTTCCCGCTACATTCACGGTCGCAGATGGAGAGGGAGCGGGTTCCGGGGGCTTGACCGTGACCGCCGCCGGAGTGCTTTCCACAGCAGACGGTGCCGCTGCGACCGGAGCCTGTGCAGGCGTCTCCGCCGCAAGAGGCTCCTGCTGCAGGTTGGTGGTAATGGGGCCGGGTGACTTGCCGACGTTTCCGAAAAGGAACACACCGGCGCACACCGCCGCCGCAACGGCGATTCCGCCGAGAGCAAAGACGAGCGTCTTCCTCCCGGGTTTTGCGCGGTCCTTCAGCGGGTGTTGCCCCCTGCCCTCCATCACGACAGGCGTCTTCCAGATCTGCGGCATGGCGGCGAGCATCTCACCCGCGTCCTTGTAGCGAAGGCCGGGCTCTGGCTCCAGTGCTCGCATGAGAAAGTCGTCCCAGCTTCGCGAGATGCCTCTGGCGGACTTCGAGATTCGGCGCGGGGTGACAACCGCGCGTCCCGTCAGCATCTCAAGCGTCACTAGGCCCATGGCGTACACGTCGCTGCGAGTACTGGAATCGGCACCGTCCTTCTGTTCCGGCGCCATGTAGGAAGGCGTGCCCGCCTGTGCCGACCTGCCGCTCCCCTGGCTAACGGCGGGAACGGCCGTAAGGGTAAGTGTCTCGTCCGCGCGCCTGCGGAACAAATCCTCGCCGATGATGCGCACCAGCCCGAAGTCGGCAATCAGCGCGGAATTCCTGTTGAACAGGATGTTGCCGGGTTTGAGATCGCAATGAATCACTCCCCGGAGATGGGCGTGAGCCAGCCCCGCGAGAGCGTCGCGCAGGATGGCCGCCGCATCGCCCTCTCCCAGTCTGCCGCCGCCAAGAACAAGAAGATTCCGCAGCGAAATGGCGTTCGCCCCATCCACGGGAATGCCTTTCATGAGAGGCATGCGCAGGTAAAAGCGGCCCTCGACATCGCCGAATTCCTCCACGCAGACAACGTTGGAGTGTTTGAGATGAAAGGCGGTCCGCGCTTCGGCGCGCAGACGGGCGAGCGATTCTGGGTTGTCCGTGATCTCGGGGTTGAGGATCTTGATTGCGAAATCCTCGTCAAGCGTCGTATGCCGGGCGCGGTACACCTGCCCCATTCCGCCCGCGCCGATGAACGCCAATATCCGGTACTGCCCGAACATCTGCCCGGGAGAAAGAAGCATGACTTCGGGTATGTTCTTCTCCGGGGACATATCGGTGCGTGGCAGAATCACGTCGTCCAGTCGGTCCGCAAACGGCTACTGGGCCTCGACAAGGCGGAAGCGCCACACGTTGTAACTGCCGCCCCGGTTGGAGAGGAAGTACACCACCCCCGGATCCACGGGCGACCATGTCGGGCGGATGTCGTCCGAGGCGTTCGTGATGAGCGGGCTGATCTGACCGCTTGCAAGGTTCATGAGGTAGATGTCGTTACTGGCGCGCCCGGAGGCATCCTGCGCTAGGTCGCAGGAAAAGAGCAGCATCGTCCCGTCGGGGCTCACCGCTGGGTAATCGCAGTTGGCGGCGGCAAAGGCGGGCAGGGAAATCACCTGTGTCACAGGATACCCTTCGCGCGGCATGGAAAAAATCTGCTTCTTGCCCGTCGCCGAATCCTTGTGCACGAAATAGACCTGACGTCCATCGGGGGAAAGAGTGAGGCTCGAAGCCGTCTCGTTCATGTAGGAGGCGGAGGAACCGTCCACGCGCATGTAGCTCACCTGCGGGACGGCCTGGGGATAGTGATCCTCCGTGGAGAGAAAGAAGAGCTCCCAGTTCTGACGAATGATCGTCGGGTTGTAATTGAAGCGTGATTCGCGCGTCACCTGGGTGATGCCGCCCACCACGCGTCCGTCCGCAAGATTGATCGAAGAAATGTCCGCACTCTCGCGCACGCCGCGGTTGCTCTGGAAGACAAGGAGCTGGCTTGCGTCCGAATCCCCGACGGGAAGCTGCGGGATGCTGTCAAGATACGCCCCCGAGGTAAGGCGCTGGCGAGCGCCTCCCGCCTGATCGGTGGAGGTCTGCCAGAGATTGCTTGTCACTGTGCCATCGTCCGCTGTCTCGCTCAGGGCGTAAACGATGCTCTGCCCGTTCGGCGAAATCGCAAAGGAATTGACCTGCGGCGAAAGATGGTCCTTGCGGCGGTAATTCGTGACCTGTCGCAGTTCGGCAACCGTGCCGGAGGCCTCGCGCGTATCGACAGCCGCTGTGCGCGCCGCAGCGTCCACAACATACTGGGCGCCCCGCGGGCCCACGACGATGGCAGGGAACGCCGGGATGACGCTCATTTCCGTCACTGGGTCGAGGGTGATCGTAAAGGTTCCGGGGCTGTCCACCGAGATGGCAAAGGCCTTTTCCTTGTACTCGTCCACGATCCCCACTGAGCAGTTGAAAACCGGCCATGCCTGCGTCTTGTCCGCGCGCTCGAAAACTAGGTCCGCTGCAGCCGGGGCCGCTCCAATAACCTTGCCGTTGATGACGACCTGCGCGTCGAGGGCCTGCCCGTCGCTCGTGACGGTTTTGATGGTGAAGTGCCGGGCCAGATGCAGGCGGGAAAGCGCCACCGAGACCGACGCGGCGCTGGAATCGCCAAGAACAACGCTTTCCTCCTGCCACTCGCCAAGGCGCAGGGTAAGCGTGTGCGAATCCCAAGGCGAGGAGGCGCTGGCGCGGTTGAAGCGCACCGGGCACTGGAAGGGGGTCACGCCCATTTCGCGTCCATCGAGAAAGACTTTTGCGCCTTCGGGCACGGTCGTCACGGTGAAGGTGCGGTCAAGGAAGAGCGGCTGAAGCGCAATGTTCACCGACTTTCTCTGGATGTCGGCTGCCGTCACGGAATAGGTCACGGTGTCATAGCCGGGCAGGCTGACCGTGATCTGGTGCAGGCCCTCGGTCGGGACAGAGACGACGGTTTTGCCGCCCGCCGTGTTCACCTTGACCTCGGGATCGCCCATCGAGGCCACCCGGGCGCCTCCCGGGGTGACATTCACCTGCAATTCGCTCACGCAGCCGGAAAGAAAGAGGGCAAACAATGGGAGAAGGAGGGTTTTATTCATTTGTTCAGGCTTCCTTACCGATTGTGAATCAAGGACAACTTCACTTTCTGGGCATCGCGGAGTACGCAAGATGAAGGAGAATGTGTCAAACGATATGCGATCGACTTGTCACAACCCACTGTCATTTCGTGAGTTCGCCCATAAAAAACAACGCCGCAATGTATCACGTCAATAGAGCTGGCGCAAACGCTTGTCCTTCCTGTCGTTATCTTTACAGGAAATTGAAAAATGCGTTCTCGCCGATCCCGGGCGGTTTTCCGGCGGCAAACTATCTGGCGAGGACCGCCTGCACGCGGGAACGAATTTGTGCCCATTTCGCTTCCGGCAATGCCGCACCGAGCACCTGCACGACCTCCGCGCCGAGGATCGATCCGCATTCTCCGCACTTTTCCATGGAAGCGCCCGAAAGCCACGCATGGAGGAAGCCCGCCGCCCAAGTGTCTCCCGCACCCGTCGTATCGACCACGTTTTTCACCAGAAGCGGCGCAACCCGAGTGAGGTTGCCGTTCTGCACGATGATGGAACCGCGCTTGCCGAGCTTGAGGACCGCCAGCGGGCAGAGATCGCCAAGGCGCCGCGCCGTCTCCTCCTCGGAGAGATCGCCCAAGAGCGCGCGGGCCTCGTCCTCGTTGGCGAGAACAATTTTCACGCTCTTTTTGAGGATGCCGGGCAAATCGTCCTTCACCGCGTTCACCACCGTGAAGGAACCAAGGTCCAGCGACACGTCCACGCCTGCCTCCGCACTGAGGGCAAGAAGACGATCAATGAGGGCGCGGTTGAAAAAGAGGAATCCCTCGATGTGCACAAGGCGGCAGTTCTTCACATCCGACAGGGTCAGTTCCGCGGGGGAGAGCGTCGAGGCGGCGGCCAGGCAAGTGAACATGCTGCGCTCGCCATCGGGAGTGACCATGGAAAGGCAGCGGGCGCTCGGGCCCACACCATGCTTGATGCGAGAATCCGTCGCGCCGGACTTTTTCAGGCTCTCCACATAAAAGGCACCGGTCGCGTCGCTGCCGATCTTGCCCAGAAGACCCGCATTCGAGCCAAGGTGGGCCATCGCCACGATCGTGTTGCCCGCTGAGCCACCCGGAGCCTCCGCCAGCGGTCCGGAAAGCTGCGAAAGAACCGCCTCCATCCGTGCGGCATCCACAAGAATCATCCCACCCTTCGGGGCATCGACTTTGGCAAGAAAGGCGTCGTCAACCCTCGCAAGGGTGTCGACGATGGGGCTTCCCGCACCGAGGCAATCTATCCTATGCATGCGCGAATGATCGGCGAAGAAGGGCGTCAAAGGCAAGGAGAGTTTGCAAAGAGAGTCTTCGTCCGGCAAAGGATTAGGCGATGTGCAAGCGGTGGAGCAACGAGTCGGAACTCTGGGGCTGGATGCTCGTCAGGGTTCTGGAGGAATGCGGCCTGAAGCAGGCCGTGGTGTCCCCGGGGTCGCGCTCCACACCGCTTGCATGGGCGCTGGCCCACTCGGCCATCGAGGCGATTCCGATCCTCGACGAACGCTCCGCCGCCTTCTACGCCCTCGGCCTTGCCCGCCGGGGCGGCGGGCCGGTGGCCCTTGTCTGCACCTCCGGCACGGCGGCGGCAAATTATCTGCCCGCTCTTGTCGAGGCACGGGAAAGCGGGGTGCCCCTTCTCGTCCTCACGGCGGACCGTCCCCCGGAGCTGCGCCGCTGCGCCGCCGGGCAGACGGTGGATCAGGTGAAGATGTACGGGAGTGCCGCGCTCGACTACTTTGAATTGCCCGTCCCGGAGGCGAAGGCGACCGTGCTGCGACACGCGCGCCAGATCGTGACGCACGCCCTGCGGCGGACGATGCTCCCCTGCCGGGGCCCGGTGCATGTGAACGTGCCGCTCCGGGAACCCCTCGCGCCACAGCCGGGCAAGGCGCTGGATCTTGACTATGACCCCACCCTTCTCGTGGAGAGCCTCGCCCCCGTCGGCGGACACCTTCCCCTGCCCCGTTTTGAAAATCTTTCCCTGCCGGTTGATCCCGCAAAAGTTTTGATCGTCGCCGGGAGCGTGATGCCGGATGACGACACAGCGGCCCGGACGACGCTCTTCGCCCTCGCGGAAAGGACGCAGGCGCCCGTTCTTTGCGACGGCCTCGGCCCGTGGCGCTGCGGCGACTTTCCCGGCGTGGCACGCATCGCCGGGTACGACCTCATTCTTTCCTCACCCCGGATGAGGGAGAGTTTAATGCCGGACTACATTATACAGGTCGGTCCGCTCCCCACTTCCAAGGCGCTGCGGGGCTGGCTGGCCGCGCTGGATTGCCCCACCCTCGTCGCAACAAGCGGCATCGACGATCCCGACGCGGCACGCGCGAAGGCGCAGCTCGTCCAGATCGCTCCGGAGGATCTTGCGAACCTTCCCCTTCCGACGGCGGCGAACGGCGCAGCCTATCGCGCGACGTGGCTGGATGCGGAGGCAAAGACGACGGCGATCGTGAACGCGGCGCTACAAGAAGCGCATCCCAACTTCGAGGGCAACATCGCACGCGTCCTCTTTAGCAGCGCGCAGACAGGCGCGGATGTGTCGGTCGCCAACAGCATGAGTGTGCGCGATGTGGAAACCTGCCGCGAGCTTGGCGGGGCGAATGTGCGCACCTTCTTCTCGCGCGGGGCCAACGGCATCGACGGCACCCTTGCCACGGCGCTCGGCGCCTCGCACGGCGGCCACGGCATCCTGCTGACAGGCGACCTTGCCCTGTTGCACGACTGCGGCTCGCTCCTTTCCGCCCACCGGCACAAGGGGAGCCTGACGGTCGTCCTATCCGACAATCGCGGAGGTGGCATTTTCGAGACCCTGCCCGTCGCAAAACTCGGCGACCCCGCCTTCGAGACGTACTTCGCCACTCCGCAGGAGGCGGACTTCGCGGCCCTCGCCCGCGCTTTCGGTGCGGAGTACGAGAAACTGGAAAGCCCGGCGGCCCTTGCTGAAAAACTCCGCATTCTGCCGGAGTCGGGCCTGCATCTTCTGCATCTCAAGACCGACCGCAAAAAAGACGCCGACTTTCGCTACAAGCTGCGCTGTAGAGTCGCGGAAATCCTCTGACAGGCAGCTTCAGTTCTGACGGGTTCGGCCCAGGATCTCGCCAAGCCAGCGCCGGTGCGGCCCGCTGAGCGTGAGGCTCTCCAGCTTTTCCAGTGGGACGAGGGCCAGCCCCGGCTGCTTCGTCCATTTCACCGGAAACGGCCCGTCGTGGCGATAGATGCGCTCGACGATCCGGTGGTGCGTGATGGAACGCGTCCGCACGGCAAGGGGTTTTTCGCGTGGTTGGAGACCGAGAAGCTTCGGCTCCGGCAGCTCGTACTGCCCGGCGAGCCGCTTTGCGTCCGCGGCGATTCGGTGAAGGAGAATCGCCCCGTTCTCCAGATGCAGGACGCGGTTTACTTCCATCTTTTCAACGACGCGTCGGACGATGCGCGGAAGCGCCTCCGCCTCCGGCTTGCCGGCGCTTTTGCAAAACGCCGCGACGGGGCATTCGGCGCAGCGGGGCTTTTTCGGCAGGCAGAGGAGCGCCCCGAGCTCCATCATCGCCTGATTGTGCGCCCCGGGGTTTTCGCGGTCGAGAAGCTCGTCCGCTGGTGGCCTGAAGAACTTCACCGCCTCGCCGTTCGAAGCAAACTCCCGCTCTTCGCCCATCAGTCGCGCGAGGACGCGAACGACGTTGCCGTCCACGACTGCCGAGGGGTGGCCGAAGGCGATGGAGGCGATGGCTGCCGCCGTATACGGGCCGATGCCGGGGAGAGACTCCCACTCCTGGCTCGTCCGGGGCTTCTCCGCCAGCGCCACGTACGCCTTCGACAACCGGTGCAGATTGCGCGCGCGCGAATAGTAGCCGAGCCCCTCCCAGTGCCGCAGCACCTCCGCCTCGTCCGCCGCCGCCAGAGCCTCGAAGTCCGGGAAGCGCCGCATCCAGTTCTCGTAATACGGCAGCATGGTGGCAATGCGCGTCTGCTGAGCCATGATCTCCGAGACCACCGTCGCGTACACCCCCGGGACAAGCCGCCACGGCAGCGGCCGCCGCGCACAACGGTACCATTGCGAAAGTTGTTTTCGTAGCAGTGCGAAGGCACTCTGCGGCAGTATCTCCACGGGGACAGCGTTCCGACTTGTTCGCGCATTGACAAGACCTTTCCCCACGTCAGCTCCGTCCGATTTGTCGGAACTCGTCGCCTATTGCTCCTTCCCGTGGACTGACTGAGCCGGTGCGGGAAGCTGACCGGCACCCCCCGGCGAGACGGAGGATGCGGTGACGAAGATGAGCAGGTCTTTCTTCTTTTTCGTCGTTCCCTCGTTGCGGAAGAAGCGCCCGAGGAAGGGTATGTCGCCAAGGATCGGGATTTTGTCCTTCACGGTCTTCACCTCCTCGCGTGTGAGGCCGCCCATGATGATCGTCGCGCCGTTGTCGATGGAGACCTCGGTGCGGATGCGGCGGACGCTGAAGACGGGCTGGTAGTAACCGCTCGGGATGCTGACCGTGGTGGAGCCCGAGACGGCGATGCTCGGCCCGCCGTATTCGACAAAGCCCTCGAACTCCGTCACGCAGGGCTCCAGCGTCATGGAGATGCCGCCGTTTTCCTCCACGACGGGGGTCACGCCCATCTCCACGCCCACATTGCGCTTGGCAAAGTCGCGCGGTGTGCCCGAAGTGATGCTGACGGCGGAACCCCCGGAAGCGAGCGAACCGCGCGAGACGTTGGAATCCGCATCGCCGTAGGAGCGCGGGTAGATCATCTCCTGCGCCACGGTGATCTCGGCTCGTTCGCCGGAAAGGACGGTGAGGCGCGGGCTGCTCAAAAGATTCGTGCCGCTCTTGCGGGAGAGGGCGTTCACCACTGCGTCCACGTCGAAGGCGCCGATCACCCCGCTTACTGTGGCGAGCGGCGAAGCCCCCTTGCCGAGGTCGATCCCGCCCGCGATGGCAGGAGCGGAGATGTCCTGCGTGATCGTGCCGTTGTCCCCCACCGTGGAATCGAGGCCCGTGATCACGATCTGGTCGCTCGTCGTCGTGCCCGTGAGGGATGTGGCGAGGGTCCGGTTGGCGCTCGCCAGAGTCACCGCCGTGCGGCTCCCCCGGGCGCTCGCCGCGTTGGAAAGGCCCCACTGGATGCCGAACTCGTCAAGGTCCGCCTGATCCACCTCAAGGAAGCGCGTTCCGATCTCCACCTGCCGCGTCGCCTTGTAACGCGCGAGGATCGCCGCCACCTTGTCGAGATTCGCCTGCGTGTTGGTGACGATGAGGAGCCCCGAGCCCAGCGCCAGCGTCGCGCCGGGAACATTGTCAAAGGGCACGCCCGCGCGTTCGAGAAAGGAGCGGACCGCCTTCTCCACCTCCAGCTGAGTCGGTGCCGTGTCCGGGGTGGAGGCCTTGTTGGCGGTGTTGGCGTCGGGCTTGGCCCCCGGCAGACCCGCGAGCCGCACGAGCGCCGAGCGCCCCACCTCGTAGAAGCCCGTCTTGAGCGGCAGGCCGGGATCGGGGCTCGGGCGCAGGATCACCGCGTCCGCCTCCACCTCGCAGTGAAAGCCCACCGATTGCGAGATGTAGTAAAGCGCCCTGTCGAGGTCCACATCGCGCAGCGAGATCGTCACCTTCGGGTCGTCACCCTTGGGGGCGAGGCGGACGAGATTGATCTTCCTGCCCTGCACCTCGGCGCTGGCGGCAAGAGTTTCCAGCACGTCGCCAAGCGGCATGGCGTCGAAGGAAAGGCGCGGGAAACGCACGGCGCGCAGGCTCTCCTGAATTGCCGACGTATCCGTCATTGCAACGTCGTCCGCGCGCGCGCCTGTCGCGAGAAGGAGAAGACCGGAAAAGAGCGCAAGGAGTAATCGTATCATGAATGGGTCCTCATTTATCCGGACCGGTGGAAGCGGTCACGTCCACGCGGCTCAGGCTGGAAAGATCGAAAAAGACCGCACGGCTCTGCGGCGGCAGGCCGGCTGCGAAGGAAAACTCCATGCCCCGGAATTCCAGGGCGGTGCCCTCGATGCGGTCGCCGCTCTTCAGGGTATGGTAACGCCCGGCACCGTCTTCCACGGCGACCACCCACCCTTCGGCGCCGCCCGCAAAACCGCAGAGGCGATACGTCGTCTTTGCGCCGGGGCGTCCTGTGGCCTCGTCCGTTGAGAGGGCGAGCGTCCGTTCCACGCGGGTAGGCTTGCCAAAAATCGTGATCTCTGGGGGAATCGCGCAGGGTGCGGGAATCTCCGCCGGGTGCGGCAGGATCGGCTCCGGAACGCCTCGCGAAGCGAGGATCGTCTCCGCTCGTGGCAAAAAGAGGAGCGCGCTCGCCGCAAGAGCCGCCGCAGCAAAGAGAACTGGAAGAAGCCGCGCGTTCATCGTCCGGCCCCCGCCCCGTAGAGAACCCCCACCTCCACCGAACCCGTCAGGCCGGGTCGAAGGGAAAGCGTGACAATCCGGCCTTCGCGTCGAAGTCCCGCCAGAATCGACAGAGCCTCGGGCAGAACCTCAATGCGGCTTCGCAGGCGCAGGTTCGTAACCGTCCCCTCCCGGTCCGGGCGCAAATCCTCCAGCACCACGCCGTCCCTTGCACCGATCGCATGGACAAGTCCCGCGAGTTCGCCCGAGTCCGCCGCAATCGTCGCCGCCGCATCGGCTCCGGCGGGCGACATCCCGCCTTCGCGCAGCAGCACGGAAAGCTCCATCGCCAGCGCCGCCCTCACGACGGGATCGCCCGCAACCGGTTCCTCAACCTGCGGGAGCGAGGCTTCGAATTCCCCTGCGCAGTTTTGAAGAACCTCGCTCGCAGCCGCCGCCGGACCGAGCGCGCAAAGTGCCTGCCGGTTTTTCTCCGCCGTTCTCAGATCACTTTTTATGCGCGAATTCATGCCAAGGACAAGGGCGACCTCCCCGGCAATCGCGAAAAGGAGCGCCGCGCAAAAAAACGCCCACACCGTCATGGATCGGTCCAGCCTCCTCATGGCCGTCCCTCCAGATTCATCGTAAAGCGCACGAGTGCGCCCTCGGCCTGAAGGGTGACCCCTCCCGCGGGTGTCAGCCCCGCGCGTCCGAGGCGTTCGGAGAGCTTGCGGATTCGCGCCTCCGTCCCGCGCGCGACGCTGCCGGAGAGGCTCACCTTCCGTCCGGATTCTTCCACGGAAAGAGCCGTCACCTCCACCTTGCCGATGCTCTCCAACGCGTCCTGAAGGTCGAGAAGGCGGGAAATCTCCTTCGTCGTGGCGGCGGCATTGGCGGCAACGCGCGCGTTTTCCGAAGCGAGGGCGTCGATCCGCTCAAGAATTGCCCGGTTCTCCATCGCCCGCGACCGGCCCTGAACCAATTCAGCTTCCGATGTTCGTCGGGACGCCTCCGCGGCTTCGAGGCGTAGCTTCGCGCTGTACAAGGGCGGAAGGACCGCCAGCGACAGCAGGAAAAGCGCCGCAATAGAAATCGGAAACAGCCGCAGCGCCCCGCAGCGCCAACCGCGCCCCGCCTCCGCAAACGATGCGGGCGCCTCCCCGGCGAAGACCGACTTGGCGAGCGACTCAAAAAGATCCCCGGTGCTTTCGTCAGGTCCGCCGGCAAGTTCCTCCACCTTGAGATGCGGCGGCAGGGCCACCTCGGGCAATCCGGATTCCCCCCGGCCCGTCACAAGTACGCGCATCGGCGGCAGAACTCGCAGGGACGCCGCAAGTTCCGCAAGGTCCTCCTCCGTGGCAAAGCGCCGCAGGGTGATTTTTCCGGACACTCTTGCCGCGAGGATCGCGCCGCCACGCCCCAGGTGGAGTCTGCCGCAGTCGCCCGTCGGGGGGAGTTCAGAGAGGATCGCAGCCGCCCCGCTCGTCACGCAGTCCGCCAAAATCCCCTCGTCCCACGCCAGATCCAGCGCCTCCTTCGCCGCCTCCGCCCGGAATGCGACAAGCGCCCCTTTCATCCTGCTGACGGAAATCCCGCTCCCGAGTCTTTCCAGCCGCAGGGCGTCCGCACCGGCGTCGGAGGGGGAGGCAAGCGTCGCCAGATTTTCGTCAACCAGAAGGGTTTGCCGGCTGCGCGACGCGGCGGCCACCCAGCGTGGCCTCGGCCCGCCGTTCCAGATCTTTTCCTTCACCACGCGTCCTCTTCCGCCAACGCGGTACAGCGCCGCAGCCACCGGTGCGGGGGACAAAAAAACAACGAGAATCTCGCGAGGAGGACAAGCAATGCTCATGCATTACCTCCTTTCGCAAAACGAACCACCTCTGACACCGCGTGCGGAGAACCAGGCTCCGGACACATGCAAAAAACCGGAATTCCGCGACATAGCGTGCTGGTGCACAAAACATCGGAGAACCCCGTGGAGAGTGGATGGGGCGACATCGAGCCGGGGAGTTTCCACATCATCCCGCCCCGATTACGCCTTGTCAACGCGAACGCTTGACGCCTCCCGATTGAAATTGCAGGTGATTGATAGACAGCAACCTGCGTAACTCACATTCCGTCGCGAACCGCTTCGAGCGGCGGCGGGGCGCCATCGCTTGGCGAAACGGCGCACTCGCTGGAAAGAAACGTATGGAATTCCGTCCTGCGCTGCCCCGAGCCGATGAAAAGGAGGATGTCGCCCGCCTTGAGGATCGCGTCGGCGCCGGGATTCACGATGGCCTCGCTCCCGCGCTGGATGCCGATGACGCTGATGCCGAAGCGGCGGCGTAGATTCGAACCCGCGAGGGTGTTGCCGTCGAGCGAGCTGCCGTGTTGGAGAACCTCGCGTCCAATTTCGAGCGCGTCGGGCCCGCCGGACGGAGCCGCGTTTGCCGATTTCTCGCCAAGGAGGGTTGCCGCGCATTCGTTCGCCTCGTCGCGGCCAAGAAGGATCAGTCGGTCCTCCGGGAAAAGCGGCACCTCGGGCGATGGGTCAAAGGCTTCCACGCCGCCACGCACCACCGCCACGATGAGGCTACCCGTCCTCCTCGGCAGGTCCAGTTCGCGGATGCGGCGCCCGCAGACAGCGCTGTCGGCGGCAAGGCACACTTCCCGCACTGCCACGGGCCAAGGATACTGGCGGAGGATTCTCTCGGCATATTCCTCGCCGATGCGGCGCGCGGGCAAGGCCGCCTCCTCGGAGAAGGAGTCGAGAAAGAGCGCCTCGATGCGGCTGTTGATCGTCACCATCTTGCGCCAGAAGAAGACGCCGACACCGATCACGAGAATGAGAAAGAGCGCCAGCGCCCAACCCTTGGGCAAGTAGGGCGAGGAAACGGAAAGGAAGAAGCCGCCAAGAAGCAGCAGCAAAAGAAGCGTCGCCGAGGTGTTCACAAGGTTGCTCACCCTGCCCCGGATGAGCGTGTGCGTCCGCGCCTTGGCAAAGACCGACTCCGTCACCATGTACACGATGGTCGAGATGTAGCGCGCCATCGCGATCACGAGCGGCACGGTGAGGACAGCGGTGCATACCCAAACGGCTAGCCCCAGAAGCACGGGCGAGTGAATCTGGAGCCGCGCCACCCATCGGGCGACGAAGGCGCCGCCGAGGACGACGCCGCTCGTGAGGAAAAAGTAACCCGCCAGGTGCAGGAGCGGCTGTCGGATGAGCTGGAGAAGTTTGTTCCGGCCCAGCGTCGCAAAGACGGTGTCGAGGTAGTCCCTGTAAAAACGGGCGAAGCGGCCCGCCTGCGCCGGAGCCTTCCTGCGGAGCCATGCGAACTGCCAAGGCGCCGTGGCGCTCACAAGCGGGGTCAAAAGGATGCTGGAGAGCGCGAGGCCGAAGGTGATCGCGGAAAGACTCGTTTTTCCCGGAGTGTCGATCACGTGCAGGCTGCTCCCGAGGGCGATGATGATGAAGCTAAATTCGCCGATGTTGGCCTTGGACGCGGAGGCGAGGTAGCTCTTTTCCGGCGGCTGTCCGGCAAGGAACATCCCGAGCCAGCAGCTCGCGAGCTTCCCCGCGATCATAAGAACCGTGAGCAAGATCACCCATCCAATGTTCGAGACAATCGAGCCCGCGTCGATCTGCAGGCCCACGGTGACAAAGAAGATCGCGCAGAAGAGGTCCTTGATGCTGCGATTGGCGGCCAGCACTGGTTCCGCGAGCTTCGTCCGCGAAAGGATCGCCCCCGCGACGAACGCACCGAGCGCCCCGGAAAAATGGAGTTTGAGCGCCATCGCGCCGATGCCGAGGAGAAGCCCGACGGACACGATCGTCACCGTCTCAACCGAGCCGCCGCCGAGCGTCACGTTCGCGAGCCGGGAGGTCGCGATGCGCCCGATGTAATACACCGCGACGACAAAAACGCCCATGAAGAAGGCGACAAGCCACGCCGAGGGCCAGTCGAAGCCCTTGGAGACCGAGACGCCGCTCAGGATGACGAGCAGGATCACCGCGAGGATGTCCTCAAGAATCATGATGCCCGCCGCGAGTTGCGCGTGCGGCATCTTGGAACGCCCCTGCTCCTGGAGAACGCGCATCGTCACCATCGAGCTGCTGATGGCGAGCAGGCTCCCGAAAAAGAGGCTCGAAACATACCCCCATCCGAAGAGCGGCGCGACAAGCCTCGCGAGGAACATCATCGCGATCGTCTGCACCGCCACGGCCATGAACGAGGGCCAGAGGACGCTCTTCAGGCGCTCCAGATCGAACTCCAGCCCCATGAAGAAGAGAAGGAAGACGACCCCGAGTTCCGACACCTGCCGCATCGCGTCCATGTCGCTCACAAGCGGCGTCGGAAAGATGTCCGCGCCGAGGAACAGGCCCGCGGCGAGGTACCCGAAGATGACCGGCAACCGCAGGAAGCGGAAGAGGATCGACGCCACCGCCGCACCCGCCGCGACGATGCCGAGATCCTGCACAAGACTCACTCCACTGTGGGGCATGCCCCGAAATTGCCAACGCGCGCCGGTTTTGGCAAGAGGCGCGGGGCAGGACCTGCGTCATGCAAAGCGGCGGCGGTCAGCGCGCGCGGCAATCTCGTCCGCAAAGGCATCGCTCACGCAGACCTTGCCCACCGGGTTGAAATACGTGCCGAGGCTCTTGGCGAGGATGATGGCGAGCGGAATGCCGATGATACTGATGCAGAGGCCCACGATCTTGAAGAGGACGATCACCGCCGCGACGAGGCCGATCGGGAAGTAAAAGATGCGGACGAGAAGGCTCCACGTGCCCCACAGAAGGTTGCTCCGAACGGGAATGTCTGCCTTGTCCACCATCTTGTGCGAAAACGGAGCAAGCAGGAACCGCGCGTACTGGATGAGGCCGAGGCCGACCGGCGCCGCCACGATCGTGACGGTGAGAAGCAGCCCAACCAAGAGCGCCACCAGCGCATCCAGAAAGCCAAGAAACGGAAAGTGCCAAAGGATATTCGCAAGGGTTTTCATGGGGGCTGCGGTTCGACTCTTGCCATCATGAACGGAGGCTTCACGCAGGCCAAACACAATCAGGCCCGTCCGACGAAACGACACATTCCCCTGTCACATCTTCCAATGACCTTGCGAATGACACACCCGAAAACTAGAAGATGGTGCGCGGATGAAAACGGACACCCCTGACAACAGACGCTGGTATGACAGGCCGGACAAGCTGGGCCGGGTTGCCGTGTGGGTGTTTTGCGCGCTTGCGATTGTGGGGGCGTTTCTTCCCGTGAAGATCTCTCTCGCGGACTGGATCTACGTCGGCATCGTCCTTGCGTGTGTCGTAGCCTACTTCGTCCAGTTCTACCGCTGCACCCATCGCAAAAGCGGCGGGAAATAGCCTTCGGAGCCGGATATGCGCGGTCGCTCGGACAAGCTGCGAGAGGAGAACCGGTTAGCCGGATCAAACGGGCCCGAATTTCCGAAATAAGCTCTCTCCGAAAAGGCAAGGCGAAAAAACTGCCACTTATCCACCGACTTGTTCACATTCAGCGACGCCTTTTCGTGAGAAACACGGGGTTATTCACACTTTTCACCGCCACGCGGCTCCCGAGCTCGAACTCCCGGAAGGTCGGAGAAGTCTGGCAAGCGGAAAAGTTTTACCACACTTTTACATTTTGCGGCGAAAATCGTTGAACAGAGGGCGACAATCCCTTGCGGAAATAGCTGAATGCCTCGTGGAAGCACGGACGCTCGACTCACCGAAATTGCGCCCCGTTCCGCCTTGAAAAATGGTGGGAGATCGCAGGCTCGAACTGCGGACCCCCAGTGTGTCATACTGGTGCTCTAACCAACTGAGCTAATCCCCCAATGGCGGAAAGGTGCTAGGAAAGGACAAAGTCGCTTCCCTGACAAGCAAGAAAGTCCGGAAAATCGACCGCGCGAAATTCAACCCGCCGTGACAATCCGTTATCCGGGAAGGGGATGGACGCGCGGCCCTTCTGGAGCTCCTAGAAACGGAAGGAGGGATCGACCGCCCTTGCCCACGCCTTCACGCCGCCCTTGAGGTTGCTGACGGCCCTGACGCCCTTGGCGGAGAGAAAACCGCAGGCACGGGCCGAGCGCGCGCCGGAAAGGCAGCAGGCGACGATGGCCCGGTCCTTCGGCAGCTCGTTCCAGCGCATTCCAAGCTCGGGCAGCGGGATGTTGACGGCGCCCGGCAGCATGCCGACGGCGCATTCGTCTTCGTCACGAACGTCGAGAAGGAATGGAGCACCGGGTTTCTTGAGGACGGCGGCGAGTTCCGCGGCGGTGATTTCAGAGGGGAGCATCACGGTTGGAACTTCGCAGTTCCATTCGTATTCCTTCGGGTCGATCGCGCGGATGCGAGCCTTTGCCGAGCACGCCGGGCAGTGGGGATCGCGTTTGATCGCGAGGGGGCGCACCCGCATCGTGGCGGCATCGACGACGAGGAGCCGTCCGGCGAGGGTCTCCCCCACTCCGGCAATGAATTTGAGTGCCTCCATCGCCTGAATGCTGCCGATCATCCCGCAAAGCGCCCCGAGGACACCCGCTTGCGCGCAGTTCGGCACCGCAGAAGGGTCCGGCATCTCGGGGAAAAGACAGCGGTAACACGGTGCGTCGTCCTTCGGATAAAAGAAACTCGCCTGCCCCTCGTACTGAAAGATGCTGCCGTATACGAGCGGCTTTTTTGCAAGGACTGCTGCGTCGCTCACCATATAACGCGTGGGGAAGTTGTCGGTACAGTCCACAATCACGTCGTACTCCGCAAAGAGCCCGGGCAAGTCCTGAGCGTGGACGCCCTCCGCATGGGTCACGATGCGGCACTCGGGGTTTAGCGCGGCGAGCCTCTTCGCAGCGCTCTCCACCTTGGCGGTTCCAACCGAGTGGGTATCGTACAGAATCTGGCGGTGGAGGTTCGAGAGATCCACCTTGTCGTGGTCGGCAATGCCGATCGTCCCGACGCCCGCCGCAGCCAGATACAGGGACGCAGGGCTGCCGAGTCCGCCCATGCCGATCACAAGGACGCGTCCCTTCCTCAGCCGCGCCTGCGCCTGCGTGCCGAATCCCGGCAGGATCATCTGCCGGTCGTAGCGGAGGAATTCGTTTTCCGAAAAGCCTGCGTCGGGACTCATCACACGGTCATTTTCTCGACCGCATCGACTTCGGCGAGCCATTTCGCCTTTACCGCATTGTCCGCCAGCGCCGCGCGGAAGCCGTTGCGCGCCAGTTCCGCCAGTTCGTGCCGGGCAAAACCCATTTCCGTGGCCACGGCCTGCCAGTCGTCAAAGAGCGTGTTGCCGAAGCAGAGCGGGTCATCCGTGTTCACCGTGCAGGAAATCCCCGCGTCGAAGAAGCGGCGGAGCGGATGTGCCTTCAGGCTCGGCACCACCTTGAGCTTCAGGTTGCTGATCGGGCACATGTCGAGAGTCATGCCCGCATCGCGCAGTTCCGCCAGAAGCGTCGGATCGCGCGAGGCTTTTTCGCCGTGCTCGATACGAGTCACCTTCAGGCGACGGATCACCTCGCGGATGAAGTCCGGCCCGCAGAATTCACCCGCGTGCGCCTTGGTCATCTTGCCCGCGTCCCGGAATTTCGCCCAAACGCGGTCCGTCCACGCCTCCATCGGCATCGTCTCCGCGCCATGCAGGTCCACGCCGTCGAGGCTCTTCCAGTTCACACTGTCGTCGATGAAGGCCTGCGTCCGCGCGTTGTAGCCGTTGTGATGGATGCCGAGGAACACGCGCACCTCCAGCCCCTCCGGCGCGGCGGCCTTGATGGCGTCGGCGGTGGCGGCGCCGTCCACGCCCACGAACTCCATGACGCCCGAGGCGAAGCTCGTCTCCACGTAGCGCACGTTCTGCTCGTCGCGCAGCTTGCGGAAGATGAGCCTGGCGGACTCGTGGTAGCGTTCCGGGCTTGTGTAATAGGGCATCACCATGCCAAGAATGTCGCGGTCGAAGGATTCAAAATCCGGGTAGCGGAAATCGTCGGCCCAGGAGGCCGGCTCCCTGCCGTTCCACTTCGGGTCGATGGAGCGGAGCAGTTCGAGGGGGAGCGCGCCCTCGATGTGCAGGTGCATCTCGGTTTTTGGCAGCTTGCGGATGAAATCGTCGAACATTGCCGGCCATTTTGCGCCGATGCGGAAACCTTGCAAGCCGCTTCCCTTTTGACAGCAGCTCGCCCGCATGGGAAAAGAAGGCATGGACATCCTCGCCAAAATCCCGCACCGGCCTCCCTTCCTCTTCGTGGACAACGTCCTCTCCTGCGACGAGAGCACCATTGTCGCGGAAAAACTGTGGCGCGGCGACGAGGAGTTTTACAAGGGTCACTATCCGGCCAATCCGATCACCCCGGGAGTCCTCCTCTGCGAATCCGTCTTCCAGACCGCCGCGATCCTGATGGTGGAAAAGATGAGGAATGCGGGCGGCACATCCTCCGCCGCCGTCCCGGTCCTCGCCCGCATTGAGGGCGCACGCTTCCGCCGCATGGTGAAGCCCGGTCAGGCGACGCGCATCGAGGTGACGCATAAGGAGGCACAGGGCGGTTTCCACTTCATGACGGGCAAGGTGCTCGTGGAAGGCAAACCGGCTCTGACAATCGAATTCGCAATCGCCCTCGCCGAGGGATAGATTGGAAACGGTTCCTTTTTCCTTGCCGCACAACGCAGCTTCCGACTCAATGCCCGGCACTAATGGCATAAGAATGCCAATTAATAACAATGAGCGAGACTCGCAACTTCACCCGCAAGGAGTTGAACCGCATGGCCAAGGTTCTGCTCAAGGCCGCGCGCATCCTGATGGAAAACGGGGCGGAAAGCCGCCGCGTCTTCGAGACGGTGCGCGAGATGGCCCGTGCGCTGGGTCTGCCGCAGACAGACGTCCTCCTCACACACCGCTCCGTGATCATCACGGTGGCAGCGGGCGACGAAGCGGTGACGCGCATCGTCCGCGTGGGCACGCTGGGGGTGAACATGGAGAAGATTTCGGAGATGAGCGGCGTCTTCCGCCAGCTTTCCGCCGGGGAAATGACGCCCGACGCGCTGGAGGCGGCGCTTGATGCGCTGGCGCGACGCGAAGAGCCGTATCCCAATTGGCTCCGGATGATCATGGCGGCGCTGGCGTGCGGCGGGTTCTGCGTCATTTCCGGCGGGGACGCACGGGCCTTCGTCTCCTGCGCTCTCGCAGCTCTGGCGGGGCTCCTGTTGCGGCGCGCGATGATGCTCGCCCACTTCCAGCCGATGCTCAGTGTTTTCTCGGCGGCGTTCCTCTCGGCCTCCCTTGCCACACTCTTCACGCGCTTCACCGGCAGCGCCGCGCCCTCGGCGGGAGTGGCGGCGTCGGTGTTGTATCTTGTCCCCGGCGTTCCGATGATCAACGCGGTGGCGGACCTTGTGAAGGGGCACCTGATGACGGGCCTCGCGCGGGCGATGACGGTGGTCCTCACGGCGGGATTCGTCGCGTCGGGCCTGGTTCTCGCGATGAAGCTCTGGGAGTTCAACTACTAGAAGAGCGATGCATTCTTCCCACATTCTTCTTTCCGCCCTCATGGGAGCACTGGCTGCCACAGGCTTTGCGATGCTCTTTTCCGTCCCGCGCCGGGCACTCGCCATGTGTGCGATCTGCGGGGCAGCCGGGGTGACGCTGCGCATCGTCCTTTTGCAGGCGACGGGCGGGGCCGTGCACATCGCGATGGCCACGTTCTCTTCGGCGCTCATGGTCGCTTTTCTCTCCGAGATTCTTTCGCAAAGAACCGGCATGCCGCCGGCGGTGTACAGCGTGGCCGGGGTGATCCCGATGATCCCGGGCGGATACATGTTCCGCTCGGTCACCTACTGGCTCTCCATCGCCTCGGACAACGCGGAGGCATACGACCTTGTCGTCTTCAGCGAGTCCATGCACCTTGCGGCGATGGCGCTTCTCATCCTTGCGGCGATCGCTCTTGGCATCGCGGCGCCGAATCTCATCTTCTACCGCCGCCGTCCCGAGGCGTGAAAGCTGGTAAATAATTGGAACGCCGGGAACGCGCATCTTGCCACTGGCTTCTTGCATGGGGCCCGCGCGAGTGTTTCAATTTCCGCTCCATGTCCAGCAAACCATCCATTGCGCTCGGCTCGGATCACGCGGGCTATCACTACAAGGAACTCGTCAAGGCGTATCTCACCGGCGAAGGCCACGTCGTGAAGGACTTCGGCACCTATAGCGACGTTCGCTGCGATTATCCCGACTTCGTCCGCCCGGCGGCGGAGGCGGTGGCGAAGGGCGAGTGCGACCTTGGCATCGTCTTCGGCGGCAGCGGCAACGGCGAGGCGATGGTGGCGAACAAGGTGCACGGCATCCGCTGCGGCGTGTGCTGGAACGAAATGAGCGCGCGGCTCACCAAGGAGCACAACAACGCGAACATCATTGCCCTCGGCGAGCGCATGTTCCCCAAGGAGCACCTCTACGCCATTGTCGATGCCTGGCTCAACGCCACCTACGAGGGAGGCCGTCACCAGCCCCGCCTCGACAAGGTGGACGCGATGTAAAACGCTCTAGCCCTCCAGAACGTAGGTCGTTCCCGCTGTGGCCGGGGCGCTGGCTTTGCCGATCGCCTCGCAGAGATGGACGCCTTGGAAGGCTCCCGTGCAGTGGCAGGGGTGGATCTCGCCGATGCCCATTTCCTTGAGGGCGGCGAAGGTCTTTTCCATCCGTTCCGGCGAGGCCGCGTGCAGGTGTGTCCCGCCGACGACAAAGCGGATCGGAGCGCCGTCCGTCAGCGTCTTGACGTGCAGGAGCGTATTCACGATCCCCGAGTGCGCGCAGCCAAGGAGCACAACCGTCCCCTTCCCGCCCGGGATGAAGAGCGCCTGATCGTCGGGCAGCGGATCGGGAATTGTACAGCCCTCGTCCAGGCAGAAGCGTCCGCCCGTGTCCTCCCACTTCATGAGTCGCGGCACCTCGCCCGTCATCCAGACGCCCGGCGCCACTTCCAGCGGGGTACGGCTCTCGACGATCCGTCGCCCGCCCTCGCGGAACCTGCCTGAGGTGAAGAAGGCGCTGTCACTGCGGTGCCCCTTGCCCGGCAGGCCCGAGAATTTGGGTCGCGGCGCATCGGGGTGAAAGGATAGAGGCGCATCCGGGATCATCCGCAGGGCCGCCTCAAGACCGCCCACGTGGTCGATGTGCCCGTGACTGAGCACAATCGCCTGCGCCTCTTCCATCGGCAGGCCCATGCTCCTCACATTGTTTTCAAAAACGAGCGCGCTCGCGCCGGTATCGAAAAGCACCTTCGCCTCCCCGGCTTCAAGGAAGAAGGCAAGCCCGTGCTCGGCAAGGATGCCGCGCTTCATCTGCGGAGCGGTGTTCTCCGTGACGACATGGATGCGGATCATTCTCATCGCGCGCATCGTGGCCCGCGAGCCATATTCTGGCAAATCATTACGGGTGAACGGTCACTCGATGATAAAACATCCGCCGCCGGGCCTCCGGTTCCCAGTGCCGGACTTCGCCGCTTCCTTGACATGAAGGAGGTGTTCGATGACGATCTTTGTGGCGAGAGTGGATTCGTCCACGCCCTGCCGCCGGGCCTCCTCCGTCAACATCTCCATTAGATCCTGCCGCAACGGAACGGATATGTCGATGCGATCCTCCATACTTTCCCTAATATAAATATGGAACGAGATATCCTTTGCAAGTCCCATCCACATGGGTAAAGTAAGGTTTACTTAGGCTTCAGGAACTCCATGAGCGGCGCGGGAAAAAACGGAGATCAGATCAACATCAGTCTGCCGAAGGACGCAGCGGCGGAGATCAAAAGACGCGCAACCACAATGGGACTCTCGACGAGCCGTTACTGCTTTCTCATTCTGGAGCGGCACCTGCGGGAAGGCAGGCCGCTTGTGCTTTCGGAAGAATCGCAAAACTACCAGATCGACGTCCCCGGCGAAGAAAAGACGGACAAAGAAACGCGGCCCGACACGTAGGCGCGGCTCTATCCGCCAATCGCGGCCAGCGCCATGGCAAGATCGACCTTACCGTCGTACAGCGCCTTGCCGACGATCACGCCGTCGAGGTTCGCATGCTTTTCCGCAAGGAACTTGAAGCGGACGATGTCCTCCACCGTGCCGACGCCGCCCGAGGCGATGATCTGGCAGGGAACCGCAGTCAGCATCTCCTCCTGCGCCTCGTAGTTGGGGCCGCCGAGCATACCGTCGCGCGCAATATCCGTGTAAATGATCGTCTTGACGCCCATGCGCGCCACTGTCTTCGCAAGGTCCATCGCGGTGGTATCCACGGTGTTCACCCAGCCGCGCACGGCAACCTTGCCGCCCTTGGCGTCGATCCCCACGGCGATGCGGTCGCCGAACTGGAGGAGCAGCGCCTCGATGAAGCTTTTGTCGTACACCGCCTTGGTGCCCACCACCACGCGCGAGACCCCTGCATCGAAGGCGCGGGCCACGTTGTCCACCGTGCGCATGCCTCCGCCCATCTCCACCTTCATGCCCGCCTCGCTGATGGCTTCCACGGCCTTCCAGTTGCAGGGCTTTCCAGTGAAAGCGCCGTCGAGATCCACCACATGCACCCAGGTCGCCCCGGCCTTCGCCCACTGGCGCGCCGGAACGGAGGGATCGTCAAAGTACACGGTCTCTTGATCCGCCCTGCCCTGCTGGAGGCGGACGACGCGACCGTTCTTGATATCGACTGCCGGATAGATTTTCACGTGTAAGCCGGTTCTGCCACGACCGCCGCTCGCCGGCGGGGGGAATGGCGACGCCACTCCTTCTCCTGCCGACAAACAGCCTTCGACGGACAAAGGAAAACGGAGGAATTATTGCAGATTTTCCTTCGATTTGAAGAAAAAGAACCTGATTTGAGGAAAAAACACTGGTACAACCGGCGCGAATTCAATGTTTCAGGCTCGTTTTCGGAGATTTACAGGCTCTCCGCGGCCACTTTCGCGAGGTTGTCCGCGGTCATGCCGAGGATCTCCATCACCGTGTCGCCGGGGGCGGAGATGCCGAAGCGGTCAATGCCGACGACCGTGCCCGCGTACTTGTACCACAGGGCCGTCACGCCCGCCTCGATGGCGACGCGGTGGGTCTTGCAGCAGGATTCGGGCAGGACGCTCTCCTTGTACTCGGCGGACTGCTTCTCGAAGAGTTCCATGCTCGGCATGGAGACGACGCGGACGCCGCTCCCGAGCTTATCCGCCGCCTTGAGGGCGTGCTGCACCTCGCTGCCGGAAGCGATCAGGATGCCCTTGAGCTCCCCTTCCTCGCGCTTGGCGACATAGGCGCCCTTGAGGGTGCCGCTGCGGCGGGCCTCGACGGAGAGGTGCACCATGTTCGGCAGGTCCTGACGGGACAGGATGAGGGCCGTCGGGCCGTCCTTGCGGGTCATGGCGCAGGCGAAGGCGGCTGCGGTTTCCTCGCCGTCGGCGGGGCGGAGCACGTTGAGGTTCGGGATGAGGCGGAGCGAGCTCGTCGTCTCGATCGGCTGGTGCGTCGGACCGTCCTCGCCCACGCCGATACTGTCGTGCGTGAAGATGTACTGCACCGGCAGCTTCGCGAGGGCCGCGAGGCGGATACTCCCGCGCATGTAGTCGCTAAAGGTGAGGAACGTCGCGCCACTCGGCACAAAGTAGCCGTCGTAGGCGATGCCGTTCAGGATCGCGCCCATCGCGAACTCGCGGATGCCGAAGCGGATGTTGCGGCCCGCGTAGCTGCCGGGGGCGATGTCGCCCACCTTTTCGATGTAATTCTTCGTGGAGCCGTAGAGGTCCGCGCTGCCGCTCACCACTCGGGAGAACTTGGCCGCGATCGGCTGGAGGACCATGCCGCCGGAGACGCGGGTCGCGTACTTCTTGGCGGGGTCGAAGGCCGGGATCGTCGCCATCAGGTCCTCGGCGGAAGGCATCGCCTCGATGCTCGTCTTCTGAATCTCGGCGGCCTTCTCTGGATTCGCTTTGGCCCAGGGCTCATACACCTCGCTTACCCACTTGGCGTGGGCGGCCTTGAGGGAGGCCTTGCGCGCGGCAAAGAAGTCGCGAACGGACTGCGAGACGTAAAAATGCTCGCCCTTGGGTAGGCCCAGGGTGTCGTGCGCCTTGTCGGCGAACTTCGCACCGCCTTCGCCGTGGCCCTTGGCAGTACCCTGCACTTCCTCGATGCCCTTGCCGATGATCGTCTTGACGATCACAAGGTGCGGCTTGCCGGTGCGGTCCGCGCGGGCCTTGTCATAGGCGGCGGCCAGCGCGGCGGGATTGTGACCCTCCGCAACAATCTGCACGTCCCAGCCGTAGGCGCGGTACCGCATGGCGGTGTCCTCGCACTGGCTGATGGCGGCGGGCGCGTCGAGCGTCACGTCGTTCGAGTCGTAGAAAAGGATGAGGTTATCGAGCTTCCAGAGTGCGGCAAGGGCGCTGGCTTCGCTCGCAACGCCTTCCTGAATGCAGCCGTCGCCCGCGAGGGCCACGACCGCGTAGTCGAACAGCTTGTGCTCCGCCGTGTTGAAGCGCGCGGCATACATCTTGCCGGCGAGAGCGAAGCCCACCGCGTTGCCGATGCCCTGCCCGAGGGGGCCGGTCGTGCATTCCACGCCGGGGGTCTCCAGATACTCCGGGTGACCCGGGGTCTTGCTGTGGAGCTTGCGGAAGCTCTTCACGTCGTCCAGCGACACGGCGTAACCGGCCAGGTGCAGCCAGGAATAAAGGAACATGCTGCCGTGGCCGCCGGAGAGAATGAAGCGGTCGCGATTGATCCAGCGCGGTTCGCAGGGGTTGAAGGAAAGTTTCTCGCCAAAGAGCACGGCGCCCAGTTCCGCGCAGCCGAGCGGGAGGCCGAGGTGCCCGGAGTTGCAGGCGTGAACGGCGTCAATGGCAAGGCCGCGGGCCTGATTGGCAGCTTGAAGGAGGATATCGGAGTTCATCAGTGAGTTTTGTACTTTGGGATATTCAGCAAAATTCCCCCCACCCCCGCGAGAAAATACGTCGGCAAACAATAGAACCGGAGGGCTCACGATGCGGCATCGACCGCAGACCAGGGCAATCATGCGCGCTTGCTCTCCGCGTATTTGCCTTCAGCCGGATCATGCGTGGATGCGAGAGGCTTCGGCCATTGGCCCGCGTCAACATGTACCTTCACGATGGGATCCACGCCCCCTCCAGCACGATCAAGCAACCCGAAACAGCTTCTTCCAGTCGTAATCCGAGTCGTTGAATGTCTGCGAAAACAGGTTAGAAAGGATTTTCAGCAGGTATGCCGACGCGATAATCACAGCAAACATGACAGGAATGCCGAAAGGGAAAGGAAGGAACACACCATATTGCAGGAGCGTCGGCTGAACTAGCAGTCTGCTGAAAAAGTCGGCCCTGCCACTCAGTCTATGCTTGAAGGTATCTTGCTGG
>LVBV01000047.1 GCA_001604565.1 Puniceicoccales bacterium Verruco_01 | reverse complement strand
GCGCATGATTGTATATATTGCACAAGCGGTTGCACGTCAAGTTGTTAGAGGTGACCATTAATCATAAACACTCTCTTTCCTGCATCTTTAACAGTCTGCTGAAAAAGTTCTGTTCGGCGCTGATGATGGCACCAGTTTCTCAAATCTTTGCCTCTTGACGACTCAAATCGTTTCAAATCGTGCTCAACGTCGCGCTTTCTGCCCGATTTGCCTCGTTTTCGAGGCGTCGGGGCGTGGCGGGGCCTATAGCGGCTTACGCCGCCGCTGGACGCAGAGGTAGATTTGCCTCCGCAAGTGACAGTTTCGCCATCCGCATCAGGTTCCACGCGCTGCCAACAAACTGCGCCACAAAGTGCGTCTTCTCAGCTCCCTTCCACCGGCTCTTCCGAAAGTTGCCGAATGCCTTCATCCAGCCGAAGTTTTCCTCGATCCGCTTGCGCAGTCGCTGGCTCACCTTGTATGCCGCGCTGCGCGTCGTCCGCCCGTCCAGTCCCGGCGTCCTGCGCCCTTTCACACGCGCCACGTGCGGCGCGATTGACCGGTCCCGGCACTCCTGCACGAACGCCTTCGTATGATACCCCTTGTCCGCCCCCACCGTTTTCACGTTGAAGCCGCGATATGTCAGCTCGTCCAGTTGATCGCTCGCCGCCTCATGTTCCGCGCAGCGCTCGCCCACCGCCTGTTTCACGTCCAGGAGCACCAGCAGTCCGTTGCGGTTCTCGCTCACCGCGTGCATCGCGTAGCGCAGCTTTGCCGCATCCCCCTCGCTGTGCTTCACCAGCTTCGCCTCCGGGTCCGTCGTCGATGCGTGCGTCTCGTTGCTCCGCTTTTCCCCCTTGAAATCCACCCAGCCGTTGCGCTCTTCCGGCGGGGGCGGCGGCTCGTCCTTCCTCCGGAAGCTCTTCGCGCTCGCCCATGCCTCGATCAGCGTCCCGTCCACCGAAAAGTGCTCGTTACTCACCCAGCCCCGGCTCTTCGCCAGCTCCACCACCTCCGCGAAAAACAGCTCGCTCACATGCCCCGTCCGCATCCGGCCAAGGTTCTTCGAAAAACTCGTCGAATCGAAGCCCTCCTCGTCCGGATTCATGTCCAGAAACCACTTGTACAGCAGGTTGAACGGCAGCTCCTCCGTGAATCTTCGGCACGAGCGCACTCCGTACAGGCACATCAGGATCCACGCCATCAGCAGTCTCTCCGGCGGGATGCTCGGGCGCCCCTTCGCCGCAACCATCCGCGCAAACTCCGGCTCCAGCGCCTTCAGCACCTCCCGGCACATCCTCTTCACCTCCCGCAGCGGATGATCGGAGCGCAACTGCGACTCCACGTTGATCAGGCAGATCGTCTCCGTTTCTCTCGCGGCTTTTCCTCGCATGAGAATTTGTCTCATGCCGCCCCTCCGCAGGCAATCTCAACCCGCCACCTTCCCCGACTTTTTCAGCGGAGTG
>LVBV01000011.1 GCA_001604565.1 Puniceicoccales bacterium Verruco_01 | reverse complement strand
GAATATTTCCGTCAGTATCGTGAGAAGAACAAGGAACGTCTCAAGGCCCAGCAGCGTGAGTATTACCTAGCGAACAAGGAACAAATTAATGCGCGAAACAAGGCTTACTATCACGAAAACAAAGAAGCAGTAAAACAAGCACAACGGAAATATGTGGAAAGAACGCGCCGAAAGACCTCCGAATATCAAAAATCGTGGCGTGAGCAAAACGTTTTATACATCAAGCAGTATCACAAACGCTACTATCTGGAAAATCGAGAGGAGATAATCGAGAAGTCGATCAGGTATCAACAGTCGTGTCCCAAGGCCAAGGCTGCAAAGGCCCTGAGACGACGCCTATACTCGGTTATTCGTACAAAAGGTCTGTATTCAGGGACCAAGGATCTTCTGGGGTGTTCTTTCGAGGATTTTCGCGACTACATTGAGGCTCAGTTCAAGGGCTGCATGAGTTGGGACAACTATGGTCGAGCATGGCACTTGGATCACATTATTCCATGTGCGGCCTTCGATCTGAGTAATCCTGATCAGGTCAGGCAGTGTTTTCATTTCACGAATATCCGGCCTCTATGGCGAATGACAAATCTGCGGAAGAACAAACACATCACGGATAACCAACTGCGCTTACTTTTGTGAATGATCCTACTCCAGAAATGCTCAAGAAGGTTCTGGATGTCGATTTCTCGAATCTTGTAAAGAAGGTAGCGACAGGCAAACCCCTGACGGCTGTTGAGCGCGCCCGCATCGAGGCCCGCGCAGCCGGAAGCAGCGACTCCACGGCCTACGCCGACAATCAGGTGGAACTTGCCGCACTCCTCGGCATCACGCGGCGGACGCTCACCACCTGGCGCAAGCTGACTGGTGCTCCGAAGCCCATCGCGAACGGCCAGCATGACGTGGCCGCATGGCGTGAGTTCGTGCGCTCGAAAGGTCTGAAGGGCGGCGGCGAGCCAGTGGGCAATCAGGAGGCACTCAAGGCGCGAAAACTCCTCGCCGAGATCGAGGAAAAGGAGCTGCGCCTCGCCATTCGGCGCGGGGATTACCTCAGTAAGGAAGAGGTGCGCCGCTCGATTCTTGAAGGGTTGGGCCGCATGTTTTCGATCCTGCACAAGCGGCTGGAGGACGAACTGCCGCCGATTTCCAGCGGCAAGGACGCGATCGGCATCCGCGAGGACAACGCCAGGGCGCTCGATGAGGCGCGCAAGGAAGCCTTCGAATACTTCACCGCACTGACGCATGAATAAGGACATCGCCAATATGTTTGCTGAGGCCGTCCGGCCCGCAGACCGCCGCGCCCCTTGGGCTTGGGCGGAAGACAACATCGCCTCGATTCCGTATTCGCCGATGCCGGGGCGCTTTCGCAGCGAGCATTCCCCGTGGGTGCGCGAGCCGCTCGAAGCCATCGTGGACACGAAGGTGCGCGTTGTGAGCATCATTGCGGCGGTGCAGGCGGGCAAGACCACCGTCTCGGAGCTGGCCATCTGTTTTATCGTGCCGAACCTGCCCGGCCCCACGCTTTGGCTGAGCGCAACCGATGACGACGCAAAAGACCAGTCGGAAGCCCGGCTTCAGAAGCTCTTTGACGAGTGCGAACCCGTCCGCGCCTTATTCCCCAAAGACCGCCACAAGAAGCGTAACCACACGATCCACTTTGCCAATGGCATGCCTCTTTGGATACTCGGGGCCTTCAACAAGACGAACCTCCAGCGCCGGTCCATCCGCTGGGTTTTTGCCGATGAAACGTGGCAATACCCTGCTGGCCACATGGCCGAGGCGGAGGCCCGCGTCACGGCGTTCGGCTGGCTCGGCAAGTGCGTGTTCATGAGTCAGGGCGGCGAGGAAAACGACGACACGCACCGCAAGTTTGAGACGACGGACATGCGCGAATGGACCTTCGCGTGCCCCGAGTGTGGCAAACGCCAACCCTTCGACTGGGACAACGTCGAGTGGAGCAAGGATGCCCGCGACGCCAGCGGCAACTGGGACTTTGCCGCCGTGCGCGAGACGGCGTCGCTCCGCTGCACCGCGTGCAACCATTACTTCGCGGATACGGACGCCATGCGCCGCATCCTGAACGCCAGCGGGCAGTTCATTCGCACAAATCCGAACGCCGCACCCGAGAACGTCGGCTTCCACTGGAACGCCCTTTGCGCGATGTCGTGGGGGCGCTTGGCGGAACTCTACTTGCGGGCGAAGGCGGCGATGCGGCAGGGCGACACCTCGCTCCTCCAGCAGTTTTACCAGAAGCGGCTGGCGCTCCCGTGGCGTGAATACGTGGAGGATTACAAGATGGAGATCGCGACCTGCGGCTACCGCAAGGGCGAGATATGGGCAGGCGAGGGCGGGATTAGCCGCTTGGGCCGCGTCATCGCGCCGCCCTTCGCGGAGACGCCGATACCGCTGCGCATCCTCACGGTGGACTGCCAGATGGACCACTTCTACGCGCTCGTGCGCTGCTGGGCGGCGGACGGTTCCTCACGCCTTCTTTGGAACGAGCGCCTGCTCACTTTCGACGACGTGGAGTCGCTTCAATCCCGGTTTAACATTCACCCGAACCTCGTCTTCGTGGACGCGGGCCACGCGACCTACGACGTGTATCGGCAGTGTGCGAGGATGGGCTGGGTGGCGCTCCTTGGCGACCGCCGGGCGACCTTCCCGCACCACACGAAGGCGCAGGGAACGGTTCAGCGTTTCTATTCGCCTCGCCGAAAAGTCGTGCTGACGAGCGAGCGGCATTGCTACGTGCACTACTGGTCGAACCTGAACATCAAGGACACGCTCGCCCGCCTGCGCCGCAACCAGAACCCCGCGAACGGCCCGACGTGGGAGGTGCCGGACGACATCGACGAGGACTACCTATCCCAAATGGAGAGCGAGCAGCGCGTGAAGGAGCACGACACCTGGATGTGGAAGCAGATCGGCAAGCGCCCGAACCACTACTGGGACTGCGAGGCCATGCAGGCCGCCGCCGCAACGATGCTCAAGATCGTGGGCCGGGAGAGCGTTGAACGGGAGGCCTGCGAAGAGAACACACCGGCTTGATCTATGATCTCGAAGCCGTAGCCTCATTGTATGCGCTTTGAGCTGAAATTGCAGCGAATGGGAGACTCCACCGGGTTGCTACTGCCGGAGGAGGTTCTGACTCGCATGAAGCTTCGCGCCGGTGACACTGTCTCGCTGCGAGATGCTGGAGATGGGTCGTTTTTCATGGCCCCGGCAGACGACGAGGCGAGTCACCTAGCTGCCGAGTCTGTGATGCGCCGGTTCCCGAATACGCTGCGTGAGCTTTCGTGAAAGTTTGGTCGTTGACAGCCCCGCGCCAGCATGGCGACGATTGATTACTCGGTGGGCTTCAGTGTGGTGGAGATCGAGGAGATCCTCGCCGTCCACAAGCAGGAGCTGAAGAAGACACTGACGGCTTACGCGAACGACGGCTCCAGTTACACGAAGTGCCACATCGACGAGATCCACACCGTCATCAAGGCATGTCAGGACGCTCTCGTGAAGCTCGCGCCGGAGCGGTATCGTAGGCAGGGCAGGATGGTGGGCGTCTCGCACGTTGACAGCCGCTTCCGGCTGTGAAGCTCCTGCACCACATCTCGCGCATCTTCGGGTATTCCGGCTACGAGTCGGCGAACGCCTCGCCGCGACGCGGGCAGGTGCCTGGCGCGGCCCCGACGGACACGAAGAAGGAGCTGACGAGCCACACGCGGCGGGAGCTTGTGCGCCGCTCGCGTTACCTGAACAAGAACTCCGGGTTCTCGCGCGAGATGGTGGCGGACATGGCGATTTACTCGACCGGCGACGGTATCCGCCCGCAGCCGCAGAGTGACGACGCCGACTGGAACAAGGCCGCCGAAGCCTACTTTGCCCGCTGGTCGGCACGGGCCGAGATCACGCGCCGATTCAGCTTCGAGGAATGCCAGCACCTTGTCTGCCGGGGCCTCGATGTCGACGGCGAATACTTTTGCCTCAAGGTGCGCGACGGCCTCGGCTTGCCGCGTCTGCAACTGGTCGAATCGCACCGCATCGGCGACACGCTAGGCTCGGCGGAAACGGTGGACGGCATCAAGCTCGACGCCTTCGGCGCGCCGCTCGCGTATCGCCTGATTTTGGACGACAACGCGACCCGCGACGTGCCCGCGAACGCCGTCATGCACATTTTCGAGCCGGAGTCGGCAAGCGGGGTGCGCCAGCCGCCGACGCTCCAGCATTCGATCAACCACATCTTGGACGAGATGGAGATGCTCGCGCTCGAAAAGCACGCCGTGAAGGACAACGCCGACATCGCCCGCATCCTGAAGCGCGAAAGCGGCTCGCTCGACGAATCGGGCGACTTCAGCGTGGAGACCGGCGAGCAGGTGGGGGCGGCGAGCGACGCGGCGCTACTCCAGCGGATTGTCGGCGGCAAGCTCGTGGCGCTCAAGCCCGGCGAATCGCTCGATAGCTTCCAGTCCAACCGACCGAGCCCCGTTTTTACTGGGTTCTTGGAGCACCTCAAGCGCGACTCCGCCGCCGGGATGCTGCCGTATGAGTTCGTGCTCGACGCCTCGAACATCGGCGGCGCGGGCGTGCGGCTGATCGTGGCGAAGGCGGACCGGCGCTTCAGCTACCGGCAGATGATCCTGATTCAGCGGCTCCTGCAACCGACGTGGGGTTACGTCATCGGGGACGCGATCGACCGTGGCGAACTGGCCCCCGTGAAGGGCTGGAACAAGGTCGGCTGGGTCTGCCCACGAAGGGTGACGGTCGACGCGGGCCGCGAGGCTGAGTCCCATCGCAAAGATGTGGAGATGGGCTTACACTCGTTCTCGGACCATTTTGCGGAGCTCGGCATGAACTTCTCCGAAGAGATCGAGCGGCGCGCGCAGGACGCGAAGGCGATTCTGGAAACTGCGGCAAGGTATGGCGTGCCGGTTGAAATGCTCTATCGGCCAAGCGGCACGCAGAGCGTGGCGACGCCCAACGCTCCCGTTGACAAGTCCGCCTCGGCGTGAGCTTTGCTGACGCCATTCTTCGCCATGAACCCTTGCTTGTTGAACCGCGACTTCTGGCCGCGTTTGTGGAACGCTGTTCGGGATTCACGGACGCTTTGAAGGAATTCTTTGGCGAGCCGCCGCTGGCTCGTGTGGAAAACGGTGTTGGCATCCTGCCCATTTGCGGCCCGATTGGCGCGAACCTTTCGCCTATCGAGAAGATGCTTGGCGGCTGCGACGTGGCCGACCTATCCGCCTCGCTGGACGCCTTTGCCGCTGATCCCTCGGTGAGGACGCTGCTACTCGACGTGGACTCGCCCGGCGGCACTGTGACAGGCGTCCCGGAACTTGCCGTGCAGATCGCGGCGTTCCCGAAGCCGAGCGTGGCCTTCACATCGGGCGAGGCGTGTTCCGCCGCGTACTGGCTGGCCTCGCAGGCGGACGATTTCCTTGCGACGCCGAGCGCGTCCGTCGGCAGCGTCGGCGTGTATCTCGCCTTGCTCGACAGTTCCGCTGCGCTGGCCCACTCCGGGGTGTTTGTCGACGTCATCAAGGCGGGGACCTACAAGGCGGCGGGCTTCCCCGGCACGAGCCTTTCCGATGCGCAGCGCGCTATGCTTCAGGCCCGGGTGGATCAGATCCACGGCATGTTCATGAGCGCCGTTATGGGCAAGCGCAGCCGTGTCGGCGCCGACTCGATGCAGGGTCAGTCCTTTTACGGCGTCGAGGCGGCGGCGCGGAACCTCGTGACGGGCATCGTTTCGGGCCGGGCCGCGCTCCTTGCCCGGTTGACAACGCTCCATCCGCAAACCCCATGACCTTGGAAGAAAAATTCACCGCCGCAGAAGCGAAGCTCACGGAGCTAGGCACCCAGCTCGAAACCGCGCAGACCTCGAACACCGAACTGAATCAGCGTCTGCGGGATGCCGAAAGCGCCCGCAACGAGGAGTCGGCCTCCGTTACTCGGCTTCAATCTGAATTGAAGACGCTGCGCCAGCAGAATCAGGACGCGCTGGCCAAGGTCGCCGAGCTTACCTCCGCGTCCAAGACCGCCGAGGCGAAGGCCGCCGAAATCTGCGCCTCGGTCGGCGTCACGCCCCTTGCAGTCACAGCCCAAGGCGATGCCGTTACCGCCGCTTCGACGGACCTCGCCCAAGAGCTTTGCAAGCAGGAGACGCCCGCCGCGCAAACCGCCTTCTGGCGCAAGAACAAGTCCAAGATCATCAACCGATAATTCCCATGGCCAACACGCTTACCAACCTTCAGGACATCCGCATTTCGCAGGCTTTTCTCGAAGCCTTTCGCGCCGCGCTCCAGCCGCTGCGCGCCTTCTCGACCGACTTCTCCGCCGAGTTTCTCGAACGCGGCAAGACGGTCAATGTGCCGGTCGTCGGCAATGCCCTGCCGACCAGTTCCGACTTCGAAGGCAGCTACAGCAAGAACGCCGATCGCACCGTGAATACCCTCGCCGTGACCTGCGACCGCCACAAGGTCCGCTCCTTCCACCTGACCGACAAGGAGTCCGCCGAGTCCAGTTTCATCAAGCTGGAGCGGCTCGCCGGTTCCGAGGCGAAGCAGCTCGCGCAGGACGTTCTTCAGGACATTTTCTCCGTCGTCACGGCGGCGAACTACGGCGAGTCGGCGATCCCCGCCGTGGCCGCTACGGACTTCGATTCGACGCACGTTCTCGGCATTCGCGGGGCGTGCGCACGGGCCAAGATGCCGACGACCGAGCGCAGCCTGATCCTCGACGACGCCTATTACACGGCGCTCCTCGGCGACGAGCGCGTGAGCCACAGCTACCTCGCGCAGATGAGCCAGCCGTCGCTCATGGAGGCCCGCGTTCCGCGCATCTACGGCTTCGACATTTACGACACGATCGTGCTGCCGGAGAACGGCGAGAATCTCGTCGGCTTCGCAGCCCATCCGGCGGGCCTCGCGGTTGCCATGCGCTATCTGGCGCCGCTGCGGCCCGAGTCCTACCTGGAGTCCGGCCCGGTGAGTGATCCCGAAACGGGCATCACCTTCGGCTACCGCCGCTTCTACGACAACGACAGCGGCAAGGAGATCGTCGCCTTCGAATGCCTCTACGGTTTCAAGCCCGCGATTCAGGCGGGCATCAAGCGCCTCGTCGCGCCGGGTCAGGCCGAGTAATTTTCTGACTGCATGACTCCTCCGAGGCTCCGTTGTTCGCAACGGGGCCTCGTTCGTTGACACGCCCGCACTCGCGATGAACCAGCACGAACAGGACAGCACCGAGGGCTTTGCCGAATTGCTCGATGCGGCGGGCGTGGAGCTGATGTTGGGAAGTGTCCGTGTTCTTGCACTGCTCCGGACAACGCCTCCCGAGGTAAACCGTTACGACCTGTCCGTTGGCGACGACAATTCGGTGCAGGTGCGCGTCCTTGCGTCGGCCTTTTCCGGCGGACTACCCGATCTTGGAAGCTCGTTCACGGACGAAGACGGGGCGACCTACCGCATCCGGCGCATCTCCCGCTCACCGAGCCGCGCCCTCATCACATTTGACTGCGAACTCTGTCAGCCATGACCAGCGAAGAACGACTTGCCCAGATTGAACACCGCCTGACCACCATCGAAGTCACCCTCTGGGGGCAGCATGGCGAGAACGGCCTGCGTTCGGACATTCGCGAGATGAAGCGGAAGATGGACATGATCCTGCGCTGGGTGTGGGTGACTTCCGCGCTGCCGCCACTGACGGTCGGGCTCATCGCGATCCTCAAGTTCCTCGGGAAGCTGTAGATGGACGCCGCCGTCGATACCCACGAACTGCGGGCCTTCAACAAGGCGCTTGCGCAATACTTGCGCTGGAACCGGCGCGAGCCGGGGCCGCTCATCGAGGCGCGTGCGGCACGGCTGCGCTTCACGATCTATCGGGGCTTCCGCGCCATCGCGCCGACGGCGGAACGCATCGAGCAGGAGGTCGCCGCGCTCGGATTCAAGATCAAACGGGGCCGGAACCGCGACGGCACGCGGCGCACGGTGGCGCAGGAGCTGGCCGCGCGGCGCAAGTCGATCCGCTTCCTCTCCGTTTCGTGGCTTTACCGCGCCTGGAAGCGGAGCCGCGAGGGCCAGAACACGCAGGCCACCGCCGTGTCCCGTGCCAAGGAGCGCATCGGGCAGGCTATCGTCCGCACGGCCAAGGGGCAGAGTCATCCCTCGGTCTTGCTGGAGAGCTTCCTCGAAGGCGTGCAGGTGCAGAACAACCAGCGCGGCATCGTGGAAGACGCCCTGCGCGGCGAGGTCGCGGACATGAAGGCGTACGTGCGACGCAAGCAGTTGGAGAAGCTCCGCGCATTGACACGCGGATGAGCGCATGAAGCTCTCCGCCGTTCTGCCGTCTGTTGCCAGCCTGATTGCCGCCGAACCTCTTCTCTCCACGATCCAGCTCATCACGGCGGCGGACCCGGAGCACAATACTAAGCTCCAGAAGGCGATCAACGAGACGGGCCTTTGCATCGTGGCGACGTTAGCCGCTGGACGGCTCAAGACTGCGACGACGCCTCTTGTTCACATCGAAAGCACCGTGACGCTTTCAGTCGTCGAGAACCTCGCCCGCAACAAGTCGGGCGTCACGGCGCTGGCCCTCGTCGAGCGGCTCCTTGAAACGCTGCACAGGGCGCAGGAGACCGGCGCGCGCGCATGGCTGCGGGTTGACAACGACGCCTTCGAGACCGGCCCCATCGACGGCGGCCTCGTCGTCTACTTTGTCAACCTCACCGCAACCAGCATCAACGGATGAACACGCGCCCCATTGTCGTCGGCAGCCACGCTTTTCTTTACCCGGAGGGCCGTGCTTTCACCTCGCCCGCAGCGGGTGTTTGTGGCCGTGCCGCGAAGCCCGGCGCCGCCGACACGGGCTGGATCGACCCCGGCATCGTGGACAGCCTGAAGGTCGCGAAGTCGTCCGACAAGCGGGAGATTTTCGCGCCGACGCCGGGCCAGCGCCGCCTCTACGACGTGATCGAGGTGAACCGCGACCTGAAGTTCATGCTGGCGCTGAAGGAGGCCGGGCCGCTGATGTTCGAGCACCTTTTCGGCACGCTGCCACTCGACGCGGCGAGCGGCCAATACAACCCGCTGGAGGGCGCGACGAAGCGCGGCTGGGTGAAAATCCAGCAGTATGACCACACCGACGCGATCGTGAACACGGTGGACGTGTTTTGCTTCATGGAGATCGACGGCGAGGTGGAGTTCGGCGAGGAGGCGGTGAGTTACGACCTCGTCTGTCGCGTGCTGCATTCGCCGCTCAACACCGGCACGATCATCCCGACCCCCGCAGGCTAACCCGTGAGCGACGAACCTGAAATCCCCCTTTTTACGAACGTGCCGCCGGTGGCGATTGCGCTCAGCGACGCGCCCACGAACGCCGCGCCGGAGCTGCGCCCGATCGCCGCCGTGGACTTCACGGGCGACGCGGCGGAATCCCTCGAACCCCGGCGCAGCATCTAGCCCATGTTCCTCACCGAAGGCCAGACGCCCGATCCGCCGCAGGTGATCCCGCTGCCCGGCTCGCGGGGCTACAGGGATGCGCCGCCGCACCCGGATTTGTTCGAGGACTTTGCGGACGTTTACCCGCAGGCGCTTTCGCTTGGCACACGCTGGGGCACGGGGCCGGTCGAGCCGACGTATCCTGATGGCGACGACGATCCGCCGGTTGTCGTGAACCCGTCCGAAACCCGCGACTGGGGCGACGGCAGCTTTGCGGAAGCGTTGACGCTTGGGGCCGTGCTTTCAGCTAAGGAGACGAGCGCGGCGGCATACGTCGAGGCGCTGGCCGCATCCCCCGACGCCTTCGCCCTCGGCGTCGCGCTCTCCGCGATTGAAACGACGACGATGATCTCCCTCGTGGTTCCGACGGACGGCATGACTTTCGGCGCGTCGCTGGGCGTCAGCGAGACGGATACGGGCCGCTACCTGGCTCCTGAAGCCGACCCGGTTGACATGGGCCTGTCGCTCGAAGTGAGCGAGACCGAAACGGCGACGACCGCCGACTCTTCCGAGGCCCTCGCACTCGGCATCGCGCTCACAGTCACCGAAACAGCCTAATTCGGATTTCGGATTGCGGATTTCGGAATGACCGGAATCGAAGCCCACCAGCCGCAATATCCGCGCCGACTTCCCACCTCTTCCAATTCCGCAATCATAAATCCGCAATCCGCAATATGAACATCCCGCTCGGCATTTCCGGCTCCTACGACCTCGCGCTCCGCAACGCCCGCACAGGCGCGTTGCATCACCTTGGCCGCGTCCATAACCTCATCACGGATAGCGGCTTCGACGCTCCGGCTCGCTACGCCTTCGCCAAGTGTTTCGAGGTAATCGCGGTCGGCACGGGCCGCACGGCGGCGAAGGCCACGGATACGAAGCTGGAGGCGTTCGTCGCGAAGAGCACGACCTACGCGACGGGTGGCAGCACGATTAACGGCGTAAACTTCCCAAACGCCGCGACGAATGACTACAGCGTGCGCGAACTCTTCCGCACCTTCATTGCCTATCAGAACCGAAGCGGAGCGGCGGTGGCAATCGGCGAACTCGGCGTCTCGTGGGAGAATGTGGACAATCCGACGCTCTTTAGCCGTATCGTGCTGACGGACGCCGTGAGCGTGCCGGACGGCTTCGATTTGCTCGTGCGCTACACGCTGCGCTTGCAGCTGCCCAAGGACATTTTCCGCACCTGGAAGGCGATGACGCTCCGCATCGGCTCGGTCGACGTGGCGGGCAAGCTGACGATGGCGGCGTATTATTACAATGCCGACGTGCCCCAGTATTTCGGCCTATCGTGCGTGTATGCCGACGGCACGAGTGGAAACGTCATTACGGGCAACGGCACCGACGCGGGGCGGGCGCATGCTTACTTCGGCCTGTTGGAGCCCTCGTCGATCGGCAACGGCATTGCGTGCGCGATCGACCAGCGCGTGAACGACGACGCGACCTACTGCCCCTACGTCGAAAACCTCATGGGCGGCGCGCTCCAGAGCTACACGGCGGGCAGCGGGAAGGTCGTGAAACGCTTCACGTTCCCGGCTTCGAAACTGACCGGGCGCACGGATTTGCGGACGATCGCGGTCGGCATGAACGGCGGTAGCAATAACACCCTTTCCAGCGGCAATACCGCCTACTCGCATCAGATTCGTTTTCAGGCGGACGCGGCCTTCACAAAGGCGGCAACGGTGCAGTGGGACATCGACCTGACCCTCACTTGGGCGCGGGCGTAACGACTCGAACTATTCGACAATATCGAACACATGGACAAAGCAACCTTGATCGCCCTCGGTGGGCAGGAACTGGACGTGACGCATTTGGACGGCGCTGCGGAGCGTGTGCTGGTGCGCCTCTTGAAGATCGCGGAACTGCCGCGCTATTTTGAACTTGTCGAGAACGAGGGGCCGCTCGCGGCGTTTGTCTGCGGCAAGCCTGCCGATTGGCCGGACGCGCTGACGGCGGAGAGCCTGCTCGACATTTGCGAGGCGGCGCACGACCTCAATTTTCAGAATGCCCGCCGATGGGCCGAGCGGCGGGCGCGTCAGACGGAGGCGTTGCTGCCCGTGGCCGAAACGGGCCTGCGCGTGAAGCAGGCCTTGGGGAATGCCTCGCAGACTGCGGGCTCATCCTCGGAAAAACGCCAGCCGAGATTGCCCAAAGTGTAAGCCTGCCGGAGCTGTTTCTGATCCTGCGGCGGAGCGACCGAAAGGAGGCCGACCGCCTGCGGATTCAGATGGATGTGGCGTTCCTAGCCGCCGCCGCTCCGTGGTCTGCCAAGGCCGGGAGGATGCTGGAAAGGTGGAGGGAGGGGGTGTCGGAGGTCAAGTAGTTCAGTATTCACCGAGGGACTTGTTCCAGTCCGCTGCTTGTTCCTCGTCTGAGGATTGCCGTTCGAAAAGCTCGGATACGTTACGGGCACGGATACTCTTTCCCTCTTCCACCTCGCGCATCGCCCTGAATGTTTCCTCGTTGGGTGTGTGGAGATTGTCGCCGCTTAGTTCGTCTGCCGCGATCTTGCTCACCGGGTCTGTTTCCACTCGATTTCATCCATGGAAGGCTCGGGGTCGGTCTGAGCTACGTCAATGATCTTTCCGTCGCGATAAACGATGACGGGAGTCCCAAGCCGCTTGCCAAGCCAGAGCGCCCGCTTGCCTGCGATGCGCAAGGCTGCGTCAATCTTGGTGGAATCGGGTTTGTGGGTGGTGTTCATGAGTTTTCTCCGTTGTCGATAAGTATCGGACCTACCTCTGAATTATCGTACAGAAACCATTCGTCTGCAAGAGGCTTGTACAAACTATGGAAGTTTGAAATCCCTGCCTCGAAACGCCTGCGGATCGTGTCTTCCGGTATGTTGTGTCCGCCACTGCGAACCCTTGCGGCAACTCGGGCAACGGCCATATCTGCGGATGGGAGACTGAGAAAGGCGAGCTGAACTGTATAACCGGCAAGCTTCCATGTGGGAATCATGCGGGCGTAATTCTTTCCGCTCAGCGTGGTTTCGAAGCCAAAGGAACGTCCCTCGTTCACGTAGTCGGCGATTTTCCGAAGCATGATTCGTCCCGCTTGAACGGCTTGAGATTCCGGATTGAACGGGGAAAGCCCGGCGGCGATGAGGTCGGCATTGATAAACTCGTCGATGCCGACGACCTGCGGAAGATACACGTTCGCAAACGTGGTCTTTCCCGCTCCGTTGGGTCCGGCAATGATGACGATCCGTTTATCAGGCATGCGGATGTTTTACGGAACACTGTGTGACGACGCAAGGCGGTTGACACTCCCCGCCAACGATGGCGGATGCGTGTGTCAGTGTTCTGATTGATCTACGCTCGAAGCTTGCGGGCTTGGAGGCTGCGGCGCAGGGATTTGCCGGGCTCATCAAGCTGGCCGCCGGGTTTGCAACCGCTTACCTCAGCGTGCGTTCGGTCGTTGCCGGGGCGCGGGATATCATCGAACTTGGCGCGGAGCTGGAGCACCTCAAGGCCCGCACGGGCGAGTCCGCGTCGCGGATGCTCGTTTTCCGGCAGGCGCTGGCCGACATCGGCGTGGACGCCAAGAAAGGCGAGCAGGCCCTCGATGCCCTGACTCAGAAAGTCCGTAACGCAATCGGCAAGATCGGCGCGCAGGCGAACATCCTTTCGCAGCTCGGCCTCGACCCCGAGAAGCTGAACGCGATGGGCAAGCTCGACCGCTTCGAGGCCGTGGCCGAAGCCCTGCGGAGCACGAGCGACGAGAGCCTACGCACGCAGGCGGCGATGGAGCTGCTAGACGGTTCGGCGGGAGAACTGTTTGCCCTCATCGACAACCCCGACGCGCTGGCCGACGCCGCGCTCTCCATCGGCCACATGGGCGAAGTCATGGACCGCAACAGCGCGTCGTTCGAGCGTGCCGGGACGCTCATCGATCGCCTGAAAAACAAGGGCCGCCAGCTCTTCGCGGGCATCGGCGACATCCTGATCGACGACCTGCTCGGCCCGCTCGAAGAGGCGAACGCATTCGACTTCACCTCGCTTGGCCAGCACATCGGCGCGTTCGTGCAGGTGGGCCTCAACGCGTTCAAGGACGGCCACTTCGCGGAGTTCATCGGCCTTGTGATCGAGGCGGGCTTCGAGCAGGGAATTGCGGCGGCGAAGAAGCTCTGGGACGCGGCGTTCGGCAGCGGTTCTGGCGGCTTCTGGACGAGCATTTTGAACGGCGTCATGACCTTCAGCGTGAAGGTCGTGGGCGGGTTGATCGACGCCTTCGAGACGCCGATTGCCTACCTCTCGGCGGGCTTTCGCTGGGTGGCGTCGCTCCTGCGCTACGGCCTCGAAAGCGCGGCGAGCGCGGTCAGTGCGGCCTTCGGAACGGTCATCAACTTCATCGCGTCGGGCTTCGAGAAGGTGCTCAACTACGTGATTGGCCGCGTGAACGCGATCACCGCCGCGTTGCCGTTTACGGACGGCACGCAGATCGGCGCGGTCGAGGTCGGTCGCGTCGAGTGGGGGGCGGGCGATGTCGAAGGCCCGGCGGCGTACGGCGACTTGCTGGACGAGCAGCAGCAGGGCCTCTCCGCGATCGGCGATGGCGTGAAGGGATTCCTCAATACGAACCTCAATGAGTCGCGGAAAATCCTCGGCCTTGAGACCGACGAGATGGGCAATCAGCTCTCCGCGACCGAGCGCCTGAACGCGCTCATTGAGGAGCAGATTGCCCTGCGCGAACAGGCGGGCGCTGGCGATTCCGCAACGCCGCGCAAGCACGAGGTGACAAACGCCGAGCCGGTTTACCCAGCGGAGAAAACCTTCGTGCAAACGAGCGACGAACGCTTCGGGCAATACCAGCGCGGAATCGGCGACTTTGGCGTGGGCGAAATCGACGCGGCGCGGGCGGCGCTTCAGGACCTCGTCGTCGAAATGGGCACGGTGGCGCAGCAGGTTTACGGCGTCATCGGGAGCGTCGCTGGCAGCTTCCGATCGTCGCTTGGCGAGAGCATTACGGGCCTCATCAACCGCACGATGGACTGGTCCGACGCGCTGCGAAACATCGGCTCCAGCGTCGTGCAGTCGATCATCCAGAGCTTCGCCGACATGGCCGCCGCCTGGATCACGAAGCAGCTCGTCATGTTCGCGCTCGGCCAGAAGCTGAAGGCGGCGGACAGCGCGACGACCGCCGCGAAGGGCGCTGCCGACGCGGCTGCGATGGCCCCGGCTGCGGCCACGGCGTCCATCGCGTCCTTCGGCGCGGCTGCGGCGATCGGCCTGGCGCTCGTCCTCGGCGCGATGGCGATCTTCGGCGGCTTCGCGGAGGGCGGCTGGACGGGCACGGGCGGCAAGTATGACCCGGCGGGCATCGTCCACGCGGGCGAGGACGTGTTCAGCCAGTCGAACATCGCGCTCTGGGGCCGTGGCAGCGAGGGCCTGAAGAACGTCGAGCTGCTGCGGCGCGTCGGCCCGGCGGCGCTCCCGACGGTGGCCAACCGCACGGGCACCTCGCACGCGATGATGGGCCAGCTGCGCATCAATCGCCCCGGCTACGCGCTCGGCGGAATCGTCGGCGGCAGCGTGGCGATGGCGGACATTCAGAAGGAGGTTGCGGCGGGCAAGGTTGACGCGGACGGCACGGAAAAGCGCCGCGTCGAGGCATTCCTTTTCCACGACAAGCGGACGAAGAACGACATCCTAGCCAGCCCCGAACTGGAGGACGCGGTCCTGCGCATCATCGAACTCAACTCATGAGCCTGCACACGATCACTTTGAATGGCGAAAGCCTGCTCCTTTTCCTTGCGCCCGTGGACTGGGCGGAGGGCGTTGCGATCACGCACCGGCTGGATGCCGAGGTGGAGGAGGGGCTGACGGGCCTTGAATCGCGGCGGCCACGCTACGGCGCGTTACGACTGGAAATGACCTTCACGGCGCTTGTGACGGGTGCCGACGTGGGCACGCTCCGCGAAGGGTTGCGCTCCGCTGCAAGGCTGCGCGTGGCGGTGCCGCTCTGGCCGGATTTGCTGGAGGCTGGCACGGTGGCGGCAGGCATCTACACTGTGCCGAACGTCCTTCAGTGGAACATGGACACGGGCGCCTTCGCCGTGAACAAGGCGGCGGTGCTCCATCCGCTGCGTGCCCCGCTTCTTGTCGGTCGGCTCTCTGACGAACCGGAGATGGAAGTGCTGGGCGGCGGGCTGGTCGCGGTGACGATGAAGGTCGTCGAGGACAGCCCATATGACGAGCGAATTGGCCTCAACGCCGTGGACGTTGGCGACGACTGGCCCACCGACCTCCAGCCGGACTGGAAGAAGAACGCGGTGGCCATTCAACACCGTGCCGAGGCATCGCAGGTGGGCGAGGGACGCGAGCGGCACGTGGAGGGTGTCGAGAGCCTCGTCCGCATGACCCAGCAGGCGAACTTCGTCCTGCCTGATGCGGCGCGCATCCGGCGGCTCCTGTCTTTCTACCGCGCTCGCCGAGGCCGGGCGGAGAGCTTCGTCATGCCGTTCTGCCTGCAAGATGGCACGACCGCGATTCATCACGGGCGTTTTCGCTTCGCCAAGGACGGGCTGAAGCTGACCTATTCCGCACCGGGCGTCGCCGAGGCGGCGGTGTCGTTTGTCGAGGCCCCGGACTTCGTCGGCGAGACTCAGGCGCGGGCCGCTGTCTGCTACCTCTTCGAGTTCATTTACGAAGTCCCAAGCCCGGTCATCTACCGCTACACCAATTACGAAAAGCCGCTCGTTTATGCGGGCCACACCTACGAGCCGCAGAAGATCGAGCACGGCAATCGCAAGCAGAGCACGAATCCCGCAAAGGACGAACTGACCGTGACTTGCGGCGAGTTTACGGACAGCCTCGGGCGGCGGAACCCGCTCTGGCAGCGCGTAGGGCACGGGCTGGAGCGGCGGCTGCTATTGACCGTCTACGCCTGCAATCCGGCGGCGCCGAACGACTCGGCGAGCGTCTATTGGCGCGGCAGTTGCGGCGAGGTGACGCCCACCGGGCGGCTCTGGAAGGCCAAGTGCGTGCCCTACGCCGGGCGGCTCGATTCGATGGCCCCCGCGACGATCCTTAAATCCGGCTGCAACAACTTCTTCTGCGATCGTGTCTGCGACCCGGCGGGCACAATTCGCGCCGCACTGACGACGACGGGGACGGTGTCTGGCGCGTCCGGTACGGTGCTCAAGATCGCAAGCCTCAACCATCCTGACGGCTACTTCGCGGGCGGCTGGGTCGAAGTGGGCGAGGGCGACGCGCACGAGTTCCGCGCGATCCAGACGAGCCGGAAAACGACGACCGGCATCGAGCTAATCCTGCAACGTCCGCTTTTACGCTCCCACACGGGTGAAACGGCGACCTTCCTGCCCGACTGCGACGGCCAGCCGTCGAGGTGCAAAGCTTACGGCAACTACGCTAGGTTCCGGGGCTTTCCATTTATCCCAGCGGACAACCCGACGCTACCCGATTCCAGCGTGGACATGGATTACTCGAAGAAGTGATTATTATTGTGGACAAGCGATTCCTACGTCTCCAGAAATAACGTCGAAAGGCGTAGCTCAATGGAATACAGGCTCTTGCACATGACGGTATTCGAGGCTGGTGAAGATATTTATGCTCTTGTGGATCAGCTGAGTCAGGCCACAAACGTGAATTACGGCGATCCCAATCGTGTTACGGTTTTAGACGCACTACGAGAGTGCATGTTGCATCCTATTAGTAGAAAAAAGAACAAGCTCGACAAGGTCGCACTTGGGCGCGTGATGGACGTTGGATGTCCGGTGACACTGACAACGAAGTATGGAAAAACGACAGGCATCGTTCACGAGCTTTGTCGTGAGCTAATCCTCTTTCATGGGGATAACGAAGAGTTTGAATGCGGAACGCAGATTAAGATGTTGATTAGCCGAATTACGCTTCGCCCACTTCGTCAGAAGAAGAGATAGTTGACACATCCCGCGGGCCATGAGCCTGCCTTTCTTTTCTTCTCCTGAACGTATTGCATTCCTCGACAAGGCCGCAGTCGGCTGGCTTGGTACGCCGTTTCGCGCACACAACAGGGCTCGGGGGCCGCGTGGCGGCGTCGATTGCGGGAACCTCATTCAGGAACTCATGCTGGAGGCGGGATTTCTCGCTGCTCGCCTCGATCTGCCGCGCCCTCCGACGGATTACGGACAGCACAACGCCGCGAGCCTTGTCTGCGGGTTCCTCGAAACGCATCCGGCGCTCACCGGACGCATTGCGAAGCTGACCGATCCCGACGATCTCGCCAGCCCGCAGCCGGGCGACATTCTCGGCATTCGCGTGGGTCGCTGCGTGCATCACCTCTGCATTGCGCTCGATGGCGGACGCTTCGTGCAGGCCCTGAAACCCCATGGCGTCACGATCCAGCCGATCGCGGAAATCAGCAGCCGCATCGAGGTAATCTACCGGCCCATCGCGTAAATGCCGACCGACCTGCCAGCCGCCACGGAGGCCCCGGTCGCCGCGCCGCTGCCCTTTGGCATCGACGGCAGCCGCACCTCTACGAACGAAAAAGGCATCGTCCTGCCGCACCTGTGCGGGACGCGAAAGGTCGCGCTCAAATGGATCTCGCCGACGTGTAACTACTGGACCAAGAACATCAAGCAGAAGGTCGGCAAGGAAAAGAAGACGGTCGCGAAAGACGTGTTTTGCTCGATTGCGGGCGCGGTGTGCCTCGGCCCGATCGAACGCGTCGATGCGATCTATTACGGCGGCGATGCGATTTGGACGACCGGTTGCACGTTCGGTGCGAACGAGCATTCGCGGACGATCACGACGGAAAAGGGCACCTTCATCGTTTATCGCGGGACGACTTCGCAGCCCGTGGACGCCGTCCTCTCCGGGCAGGCGGCGGCATGGCCGAGCTACGAGAAAACGACTTTCAGCGGCTGGTATTCGGCGTTGCTCGCGAAGATCCGCGAGAAGCTGACGAGCGCGGGCACGGTGGACGCGATTTGCCGCGACGAGCACCCGCGTTATGCGGGCGTTTGCTACGTCGTCTGCAAGGACCTCTACTGCGGGCGCAATTCACAGGCCGTCCCGAACATCGAGATCGCCGTTAGCCGTGCGCCCGTCGTGCCCGCGTGGCTCGATGTTGACGCCACACGCGCCGCGAACGGCTGCAATCCGGTGGCGATCATCGCGGAGCTGCTCACGCGCCCGGAACTGGGCGTCGCGCTGACGCAGGACGAGATCGACGCGGACGGCCTCGAATCCCTCGCCGCGAGCCTCGCCAAGGACAAGGCCCGCTATTACCTTTCGCCGCTTTTCGACGCGCAGGAATCGGCCAGCAAGCTCATTGAGGGCATCCTTGCGCATTTCGACGGCTTTCAGGCGAGCCGCGAAGGGCGCTTTTCCCTCGGCTACTTCCCGAAGGACGGCGTGGAGCCGCAGGTCCGCACGCTTTCGATCCACGAAATGACCGAGCAACCGACGATGACGCTGCCCGACTGGTCGAAGACTGCGAACCGCGTCGTCGTGAAGTTCCCGAGCCGCGCGAACGACTTCGAGGAGGACTCGGTTGACCGCAAGAGCAGCTACAATTTGCGCGTGCAGGGCCGGATTGTGACGAAGTCGCTGGAGGCGGACGCGATCATCGACGCGGATCAGGCGCTGCGTTACGCGGGCGAGCAGGTCGAGCTGGCCGCCGCGCCGGAGGACAGCGGGCGCATCACAGCGCTGGCCCACAAGGCGTTGAACCTAGACGGCACGCCGATGCAGCCCGGCGAGCGGTTCCGGCTCAACTACGAGCCGTGGGAGCTCGACATGATCTGCCGGATCACGGGCGTCAGTCAGAAGAGTTTGGGCGCGGTTGAGATCAACTTTGTGCGCGAACGCGGCCTCTACGCGGTGCCGTATTCGACGCCAGCCGACCCCGTGACGACGGCGGAACCGGCGGCTGCGGCGGGGATTGTGAACGCCCGCGTGTTCGAGCTGACGGACGCGCTTTCAGGCGGCACCGGCGCATGGGTGGGCTTCCTCGCCGCGCAGCCAGCGCCGAACGTCGGCGGCTTCGTAGCGTGGTATTCGGCCAGCCCGACTTGCGGAGAGTCCCGCACCTTCGACCAGATCGGCTCGTCCGAGTTCTGGGCCGCAAACGGCAGCGTGGCAACGGCGGTAAGCACGGACGCTGGCCAGGTGCGAATCGCCTTCCCCGGCGACATGGGCGACTTCGACGTGGAGAGCGCGCAGGGTCAGGCGAACGATGCTCTCTTGCTCCTTGTCGGTGACGAGCTCTTGAGCGTAGGCCAGTGGGAGGCCGTGCCGGATGAGCCGGGCGTCTACCGGCTGGAAGTCCTGCGCGGGCGACGCGGCACGGCGAAGGCGACGCACTCGGAGGGCGAGGGCGCGTGGCTTTTCTACCGCGAGCAGCTCCTGAAGGTGACTCACGGCAGTTTTTCGAGCGACTTGGCACCGCAGTGGAAGCTCCAGTCGGTCAGCGTCGGGAAGGTGCAGCCGCTTGCGGACGCGCTTCTTATCGACGGTTTCCGCTTACGCGATCGGACGAGCGACGCGGCCACGGCGTGGATCACGGCGAGCGATTTCAGCTTCCTCACGACCTACGACGCGAGCGGCGCAGCGACGACCTCACCGGAGTCGGTCGAGATGCTTTGCCACGTCGAAGCGATGCCGAACGCGGCCTACCAGTGGCAGCGTTACGTGTCGGGCGCCTGGGTGAACGTCGCGGGAGCCACGGCTTCGACGCTCACGGTCTACGCCGGTGGCGAAGGCCGATACCGCTGCGTCGTGACGGCGGGGACGTTGCGCGTAGAGACAGATCCTGCCGACATCACGCGAACGACGGAAGCTCCCGGAGGCGAGACGCCCTTCGCCTGCGGCGGCATCGTGATCAACGGCCAGCAGGTAGTGGGGGCGCGCCTGCCAGCGGTTGCTTTGGATGTCGACGTGGCAGTGCCGGGCGTTGATGGCACGGATGGAAACGCCGCATCAAGAGCCGCCACTGAGACCGCGCTGACGGGCCTGCGTGACGCGATTCAGTCGATCCTCGACCGACTGGGGCCGGAGGGGCATGGGCTGATCGAGTGACATGGCTAGATGGGAGACGATCATGCCCGGATCGGGACGACGCTCCGCTCAGCCGAGTTGAACAAGCGCAGGGCACGCTTTGCTCAACTCGCAAGCGCCATTCCCGCGAGGCACATATGGGGAAGCTGAGGCGAGCACGTTGACAGCCCGTCGCGTGCATGAAGCTCCGTATCCTGCCCATCCTCGCCGTTACCGGCACACTCGCTGCCGTCCTCTGCCTCACCGGCTGCAACATCATCCCGAAGAAGGTCGAATACTTCCAAGCTCGCGTCCAGCCGATGCCCGAACGCACGGCGCAGGCTGACGAATCCTTGCGTCAGGCTGCAAGGCTCGCCGCCGACCGTGCAGCCGCCACGGAACGCGCCGCGCTCTCGACCGACGCCGCGCCGGAGGTGCTCCAGCCTGCGAGTGACGCCGCCATCCTGACAAGCGCCGTCTCCGCACAAGTCGGCCCGCCCGCGAAGGCATGGCAGGGCGACGTGCCCGTGCTCATCGCCCGCATGGACGCGCAGGAGGCCAGCTACCGCCGTGAACTGGAAACCTACCGCACCGAGGTGCGAGAACTCGCTGGCAAGAAGATCGAAGGCACCGGCGCGATCCAAGTCGGCTACTTCACGCACCTCCTGATCCTAGCCGCCATCATGGCCGTCGTGTGGCTCATCCTGCGCATCGTAGCCATCACAAATGCCCCTGTCTCCGTCGGCCTCAAAACGATCGAAGGCGGAAGCAAGTTCCTTGGCCGCGCCTTCTCCGAACTCGTAGAAGCCGGTCAGGACTTCAAAACCCGCCTCAAGCAGCGCCTAGCTGACAACCCCGACCTGCTCGAATCCATCCTGACCGACTTCAAAACCGCCCACCAATCCAGTCAAAGCCGCGATACTCAGAAGGCGGTGGGGGAGGTGAAAGGATAGGAGAGTCATTGACGGATCGAGGAAATGAAAAGGAAAGCAGAGAGAGATCGGATTTTCATCGGATGCCTCAGAGGGCCGTCGGAAGGTTTTAATTCGTTGTTGTTCATGGTTGTGCATCCGATCCGCGATATTCTCCTTGCGCGAACATCTATTGCAGTTACGGTGAAAGTACGCTTTCGCTGCCGTATCTTCTGGCCGTGACTTGCGACAATTTTGTTCCCGTTCTGCCTTACCCCAAGTCCCCTTGCTCCTAACTGCCTGATTGTGGGGTCCTTATCTCCCTGCTGATTTTTCCAATAGGCGTGTTGCATGAAAATCTCCCCCTTCCTGCTTGCATTTGCGGTTCAACATCTTGTGCATCCATGCCTTGCTGACGGGCTGGTTGGCGTCGCAGATGTTTTTGACTCAGGTGCCGTTTCCGCACTGCACGAGCGAGTGGACCAGTACCGGCAGCTGAGGGGGGACGCGAGGGATCTTTCGGATGCTGCGCTGATCGCACAGTTGCGTCAGTATGCTGAGGAAGGTGATGCTGCCGCGAAAGTGCTTCTGGCGGATTCGCTTGTGCTTTTGAATGGGGATGCGACTGCGTTGGATGAGGCGCTTTCCCTGTTCGCCGATGAGATCGGACAGGGAACACCCGGTGCCTCTCTTGGCTACGCGAAGGCGTTGCTGATGGGAGGCCTGACGGAGAAGAATCGTCAGACGATCATGGAAGAGCTGATGGAGGCCTCCATGCGCGGGAGCGCGGAGGCGGACCGGCTGCTTTCTCTGCTCGTGCTGGATTCATATGACGGGGACGCCAGTCTGGCCGATTCCTGGGCTTTGCTCCTTCGCTCGGCGCAAAGGGAGGACGCAAGCGCCTGTGTTGAACTTGCGGACGCCTACCTGAACGGGACATGGAGGGAGTGTTCGCTCTCCGTGAATGGAGAAGTTGCGGATCGCCTTTTACTTGTGGCATCCCGAAAAGGTTCGCCCGAGGCCGCGCTTCGCCGGGCGATCCGCCTTACGCGCAACGGTGTGGATACCACCGATGAGGACTATGAAGAATCGGTGCGCGAGCTTTACAACACCTACCTCTGGGCACACAAGCAGGGGAACGTGGCGCTGATTGAAGCCATGGATGCGCTCCATGAACAGGGCGCGATTTACCTCCGCACGTGGCTCCGCGCCCACTTCCTGTATGAGAACACGATCAATCCGTCGCATAGCGTGCAAATGGTCGGATCGGACGGTGCTCTCGGTTGCAAGGAAAGAGCTGGAATACGCCAGATCCTGAAAATCGAGGGAGGCAGTGACGGATCCACCCTGAGTGTACTGGGTTTTCCCTGTGACGCACCGTATCTATGGGATGGCGAAGTCGAAGTCCTTGAAAACGGTTCGTTGAGTGTTCCGGAGAACGATCTCTACTGGTCCTCGGTGTTACGCCGCCTGAAGAGCGGAGGCGCGCCCTGTTTTGTGCGGATTCTGGATGGGGAATACGCGGGGTTTGTAGTGTATGTGCACCCGGACTGGGTTGCTGGCGAGGACCGGCAGATCGCTCTTGAGAACATTACGAACGCTTCGCTGTTTGGTCAGAAAGCGAGGATAGCCCTTGGGCAATGGCGTAGCCTGTTCTCGGTGTTCGGGGAGTTTAACAGCCTAGGCCTGAGACCCGGCACGAGTGCCTCGGACGCCGATCAGGTCATTTTGTACAACTCTGGCGTGCAGCGTGTGGACCGCTACTATTTCGATAGCGATCTGATGGCATGGGTGCGCGCGGATGAACCCGGAGAGGCTGCGGCAGATGTGGCCCTTCCTCCTTGGCAGGCGGTGTTTGTGCTGCGCCGCGAGAAGGCCGCTGTCGAGCTGACGGTGGACGGAGTCCGGAGCGAAACCCCGGCCACGCTGCCGATCGATCCGGGCTTCAACCTTGTGGCGAATCTAGAGGGAAAACTTTTGGATGGACTTGCCGCATCCGACATTCAGGGGAAGGCCATTCGCGCCGACGAGTTCCCTGTCTATATGGTGAGTGAGACCGGCGGGCTATATAAGCCGGAAGAAAGCGTTCACTGGTGGTGTTTGCTGGGAATCCCTGCTGAAACGCCCATTTATGTGAACACCCCTTCCGCATATATTCTGACGGGAAGTGAGCAGACCCAGTCGTTCTACCTGCAGCGTTAGCTATGGCTTACGGAGACAACATGAAGAAGCTCATCTCCATTTTTCTGGTCTTTCTCGCGATGCAGAACTTTGTCAGCGCCGAGACCCTGACCAGCAATTTTTCCGGATCGCTTACGATCAACGGCACGAACAACCACGACATGGTATTCACCAAGTCGGGCACGCTGACCATCCGGTTCACGACAACAAGTTCGAACGGAGTGATTGTGGCATTGTTCCTTCGCAACGGATCGACGGTTGCCAGCAAGAGTGCCTCGACACAGACAACCGTCACCTTCGATCCGATTCAGGTTTGGGCGGGAGAAACGTACACGCTGCGGATGTATTGCCCGTATGGGAGTAACGGTTACTCCGCGACATTGAGCCTTGTCTGCGACACGAACAGTGCGCCGGTCATCACCTCAATGACCGCCAGTCCCGGAAGTGCGGAATATGGAGAGCCCATCACCGTCAGCGTAGTGGCGACCGATCCCGACAACAACCTGTCCTCCATACAGCTTCAAAACGGTTCCGTCAGCGTGACGAGCCCTACCTCTCCCTTGGAGCACGCATATGCCACTCTTTCCGTGGGGACATACACGGTGACTGCCACTGCATTCGACACGCAGGCTGCATCAGACGCCGAAACGGCAAGTTTCTCTTTCACGCGTCGGCCCATCACTGTAAGGGCCATGGGCGGAAGATCCGTCTATGGTTCGACGCCGGGAAATCAGGGGCTCCAGCTTGTTTCCGGCAGCCTGGTCAACGGGGACACCTTTTCGTCGCTGGGTCTCTCCGTCAGTCGGCAGATCACCTCCGGCACGGCGGTCGGAACCTATTCGATCAGCGTTCTTGGCGATCCGACCAACTATTCCGTATGCAGGGTCGTGGGCACATGGTCTGTCGTAGCGGCAACCGCAGGTGGAATCATTGATGCGGACGGCGACGGCATTGACGACCGTCTGGAGGCAACCGTCTACGGAGGAACGGGACATGGTTACGGCAAGTTCTTTGGAGACGATGACGGGGATGGTTTTCTCAACTGTTTGGACACGTCATCCGGCTACTCCGGTTCTAACACTCTTTCGTCGCGATTGCCCACCAGTAATGGCGGTCCGCTCATTTTTCTTCCCGACAGAGGGATCTACGAGATCACGACCAGCACGTTCGTCCTCAGCAGCCGTTAACCGAATCCTCTCATGCACACGCGTCGTTTCCAGTTCTTTTTCACGATCGTATTTGTGATGACCGGAGTGGCGATCGGCCTTATCTGGGCCCTCCGCGAACTGAGGCACCCGGCACCGATTGTCGCGGAGCCCGCCCCTGTGGACGAGAAGCCGTTTCAGACGGTGGACGAAGCTCTTGCCGGGGCTCCTGACGCGGACGCGGAGCACATGCGCCAGCTTCTTGATGCGGAGGAGCCGATACAGCAGTTCCCGGCTCCGGCTGGACTTCCGACTTTGCCTGAGCAGCCGACTCTGGCCGTGGCTTTGCCGCCCCCGCCGATTCCAGTCGGGGGGGAATCCGCAGCTGTTGTGTATGACGCCAGTGTGGAGGCGGAGAACATGCAGCGACTTGTCGATTCCTTCGCCCCGCTACGGGACCCGGCAGTGTCGCTCGATTCACCCGAAAACCGCCAGGCGATCCAGCAAATGCAGGCGAATGCAGCGAAACGGGCTATGGAAGCCCCCAAGTCCCTTCCCAAGCCGCAACGATAATATCCATGCCCCCGCTTCTCATGCGTTTCTTCCCCATATCTCTTCTTGCTGTCATTCTGGGGTTTGCCACCATCGCACGAGGAACTCCTGCCGTTGTTCCCGGCTCGCTTCCCGGCGACGTGACTGTGGACAACACGGGGGCCGTCAGCTACTCGATTCCGATTGAAATGCCGGCGGGAACGGGCGGCATGCAGCCGGAGCTGGCCCTGACATACAGCAATCAGTCGGGAAACGGCCCCTTCGGCATGGGCTGGTCGCTCAGCGGTCTTTCCTCGATCACCCGTGGTCCGACCATCTATGCGCGCGACGGTTTTTCCGACGGGGTCGATTTCGATTCCTCGGACAAGTTCTATCTGGACGGTCAGCGGCTTGTGGAAGTCGGGCGCAGCACGGCATCCCCTTGGTTTGTCGAATACCGGACGGAGCTGGAGAGCTTCAGCCGCATTCGCGCATATGGAGCAAGCCTCGACGAGGCGGCGAGCAAGCCGACCCATTGGAGTGTGGAAACCAAGGCGGGCCTCAAGATGTGGTTCGGCAGGGATGATAACGGAAACGATCACAACAGTCTTGTCGTGTTCAATCGACTTGAAGACGGAAACATGCAGGGTGGCCCGATCGGCTGGCAAATCTGCCGCGTGACGGATACCTGCGGCAACCATTTCGACTATTACTACAAGACAGATTCCGCATACGGCAGCACCTTGCTCATTGACGAGATTCGGTACACGGCCAACGGGTCGAGCCTGAGTCATTATGCAAAGGTCAAGTTCAACTACGAGGCGCGGACCGATTCCGTCCGTAGCGGATTCTTCGGCTTCAAGTCCAAGCTCGTCGGACGGGTGAAGAATATCCAGATTCAGTTGATCAGTGGTGCGTCGGATGACTATCTCGCACGTTACGATTTCGGCTATGAGTATAGCCAGATGGGTTTGAGCCGCATTACCAGCGTGATGCTGACGAGGAAGGACGGGACGAGCGAAGCCATGCTCAATCCGTCGAGGTTCTGGTACAGCGAAGGCGTCATCCCGTTCAAGAAATCGGGCGGAAGCGGACTTGGTGTTGCGACCACACCGACCACGATCGGTGTTGGCGTCCTTGGATCGTGGGATCTGGATAACGCTCCACAGTTCCACACGGTCGATCTCAACGGGGACACAAAGCCCGAGTTGATCAAGCAGCAGAGAACCAGTGGAAGTTCAGGCATCTTAAAATACACATATCAGGTCTACAATCCCGGTAGCTCTGGCTTTACCGCATCCGGTTCATCGCAGACGTTTGTCGATTATAGCGTATCCATCCTGCGCGCCATTCTTGGAAACAGCACGGTCGACGGTCTCTTTTCGGATTCCCAGCTCTACGAATCGGCGGTGTTTGCCGACTTCAATCTGGACGGAAAGACGGATGTCTTTGTGAACAGCGTTCTTGTGGCGAATGTGAACGCCAGTGGCAATTTCTGGAGGACGATCCGCACGCGGCGCCTTCTGTTAAAAACCGATACAGGCTGGCAGCAGGTCTACAATAATCAGGTCGCCGTGGCGACGAGCGACACCCGCGACAGGGCTCGCGCGAATTGGGAGTTTCTCCCTGCTGATGTGGACGGGGACGGCTCAATGGAACTGATTCAGTTCGACCCGGAACCGGTGAGCGGCAAGGTGCGGGTGAAGATTCTCAAGACGAGCAATCCCGCAAGTGGCACCTATTTCGACACCACAGCCTATGTGCATGACAAGTCGGGCAATTATCTGGATGTTTCGATCGGAACCACGTGTGATCTGCGTGCGTTCCTGATGGATCACGACGGTGACGGAACGCCAGATATCGCCACGTACACCAGTTCGGGGCTCAGCATCCACATGATGGCAGCCGCCGGTGCCTCGGGTTCGACGGGGGAGGGAAGCCTCGGGACCATTCGCAACTGGCCGTCGGGACTGAAGGGATCCACAAGCGCTCCCTTCATCGTGACGTTTACCCCGAGCCAGCTCGGGGATATCGCATGGAATTCCAACGACACGCTGATGCCTGTGGATATGGATGGCGACGGACGTGACGACCTGATTCGTGTGGCGTTTGCGACGGGAAAGATCTGCTCAATACGACTCCCTCTTTCAGGCGTGGACACCTTTGACAGCTCCACCCCCAATCCTCCGTGGATAGGAACAAACCCGCCATCCACGATCCGTGATCCCTTGCCGGGCGAGGCGGAGGCGTACGCATCGGCCATGCAGGCCCTCAATCAGGCCCGGGCTACTGATGCGGCGAACGGTCTGCGCGACACGGTGATGTACACGCAGCTGTCGTTGCCTTGTGGGACGGCCAGCACGGTCTATGCGCTCAATGTCGTCCCAAGCGACGTGGATGGCGACGGTGATATCGATCTGATCGTTGGCTACAGTGTGAAGAACAGTTCCAATACGCTTTCTTCCGGAACGACACTGTATCTTGGCTCACCCACGGATTCCCAGCGCGGAGTCGTCTCCTTTTCCGAGGACACCACGCAGCGAGGCAGCGGTTACGGCGCTCCCTCCAGTATGAGCGATCCCCGGGAATTTGTAGATCAGTTCACGATGTTCGACACCGACCTCGACGGATTGCCGGAGCTTGTGCAGTTTCGCAAGCAGTCCAGCGGCAGCATTATTGAGGCGCGCCGCTGGCGGCTGTATTCCAACAGCATTCCTGTCGTGAACGGCGTGAGCTGTCCCTGGGGCAACCTGCTCTATTACGCGGAGAACGGCAATGGAACGGGCGCGTGGGTTGTCTACAAGCCCATGACCGATTCCACGGTTTATACACGACTGACGAATCGTCCGACGTATCCTTTTGTCGAATCATACGGCCCGTTCCCACTGGCATCGGATGTGGGGCGCGAGAGTGCCGATGGGGTGGCCTATTGGAGCACGTATGGCTATGCGGGGGCTCTTGCCCATGTTCAGGGGCGAGGTTCGCTTGGGTTTGCCACGTTCACCTCCTATGACTGGGATACCGGAATTGCCGAGGCCCAAAGACTTGAGCAGGCATTCCCGTTCACCGGCATGGTGAAGGAGACGCAGCGTTACCGCTGGTTGTCGGCTGGGGGGTTGACCACTCTCTCAAAGGATGAGAACGTCAACAGTTTTGATGTCGTTCGCGTAGGCAGCAGTACAACTGGCGCCTCGGTCTTCCCGATGGTGATCCGTTCGACGAGCCAGAAATGGGAGGACGACAACACCGCCGATTACAACTCCAGCGGAGCATGGGTCGGTCCCAATCCGTATTCGGTCGTCGTCAGCAAGACATGGTTCGACGATCAGGATACCAGCATCGATACCACGGCTCGGACGGCCTTTGACGACGACAATCCGCAGGGAGACCTTGCCCTACGCTACGGGAACATCACCAAGATCGTCATCGATAGTGGCGATGGGTATTCGACGACGACGCTCAATACTTACGAAGACGTCAGCGAGAGCGGGTCCTGGATACTGGGGCGATTGAAAAAGTCAGTCGCGACTTCGAAGGCTCCGGATCAGACGGATGTCACAAGAAGTTCCGCATTCAAATACGATGCTAAAGGTTTGCTCGTGCAGGAATTTGTGCAGCCGACCTCCGATACGGGAAGCACCCTCGGTGCGCGGACGGTCAAGACGTATGTCCGGGATGCGTATGGCAACATTTCTTCCGAGTCCGTGGCCGGTGCCTTTGGTGCGCGCGACGCGGTCAACAGCTATGCGTGGACGAGCACCACTCTTGTCACTCGCAGCAATCTCGACGCCACCAAGCGCTTCTACCAGACGACACGGAATGCTCTCGATCATGAGGAAACGAGCACCTTTGACTTTTGGGGGCGCAAGCTTTCGAGCACGGGACCGAACGGGCTTGTGACGCAGGGGAGCTATCCGGATCCGTTTGGAATCCATGTGATCGAGTCACGGCCTGACAGCACGGTAGCGGAGAGCAATGTCACGATCCTGCCCGCAGATAAAAGGTTCTCCGTTGCCGCTCCGTCAGGCGTCGGGGTGATAAATACACCTTCGCTGGCATACACGGTGAAGACATCCAGCGCCTCTGGGGCGCCGGAGACGCGCGTGTATTACGACCGTTTTGGCCGTGAAATTCGCTCCGAGACAGAGGGTTTCAACGGGGCTGTCATCCGCAAGGACACCCTGTACGACAAATATGGCCGGGCGATCGCCGTTTCCGGCAATTACTACGCCGATTCGGCGGCCCGTCCTGACTTTGGCGACCTTCCCGACTTTGCCACGAGCCAGTGGGTACGCTCCGAATACGATATGCTGGGCCGTGTCAGCAGGGTGATCGCACCGAACGGTAGTGAGACTCGGTATATCTACAACGGTCGCGTTTCCAAGGTCATCGCCGATGCGCAGTCCGGCGGCAAGGCGCAGACGCAGACCACGCTTGTCAATGAGATCGGCAAGACGATCAAGGTCTGGAATGCGGATCGGGACACGAGCGGGATCAGCCAGCTCGGGACTGGCGCGAGCGGTTCCACGTCGGTCGAGTTTACCTACGACGCCATTGGCAACCTGATCCAAACGGTGGCCGACAACGCCACGACCACGATGTCCTACGACCTTGCGGGCAACAAGATCGGGATGGTCGATGCGGACATGGGCGCGTGGACCTACGAGTACGACGCCCTTGGTCGCCTGCGCTTCCAGACCGATGCCAAGGGGCAGACGACCGAAATGTCCTACGATGTTCTCGGACGCCTGCAAAAGCGCGTCACGCGCGATCCCGGCAACGGCGCGTACGAAGTCACACGCTGGGAGTATGACGGGTCGGGCGAGTTCGACTGGATCGGCGCCCTCCGGCGCGAGTACGTCCTTGTGGAGAACGCCGGAAATGCCAACGCGGACGTTCTCGAAACTCCCACTGCGGCGCAGATCCGCACCCAGCACGGGTATCAGTACGACGAACTTGGGCGCCAGATCATCGACCTGCGTCAGGTGGACGGCAAGTGGTATTACAACTATACCCGCTACGACGCGTACGGGCGCGTCTCGACGATCAACTACTTCTGGCGTCCCGCCGGGCTGGAGGATACCCCGTCCAGCAGCGCCGCCAACTGGCAGTCTTTCGGCCTCACCTACACTTACACCACCACGGGCTTCCTCGTCGGCATCACGGACCATCAGAACCGCTGCTGGTGGGACAGCCCGACGTACGATCAGCAGGGGCGTGTGATTCAGGCGCGCAAGGGCACTGTCTGGACCCGGCGCGACTACCGCGAAACGGACGGCTCGCTGGCGACGATCAAGAGCGGTTTTTCGGCGGGCGCCAACACCCTGCAGGACCTTGCCTACACCTTTGACAATCTCGGCAACCTGACGAGCCGCACGGATGGCTATCGCACTCATCAGGGGACCGGCTCGCCGACGACGGCGCTGAGCGAGACCTTCGAATACGACAACCTGAACCGGCTCGTTTCGCGCAACGGAGCCGCGATTGCCACGTATTCCGCCAACGGGAACATCCTCTGGAAGAAGGACGTCAACGGTGTCACGTCCGACTACTATTACGGACCGCGCAACGGCCTTCAGGCAGGTCCTCATGCGGTGTCGGAAGCGTTTGACTACAAAATCGGTTACGACGCGAACGGCCTGATGGCCACGCGCACGAAGACAGGGCAGGCGACGCCCTGGAGCTTCACGTGGACGCGCTCGAACATGGTGAAGTGGATCTTCGACGATCACGACGGGAGCGAATACGAGTACGACGGGTCGGACGCGCGGATCATGGAAATCCGCAAAGTGGATTTACAGGCGGTCGAGAAGAAGATATTCTGTCCTGGATTCGAGCAGTTCTTTGACAAGAATACGACCACGGGCGCGTGGAAGGCGAAGCTGATCCGCGTGCACATCGGCGCGCCGGACGGGCTTGTCGGGACGTATGAGTACAAGCCGGGCCAAACGAACATGGCCTCGGCGCAGAGCCTGACGCTGCTGTTCACGGATCACCTTGGTAGCGTGGATCTTGCGATCAACATTGCCGGGGGGGCGTCGCTGAATTTCCTGCTGGACTCGACGCGGACGAAATACAGCTACGACCCGTGGGGCGAAAGACGCAACGCGACGACGTGGGTGGGCAAGTATGTGCCGACCTCTACGGAACTTGCTGCGATGCACACGGACAAGGGCTACACCGGCCACGAGATGCTGGACGAGCTGGGCCTGATCAACATGAACGCGCGCATCTACGACCCGCAACTGGGTCGATTCCTGAGCGCGGACAGCATCGTGCAAAACGCGGGCGATCTGCAAAGCTACAATCGCTATAGCTACTGTGGCAACAACCCTCTGTGCCGAATCGATCCCAGCGGCCATAGCTGGCTGAGTTCGGCGTTCAAAGGCGTCGGGGATTTCTTTTCTAAGTATTGGAAGCCAATTGTTGCGATAGTATTGTCTATCGTTACGGCAGGAGCCGTAATGGCCTTGTATTATTCTGTTACTCTTCTTCAGGGGATTTCCATCATGTTTGGAGCGACCATGGTGGGTACGCTGGCTACAGGTTACACTATAATATCCGGAGGTGTTGGATTATGCGCGTCAATACTTGCAGGAGCAGCGGCGGGAGCCGTAGCAGGATCAATTACTTCTGGTACTCTTGAGGGTGCAGCTTGGGGCGCTCTCGGGGGAGCTATTACTGGAGCTATTGGTTCATTTGGAAAAACGTATAAGTGGAATTTATTCAAGAGAGCTGCGGCGCACGGCGTTTCTGGCGGCCTTATGTCCGAGGCGCAGGGAGGAAAATTCGCTCAGGGAATGTATTCAGGCGCGGCAAGTACTTTAGGAGCGGGCATGCTTCCAGAAGATAGCGCATATTTGAGCAAGCTGTTCGCTTCCGCCGTTGCTGGTGGCACTGCTTCTGTGGTGGGCGGTGGAAAGTTTGAAAACGGTGCCGTGACAGGTGCATTTAGATACATTATTAATGACGCAATTCATAGTTGGGCGGGGGATCGTCAAACATCGAGAAATATTAGGGGAAGAAATGGAGATGTTGTATGGGAGAAAAGTAAGGAGGCAAAATATGCATATATAAGAGTTCTTCGCGTGGAAATGACTGATGATACCCCTGTGTCTGTTAGGTGGCTTGGTAATTATTCTCTTCGTTTTGGTCTTACAATATATGTTATAACAAAAGGGAATATTGTTCCTGATTCGTTAGAAATGGTATTTGCAGAAAATCAATTGGCGAAATTTGAATTTGCATGGAGATTAAAGGTTACTTACGAAGTGGTTGAGGTTTATCACAGAAATTGGTTCTTTGATAGAGAGGTTGTTGTCTCGACGTATACTACTGAAGAACTGGGATACACATATGATTTGTATCGAAATGCTACAATTTGGTGTCCTATTGATAATCCCGGAAGTGTAATACCACTAAACCTGACGCCTACGCCAAGTCCTGTAACTAATGAATATTGGATGCAGTATGGAGAATAGGTAACTATTAATATATTTATATGATTTCAATCATGTATGTCTTATTTAGGGCTGTTTCTTTACTAATTGTATTTTATGGATTGTTGTTTTCTGTATTATGCATCCGTGATAAAATACGCTGGTGGTGCTGCTTGGCGCTCGCGTTTTTTTTATTGAGGGCATATGGTGAGATAGCGTTGTTTTCCGGCGTCATTGTTGTTTTGGTCACTGATCAAAAACTTGAAGTCTACAATTTTGGGTTTCCAATAATTGATTTGATCGTCATTATTATTATGACAAAAATTGGAAAAAGTGAACTCACAGGCCAACCATAGCCAATGAAATGCCCGCGTGCCAATCGCATGCAAATCATGACATAAAGTGAACCTACAGGCCAACCATAGCCAATGAAATGCCCGCGTGCCAAAACGCTGCCAAATCATGACGTTCTTTGAAATAATGGCGCTTGAACAGCTTCTCGGCTACCAACCCTTTGTCATTTCAAAAGCAAATCTCGCCTACCTCTGACTGAACAACACAACGCCCAGCCCTCCTCGTGTCGGTGTCCCTGTTAACCTGAACCAAGCTCGACGGGAGCGAATACGAGTACGACGGGTCGGACGCGCGGGTCATGGAAATCCGCAAAGTGGATTTACAGGCGGTTGAGAAGAAGATATTTTGTCCGGGATTCGAGCAGTTCTTTGACAGAAACGGCACCACTACGGACGGTAAAGCGCTCTGGAAGGCGAAGTTGATCCGGGTGCACATCGCCGCGCCGGACGGGTTGGTCGGGACGTATGAATACAAGCCGGGCCAAACGAACATGGCCACGGCGCAGAGTCTGACGCTGCTGTTCACGGATCACCTTGGTAGCGTGGATCTTGCGATCAACATTGCCGGGGGAGCGTCGCTGAGTTTCCTGTTGGAATCGACGCGGACGAAGTACAGCTACGACCCGTGGGGCGAAAGGCGTAACGCGACGACGTGGGTGGGCAAGTATGTGCCGACGTCTACGGAACTTGCTGCGATGCACACGGACAAGGGCTTCACGGGCCACGAGATGCTGGACGAGTTGGGCCTGATCAACATGAACGCCCGCATCTACGACCCTGGAGGGTGCGGAAAACTGGAATCGTGATTGCTTGCCAACAAGTTGCGAAGGGCTAGCTTGTCCGACTTGAAACCGCAGGTCATACTCTTTCTGACGATGCTGGCAGGCTGGATGAACCGGAAACAGCAGCTTGTCATCGAATACCTCCTTGAGGAAAACAAGGTCCTCCGCGAACAGCTCGAAAGCCATGCCAACGGCAAAAGGCTACGCTACACGACGAAACAAAAACGGCGGCTTTCCGATGCAGGCCGGAAGCTCGGACGTCAGTTGCTGATGCAGTTCGCGAACCTTGTCACGCCGGAGACAATCTACGCCTGGCACCGGAAGTTCGTGGCGATGAAGTACGCGCCGAAGGGCAGGGATCTCTCCGCTGCCAAGGAACGCAGGGCCAAGAGGGACGCCCTCATCATCAAGATCGCCTCGGAAAACACAGGGTGGGGCTATGGACGCATCCAAGGCATGATGCAGCACCTCGGCTACCACAAGATCAGCACCTCGACCATCGGTGACGTGCTGCGCGAGGCTGGGCTGCAACCTTCGCCCGATCGGGCAAAGCGGATGTCGTGGAAGGAGTTCGTCCGCATTCACGCTGAGCAGATCGCAGCAACGGACTTCTTCCACGTGCCAGTCTGGACTCTGAAGGGTCTCGCGATGTTCCGTGTCCACTTCGTCATCGACGTGTTCACGCGCAAGGTGAAGATCACGCACATTGGTTGCCAGTATTCCGGCTCCCCCATGGTGCAGATCGGACGCCACTTGACCGACGCCTTCGACGGGTTCTTGAACGGGAAGAAGTATCTCATCCATGACCGCGATACGCTCTTCACCGAGAAGTTCAGAGATCTTCTCCGCAGCGCAGGCACAACCCCGTGGCGCCTGCCGATTCACATGCCGATGATGAATGGATACGCCGAGTGCTTCGTGAAGACGATCAAACGGGAATGCCTCGACCACGTGATCTTTTTCGGCGAGGATTCCCTGCGCAAGGCCATCAGCGAATACATGGTCCATTACCACATGGAGCGGCCCCATCAAGGCATCGACAATCGGATCATCGAACCAGAGGCGCAAACCTACCGGAATACGGGTGAAATCGTAAAACGCGCACGGCTCGGAGGGCTGCTCAACTACTACTACCGGGCAGATGATCCGAGGGTGGGGGATGGAACAGGCGGAAAGGAGGAAAAAGCGGCTGCTTGAGGCCCGAAAACGGTAAGAAACGTCGACACCGCAGGCACGCGAACGCTACTGGAATCGACTCAAAGGTATTAACTGTGCCTAAACTGGCAAAATGACAAGTTGCTTAATTATTGAAAATAAGCGACTTGCGGAACGTGTTCGAGTCCCGCCACCTCCACCTAGCCCTCCTCGTGGTGGTGTCCCGGTTAACCTGAACCAAACCCGACGGCATCTTTCAGCCCAATGGCCGATTGGCGATTGGGGGCTGTTTGCAGCGGAAGACGGAATGGAGCAGGTCAACATGGCAAATGTATCCTGATGCCAAAGACCGGTGGAATGTTCTTTCCGCCGGTCTTGAAAGAGGCTCGATTTGCACGCGCTGCTACTTGTGCTGGCCGAGGTAATCCGCGACGCCCTTCTGCGTGGCCTTGAGGGCTTTGTCCCCCTTGTGCCAGTTGGCCGGGCAGACATCGCCGTGCTCCTCGTGGAACTGTAGGGCGTCCACCACGCGCAGAGCCTCGTCCACACTGCGACCGATCGGCAGGTCGTTCACCACCTGGTGGCGGACGACGCCCGCCTTGTCGATGAGGAAGAGCCCGCGGTAGGCGACCGGTGTGCCAGTGAACTTCACCTCGCCCTCGTCGTCGTACTCATAGCTGCCCGCAAGAACGTCGTAGTTTTCGGAGATCGTCTTGGCGGAGTCCGCCACGAGCGGGTAGGTGACGCCCTTGATGCCGCCCTCGGCAAGAGGTGTCTGGAGCCACTTCCAGTGGGAGTGCTCCGAATCGGTCGAGATGCCGACGACCTGTACGCTGCGGGACTCAAATTCCGCGAGTTTGTCCTGAAAGGCGACAATCTCTGTCGGGCAGACGAAGGTAAAATCCGCAGGGTAGAAGAAGAGGACGACATACTTCTTCCCGAGATACTGTTGGAGCGAGAAGTCGCTTACGATCTCGACGCCGTTCAACACGGCGGGAGCTTTGAACAAGGGTGCTTTTTTGCCGACAAGTACTGACATATTGGTTTTTCCGATTCGAATGGTTGGTTTTCCCCGTCACATCGGGGCACTACTCTGGAGAATCCCCGTTCGGCATGAATATTCCATCCGTCCGCCAGAACGACGGCCCCGCGCGGGCTTGCAAAGAGGCGCCGTGCCCTCTTTGATCGGAATGAAACGCATGATCCAATCCTACGCGGACACACATCCCGGCATGCGCCGGGGCGGCAATGAGGACGCCTTCCTGCACGAGCCGGATCGTGGTGTCTTTGCCGTGGCGGATGGTCTTGGAGGCCTGTCCTACGGTGAGGTGGCCAGCGGCATCGCCGTGGAAATGCTCCGCGAGGCAACGGCGGCGGACTTCGAGGACCTTACGGGCCTTGTCCGCAAAATCAGCGTCGCGATCGCGAAAAAGGGCGCGGAGCTGAAAAGCGGCACGATCGGCACGACTCTCACGCTCGCCATTCTTGAGGGTGGTTACGCGCGGCTCGCCCAGGTGGGGGACAGTCTTGCCTACATGGTTCTGCCGGACGGCACCGGCGTGCAGCTCACGCGCGAACAGACCGTGGCGGAGGAATACCGCCGGGCCGGACGCACGAACATCGAGCCGTATCTGGAGCACGTCCTCACCCAGTGCCTCGGGCAGGAGCGCGAGGTGCTTCCGGATGTGTTTGTCCGCGAATTCCCCGCGGGCGCGCGGATGCTCCTTTGCAGCGACGGCATCACCAAGACGATCGACGACGCTTCGATCTACGACACCGTGCGCCGCGGCAGTGATCCCAAGGCGATCGTGGACAAACTCATCCGCACCGCCAACGAAAAAGGCGGGCCGGACAATTCCACGGCGGTCGTGATCTTCAACGAGCCCGGCTCCGCCGCAGCGTCCCGTTCCTGACCTTCCCGGGACGGACGGCGGGAGTGCCTGCGTTTTTTCCCGAACCATGCTCTGGGAAACCTGTCATTTACCCATGACCGGGTTCCTGTTTTCCGGTTCACGGCAGCTTCTCCCGCTGCCCGCTGTCAAACGCAGGCCAATCAAGAACGGAGGGTATTTTCAATGTCCGACTCGTGTCACCCACACGGGACGCGCGGAGCCTTGACAATTTACATCGACTGCGAGCGGATGCGTCATCCGAACACCGGCATCTTTGAATACTGCCGGAGGCTCGCGGAGGCTGTTTGCGCACAAACAGCCCCATCGGAGCGGCTTGTCGCCTATCGCCCGGAATTGCCGCCGGGAGTGCTGCCGCCGTCCGTTGGCGTTTCCCCGCACCGGCATCTTCACAAATTCCTGGGCGTTCCTGCGGAAGACGCCGCAGTGTGGCACGCTACCTACCAGAAAACCCGTTACCTTCCGCGTCGCAAGGTCCCGGTCGTTCTCACCGTGCACGACCTCAATTTCCTCTACGAGGACAAGTCGCCGCGATCGGTGGAGCGCAACAAGGAGATGGTGCGGCGGAATGCGCGGCGGGCGGATGTGGTCGTCGCCATTTCCGAATACGTGGCCAGAGACATACGGACTCGTCTGGGCGTGGACCCCGGCAAAGTCAGGGTTGTTCACAACGGGGTCGATCGCATCGACCTGCGCGAAAGGGTGCGTCCCCTCCACGTTCCCGCACGGCCCTTCCTATTTGCTCTCGGGCCCACAATCCCGAAGAAGAACTTTGCGACACTCCCGGCGCTGCTTCCCGGCAACGACATGGAGCTTGTCATCGCAGGATTCACCGAGGAGCCATACCTTGGTGAGATCATGGGCGCGGCCCGGCGTTTTGGCGTGGAGGAGCGCGTTCACGCCGTCGGTCCGGTGGGCGAGGGGGAAAAGGCGTGGTACTACGCCCATTGCGCCGCCTTCGCCTTCCCGTCGCTCGCGGAGGGCTTCGGCCTGCCGGTTCTTGAGGCGATGCTCTTCGGCAAACCGGTCTTCCTTTCGCGCCGCACGAGTCTGCCGGAGATCGGCGGGGATCTGGCATACTATTTCGACGACAACTTCGATCCGCGGACGATGAACGAACTCTTCAACAGCGCGATGGCCGCGCCGCCGGATGCGGCTGGAAGTTGCGCCATGGTGGAGCGAGCCCGGGGATTCTCGTGGGAGAAGGCCGCGCGGGCGTATCTTGGAATATACCGCGAAATTTTGGCAAAGGAGACGCTTTCATGAAGACGGCGACAGCAGTGCGTCCCGTGATTTTGGTCGGGCGAAACAACGGAGTGGGCCTCACCTGCGACACGGCGATCCTGAGACGGGCCTTTGAAGGCAGCCGAACGGTGGTCTCCTGCGGGACTCGTGCCGTTCCCTTCGGCGGATTCATTCTGAACCGCCGCCGCCTGCGGGATGCGGCGATCGTTTTTGTCGAACGCATCCATGCCCTGTGGCTGCCCTTCGGTCACAGGCGGATCCTGATCCCCAACCAGGAGCGCTTCCCGCTGCGGCATATCTGGCGCCTGCCGCTCGTGGAGGAGGTCTTGTGCAAGAGCGCCGACGCGTACGACATATTCTCCCGACTGCATGCGAACGCGGTCTTCACGGGCTTCACCTCGCGCGACAATTTGATGCCTAGAATCGAGCCCGATTACAGCGCGTTCTTCCACCTTGCAGGAAAGAGCACCTTCAAGGGAACACAGCCGCTCCTGGACTGCTGGGCGGCGCATCCGCACTGGCCGCTTCTGTCGGTCGTGACACATCCGAATTCGAAGTGGAATGATCACGGCGCTGCCAACATTCTGATCATCAAAAGAACGCTGTCGCGCGAGGAGCTTGTGATGCTCCAGAATTCCTGCGGTGTTCATCTCTGCCCCTCCGTGGCGGAGGGCTGGGGGCACTCCATCGTGGAGGGCGCCTCCTGCCGCGCCCTCGTCCTCACAACCGACGCCTCGCCGATGAACGAGGAGATCACCGGAGAGCGCGGTTGCCTCATCCGGAGCCGCTTTGCCGGTCCCCGTCCCGGGTATCTGGGAAGGATCTTTGTTCCTGACGAGGGCGCGTTGGAAGAGTGTGTGGAAAAGGTTCTGGCCATGTCGATTGCGGAGCGCAGGCGCAAGGGACAGGCAGCCCGTGCATGGTTTGAGGAGAACGACGCTCGTTTTACCGCGCGGATGAGGGAGGTCGCGGAGCGTATCGACGACTGAGCGCCTTCTTGTGTGCGGATTTTGCGATGTGCAGGCGATTCTCGCAGCCGTTATTCCGGGGGCTTGTCCCTGCCAGTTCCTGCTTGCGGGGAAGTGGGCAACCCCCTGAAATGGACAACTCCCATGACGTCCAAACTCGCCAGCACCGCCCGCGCCATCGCCCGGCAGCCGAACTTCAGCGGCCTTCTCGGCGCGACCGTATGCCTTGGCATGGCGTTCTCCTTCTTCGCCCCATACATCTCGACGTGGGGCACGGTGGAGGTTGGGATGAGCCCCAGCACCTTCAGCGTCTTCATGACCTGCACAAGCCTCAGCGCCATCGTTTGCGGGACGCTTCTCGGGCGACTTTCGGACACCCGGGTCTCGCGCAAGACGATCCTTGTCATCGCGGCGACGGGCGGGGCACTCGGATATTTGGGATACGGTTTCTTCCGCCAGCCGCTCGTGCTGGGTTTTGTAGGCTGCACGTTCCTCGCCCTTTCCTCGGGATGTTTCTCGCAGCTCTTCGCTCACGTGCGCGAGGAATACAAGAACCCCGTGGGCGGAGGTCTGGAGCCGAGCATGCTGATGAGCATCGTGCGCGTCTGCTTTTCCTTCGCGTGGACGGTGGGCCCGGCGCTCGGCGCGGTGATTCTCGTGGCGACGGGCTTCCGGGGCCTGTATGCGGCGGCGGCGGGGCTATGGCTGGCCTTCCTTGCCGGTGTGCTCTTCTTTGTGCCCAACCGGCCCCGGCACGAGAGCGTACGGGTTGCGACGGGGGATTCGGTGTGGAAGACCTTCAGGCGCGGCGACGTGATCCTCTGCACGGCGGCCTTCGCCTTCATCACGGCGTCGCAGTCCATCAACATGATGAACCTGCCCTTGGCCATCATCCACACCCTGCACGGCACCGAGCGCGACTTCGGCATCGTCTTCGGCATCGGGCCGCTCGTGGAGGTGCCGCTCATGCTCTGGTTCGGCCACCTGTCCTCCATCGGCTACCAGATCCGGCTCATCCGGCTCGGCTTCATCCTTTCTATCCTGTACTTCGCGTGCCTGTGTCTGGCCACGGAGCCCTGGCATGTGTACGTTCTGCAGCTTTTGAGCGGCACGATCATTTCCATCACCTCGAACGTGGCGATCGTCTTTTTTCAGGACCTGCTCCCCGGTCAGGCGGGGCTGGCGACGGCCCTTTACACGAACGCGCAGGCCTGCGGCAATCTGCTGGGTGTTCTCTCCTTCGGCTTCCTTGTGGAAGGGGTGGGGAACCGGGGCGTCTTCGGCGTTTGCGCGCTCCTTTCCGTTCTGGCCCTGGGCTTCATCCTTGCCTATCGCAGGGATCCGCAACGGGCCGTGTGACGCGCGCTTCCCCCGCAAGGGGAATACAGTCGTTTTTCCAGTCGAATGTTAGCCTGTAAAATCGTTTCTGGAAACAATGGCGGGGCCGTATATTCAGGGTGAAGCTCCTGCGCTCTTCAATCTGAATCCTTTTACCCCGATTTCCATGAAAACGACGACCCTTGCGTTCCTTGGCCTTTCCGCAACCGTGTTTACCGCCTGCGCGGCTGCGCTTCCTTCGCTAAAAGACGTCTACGCGGACGACTTTTTGATCGGCGCGGCCCTCAACGCCTACCGCGTGGAGGTGGACTCCGGCCCGGTGGCGGAGCTCGTTGCCACGCAGTTCAACTGCGCCACGGCGGAGAACGCGATGAAGTGGGGTCCCATTCATCCCCTGCCGGGCATCTACGACTTTTCGGACGCAGACCGCTTTGCGGACTTCAGCGAGGCTCATGGCATGAAAATCGTCGGGCACACCCTTGTCTGGCATTCGCAGACGCCCAAGTGGGTTTTCGAGGACGAGAACGGCCAACCGCTGACGCGCGAGGCCCTTCTTGCTCGCATGAGGGATCATATCTTCACCGTCATGGGCCGTTACAAGGGCCGGGTGTACAGTTGGGACGTGGTGAACGAGGCCTTGAACGAGGACGGAACCCTGCGCGATTCCCCCTGGCGGCGCATCATTGGCGACGACTACATCATCAAGGCTTTCGAATACGCCCATGAGGCCGATCCGCAGGCGAAACTCTACTACAACGACTACGGGATCGAGAACCCCGCCAAGCGCGCGGGCGCTGTGGCGATCGTCAAAATGCTGCAACAGGCGGGCGCGCGGATCGATGGCGTGGGCATTCAGGAGCACGTGAGCCTCACCTGGCCCTCAAGAGAGGATCTCGATGCCTCCATCCGTGCCTTTGGGGAGCTGGGTGTGAAGGTGGCGATCACCGAGCTCGACGTGAGCGTCCTGCCGGACCCCGACATGGGCAACGCCGATGTGGGCCGCCGCTTCATCGCGAACACGCCCGCGCTGGACCCGTATGTGGCGGGCCTGCCCGAGCAGATGCAAAAGAAGCTGGCGGACCGGTACGCGGAGCTCTTCGGCGTGTATCTCGCCAACAAGTCCGTGGTGGAGCGAGTGACCTTCTGGGGTCTTACGGACCGCGAGAGCTGGCTCAACAACTTCCCCGTCTATGGAAGGACCAATTATCCGCTCCTCTTCGACCGTCACCTGAAGGCCAAACCGGCGTTCTTTTCCGTGATCGGGGAGGCGGCGAAGTAACCGCGTCAATTCCCCGACGCGAGAAAGGCGTCCACCGTATCGACGAGGGTGACCCCCGCTCGGCGCATCGACGCGATGGCGGCGGCGGTTGTCTCTGGCGAGATTCCGCGGCAGGCTTCGAGGATCACCGTCGTCGCAAGGCCCGCGTCCTGCGTCTGCCGTGCGGCGGCTGTGACGGCGTAATCCGTGGCCAGTCCCGCGAGGACGACCTTCCCGATCCCGCGCCGCCGCAACAGGTCCAGAAGCCCCATCGGAATGCCGTCCTCGTAATACAGGATGCCGAAGCATTCCGCCTCGGCCCGCAGGCCCACGAGGTGTTGGAAGGTGAATTTTTCCCCAGCCAGAAGTGGGTGCAACCGGGCTTTCTCCGTCCCCGCCAGTGCGTGATCCGGCCAGAGCATGCGTGCCACCCCTCGTTCCTCGATGGAGGAAAAGGGAGCCTTTCCGTAACGGCTCGCAAAACTCATGTGGTCGCGGGGATGCTCCTCGTGCACGTCGCCGGTTTCGTCGAAGGAGTCCTCGCGCAGCAGGCGGAGAATGGGTTCCACGATCCTGTCGCCTTCGGGCACGGGCAGATCGCCTCCCGGCATGAAAGTGGGCGTGGCGTCGAGAACGATCAGTGCGGTTTTCATGGTTTCAGATGCCGAGCAGACCCTTGATGTATGAAGTGATCTGCCGCCGGTTGAAGATCGCGTGGGTCAGGCCCGAGAGTGTGAAGACAAGGCCGAAGAGGCCGTGGACCTCCTTCCATGCGTGGGCGGCGCCGCGTTGCCCCTCCGACGCCTCCATGCCGATGGCGGTGACGGGCAGGGCGACGAGGCAGAGGGCAAGGACGAGCGCGGCGATGGCGCGGGGCGTGATGCGGAAGGACTTTTTCTCCATATGGGTTTGCGGGGTTGCCCGATATTGAGACCGGATTTGCCCATCTGGCAAGCGAGGTTGTTCATGCGGCGCGATTTTACGCGTGAATGGTGCCGGAGGTAAGACTCGCACTGTGCCCGGTGCGCGTGTAAGGTCTTCCGGGTGTCCGAACCGAACAGAGTGAATCACACCGATCCGGAAAAACTCCCGCGCGTGGAACTGCTTGCACCGGCGAGGGACTGGGACTGCGCCCGCGCGGCGGTGGAAAACGGCGCGGACGCGATCTACTTTGGCCTGGACCGCTTCAATGCGCGGATGCGGGCGGACAATTTCTCGCTTGTGGAACTGCCGGAACTCATGCGATTCCTGCATGGTCGCGGCCTTCGCGGTTATCTTGCCTTCAACACTCTGGTCTTCGAGGGGGAGCTCGCCGAGGCGGAGGCGTTTTTGCGCGAGGCGATCGCCTCAGGCGTCGATGCGGCCATCGTGCAGGACGTGGGCCTCTGCCGGCTCATCCGCCGCATTTCGCCTGACTTTCCGATCCACGCTTCCACGCAGATGACGATCACTGGGGCGGACGGCCTTGCGCTGGCAAGGGAGCTGGGCGCGAGCCTCGCTGTCGTGGCGAGGGAGTGCTCGGTCGCGGAAATCGCAAAGATGCGGGAAATTTCCGGCGCAGAGGCCCTGCCGATCGAGGCCTTTGTCCACGGCGCCCTGTGCGTGGCGTACTCGGGCCAGTGCCTGACGAGCGAATCCCTCGGCGGACGCTCCGCCAACCGGGGTGAATGCGCGCAGGCCTGCCGCCTTCCCTACGAACTGATTGCGGACGGCATGAGCGTGCCTCTTGGCGGGCGCAAATATCTTCTCTCCCCCCGGGACCTCGCGGGCGTGGAGATGGTCCCGGCGATGATCCGCGCGGGAGTCTCTTCCTTCAAGATCGAGGGACGCCTCAAGAGCGCGGAATACGTGGCCTCCATCACGCGCGTGTACCGCCGGGCGATCGACGAGGCTCTCGCGAACCTGCACGACACCTCCGTCGCCGACTTCGCTGCGCAAAAACTGCGTCGCGAGAAGGATTACGAACTTGAAATGGCCTTTTCCCGTGGCCTGCACACCGGCTGGCTCGCCGGGACGGACAACCGGGCGCTCGTCCACGCCGTGTATCCCAAGAAGCGTGGCGTGCGCCTAGGCCGTGTGGCGGAGGTGGCGGGCTCGCGCGTGCGCGTGATGCCTTTTCTGACGCTGCCCGGTCAGCCGGAGCCGGGCCCGATCCCGGTGAAACAGGGGGACGGCGTGGTGTTCGACCTCGGCCAAAGCGAGGCGGAGGAATCGGGCGGCTTTGTGACGAGCGTGGAGCCGTCTGGGCGCGGCGTGTGGCTTGCCTTCCACAGGCCCAGCCTGCGCTGGGAGGGCGTGAAGGTCGGTGCGACGGTGTGGAAGACCTCCGATCCCGCTTTGGCTCGGGAGTTGCGCGCTAGTTTTGCGGACGGCAAAGTGCATTCCGCGCGGCCCGTGGACATGATTGTCACAGGAAGCGTGGGAACGTCCCTCTGCGTGAGGGTGCGCGACGAGGCGGGCCGGGAGGCGTCCGCGGAGTCTTTGATGCCGCTCGAAGAAGCGCGCGAGCATCCGCTGACGAAGGCCGTTCTCGAAAAACAGCTCGGACGCCTTGGCGGGACGACGTTTGTCCTGCGCCGTCTGGACTGCCAAGTGGGGGAGGGCGCGATCCTGCCGCTTGGGGAGCAGAACCGCCTGCGCCGCGTCCTTGTCGAAAAACTGACTCAGTTGCGGGAAACCGGGCCGAAGTGGACGATCCGCGAGGTGGCGGTGCCAAGAGAAGCCGTGGAGGCCGCTTCCGGAACGCCGCCGCTCCTCGTTCCGCTCGTGCGCGACATGGCGCAGCTGGAGGCCGTCCTGCCGCTCGCAAAAGGCGACGTGTATGCGGAGTTCGAGGATCACAAGGCGTACCGGGCGGCGATGGAGAAGGTGCGCGCCTGGCGCGAGGCACACGGCGGGAAGGGGCCCTCCCTCTTCGCCGCGCCGCCGCGCGTCCACAAGGATTCCGAGAAGTGGATTCTGGACATCATCGCGAGCGCCGGGGCCGACGGGTATCTGGTTCGCAATGCCGCGCACCTGCGCGCCTTTGCCGGCAAACGCCTGCGCGGGGATTACTCCCTCAACGTGGCGAACTCTCTCGCGGCGGAATTTTACGTGAAGGAAAAGGGTCTTGAGGGCGTCACCGCCTCGTGCGACCTCGATGCAGCGCAGTTGGAAGAACTACTCCGACATACCCCGCCGCAGTGGCTGGAGATCACCCTCCACCAGCACATGCCCCTGTTTCACATGGAGCACTGCGTTTTCTGTGCGTTTCTTTCCGAGGGACACGACTACCGCGACTGCGGGCGCCCCTGCGAGAAGAAGCGCGTGTACCTCAAGGACCGCGTGGGTCTTGCGCATTACCTGCGAGCCGACGCGGCCTGCCGGAACACGCTCTTCAACGCCCGTGCCCAGAGCGGGGCGGAATATGCGGACCGCTTCCTCGCCCTTGGCGCTAGGCGCTTCCGCATCGAGTTCCTTGAGGAAACCCCGGCGCAGGTGACCCTTCTCATGGACCGGTACGAGGGCCTGCTCGCGGGCAGGGTTTCCCCGGAATCCATCTGGCGGGAGTTCAAGCTCTTAAGCCAGCTCGGCGTCACGCGGGGCACACTCCGCGCGGGTTGAGCTCCCGGGCATTCCGGTCAATGGTTAACAGCTGGTGACTAAATTTGAACTTTTCACGGAGATTCCGGGATAATCGACTCTTCATAACGTTCATTTTGCCCGTTGACGTGCTTTCGGCGGAGATTGGCAGACGACCTGCTAAGCAAGCGCGCGAGTGAAGGCTCCCTCGTCGTGACGAGTTCATGGCGTAGAGCGGGATGCAGGACTCATTCATGAATCCGTATCCGTTTACTGTGTTGTCGTTTAATTAGCAAATAACAAGCCAATACCATTAACAGAAATGAAGAACATCGAAGTGATCGAAAACAATGAAGGAACGTCCGCCCGCAGGAACAAATCCAGCCCGTGGATTGTGATCGTGGGTTTTGTCGTCATCGCCGGCATCATCGCCATTCTCAAACTCTCCTGACAGCGCCCACCTCGTCATTCGGGCCGATGTTTCCCGCGCACCAGCCAGCGTTGGCGAGCGGATTCCTCCATGCGCTCGATGGCGTAGCGCAGGGCCGTGCGGGGCAGGGTGGCGGCGTGTTGTTCGAGGAATGCTTCGAGCACCGCGCCGTCACGCTTGCCCACCTCGCGCAACATCCAGCCGGTGCCTTGTGGATCAGATCCTCGTGATCGGTCTTGAGGAGAGCGGCGATTTCCAGCGTGTCGTCAAATTCCCCTTTCCGGATGAAGGCGAGGGTGGCGATGATGGCGATGCGCCGTTCCCAGAGAAACGGGCTCTTCGCGAGCGTCCGCAGGATGCCGCGCGGGCTCTCCAAAAGGTGCGCTCCCACGATTCCCGGCGCGGAGATGTCCACAAGATCCCAGTTGTTGATGCGGGAGGTGTGGGCGAGGTAGCTTGCATAGATCGCCTCGCGCTCGTCCTGTGCGCCCTTTTCATAACGTTTGACCCAGATGGCCAGTCCCGCCGAACGGACCTCGTGCACGGGGGAGGCAAGGAGCTCCGGCACGGCGTCCCACGCTGTGTCGCGCCAGAATTCCTTCACGAGAGCTCTCATCTGCGGGGTGGTGACACCCGCGAAGATGTCGCCCTCGCCGTATTCGCCCGGGCCGGTCTTGAAATAGCGGGAGGCGCCCAGAGCGCGAACCGGGTCCCCCAGGGCGGCGATGCGCCGCGCGATCGTCTCTGCGATGGATGCCATTGTCATTTTCTGCGCTCTTTCCCCGGAAAAGTCCACAGCGGCGCTTGCCTGCAACATGATTGGGGAGTATGCCGGAACAAAGCGCAGGAGAAATACCGATGCATCATGATGTTCTGGTGGTGGGCAGCGGCGTGGCCGGGCTGTCCTTCGCCCTCGACGTGGCGAAGGCGGGCTACACCGTCGCGATTCTGACCAAGAAGACGCGCGCGGATTCCAACACGAATCAGGCGCAGGGCGGCATCGCCTCCGTCACGAGCCAGACGGACGATTTCGAGCTCCACGTGCAGGATACGCTCACCGCGGGCGACGGCCTCTGCCGGGAAAACGTGGTGCGCTCCATCGTGCGCGACGGTCCGGCGGCGATCGCGGAGTTGACACAGATCGGCGTCGCCTTCTCGCAACTGGACGACGGGCGCGTTTCCCTGCACCGCGAGGGCGGGCACTCCAAGCGCCGCATTTTGCATGTGGCGGACTTTACCGGCCACGCCATCGAAGAGGCGCTTCTCCACGCCGTCTCGAAGGAGCCCAGAATCACTCTTCTGGAGCACTTTTACGCCATCGACCTAGTCACTCGCCGCAGCCTCGCGCGCAAGGGGCTGCTCTCCAAGTCCGGCGAGAACCGGGTGCTCGGCCTCTATGCTCTCGACGTGCAGAAGAACGAGGTCGTCACCTTTGATGCGAAGGTCGTCATGCTGGCGACAGGCGGCGTCGGGCAGGTGTACCAGTTTACGACCAATCCCGACATCGCCACCGGCGACGGCATCGCCATGGCCTGGCGTGCGGGCGTGCCCATCCGGAACATGGAGTTCATCCAGTTCCACCCCACGGCCCTCTACACGACCGACGGCCAGCGCTTTCTCGTTTCCGAGGCGGTGCGCGGTGAGGGAGCCGTGCTGCGGAACATCGACGGCGAGGCCTTTATGGAACGCTACGATCCGCGCAAGGATCTTGCCCCGCGCGACATCGTGGCCCGCGCCATCGACAGCGAGATGAAGCGCCTAGGCTCCCCCCACGTGTGGCTGGACATCACCGGTCGCGGCGAGGGTGTCCTCAAAGAGAAATTCCCGTCCATCTTCGAGGAATGCGCCCGTCGCGGGATCAACATGAACAAGGATTTTATCCCCGTCGTCCCGGCGGCGCACTACCTTTGTGGCGGCGTGGAGACGAGGCTCGATGCTTCGACGAAGCTGCCCGGCCTCTTTGCCTGCGGCGAGGTGGCCTGCACGGGGCTCCACGGCGCGAACCGCCTTGCGAGCAACAGCCTTCTTGAGGCGGTGGTTCTGGCGAGGCACGGCGCGGTGGCAGCAGTCAATTATCTCAAAAACGCCTCGATGGAGGCCGATCCGGAAATCCCGCAGTGGGTGGCCGGGCGCGTTCAGGACGCGGACGAGCGCGTCGTCCTCTCGCACAACTGGGACGAGCTCCGACGCACGATGTGGGACTACGTGGGAATCGTCCGCACGACCAAGCGTCTCGAACGGGCGCAGTCGCGCGTGGAAAACCTCGTGCGCGAGATCCACGATTATTACTGGCAGGTGAACGTGGAGCCGAAGCTTCTGGAACTGCGCAACATGGCGCGGGTGGCGAGCCTCATCATCTCCTGTGCCCTCCAGCGTCTGGAAAGCCGGGGGCTGCATTTCACGCTGGACTTCCCGGACAAGCAGGAGGAAATCCGCGATTCGATCCTGCGCCGCGGCGGGTATTGAGAAGTCCGGGTTCTACTTCGTGGCGTACTTGACGCTGCATCCGTACGGACGCGTGGCGGTTACTTCCACCTTTTCACCGGAAGTGGCCTCTTTGAGCGCCTGCAACAGGAAGTTCTTCGCTTGCGGCACGTCGGCGGTGTCACTCGTCCGGCAGTCGTCGATCGCGCCCTGATAGACGATGACGCCCTCGGGGCTGATGAGGAACACCTGCGGGGTGTTCGTCGCGCCGTAGGCTTTGCCCACCGCTCCGGTTTCGTCGATGAGGAGCTTCGCGGAGTCGATCTTGAGTTTCGTAAGTACGGCGGGAATGTCCGCCACGGCGACGTGATCGGGGTGCCCCACGTGCGAGGAGGAGACGAGAATCCAGCTCACCCCCTTTTCCGACCATTCCTTCTGCCACTTTTGCAGGTAACCGGGACCATAGAACTTCCTGACAAAGGGACAGTTCGGGTTGAACCATTCCAGAACCACCCATTTGCCCGCGTAGTCCGAAAGGGAGACATCGCCCCCGGTCGTCGGCAGGGTGAAGGCCGGGGCCTTTTCGCCGCTCGCGGGAACGGCGGAGGCGCCGGACGCGACTAGAAGAAGCAGACAAGCCCAGAGCAGAGAAAGCGTTTGTTTCATGTCGTGATGTGTGTTGGGAGAGATTCCTGATTGATGAGCGGTGCGCGCGGGTGATTATTCCGCAGGATTTTCGCGCAAAGGTGTCCGGCGTGGTTGAAATCGGGCGCGCGGTGGGCTTATCATGCCCAAAACCCATGAACGAAACGATCCATCCCGCGAAACCGACCGACGCCGTGCGCGATCCGGTCTGGGAGGGGTTGCGCGCCGAGGCCGCCAGTGCCGCCGCGCGCGAACCGGTGATGGCGGAACTGATCCGCCTTTCGGTTCTGGATTGTCGCTCGCTGGAGGAGGCGATCAGTCACCGCCTCTCGCGCAAGCTGGGGCATCACGCTCTGTCAGAGCCGTATCTTTTCAAGCTCTTCATGGACGTGACGGCGTCCGACCCGAAAATCGGCGCCGCCGCCCGCGCGGACATCCGCGCCGTGGCGGAAAGAGATGCGGCCTGCAAGGGATTGCTCGCGCCATTCCTTTACTTCAAGGGCTTTCAGGTCCTCTGCGCGTACCGCATCGGGCACCGCCTGTGGATGAACGGACGCGAGGAGGTGGCACTGTATCTCCAGAGCCTCGTCTCGCAGGTGTTTTCCGTGGACATCCATCCGGCGGCGCGCATCGGCACCGGCATCATGCTGGACCACGCCACCGGCATTGTCATCGGCGAGACGGCGGTGGTGGAGGACGGCGTCTCCATGCTGCACGACGTGACGTTGGGCGGCACCGGCAAGGAAAAGGGAGGCGACCGCCATCCCAAGGTGCGCAAGAACGTCCTCATCGGCGCGGGCACGCGGATCCTCGGCAACATCGAGATCGGCGAGGGCGCGCGCATCGGTGCGGGAAGCGTAGTGCTGGACAACGTCCCGCCGCACACCACCGCCGTGGGCGTCCCGGCGCGCGTCATCGGCGTGGAGAAGACGGAGGATCCCGCCGCGACGATGGATCACTACATCAACGTGTACGAGATCCCGCCGCTCGACTACGTGATCTAGCCGGACCTTCCGTGCCATGCCGACGCCCCGCCAGTACCTGCTTGTCGATGGTTACAACATCGTCCACGCCTGGCCGCAGACGCGCGGCCTGCTTTCCCGCGACGTCGATGCGGCGGCGGCCCTGCTTGTGGAGAAACTGGCCGTTCTGCACGATCCGGAAAGCTGCGAGGTGACGATCGTCTTCGACGGACAGGGTGAGCGCGCCGAGAGCGTCTCCGGCGGCGGGGCGCTGCCGTTTGTCATTTACGCGCACAGGGGCCTGACCGCCGACGCGGTGATCGAGCGCATCGTGGAGAAGGCTCCCGACGCGAAGCTCTTCACCATCGCCACGCGCGACAACGCGATCGTTCTGGCTGCCCACACGCGCGGCGCCACCGTCATCGGGCCGGACGCCCTCGCGGACTGGGCACAGAGGCAAAGGGTGCAGGTGGAGCGCACGGTCGTCCGGAAGGTGAAATCCGGCGGCAATTTCGGCAACCGGCTCTTCGGGTGAACGCCGCCCCCGACTTTCCTTGTTGCCAGCGTGGAGGGCCTCCGGCAGGCTGCACGCCTCATGGCCGACAACGCAAACCAGCCCTTCGACTACGAGCAGGCGCTCAAGAACGTCGAGGCGGCCTACCGAAACAAGATGCAATCCCTACGTGAACAGCGCATGGCCCTCGCCCGCGAGAATGCGGAAAAGGGCGAAAAGTTCGTGAACTCGCTTACCGGCGACGACAAGCCCGAGAAGCGCAAGAGCGGCCTTTACTTCAAGGTCCTCGCGGCGGGCGACGCGGCGAAGACCGCCACGAAGGCCGATTCGGTCCGTGTGAATTACGAGGGCCGCCTCATCGACGGCAAGACCTTCGACAAGAGCCGCAGGCCGGTGGAGTTCCCCGTCTCGGCGGTGGTCGCGGGCTTTTCCGAGGGCGTGCAGCTCGTCGGCGAGGGCGGCAAGGTTCGCCTCTACATCCCCGGCGACCTTGGCTACGGCGTGAATCCGCCTCCCGGCTCCGGCATCCTGCCCGGCTCGATGCTCGTCTTCGACGTGGAGATCGTCGAGGTCATCAAGGGCTAGCCGTCCGGCCAGTCCGATTCCTTTACGACGCGTCCGCCGCAAGCGGGCGCGTTTTTTATTGGCCGCGCAGTGCCGGGCCGTCCATCGCGGCTTCCAGGCGTTGGACGATCTCGTCGGGCGAGCCGTTGTCCTCAAGGGCGAGGCTCATGCCCTCCAGCTCCTCGCCCGGAACCTCGTCGAGGGCGCGGCCCATGGAGACGAGCGCGCAGGTTAGGCCCGGGTGCGCCGCCTTGAGCTCCTTCACGAGGAAAGGGTCCGCGTTGTCGGCGCTGCAGAGGAGGGTGAGGAAGAGATCCGGGCAGCGGGGCGCCTCGCGCAGGTACCGGCGCAGGGCTTCGGCCTTGCGCAGGAAGATAAGTTCCCACTCCTTTTCGCGCATCCGCTGCGCGAGGTCCGACCCCGAGGCGTCCGCGGCGGAAAGGATGGCGACACTGCGCCTGGGTTTCTCTTCACGCAGGAGCTGCTGTTCCTCGCCCTCCAGCTCCACACTTTCGCTGAAGTCGGCAAGCGGCAGGTAGATGGAAAAGGTCGTTCCCTTGCCGGGGGTGCTGCGCACGGCGATGCGGCCCTTGCTTTGCTCCACGAAGAGTTTCGCGTTGTACAGGCCGAATCCGGAACCCTTGCTCGCCTCCTTAGTGGTGAAGAAGGGCTCCCAGATACGCATGAGGTAATCCATCGGAATCCCGCAGCCGTTGTCGGAAAACTCGATCACAACGCCGTCGCGAGGAGCCGTGGTGGCGGCGCTGCCCGCGCTGTCGGCAAAGATGAGCTCGTCTGCGCCCACCTTGCGCACCTTGATGCGGATGACGCCGTCCTTTTCGATGGCGTCGCGGCTGTTGAGGGCCAGGTTCAGAATCGTCTGGCGGAAGGACACGTCGTCCAGATACACCGGCAGTTCCTCTCCGGTGAGGTCCGTCACGATCTTCGTCTGACGGCTCATCACGGCCTTCATGAGGTCCAGCTGGTCGGTGATGAGGGTTTCGAGGTTATAGTAGTTCTTCGCGCCGGACTGCTCGCGGTTCAAGTCGATGATGCGCCGCACGAGTTTGCGCGCCTGACGGCTCGACTCCATGATCTGCGTCATGCCCTTCTTCCACGGATGGGCTTCCTCAAGCGAGGAGGAATACAGCTCCGAGAGGGAGAAGATGCCTGCCATGACGTTGGAAAAGTCGTGGATCAGGCCGCTCGTGATCGTGGCGAGGTTCTCCTTCCACGCGCTGCGGGAAAGCCGCGCCTCGGCGATCGACTGGCGCGTCACGTCCAGCCACACGCCCTCGTAGCCCAAGAGCAGGCCGCCGGGCGAGTGCCGGGGCGTGCGCACGTCCATGAGATAGACGATGCCCTTGGTTTGTGGATTGCGGATGCGGTAGGTGGAGGAAAAGCTGCCGCCCGAGGCGCCGCTGTGCTCTAGCTCGTCCAGAAAACCCTGCCGGTCCGCAGCGAGAATGAGGGACAGGAATCGGTTGCCGCTGCGCATCATCGCCCTAGGGTCTGCACCGGTGAGCTGCGGAAAGCCGGGACCCACGTAGCTGAAGGAAAAGTCGGGCCGCTGGCTGAAGAAGACGCCGGGGAAGTTGTGCAGGTAGTTTTGCAGGCGGCTCTCCGCCGTCAGAAGGCGCAGGGTGAGCTGCCCGGCGCTTGCCGGATCGCGTGGAAAGTCCGCGATGGCGGACTGTTCCATCGCGTGGGCGTCCGGCAGGGCGGGGGAGGTCGTGACAACGAATTTCGCCCCGCTCGCCAGAATGTTCAGAGCCAGCCCAGCGGAGCAGGCAGCGCCTTCCGCCGCCCACGGCAGGAAAATCTCCGCGGGCCAGTCCGCCGTGTTCTCCGGGAGCAGCTTCTCCCAAGAGGGCTCGATTGCGGCGAGAATTTCACGAAGGGGTCGCCCCTTCACCTCGGCCACCGGCGCGGAAAGACGCTGTGACGCGTCCGGACTGGCGGTGAGGATCACCCCAGCGCCGTCGAGGACCATCTGGCACACCCTGAAACCTGGAAAGTTCGCCTTCTCCATCGCAAAAAGTGAAAAGGCATAGTCCGGTCACGCCTTCCCTGCAAGCACAGCCTCGCGCAACGCGGGTGCGACCTTTTGCAAGGGCAGGATCTTCTGCGCCGCGCCGATGTCCGCCGCCACCTTGGGCATCCCGTACACCACACTCGTCGCCTCGTCCTGCGCGAAGGTGACACCGCCCTTGTTGCGAATGGCGAGAAGACCTTCCGCGCCGTCGCGTCCCATGCCGGTGAGAAGGGCCGCGGCGCAATATTTGCCGGAAACCTCCGCCACCGTCTTGAAGAGAATGTCCACCGCGGGCCGCTGGTGCCACACCTGCGGGCCCTTCTTGAGCGAGACCTGATACCCCTGCGTCGTCCAGTTGACCACCATGTGGAAGTCGCCCGGAGCGATGAGGCAGGTGCCGGGTTTGGCAAGGTCGCCCTCTTCGGCCTCCTTGACCGAGAAGCGGCACAGGCCGTTCAGCCGGTCCGCAAAGGCCTTGGAAAAGTAAGGGGGAATGTGCTGCACGACCACGATGGGCGGCATGTCCGCGGGCAGGGCCGTGAGGACCTCCTTGAGGGCCTCGGTTCCGCCGGTAGAGGCGCCCAGAGCCACGAGCTGGCGCGAATGGAAGCGGACGGGCGCGGGCGCCCCGGGAGCCTGCGCCGCCGGTTTGACGGGAGCTGTCGCACTCCGTGCCATCGCGGCGGAATAGGAGCTCTTGAGGATCCCGATGCGGCGCGACGAGGCGGCGGCGGCCTTCACCTTGTCCACGAGCTGCGCGCCGACACTGCCCACCGAATAAGGCCCGTACGGCTTGGCCAGAACCTCCACCGCGCCGAACTGGAGTGCGTCGATCGCGTAGCTGGAGCCCGCCTGCGAGAGCGAGCTCATCACGATCACGGGCATCGGCCTCTTCTCCATCAGGATCTTGAGGAAGGTGATGCCGTCCATCTTGGGCATCTCGATGTCGAGAGTGATCACGTCCGGGTTGAGGGCGAGGATCTTGCCCTCGGCGTCGTACGGATCCTCGGCGGTGCCCACCACTTCGATCGCGGGATCCTCCCCGAGAATGCGGGAAAGCATTCTCCGCACGACGAGGGAGTCGTCCACGATCAGGACTTTGATCTTGTTGCCGGGCACGGGTGCCTATTCCTTGCGGTAAATGGAGGGTTTGACGAGCTTGAAGGGGTGCTTGACGTTGGTCAGGCTCTCGGCGTGGCCGATGATGAGGTAACCGCCGGGTTCCACAAGGGGATAAATCTTGTTCACCAGCTCCTGCTGGGTTTCGCGGTCAAAGTAGATCATCACGTTGCGGCAGAAGACCACCTGGAAGGTGTCGCGAAACGGATAGGAGGGCGCCAGCAGGTTCAGAACGCGGAAGGTGAGGTTCCGCCGGATGGAATCCTTCACGCGGAAGAAACCGTCGGATTCGCCCACGCCCTTGTCGAAGTAGCGGATGAGCCAGTCCGCGCGGACGGGATTGATCCGGTCCTTGGTGAAAATGCCCTCCTCGGCCTTGGCGAGAACCCGCGTGGAAATGTCCGTGCAGAGGATATTCCAGCTCCAACCACGCACTCTCGTGGAAAAGTAGTCGTCGAGGATCAGGCTGATCGTGTAGGGCTCCTCGCCGCTGGAGGTGGCGGCGCTCCACACCTTGAACTGGTGACCGCCCTTGTGCGCGGGATTTTCGCAGAACTCCGGCAGAATCACCTGCGAGAGGAAGTCGAAGTGCTGCGGCTCGCGAAAAAAGTAAGTGTGGTTGGTGGAGATCGAGTCGATGAGGTTGGTCATCTCGTCGCGTCCGGCAGCGGAACCCAGAAAGTCCAGATATTGCGCGTACGTGGGGATTCCAAGGGCACGCAGGCGCTTGGAAAGGCGCGCCATGACGAGCTCCTTCTTGCTCGGCCCGAGGTTGATGCGGCTCTGGTCGTACACGATTTTCCGCACGGTCTCGTATTCGGAGGGCGTGATGGGCGGCGGAGAGAGAAAGGACCCCTTGTCGGAGTCGGATGATTGGAACGGCGATGGACTCATCGGAATGGAAATCTATGCCTGAAAAGGATTCACGGCAACTTCGGCGTTTTCTTGATAGCGCCGACCATACGATTATTCGCCATCTTCCCTGTTCTCTGAATAGGCGGACGGCCCCAAAATGCGGCGGGCGCGCCGTCCGGTCGTTTCTGCGGACGGTTTTCGCTCTTGAGAGTTTTTCCTTCGGGGAGTGTAATCGCCCATCATGCCAAGAGTCAGCACACTCTCGATCCGCAAAATGAAAGGCGTGGCGAAGGTCGTCTGCACGACGGCCTACGACGCGGCTTTCACCCAGCTGGCGGACGCCGCTGGCGTCGATCTCATCATCGTCGGCGACTCCCTCGGCAACACGATGCTGGGCTTTTCGAGCACCATTCCCGTGACGGTGGACATGATGGCCCACCACGTGGCGGCGGTGGCCCGCGCGAGACCCAACGCCCTCGTGGTGGCGGATGTGCCCTTCGGCGAGACGGCGCGCTCCTTCGAGCGTTTGCTCGATTCCTGCATCCGCTTCGTCCAGCAGAGTGGCGCGGACGCGGTGAAGATCGAGGGCGGCGTGGAGCTGGCGGATACGATCCTGCGCCTGACGCGCAGCGGCATCCCCGTCATGGGCCACATCGGCCTCCTCCCGCAGCGGGTGAACCAGATCGGCGGATACCGCCGCTTCGGCAAGACGCCGGAGGAGGTGGCTGCCCTGATCGCCGACGCGCAGGCCGTGGAAAAGGCGGGCGCCTTCGCCATCGTGGCGGAGATGATCGCCCACGACGCCGCGCGCGAGGTTTCCGCATCGGTCGGCGTGCCGGTCATCAGCATCGGCTCGGGGCCGGACTGCGACGGCTGCGTCCTGGTCTCCACGGACATTCTCGGCCTCACTCCCGGCGCAATGCCCTCCTTTGCGAAGAAGTACGCCGACCTCGGCACCGCCGCGCGCGAGGCTTTTGCCGCGTATGCCGCCGAAGTGCGCTCCGGCGCCTTCCCTGAAAAGAAAAAAACGCAAGCCAACGAGTCCAAGTGAATTTCTGCATCTATCCCGCCGGAGCCTGGTCCACCGCCATGGCGCTGCATCTCTTCCGCCTCGGGCACTCCGTGACGCTCGTTCCCTATGCGCTGGAGGAGGCGATGTTCATGACGGCAAATCGCGAGAGCCCCTTCCTGACGGGTTACCCTCTGCCGGAGGGCCTGCAGGTGGGGCTGGAACTGGCCCCGGCGCTGCTGGAGGCGGACTGCTGCATCCTCGGCGCGCCCTCCAAATACCTGCGGAGCGTCTGCCGGAGCGTGAAGGCGGCCTCGAAGGGCGCGGCGCGGCTTTCGAGCGTCGTCCTCCTCACCAAGGGCCTTGAGGAGGGAAGCCTTCTGCCCGCGACGGACGTGGCGCAGGCGGAATTCGGTCCGGGAATCGACGTGGCGGTCCTCTCGGGGCCGTCCTTTGCCTCGCAGGTGGCCTCGGGAATGCCGACGGCGGTGGTGCTGGCCGGGAAGGCCGCGCCGGAAAAACTGCGCGCCCTGCAGGAGGCGATGAGCGGGCTGTCGCTACGCATTTACACAAGTAGCGACACGGCGGGCGTCTGCATCGGCGGCAGTGTCAAGAACGTGTACGCCATCGCGGCGGGCTGCTGCGACGGCCTCGCGCTGGGTGACAACGCCAAGGCGGCGCTCCTCACGCGCTCGCTCGCCGAGATGATGCGCGTCGGCGTGGCCCTCGGCGGCAGGGCGGAGACGTTCTTCGGCCTCTCGGGCTTCGGCGATCTCGTTCTCACCTGCGATGGAAAGGAAAGCCGCAACCGCACCTTCGGCGAGTGCATCGCCAAAGGCATGTCCGTGGAGGAGCTTCTCGCCACGGGCAAGACGGTGGAGGGCTATGTCTCCTGCGCCTCCTTCGTGGAAATCTGCCGCCAGAGGAAGGTGGACGCCCCGATTCTGGAGCAGGTGAACCTGATCCTGCAGGGGAAAATCCGCCCCGCCGAAGCCATCGCAAGCCTCATGGGCCGCGACTTGAAGCCCGAGCACACGCGCTGATCGGCACTTGCGTGCGTTTGATCATTGCTCCGAATTCCCGCCCCTTGTAAATCATGGGGCATGGACACCGCAGACGATTTCGGCACGCCGACACACCCAGTTTCATCCCCGGAAAAAAGGGAGAAGCGGGAAATTCAAAGTGAATCCTGCGCGACGCTCGGCCAGTTGTGGCAGCGGCTCCGGCCCCGGACCGGCGTGAACGTCACGGCCTACCTTGCCGGACTCTTCTTTGTGCTGGTCTTCGGCCTTGCGGAAATCCGCCGTGTGGAGGTGTATGAGAAGAGCTTTGCCCCGCTGGCACCGGACTCACCGCTCCCCGCGGACCGCAGGGGCCTCATTCCGGACCCCGACGGCGTGAAGTGGGTGATCTACGCCCAAGAAGCGTGGGAGACGGGCAGCCTGCGCACGCCCCGCTGGACGGACGCGGACAATTTCCCCGAAGGACGCCTCGTGTGCTGGAGTTCGCCGCCAATGTGGTGGCTGGAGCTGACGGCGATGCCTCTGCACTACTTTGGCGGAATGCCGATGACCGTGGCGATCGAGAGGGTGGCCCCCCACTACAACACGACGATCTGGATCTTTGCCGCCGCGACGCTCGGCTGGATCTGTGTTCTGGCCTTCGGCTGGCGCGGGGCGTTCATCCTGCCACTGCTTTACTCGTCCCTCTTCCTCACCAAATACGGGATCTACAGTCCCGACCACCACCTGTGGATTCTGTTGGCCGCGGTGGGAACCCTCGTCTGCCTTGCCGCGCCCTTTGCGCTGGAGGGTCGATGCCGGCAGAAACGATGGTTCGTCGGCGGGGCGCTTTTCACTGCGTTCGGCTTCTGGGTGAGCGCGGCCTCGACGGCGGTGGTCGTCGCGGGAATCTTCCTCGGCTTTCTTTTCATTCCGGCGAAGGCCGCAGCAAGTGTGGATTCCCGCAACTGGCGGCTCTACGGGTATGTGGCGAGCCTGGTCGGCATCGGCACCTACCTCTTTGAGTTTCTGCCGAACCTCTCCATTCATCTTGAGACGAACAACCCCGTTTACGGAGCAGCTCTTTTGACGGCGGGCATCTGGTTCTGGCAGGCGCATGAATTCGCCGCGTCGGGCAGGCGGTTCGATTCACTGAACGCGCGCTTTCTGGTGTACAGCGCCCTCGGGTTCTCCTTCTTCCTCGTGCCGGTTGTCGTGAACCTTCCGTACTGTTTCAGCCTCGCCAATCCTTATTTTGAGCGATGGGAGGCGCAGATCGCCGAGGAGCAGCCGATCGACATCCAGAGTTACGCGCTCCAGTTCGCCTTCCTTTTCGCGGCGGTTATGGCGGCGGCGGCGTCCCTGTATTCGGGCTGGAAGTCACGCAGTGCGGGTCTGCGGGCGGCCCTTGTCATGATTCTGGGCCTGGCGCTCTTCCACGGATACTTCGGCATTTCGAGCAACCGCTTCATGGAGGTTGTCCTCGCGTGCCTCTGCATCGCGGCCTCCCTCGGAATGCCCTCCCGCAGGGACGATCTGGCTGCGGTCGCGGCGCTGTTCTTTTCCGTCCTCTTTTGCTTCACCGCCTTGCACCGGAGTTTTTCCAATACGAAGACGTCGATCATTTACGGAATGCCCGACCAGTTCGGTTATACGTGGGATCTCCGCGTCGTTTCCGGACGTTTGCTGCGGATGGATGGCGGAAAGGACGGCGGGATTCTCGCGCCCTCCAACGAATCGACCTTCCTCAACTATTACACGAAACTGCCCGTGTACGGCACGGCGTACTGGGAAAACCCGAACGGGCTCATCTTCACCTATTCCGTCCTCTTTGACGAAAGGCCGGAAGACCCGCAGGGCTGGCCGCGGGTGCAGGCCAAGTTGAAGGGGCACAAGGTGCGCCACATCGTCATTCCCAAGGACTTCACCTATGCCTCCAGTTACATGATTTACGCGGAAAACCGCATCACCGACCCCAAGTTCACCTTTGCCTACTTCCTGATCCATACGGAGAAGGACAAGCTGCCCGCGTGGCTCACGCTGGAGCAGGATGACGAGAAATATAGGATTTTCACCGTCAATGACGCTCTTTGAGGTTTACCGGTACGACGCGCGTGCCATCCTTGGAAGAGAGGCTCCCTTGATATGAAAGATCGGCAGTCGCGTGGAAGTCTTCTTGTGTCGTCGGTTCTGGCGGTGATTTTCTTCCTCGCCGGAATTGCGGCGGCGTCGGCGCAGCTGGCCCTTCGGCCCGTCCCGGAGGGGCCGTCGGCGGAGGGGGAGAAGGGGGCCGTCCGCTACGAGCGCGGCTCCGCCAAAGCCCGGCCCGGCTGGAACGACCGCGCCAAAAAAATCTGGCACGGACGCGAAGGACGCTACCTTTTTTCCGAGGAGGACGTGAATGCCCTGATGGCGAGCCGGGTGGAGCATGCCATTGCCATCGAGGGACTTGAAGCGATCCGCGTGGCGGAGATCCCGAACGTGCGCTATCTGGAGGGGGACCGCGTGCAGGTGGGCATGGTCCTTTCCTTCCCGGGACTTTTCGGGGAGGAGAAGATCGTCTATCAGGTGCGCGGCAAGGTGGTGCCCGGGGGTTTTGCGCCGCAGATGGGCTGGCTCGGCCAGTGCCCAGTTCCCTTTTTCAACACCATGATGCTGGAGAGCGTCCGCAACCGCCTCATGATTCGGGGCGACGATTCGCGCCTCGCCCGCCTCATGCGGCGGCTCACCTTCTCGCGCGAGGGCGAATACATCGAGATCGACGTGGGCCCGGAAAAGTGAGGCGCACTTGTGACCAACTCGAACGACTTTGATTTCTGCTACGAACGGTCTTTGCGACGGCTGGCAGCGTTTTGGAAGTTCGCCGGATTTCATTCAATACGGCGCACTTCCAAAGCCTTGCCATCCATCCGCAAATCCTCGTTCTCACGACGAAACCAGTTATTCGAGGTGGCCTTGTGAAAATCGTCATCCTGATCGCCAGTCCGAGTAGGAACGGCACCGTGTCGCAACTGGCCTCGGCCTACGCTGGCGGCGCGCGCGAAGCGGGGCACGAGGTGACGGAACTATTTCTCGCGGATCTATCCATCCGTCCCTGCGCCGCCTGCGGACGCTGCATCGAGGCGGGTCGCTGCGTCGTGCGCGACGACATCGCGAAGGTGGAGGCGGCCCTCGAAGGAGCGGACAAGGTGGTCTTCGCGACGCCGACTCACTACGGCAATTTTTCCGCACCGCTCTTGAACACGCTGGAGCGGCTCGTGGGCTTTTTGGTGGACAAGCGTGTCTTCCCGCCGAAGCCCCGGACGCTGCGCGGGAAGCGGGCCGCAGCCCTTGTCGCCTGCGCCGCGCCGTGGCCCTTCAACCGCCTCCTCGGGCATTCGTCGGGCTGCGCCGCGCGCCTGCGTGAGGTCTGCAAACAGGCGGGCCTTGCGTTCGAGGGAGTCCTCGTGGCTCCGGGCACGGGCCGTCCGGGTTTTTCCATCGAAAAACACGCGGAAAAAGCCCGCCGGATGGGTGCCTCCACCTGATCCCGCGTCTTCCCCTCAATAGAGCCTTGCGGGGTGGGGTGTGGCGGCGCTAACTTCCCATCCGCCATGCCGGAAAAAGCCTCCATCGACATCAATCATGTCGCCCGCCTTGCCCGCCTGCACCTTTCGGACGAGGAAAAGCGCGTCTATACGGCGCAGCTCGCGCGCGTGCTGGATTACTTCGCCCTTCTCGACCAGATCGACGTGACTGGTGTGGAGCCGGCAGCTCACGCGGCGCCGGTGTACAACGTCTGGCGCGAGGACGTGCCGGGCGCCACGATGAAGCCTTCCGAAGTCGTCATGAACGCCCCGCTCGTGAAGGACGGCCAGATCGTGATGCCCCGCGTCGTCGCCGAAGAATAGCCCCATGTCCCACCCATGAATCTCACCACTTTCGATACCGCTTCCTCCTCCGTCAGCCGCATGGAGGCCATCATTTCCCGCTGCAACGCCGTGGAGCCGAAAATCGGCGCCTTCCTTGCGCGTGACGAAAAGGACGCCCTGTCTCAGGCCAAGGCCTCCGACGAGCGCCGCGCCGCAGGCAGGGCGCTCGGTCCCCTCGACGGCGTGATCCTCGGCGTCAAGGACGTGATCGCCGTGAAGGGCCAGCGCCTTTCCTGCGCGAGCAAAATTCTGGAAAACTACGTCTCCCCCTACGACGCGCACGTCGTGGAGAAGCTGAAAGCCGCCGGCGCGATCCTCTGGGGACGCCTCAACATGGACGAGTTCGCGATGGGCTCCTCCTGCGAGAACAGCGCCTTCCAGAAGACGCACAACCCGTGGGCGCTCGACCGCATTCCCGGCGGCTCCTCCGGCGGCAGCGCGGCGGCGGTGGCGAGCGGCGAGTGCGATGCGGCACTTGGCTCGGACACGGGCGGTTCCATCCGCCAGCCCGCGGCCTGTTGCGGCATCGTGGGCCTGAAGCCGACGTACGGCCTCGTTTCCCGCTACGGCCTCGCCGCCTTCGCGAGCTCGCTCGACCAGATCGGGCCGATGGGACGGAGCGTGGCGGACTGCGCCGCGATTCTGCAGACGATCGCCGGGCACGACGAACGCGACTCCACCTCCCTCAAGGTGGATGTTCCCGACTACATGGCGGCGCTGGCGGAACCGGAGAAGCCGGTGACGATCGGCCTGCCCAAGGAATACTTCGGCGAGGGCATCGACCCGGAGATCCGCGCCAAAGTGGAGGCTGCCGCGAAGTTCTACGAGGGCCGCGGCTGCAAGCTGAAGGAGGTGTCGCTGCCGCACTCCTCCTGCGCGATTCCCGTTTATTACATCATCGCCCCGGCGGAGGCTTCGAGCAATTTGGCCCGCTACGACGGCGTTCGTTACACCCGTCGCAGCGCCGCCGCCACGAACACCGACGAGGTTTTCTCCCTCTCGCGCGGCGAGGGCTTCGGCGCGGAGGTGAAGCGCCGCATCCTCCTCGGCTCCTACGCGCTTTCAAGCGGTTATTACGACGCCTACTACGTCCGCGCCCAGAAGGTGCGGAGCCTCATCCGATCCGACTTCATGAAGGCCTTCGAGGAGGTGGACGTGCTCCTCACGCCCACGACGCCGCAGCCGCCCTTCCGCTTCGGCGAGAAGACGGACGATCCGCTGGCGATGTATCTAGAGGATATCTTCACGATCTCGGTGAACTTGGCGGGCCTCCCGGGCATGAGCCTTCCCTGCGGTTTTACGGCGGCGGGCCTGCCCGTCGGCATGCAGCTCATCGGCAAGCCGCTCGGCGAGGCGCAGATGCTCCAGACGGCGCAGGTTTTCGAGAAGGCACACGAGTATGCCTCGATGCGTCCGGCGCTGTAGAGTCCAGCCGAATCAGAATCCCCGCGTCCCGTAGAAGGGGCGGAGTTCCGCGGCCATGTTCGAGACTTTTCCGGGCTCGTCCATGAGGCCGATTGCGGCCATGCTCACCACCTGATCGCCCGCGACGAGAAAGTGGTCCGAAAGCTCCATCCCCACGGCGAGGGCCGCCGCGCGCACCGCGAGGGTCACCTCGATGTCCGCGCGGGAAAAGTTCGGGGAGCCGCCGGGGTGGTTGTGCACCATGATGAGAAACTTTGCCCCGCGCCTGAGCGCTGATTCCACGATCTTGCGCGGCATCATGACGACCTGATCGACGATACCCTTCTCCATGCGCTCGATTCCGCCCGGCAGGAGCCTCCGGCCCGAGTCGAGGTACAGCACTTCCGCGCACTCGGAGAGTTCCCCCGCAAAGCGCAGGCGCAAAAATTGCGAGATCTGCGAGACACTGAAGAGAAGCTCTCGCTGTTCCAAGCCCTGCTGGAGGTAGAGCGCCGCCGCGTCGCGGATGATGCGCAAGGCGACGGGCGCGACGGCCCCGATTCCCTCCACCTCGCGCAGTTTTTCCGGGGAGGCGTCCATCACGGCGCGGAGGCTCCCGAATTTGGCCAGCAGCTTCTTCGCCGGGAGCTTCACGTCGCGGCGTGGGATGCAGAGGGTCAAAAGTAGTTCCAGCACCTCGTGCTCCGCAAAGGCGTCGAAGCCGCCCTTCTCGAAACGTTCGCGCAGGCGCTGGCGATGGCCCTCGTTGGGGTTGATGGAATTTCCCTTTTCCTCCGGCACGGGGGCGATTGTGCAGAACCCCGCATCCTTTGTGAAGCGTAACCGCCGCTGAAAATCATTGCGCGCTCACGCTGCCCGGCGATACCTTCGCCGCATATGGAAGGCGAGAGCGAACCCTGCGCGTGCGGCTGCGGCGGCGCGTCAATCCCTGCGGGCGAAGACGGCGGTTACCTAGACCGGATTGCGGGACTTGTCGCCTCGCTCAAGACAAGGCCGAGCTGGGACGAATACTTCATGGCGACGGCGTTTCTCATGAGCTCGCGCTCGCCCTGCGAGAGGCTGCACGTGGGCTGCGTCATGGTCACCGCCGGGCATCAGAAGAACCGGATCATCGCCGCCGGTTACAACGGATTTCTGCCGGGGAGCCCGCACGTTTCCCGCGTGCGCGACGGTCACGAGCAGGCCACCGTTCACGCCGAACAGAACGCCATTTCCGATGCGGCGCGGCGCGGCGTGTCGCTGGACGGCGCCATCGCCTACATCACGCACTATCCCTGCATCAACTGCGCGAAAATCATCGCCGCCGCAGGAATTTCCGCCGTCAAGTATCACTACGATTACCGCAACGACGAACTCGTCGCGGAGCTTTTAAAGGAAGCCGGAATCGCCGTGACGAAACTGTAGGGGGCGTCCCGTCAGTCCGAAGTGCCGTTCTTCGCGCAGGAGCCCTTCGCGGCCTCGCGCACGGCGTCGGCAAAGGCTTCGGGGTCGTCCGGTGTCACGACGATTCTTTTTTCCGTCGAATTCGAGGACGACACTGTGCGCACGGTTTGTCGCGTAGGCGAGGAATCGTCCGAGCATGCTGTTGCGGAACCAGCCGACGTAGGCGAAGAGTCCGCCTACGCCGAAGAGGCGGATGGCCCCCGTCATCGCGAGGGGATTGACCTCCACGCCTCCAAGACGGGCGAGATCGAAGCGCTTCGCCCAGCCGAAGCGGTGGATCGTCAGCATCCCGTCGCGCACGCTGTAACCGCTCACCGTGAAGAAACCGGCAAGAAACACGACGGCCAGAAGAAACAGCCCGCCGTCGCCGAGCGTCGGGATGTGGGTGAAAGCGCCCGCGACGAGCAGGACAGCCGTCAGGACGAGGATCGTCCCGGTTACCAAACGGACAAATTGGTCCGCGGGTGCGCCGAAGTGAACTCTTGTTTTTGCGGGCAGGAGGGTTTCGGCGGGAATGCCGAAGGCCTCCGCGATCAGGCGCAGCGTCTCCGGCGAGGCGTCCGCGCCAGATTCGATGCGCTGCACCGTGCGCGTGGCGAGTCCCGCGCGTTCGGCGAGTTGTTCCTGCGTCCAGCTCCGCTTTTGCCGTTCGAGTCTGATGCGCGAGGCGATATCCATGGGCGATGTGTTATTCATAGACCCGCAAGAATACTTTTGCAGGCATATTTCCACCACGACCGCAGGGCGAATCGTGCACGACAACGACACGACAGTCGCGCGAAAACGAGTTGGACGATGCCTCGCGGGCTACTTTTCCGCCGTGTTCCAGCTGGTGAGGAATTTCACGATCGGGATCATCTCCTCTTCCATTGCCTTGTGCTGGAGACCGGTGGGGTGGGCGTCCTCACTCGTGCCGGGCTGGTGGCTCACAAAGAGGGGCATCACGACCGGGTCGCCTTGCCTGATGTAATGCTGGTCCATGAGGCTGATCGCAAGTTGCAGGGCGATGCCGCGGGGCTGCCAGCCGTCGCTGCGGCTCATCTCGGACATCGGGCTACTCAGGACGAGGATCGGCGTCTTCGGATACAGCGCGTGGATGCGGTCCACGAACTTGATGTAGGCATCCGCGTATTCCGAGGCGGGGAGCGAGATCGCGCTAAAATCGTTTTGGCCGAGGCAGATGACGACAAGATCCGGCACGTAGCGGGAGTGGTCCCACGTGGAGGCGGGATCGTCCGGCAGCGCGCGCTCGAAGAAGTCGGGGATCGTCGGAATCTCGCGCCGGAAGGTGACCGTGCCCTCCGCTTCCATGTCCTTGATCATGGCCGTGTTCGTGCCGCGCCAGTCGCGGACGAGACCCTTGCCGCCGTAGGAGACGAGGTTTATCTGCGCGCCAAAATCCTTGGCGAGGTCCCACGCGTAGGTGATCTCCGCGTTCTCGTTCTGCGGGCCCTGTTCGGCGGGGGGATCAAATTCGGTGTTCCAGCCGCAGGTGATGGAGTCGCCGATGGCGAGAATCTTGCGCGTGGGGAGCGGTTCGGGGGCCAGCGTCTTCGCGCCGTCGTCAAGCAGGAAGGAGTCGAGGCGGACGATGCCCGTCCAGGCTTCGTTCCGGCGCACAAGGCGCACCGTATGTTCCTTCGCCGGATCGAGGTTTTTCGCGAGGGTCACCGTGAAGTCGCCGCTTTTCACGTGAACCACCGGCTGCGCCGCGCCGTCCACGGTAAGGTTGAACCAAGTGCCGCCTCCGAGGACCGTGCCCTTGAGTGCGACCGACGCGCTGCCCGAAAAGCGGATCACCGTCTCGATGCCAGGGTAGGCCATCGTGAGAGTCCCGTCCCTTTCCGCAACGCGGCCCATGACGCGAACGGAGGGCGAGGCGGCGGGAACGGCAAGCGAAGCGAACGCGGAGGGCGAAATCATGGAGAGGAGCGCGAGGAGAGTCGGCAGGATTTTCATTTCTGAGAATTTGGAATACGGCATGGATGCCGCGATTCCAGTTGTGATGGCTGGAATTGTTAGGACGGGCGTCACCGGGGGTCAACTGGAAGTGGACGAGCGGCGGCAAATCCGCTAGACTGCCCTGAATGCTTAGCCGTTTGCCTCTTGCAGCGGTGCGCACATCTTTTCAACAAACAGGTAAACTCATGAGCTTCAAACCGGTAGTTCTGATTATCCGCGACGGATGGGGTGAAAATCACGATCACGCGCTCGACCAGTGGAACGCGATCCGCGTGGGCAACGTGCCCACCGCGCGCAACCTCGCCAAAAAGTGGCCTCGCACGGAAATCGCCGCCTGCGGGCGCGACGTGGGCCTGCCGAAGGGCATCATGGGCAACAGCGAGGTAGGCCACCAGAACATCGGCGCGGGCCGTATCGTCGATCAGGAGATCGTCCGCATCGACAAGGGCTTTGAGAACAACACGGTGAAGGACAACCCGGTGGTGCAGGCCGCATTCGCCCGCGAGAAGAAGGGCGGGGCGGTGCACCTCTTCGGCCTCGTGAGCGACGCGGGCGTGCACTCGATGCTGGAGCACCTGTACGGGCTCCTCCAGGTTGCGAAGGACGAGGGCCTGAAGAGGGTGTACGTCCACTGCTTCACCGACGGGCGCGACACGCCGCCGACAAGCGGCATGGGCTTTGTGAAGCAGATTCACGAGAAGATGAAGGAGATCGGCGTCGGCGAGATCGCGAGCGTTTCGGGCCGCTTCTGGGCTATGGACCGCGACAACCGCTGGGACCGCGTGCAAAAGGCATACGACGCCCTGACGGGCCGCAAGATCGAGCGCACCGCCGCCACCGCCGAGGAGGCCGTGCAGTTCTACTACGACCATCCCCTCGACGACTCCCGCAACGGCGATGAATTCATCGTCCCGACCGTCATCGAGAAGAACGGCCAGCCGATCGCCCTCATCAAGGACGGCGACAGCGTCATTTTCTTCAACTTTCGCGGCGACCGTCCGCGCGAGATCACCCACGCCTTCATCGACGAGGACTTCAAGGGCTTCGACCGCGGCAGGAAGTTGGACCTCTACTACGCCACGATGACGGAGTATCAGAAAGGCCTCTGCCCGAACATCATCTTCCGCAAGCCCGAGAAAATGAAGAACATCCTCGGCAGCTACGTCTCCGACCTCGGCATTCCGCAGTTCCGCTGCGCCGAGACCGAGAAATTCGCCCACGTCACCTTCTTCTTCAACGACTACCGCGAGGAACCCTTCCCGCTTGAGGAGCGCAAGCTCATCCCGAGCCCCAAGGAAGTGGCCACCTACGACCAGAAGCCGGAAATGAGCGCCTACGGCGTCCGTGACGCGGCGGTCGCGGCGATACTCTCGGGCAAGTACGGCCTGATTGTCGTCAACTTCGCCAATTCCGACATGGTGGGCCACACCGGCAAGCTCGACGCTGCGGTAGCCGCCGTGCAGGCGGTGGACTCCTGCGTTGCGGAACTCTTGCAGGCGATCGACGAGGTGAACGGCGCCGCCGTCATCACCGCTGACCACGGCAACAGCGACCAGATGTGGGTGCCCGAGACGAACTCCCCCCACACCTCGCACACGATGAATCCGGTGGAGGTCATTGTTTACGGACAGGGCCTGCAGGGCAAAAAGATGAAGGAGGGCGGACGCCTCGCGGACCTCGCCCCCACCGTCCTCAAGCTCATGGGCCTGCCGCAACCGGAGGAAATGACGGGCGACTGCCTGCTTGTTGATTAATTGGACCCCAGCATTCTTCCCCCGTCTTCACGAAGACGGGGGAAGTTTTGCTGTGTGAACTACTTGAGGTAGCAAAGATAGATAAATTTGCCGCCCGCGTCCTTGTTCAGATCCACATTGACCTTCGTGTAACCCGTTGGCGGCTGAATGTCACTCTTGTCGCCCTCGATCACGATGATGTGACGGATGGGATCGCCGCAACAGGTCTGCATCGTCCATGTGAGATACAGGTATTCGCCATGGGCGCCCTTGTTGAGGTCCGTATCATCCTTGTACCAGTCGGGTTCTGGCTTTGCATCCTTGCCCTGAAGGATGTTTACCATCGTGATGCCCGGCTCGGTCTTTCCGTCCCTGTAGCAGATGTAGATGTACTCGCCCTTGGCGCCACCGTTCACATCCACGGGAATCTTTGTGTAGCCCGGGGGCGGGTTGGTATCTTTTCCCGTAATCACCTGTAGGCCGATGAGGACTTTTACGTTATTTATATAGTTCGCATTTTCCATTATCGTTCTCTCCGTTGTTATGTAGTGTCCCAGGCATATGAACTGCTGCGTCACCGAATGCTGCTAGTATATGCATGTAACAGTTATTATTCAATCCGAACGTGTTTCGAATGCAAATCATCCCCAATTCTCAAACATGCCGGGGATGTGGCCGTTCAGGTTTTCTACGCGAATTCCGAGGCTAGGTTTTGCTTCGTAATTCAAGGACTTTTACCCAAACTGTCCGCATGGGCTTCACTCTGGACAGCGTTGTGCCTTGGGGGCGCTCGTTTGAGGAATACGTGCGGATGTTCGACCTTTCGGCGGCGGACCTCGGCAAACGCATCCTTGGCTGCGGCGACGGTCCGGCGGCGTTCAATGCAGCCTTGACGGCGCGCGGCGGGCGGATCGTCTCGGCGGACCCGGTGTATGCCTTTTCCGCGGCGCAGATCGAAGGCCGGATTGCCGTGACGTACGAAAAGGTGATGGCGCAGCTTTGCGCGAACGAACACGATTACCTCTGGACGGAGTTTTCCGGTCCGGAAGAACTGGGCGCGACGCGGATGGCGGCGATGAAGACGTTTTTGGCCGATTACGAGAAAGGCAGAGCGGCGGGCCGGTATGTGGCGGCGGCGCTGCCCAAGCTTCCCTTTGCGGACGGCGCCTATGACCTCGCCCTCGTTTCCCACTTCCTCTTCCTCTATGCGGCGCAGCTCGATGCGGACTTTCATATCCGCTCGATGATCGAGCTTCTCCGCGTGGCGAAAGAGGTGCGCGTCTTCCCGCTCCTGACCCTCGACGGCAGGTCGTATCCGGAGATGGCTGCCGTGCGCTCCGGATTGGAAAAGGTGGGCGTGGCGACGCTTGTCCGCAAAGTGCCCTACGAGTTTCAGAAGGGCGGCAACGAGATGCTCGTTCTTCGCCGGGCATAAGTCGCGGCTTTCAGATTTCCCATTCCGGTTGTGGAAAGAACACGGCGAAGCTTTGATCCCGGCCCGTTAACCGATACACTGGCACTCATGGGACGGCATTTTGACTTCGTGGTGGTGGGTGGTGGTAGCGCGGGCTATGCGGCGGCGCGGACGGCGGCTGCGGCGGGCCGGTCCGTAGCGATCGTGGAGGGCGGCGCGAAGCTGGGCGGCCTCTGCATCCTGCGCGGTTGCATGCCCTCCAAGACGCTGATCCACGTGGCGGACGTTCTCCATCAGGCGAATTCCGCCGCGAAGCTCGGCCTGACGATCCCGCAGGCGGGAGCGGACATGGCGAAGGTGCAGGCGCGCAAAAAAATCGTCATCAAGGACTTTGCCGACTACCGTGCCGGGCAGCTCGAATCGGACCGTTTCACCCTGATCCGCGAAAAGGCGCATTTTGTCTCGGCATCGGAGATCGAGATGGAGGCGGGAGAGCGCATCTCGGCGGATCACTTTGTCATCGCAACGGGCTCTTCCGTCAACTGGCCGAATGTGCCGGGGCTGTCGCGGGAAAACGGCGTCTGGACAAGCGACGAGGTGCTGGACATGGACGCGCTACCGGAGAGCGCGATCGTCCTTGGCGGCGGGGTCGTCGCTTGCGAACTCGCTCAGGTGCTTGCCCGTTTTGGCTGCCGCGTAAACCTCATCCAGCGCAGCGCGCGCATCCTCAAGGAATGTTCACCGCAAGCCGCCGCCGTGGTGGAGAAGGCCTTTGCGGACGAGGGGATTAGTGTAACAACCGGGACGAGGCTTCTGAACGTGACGCGGACCGGGAGCGGCTTCGCCGTCCGCTACGAAAAGGACGGGGAGGTGCGCGAGGCGAGGGGAGAGAATCTTGTGAACGCGATGGGCCGCAGTCCCGCCACTGCCTCCCTCAATCTGGCCGCCGCCGGGATCGAGGTGAATTCTGCTGGGCAGATTGTGACGGACGCCTTTCAGCGGACGACGAACCCACGCGTTTACGCCGCGGGCGACTGCTGCGGGCCGGTGGAGATCGTCCACGTCGCCATTCTGCAGGGAGAACTTGCCGCCAGCCACGCGCTGGGAAAGAGCTGCGAACCGGTCGATTACGACAAGCTCACCCGCGTCGTCTTCACCGATCCCGGCGTTGCCTCCGCCGGCCTTTCCGCCACGCAGTTGACGGCCCGTGGCATCGCCTTCCGCGAGGCGTCGTACCCCTTCGACGATCACGGCAAATCCATCCTCATGGAGGCCAAATACGGCTACGTGAAAGTGCTGGCCGGGGAGGGCGGCAAGATTCTCGGCGCGGAAGTGGTGGGGCGCGACGCCGGAGAACTCATCCATCCCCTCGCCGTTGGAATCGCCCTCGGCGCCACCTGCCGCGACCTCCTGAAAGTCCAGTGGTATCACCCCACACTCTCGGAAATCTGGACCTATCCGCTGGAGGATCTTGCGTAGAGATCAGGCGTTCTGGATTTCCGCCATCAGTGCCTCGACGTTTTCGCTCTTCATGAGCGATTCGCCCACCAGCACCGCGTCCGCACCGGCGGCTCTTGCGCGCGCCGCGTCGAGACCGCTGTGGATGCCGCTTTCCGACACCTTCACGATGCCATCCGGGACCATCGGGAGGAGCTTCTCGCTGTAGGCAAGGTCCGTCACGAAGCGGGATAAATCACGATTGTTGACGCCGATGATCTTCGCGTCGAGTTTCAGCGCCGTTTCCAGCTCCGGCTCGGAATGGATCTCGAAAAGGCTGTCGAGGCCCGCTTCGCCCGCCGCGTCGCGCAGACGTGCGGCCTCGTCGAAGGAAAGGGCCCGCACGATGATCAGAATCGCCCGCGCGCCGGCTTCCGCCGCTTCCACCACCTGCACCGGGTGGACGAAGAAGTCCTTGCGGATCACCGGCGGTGCGTCGTCGCGGCCACCGATCAAATCCGTCACGGCCCAGAGGTCGCGGATCGTCCCGCCGAAGAACTTTTCGTCGGTCAGCACGCTCATCGCGTCCGCCCCGGCGTTGTAGTACAAGCGGGCCTGTTCGGAGGCGTCCGGCAGTTCGCGGATCTGCCCCGCGCTCGGCGAGCGCCGCTTGATCTCCGCGATCACGGAAAGGTGCTTCGGGTTCGCAAGGGCCTCGCTGAAGGAGAGACCGTGCCGCGTCATCTCCCCAAGGCGTGCGAGTTCCCTGTGCGACACGGCGCGCTCGCGCAGCGCAACCTCGCGCCGTTTGTGTTCCATGATCTCGGCCAGCTTGTCCATTGCGAAAAAGTCTCAGGTTTGATGCCGGGAAAGGCAAATCTCGCATTTTCCCGCGCGAGGGATAGGTAATGGGGGCGATGAATCCGATGCAAGACCTGCTTGACACCGTTGCACGCCTTCGCGCGCCCGGGGGCTGCCCCTGGGACCGCGAGCAGACCCACGAGAGCCTCGTGCGTTGCCTTCAGGAGGAGACGGCGGAACTGATCGAGACGATCGACGAGAAGGACGATTCCCACATGCGCGAGGAACTGGGTGACGTGCTTCTCCAAGTGGTCATGCACGCCGAGATCGCGAAGGAGAAGGGTGCTTTTGACTTCAACGCCGTGGCCGCCGAGATCAACGAGAAGCTGATCCGCCGCCACCCCCATGTGTTCGGCAACGTGAAGGCCGAGACGAGCGAACAAGTTCTCGTCAACTGGGCGGCGATCAAGGAAACGGAGAAGAAAAACACGCCACAGGCCCTTCCCGCGAACGCCCTCAAACGCCCTCCCGCAACCCTCGCGACGCTTCTGCAGGCCGATGAACTGATCAAGCAGCTTGGCAAGCGCAATTTCACCCCGGAAGGTCTCGATCCCGCGAAAGTCGAAAAGATTGCGGACGATTTGACAGAGGAGAAGGCCGCAATGAAGTTGCTGGAGATTGTGGCGGCCTGCCGCCGGGCGAAAATCGACCCCGAATCCGCCCTTCGCAAAGAACTGCGCCGCATCGCCGACTCGTACGACAAGGCTTCCTTCCCCGTTCCATGATCGAAAGGTCTTGCGAAATCCCCACTGCACACGGAAACACCGTGGTTCCCTACCGGCTGCGGCGGAGTGCCCGTAACCGCACCCTGCGGGTGAGCGTGCGCGACACGGGCGAGGTGACGCTGTCGGTGCCGTCTTTCGTGTCGGATTCCGGGGCGCAGGATTTTCTCCGTAGCCAGTCGGACTGGCTCTTGCGGACTCTCGGGAATCTCCCGCACAAGAATCGCGACATCGCCGAGCACCTGCGTGCCGAACCGTGGCTATCCCTCGACGGGCATCGCTCGCATGTGATGCTGGACCAGTCGCGCCTGCGGACGCACTGGGTGGCCGATCCGGCGCGGGGCGAGGCCATCATCCGCTGTTTTTTCGACTCTTGTAGCAAAGAGGACGAACTCGCCCATGCGCTACTGGAAATGGCCCGGCAGTACGTGCCCCGTCGGGCGCGGGAACTGGCCGCGCGCCACGGCCTGGCCCTGCGGCGCGTGAGTATCCGCAACCAGCGCACCCTCTGGGGTTCCTGCACGGGCAAGGGCGATCTTTCCATCAATTGGCGCATCATCCTGCTGCCCCTGGAATTGCACGACCACGTCCTTTTTCACGAGCTGGCGCACATGACGCACATGAACCATTCCCGCGCCTTCTACGCGCTTTTGCGCCATTACGATACCGATGCCGACCGCAACGACCACCGGATCAGCAAGCTCTCGCCGATCTTCATGGCGCTGGGGCGTTAATTCGCGCACGATTGTCGGAAAGCCATGTTCGGGAAATTGTGCCAAAGAGTGAAGTGCCGGAGCTGGTTCGAGCCGGCGCGGCGGGCGTTCTGGAGCGATCCGGACCGCTTGGTGGCGATCAAGGCGACGGTGGCGATTTCGTTTCTTGCCACGCCGATGGTGCTCTGCGGGAAGCCGTTCTTCGGCGTGTCCCTCGCCCTCGGGGCTCTCGCCGGGGCGCTCTCGGAGACAGACGACCATCCGCACGGGCGCGTGAAGTCGCTCGCGCTCAAGGTGGTGTGCTTTTTCATCTCCAGTTTTTCGGTGGAGGTGCTCCGCCCGTATCCGGTGCTACTCGGCCTCGGGCTCGCGCTTTCCACGGTCGGCTTTCTTCTTGTCGGCGGAGTGGGGGAGCGCTACCGGGGCGTTACCTTCGGCGCGGTGCTCGTCGGCATCTATGCGATGATCGGCGCCTCGATCAGCCCGGCGTGGTACTGGCAGCCACTGCTGCTTCCCGGCGGTGCGCTCATGTACGGGCTTTTTTCCCTCCTGCTTTTGCAAATGCATCCGTGGAGGCCGCTGGAGGAGCAGCTTGCGCGAGGATACCGTGCCCTCGCGCGCTACATGGAGATCAAGGCAGAGCTTTTCCCGAGCGATGCGGCGACTCAGGCGCGTGTGCGCGGACGCCTTGCCCTGCAAAACGTGGAGGTGGTGGACGCCCTCGACCGCTGCAAGGAGGTGCTCGGAAGCTACCGGGATTCCCTTGCGGATGACGAGCCGCTGACGCCGTACCTGCGCAGCTTCATGCTCCTGCAAAGCCTGCACGAACGCGCCGCCTCCAGCCACGAGCGGTACGACCTCTTGAGCCGCGATCCGGAAAGCCGTCACCTGCTGGAGGGTGCGGGCCAGACGCTGCTCCAACTTTCCACGGCGCTCGAAGTAATGGCGAAGGGCCTCTTGACGGGCATCCCGTACCGGCACCCGGTGTCGCTCGAATGGACGGTGAACGTCCTTGCGGGTGAGATGGAAAAGGCGCGGCTCCCGGCGGATTCGCCTCTGCCGCTTCTGGTGAACAATCTAGCGCGGTCGAACCGCTCGCTCGCGAACATGACCGACGAGCGCGTGCGCGGCATCGCCCCGCGACTTGAGCGGGATCCGCGCAGCCTGTGGCGTCGTTTTGCCGACCAGCTCAACTGGAACAACGCCCGTCTGCGGCATGCCATCCGCCTTTCCCTGTGTTTTCTCATCGGGTTCGCGATTTCGGAAATGCTGGCGCTGCGCAAGGGCGAGTGGATCGTCCTCACCTGCCTCTTTGTCCTACAGCCGAGCTACAGCGGGACGCGCCGCCGCCTCTTCCAGCGGATCCTCGGCACCCTTTGCGGTGTCGTCGGAGGGGTGAGCCTCGTCCAGATCCTGCCGACGCGCGAGGGGCAGCTTCTCTTCATGTTGGTCTCGGCGTATCTTTTTTTCGCGTGGCTCAAGCGGAATTACTCGGTTTCCGTTGTCTTCATCACGACTTTTGTCCTCTGCGCCTTCAACCTTGTGGCGAATCAGGGCGTGACGCTCATGCTGCCGCGCATTGCGGACACCCTTGTCGGCTCGGGACTTGCGTTTCTTTCCGTGCGCCTTCTCTGGCCGGACTGGCAGTTTGCCAGACTTCCCGGGCTTTTGAGCGAGGCCCTCAAAAAGAACGCCGCATACTTTGGTGCGATCCTAGAGGAATACCGCCATCCCTCGGCGGGGGACGATCTTGCCTACCGCATCGCCCGGCGCGAGGCGCACCGTGCGGACAACGCCCTTGTCCTTGCGTGGCAGGGAATGAGCCTTGAACCAGAGCGGCACCGGCAGGGGCAGGACCGCGCTTTCCAGCTCACCTACCTGAATCACGCGCTCCTCTCCTACATCTCGGCCTTCGGCGCGCACCGCGTGGAGCAGCGGGCGGCGGCGGAGGAGGTGCTGCCACTGGCGGAAGAGACGCTCGCGATGCTTGTTCAGGCCGCGCAGATCCATGAGAACGACCCGGTGATTCGTCCCGTTCCGGAACTGCTTTCCGAAATCCGCGCCAAGGCCCACGCCACGGTGCAGGGCGTCCCGCGCCAGCAGATGACCCTCCTCTACAACATCGCCGACGCCACAGGGCAGGTCCTGATTCTCTCCGGGTCCCTTCACGAGACAAGAGTTTGACAGACCTGAAAGTCATTTTCCCACGCACTTCCCGGGCCTCTCCGTCTTTCGTACAAAAAACAAGGCTCCGTTTCCGGAGTCTTGTCACAAGATGAATGAAATGTCCTGAATTGCTCGAAAGCGCTCCGTTCCCCGAAGGGAGCGTCTTTCAAGACATTCCCTATAAGGCCCCAACGCTGATCTGCGACAACTGCGCGTCGGTCGCGTAGGGGAACTGGGGCAGGGAGTGCGCGAGGGCGGAGTCGAACACGCAGTAGTAGCGCGCGCCGCTGTTGATTCCGTAGAAATAGACCCACTGGCCGAGGTCGTAGAGATAGAGATACGGGTAGAAGAGTTCCTTGGTCCAGATCCAGCCGAGCGTGCTGTCGTAGATCCAGATGCCGTCGCTACCGGCCACGGCGTATTGCCAGGCCGCGTTCTGCGCGCTCACGAACCAGCCGTTGCCGAATTGCACCGGCCATACGTCGCCGTACCAGGAACCGGCCTTGCTGAGCGCGTTGCCGTTTTCCGCCGCCCAGAGGGCTCCGGCGTGCGTTGCGCCGACATTCAGTGTGTGCAGGGCGCTACCGGTGGAAAGGAAATACTGGTCGATCTGATTGGTGCGCAGGGTGATCTTGACGCTCGGATCGGTCGCATCGCTCTTGAAGACCCACTCCGAGTTGGAGGAGGAGAACACGCCGATTTCGGAGACGTTCCAGTAGTTCGGGCCGAGGTTCGTCGTGTTGTCGCTCGTCTTGAAGACGACGAGATACACCTTCTTGGTATCAAGGGCCGTTCCCGCAACCGACGGACCCACGGAAAGGGTGAAGCAGCCGGCATTGGTCGCCGTGGAGCCGGAAGCATTGTAGGTCAGGCCGAAGACCCAGTCGCGGTCGGAGGTGCCGAGCATCGTGACGCGGCTGGAAACGCTCGTGAAATGGCTCATGAGCGTCGCGATATTGGACTTGTTGGCGTCGAAGAAGGCGGCGGGCGTTGCGGCGCTCGACGTATCGAAGGTGCCCACCATGATGCGGTTGCCCGCGGGAATGGCAGTGCCTGCGGCATCCTTGACGGATGTGTTGCTGGTAAATCCGTCAACGGTGGTGACATCGACGGTCAGCGCCGGGCAGGTGGTGGCTGCCAGCATTGCTGAAAACAGAATTGCGGTGCGCGAAAGATTCATTGGGGCTCGTGGAGGAAATTAGTTGTTGAGGTAGTTCACGGGCTGCGTCCAGTAGAAGGCCTGCCCTCTGCGGAAGAGGTAGAAGGCCGTCCCGGCTTCGAGGACGGAAGTGCCGGAAGTCTGGAAGCTCGTGGCGTCATACCAGCCGACGTAATCGGTCAAGGTGCTGTAGAAGTGGGTGGCAAGTGTCTGGTTGGCGGGGCTGAAGAGATAAACCCAGTCGGCGATTGCGGTATTGCCGTCGGCGGAGGGTTTGATTCCGTCACTGTCGCTTCCGCTGTAAAGGCCGGAACCGGTCAGGGTGAGCATCCTTCCCGCGTAATTGCCGGCCAGCGGATTCATGACGCCCACGAGGTTGATCCCGTGGTTGATGCGGGTTTCAACCGGAGAGGTCTGAACCTCGCCGGAGAAGTAGAGCGTCACGTCGGGGCCGACCATGCGGAAGATGATGCCGCTGCCCGGCTCAATGCGCGTGGAGCCGGCGGGCTCGAAGCTTGTGGCGTTGTACCAGCCGACGAAACCGGTCAAGGTGCTGTAAAAATAGGAGGAAAACGTCTGGCCGGCGCTGTCGAGAATCATGACAGTGTCCGCAACGGCGGGATTGCCCGTCGAGGAAGCGCGGAAGTTGAACGTGTTACCGCTCCCAAGCAGGCCATCCAGCGTCAGATAGGGCCGGATGAAGAGCGTGTCGCCCGCCTGAACGTTCGTCGCGGAGGCCAGGGTGATGGTGGTGGAGGAGACGGCGGAAATTGCAGAAATTTCCTTCACACCGTCGGAAGTCAGGATTTCTGCATAATACGACCCGAGCGGACTGATGCCGGTTGGCGAGGCGGACGAAGCCGTAACCGTGACCGTGTTGCCGCTCACAGAACCGGCGGTGAGAACTTGGGTTGCCGACGGAACGAAGGGCGTGGAACAGACGTTGACCTTGCCGTTGCCCTTGATGGTCTCCTTCATGATGCCGACTGTGACCGACTCGGCGGAAAAGAGCGGGATCGAGGAAAGGCAGAACAGGAAGAATACCGTAAGGTGACGCATGGTGACTGTGATTTTGTAGTTGATGCCAATGCGCGAAGCCTATGACGCGGAAAAGCTACGATAGGTCGGCGAAAAAGTCGATAGATATTGTGCAAACGCGTATGGCACGCCCCGCGCCGTTCGTCCGGACGAGATGGGAATGGCGTGTTCCAAGATGGAAATACACCGGAAATCTTCTTGTCCCGCGGTGTTTCGCGCGTTCAATGGCTGCTCGGGCAGGATTTGAATCTGCGACCAAGTGATTAATCCCGCCTTGGCGGGACTCTGCCACTGAGCAGTTGAGTGCGGATGCGTTCGGCGGACTTCCAGCTCTTGATTTCCCTCTCGCGGCGCATGGCGTCGGCACGTGTGGGGTGGGGTTCGGACCAGACGAGTGTCCACGGGCCGTTCTTGCGTGTGTATTTTCCGCCGGTGGAATCCGTACGGTTATGGCTCGCAAGGCGCTTGGCGAGGTCCTGAGTCTGCCCGATATAGAAACGCCCTTCGGGATTCTGCAGGATGTAAACGTGAAACATGGCCCGCCAGTGTAGAGAAATGGCTGCTCGGGCAGGATTTGAACCTGCGACCAAGTGATTAACAGTCACCTGCTCTGCCACTGAGCTACCGAGCAACTTGGGGTTTCCCCTCGAAAAGGGAAAGGCGGAGTAAATGCGCTGGCGTCGGCTCTGTCAAGAGTTCTTGGGTGATTTCCCTTTCCGATTTTTTTCCATGCCGGATTGAGCCGATCGCAGACAAAAGAACCCTCCGGAATCAACCGGAGGGCCCTTGAAGGAATCGAGTTTTTCAGGATAGGCGTGCGAAGCCAGCCGTAAGGGCTGAAAGCCCTTCCCGATGCGCCCGCAGGCGCATCGGCAGGTGCAGGGCGTTCCGCCCTGCTAGTAGCGGTAGTTTTCGGCCTTGAAGGGGCCGTCCACCGTCACGCCGATGTAGTCGGCCTGCTTCTTGTTGAGCTTCGTGAGCTTCGCGCCGATCTTCTCCAGGTGCAGACGCGCCACCTCCTCGTCGAGTTTCTTCGGGAGAATGTACACGCCGGGCTTGTAGGTGTCCCTGTTCTTCCAGAGGTCCATCTGGGCGAGGGTCTGGTTCGTGAAGCTGTTGCTCATCACGAAACTCGGGTGGCCCTGCGCGCAGCCGAGGTTCACGAGGCGGCCTTTGGCCAGAAGGAAGATCGCGTGACCGTCCTTGAAGGTGTACTTGTCCACCGCGCCGACCGTCTCCGGACGCACGACCTCGTGCTCCTTGACGTCCGGCGAAGCTTCCAGACGCGCGACCTGAATCTCGCTGTCGAAGTGGCCGATGTTGCAGACGATGGCCTGATCGGCCATCTTCTCCATGTGTTCGAGGGTGATGATGTCCTCGTTACCGGTGCAGGTGACGTAGATGTTGCCCCAGCCGAGGGTGTCCTCGACACGGAGAACGCGGAAGCCCTCCATCGCGGCCTGTAGTGCGCAGATGGGATCGACTTCCGTCACAACGACCTGGGCGCCCTGCCCGCGGAAGGCCTGAGCGCAACCCTTGCCGACGTCGCCATAGCCGCAGACGACGGCCACCTTGCCGGAAATCATGACGCCAGTCGCGCGCTTGATGCCGTCGATCAGGCTCTCGCGGCAGCCGTAAAGGTTGTCAAACTTGCTCTTGGTGACCGAGTCGTTGACGTTCATCGCGGGGACGAGGAGCGTGCCGTTCTTCGCCCTTTCGTAAAGGCGGTGGACGCCCGTCGTCGTCTCCTCGGAAACGCCGCGCCAGTCCTTGGCCACCTTGTGCCAGTGCTGCGGATCGGCGGCAAAAATCTCCTTGAGCTTGGCCTTGATGACGGCCTCCTCGTGGCTTTCGGAAGGACCGTCCACCCAGTTGCTGCCGTCTTCGAGCTCCACGCCCTTGTGGATGAGGAGGGTGGCGTCGCCGCCGTCGTCCACGATCAGTTGCGGACCCTTGCCGTCCGGCCAGGTCATGGCCTCGTAGGTGCAGTCCCAGTACTCTTCCAGCGTCTCGCCCTTCCAGGCGAAGACCGCCACACCCAGATGTTTGGCGACGTAGGCCGCCGCGTGGTTCTGGGTGGAGAAGATGTTGCACGAGGCCCAGCGCACGTCCGCACCGAGTTCCACGAGGGTCTCGATGAGGACCGCCGTCTGGAGGGTCATGTGCAGGCTGCCCATGATGCGCACGCCTTTGAGCGGCTTCTCCGGCGCGTACTTCTCGCGTGTGGCGATGAGGCCCGGCATTTCCTTCTCGGCGATCTTGACCTCCATGCGACCGAAGTCGGCAAGGCCGATGTCGGCCACCTTGTAGGGGAGAATCTCCCTCTGCGTCACTTTGCTCATGATTTGAATCGTTTCCGTTTATCGCGGGGGAGATGTTATTTCACGCCGGCGGCAGCCTTGAACTCGGCGAGCTTCGTGAGCTTTTCCCACGGCAGTTCCGCCTTGCCGAAGTGGCCGTAGTTGGTCGTCTTGCGGTAGATTGGGCGCAGGAGGTCGAGCTGGCGGATGATCGCGGCGGGCTTGAAGTTGAAGGTCTTCTTCACCGCATCGACGATGCGTTCCTGCGGGATCGTGTTCGTGCCGAAGGTCTCGACGAAGATGGAGGTCGGGTTCGGGTAACCGATCGCGTAGGCGACCTGAAGCTCGCACGTGTCGGCAAGTCCGGCGGCCACGATGTGCTTGGCCACCCAGCGGCAGAAGTAGGCCGCGCTACGGTCCACTTTGGACGGGTCCTTGCCCGAGAAGGCGCCGCCGCCGTGACGGCCCCAGCCGCCGTAGGTATCGACGATGATCTTGCGGCCTGTGAGTCCCGTGTCGCCGTTGGGTCCACCGACGACGAACTTACCCGTCGGGTTGATGAAATACTCGGTCTTGGAGGAAAGGAGTTCGGGGGGCAGGACCTTCTTAATGATCTCATTGATCACGTAGTCCTTGATGACCGCGTGCGTGACCGTGTCCTTGTGCTGCGTGGAGACGACCACGTTGTCGATGTGCACGAGCTTCCCGTTCTCGTAGCTCACGCACACCTGGCTCTTGGCGTCGGGGCGGAGCCAGTCCACGGCCTTCGCCTTGCGCAGCTCGGAGGTCTTGCGCAGAACGCGGTGCGCGAACATGATCGCGGCGGGCATCATCTCGGGCGTCTCGTTGCAGGCATAGCCGAACATGATTCCCTGGTCGCCCGCGCCCTGCTCGTCGGTGTCCTTGCCCTCGGCGGCCCTGGCATCGACGCCCTGCGCGATGTCCGGGGACTGCTTGGTGAGGTAGTTGTTGATGAAGACCGTGTCGGCGTTGAAAACCGGGTCGTCGTCCGGCGTCACGTAGCCGATCTCGCGGATGGCGTCGCGGATGATGGCGTTGTAATCCAGCTTCGCGGACGTCGTGATTTCACCGGCGACGGTGGCGACGTTGCACTTGACGAGGGTCTCGCAGGCGACGCGGCTTGCGGGATCCTGCGCGAGGCAGGCGTCCAGCACGCTGTCGGAAATGTAGTCGGCGACCTTGTCGGGATGACCTTCGCCGACGGACTCTGAGGAGAACTTGAATGTGCGGCTCATGGCTTTTAAGTGTCGGAAGTTTTTGTCGGGACTCAAGACAATACTTCAACGTATCGTGATTCGTTGATGCGTTTTATGGGAAGTTGACAGACCCGAATGAAACGTCGAGGGGAAAGCGGTTGCAAAGTGGCAATGGTCCCGCAAAGTTCTGTTTTGTGATCGACAGCGGTTTCATACGGGAGAACCCGGTGCCTGCGGCGGAGAATCGCACCCCGGATTGGACGGCGCGCTTTTTCACCCTCCTTGCGGTGGTGACGGCGCTGCGACTGGCCTACCTTGCGGTCTTCCCGTGCGGTCTTGTCGGCGACGAGGCCTACTACTGGGACTGGGGACGTAGGCTCGACTGGGGTTACTTCAGCAAGCCGCCGTTCATCGCGTGGATGATGGCCGGGGCCGGATGGCTCGGGGGCGACACGGTTTTCGGCCTGCGCTTGTGGGCGGTCCTTTTCGGCAGCGGGAGCATGCTCTTCGCCTTTTTTCTCGGACGCAGACTGTATGGGGAAAAAGCGGGGTTCTTCGCGGGGGCGCTCGTGGCGGCGATGCCCGGTGCGGTGCTCCTCAATCTTCTCCTGACGATCGACGCGCCGCTCGTCTTTTTCTGGAGCGCGGCGTTGTATCTCTTTCATCGTCTGGATCGTGGCGAGGAGAGCATCGGGCGGCGCATCGCCGTGGCGGCGGGCCTGACGCTCGTTCTGGGCCTCGGACATCTGAGTAAGCAAATGATGTGGCTCTTCCCGCCGCTTGCGGTTCTTTTCATCCTTTTTGATTTCGGCTCTTCTCGTGACCGTTTGAAAAATCCGCTTCTCTGGGGCGCGTTCGGGCTTTCCTATCTCTTTCTTGTCCCGACGTTTCTCTGGAACGCGCGGCACGGCTGGATCACCTTCCTGCACACCGAGCATCACTTCAAGGGGGACGGAATTGCGGCGTTTCCGAAGAATCTCGGCGGATTTCTCGGCATGCAGCTTGGCGCGGTTTCGCCGATCGTGGTGGTTCTCCTGTTTGCGGTGGCAGTGTGCGGCGTGTTTTTCTGGAGGCGCCTGCAATCGCGCGAACGCTTTCTTGTGACCTTCAGCGGGGTGCCGCTTCTGGTCATCCTTCTTCTCACGCTCCGTCAGTCGATCAATGGGAACTGGGCGGCGGCCTTTTATCCGGCGGGGCTCGTCCTTGTCGCGGGCGTCTGCCTGCGTGAGGATTCCTTTCCGGCCCTTCACCGGCGGCTGTGGCGCTGGCTCGTTCCGGGGCTGTGGGTGGCACTCATCCTGAGTGCGCTCGTCTATTCGCTGCCCGCGGCGGTGCATCTCTTGGGAGGGGAGGGCGCGAAGTACGACCCCTACGCCCGCCTGCGCGGCTGGGACCGTTTTGCCGAAGAAGTGCAGAAGATTCGCGCAACCCTGCCGCGCGTGGACGCACCGGTGATTGTCGTCGGGCACCGGTACTTTGCGAGCGAACTTGCCTTTTACCTGCCCGGCCAGCCCCGCGTGTACCACTGGCCGAGTTCACCCGGCGTGATCGACAGCCAGTACGAACTCTGGGGCGGTTTTGCGGAGCTGGAACAGGGAGAGGTGACGGTGGTTGTTGTCGGTGGAAGCGAGCCCGTGCCGGAAATTCTCCGCGCGGCGCTCGGCTGGTCCACTTTTGCGGGCACGGCGCTCGTGGAGGTCGGCAACGGCAGGAAGATTCAGGCGGACGTGTACCGCGCCTTCTACATCGGCGGAAAGGACGCTCCCCGATGAGCCCGTCCGGTAACAGGGTGCGGTATGTGCTGTGGGTTCCAGCGGCGGTGCTGGCGCTTGTGACGATTCTCGCGTGGACGACGCCGCTCGACCGGTGGCTTGCGCGGTTCTTTTACGACGGGAACGGCTGGCCGGTCGGCGAGACGGCGCCCTTTGACTTTGCCTACCATTACGGACAGCACATTGGTTTTCTACCGGCGCTGGCGGCTCTCGCGGTGCTTGTGGCGGGGTTTTTCCGAACGAACTATGCGAAGTGGAGGAGGGGGGCGGCGTTCCTTCTGCTTCTCCTTGCGATCGGGCCGGGGCTGCTTGTGAATGTTGTTTTCAAAGAGGGCTGGAACCGCCCGCGCCCGAGGGAGACGGCGGAATTCGGCGGGTCGTACGCCTATCTGGAGCCGCTCGCGATCGGCGAGGACGCCCCCGGCAAAAAGTCCTTCCCGAGCGGTCATGTGGCGATGGCGTTCTTCTTCGTCGCGCCTTATTTCATCCTGCTAGGTAACAACCGCCGCGCGGCGCTCCTCTGGCTGGCCTTCGGCATCGAATGGGGGCTTTTTGTCGGCGCGGCGAGGATCGCGCAGGGAGCCCACTGGGCAAGTGACGTAATCTGGTCTTTCGGAATGGTTTATTTCACCGGATACGTTCTTGCGCGCGTTCTTCGTTTGGACAGGATGGTGCCGGATGAACAGTCAGACTGAGCTTTCGATCGTCGTTCCCTTCTTTAACGAGGAGGCCAACGCCGCGCCGGTTTTGCGCGAGGTGCTCTCCCGTGTGCCGGAGGCGGAGGTCGTGGCCGTGGACGACGGCAGTCGCGACGGAACTTGGGCGGCGATTTGTTCGGTGCCTGGTATCGTTGCGGTGAAGGCGGGGGCGAATCGCGGCCAGAGCGCGGCGGTGTACGCGGGCCTGAGACTCGCGCGCGGCAAATTCATCGGAACGATGGATGGCGACGGGCAGAATGACCCGGCGGACTTCCCCGCGATGCTGGAGATCCTGCGGACAGGCCGCGCGGACGTGGTGTACGGACGCCGGGCGAAGCGGCGGGATACTTTGAGCAAACGCCTCGCCTCGAAGGCGGCCAACCGCATCCGCAGGCTCTTCCTTGTGGACGGCGTGCACGATGCGGGCTGCGGCATCAAGATGTTCAAACGCGAGGCGGTGGAGTACCTCGTCCCCTTCAACGGGATGCACCGTTACATGGCGGCGATCTTCACCAAGGCGGGGTTGCGGATCGAGGAGATGAGCGTGAATCACCGCCCGCGCTCGCAAGGCAGTTCCAAATACACGAATTTCGACCGCGCGCTGCGGGGCATCTACGACCTTTTCGGCGTGGCGTGGCTCCTCCGGCGCAAGGTGCATTATCCCTCCTGCGAACGTATCGAAACGCGCTGACCGCTTTCCATGAACGAGCAACTCTTCACCATCTCCTTCTCGATCTTCGGCCACGGTTTCGCGTGGGTCGTCACGCTCTGGAAGATCATCGGTTACGGCGGCACGGCACTCTTCGCGGGCCGCTGGTTCGTCCAGATGTGGGCCAGCCACCGCGCGGGCAAGCCGACCATGCCCACGCTCTTCTGGGTGATGAGCCTGGTCGGCAGCATCTGCGTCCTGTCCTACTTCACCTTCGGCAAGACGGACTCCGTGGGAATCCTTTCCAACCTCTTCCCCTCGGCGATCGCCCTGTACAACCTGTATCTGGACCTCCGTAACCGCGCCCGAACCGCCGCCCCGGCAACTCCGGAACGCTAACGACGGCCTTGCATTATGGACGTACCTTCCGATTCCGCACTTTTGCAGGTGAAAACCGTAGAACGGTTGCGGGAGGCGCTGCGCCCGGGGAACTTCGTCGCCGCGCCGGAGGTGACGCGCCTTGTGCGCTCGCTCTCGGGCAGGGCCTTCGCCCTCACGGTGGAGGACCTGGCGTCGATTCTCGCACAGGATGCGGTGGTGGCGGCGGCGGTGATCGCGTCGGCGAACACGGTGGGGAACAATCCGACGGGTCGGCCCGTTCTGACGCTGGCCGACTCGATTCAGATGATGGGGTTCGACCGCGTGCGGCACCTAGCGATGAACATGCTCCCGCAGCCGGAAAAACCGCTGCCGGAAGAGACGGGCGAGGCCGCCGCTTTTTCCCTCCTTTGTGGGTTTTTCGCGAAGGAACTGGCCGAGCGCCGCTTTGCCGACGGCGAGAGCGCCTTTGTGACAGCGGTCCTGCGCGGTTACGGGCGGATCCTCATGGCCGCCTTCATGACCGAGGAATACCTTCAGGCGCGCGACCTTTTCGAGGAAATGGGCGAGGACCCCGCCTTCCGCGAGGTGTTCGGCGTCACTCCGCTCGATGCGGGCGCGGCGCTTCTTTCCGGCACGGCGCTGCCGCGGGAACTGCTGCGCAGCCTGCAAAAACCCTCGCCGCTCCTTTTGCGCGTCCCGACGAACCGGGCCGACGACGAGCTTCTCGTGATGGCGGATTTTGCCGTGCGCTTCTTCGACACGGCCCTCGACGCAACCCTCGACGCCGCCCAGTTCGGCGAGAAGCTGGAGGCGCTCCTTTCCGGCTACAACGCATCCTACCGTCTGAACCGCGACGACGTGCTGGAGGCGCTCGCCGCCTCGATCGCCGCGCGCGAGGACTTCGACAGGCGGTACTCCGTCGCACGCGGGGAACGCGCCGCCTTCGTGATGGCGCGGGCCCGCGCGACGGGCGAAAATCCTCCGCAGGCGCTGGAACTGGCATGGGTGGCCGCGCGGCACAGGGCGGCGGAGCGGCGCCGGGCCAAGGCGGCTCAGGCGGAGGAGGCCCGCAAGGCGGATTATCAGCTTCTGGAGGAAGCCCTTGCCCAGGCGGAGGCGGCCCCGGCGGAAAAACTCCCGCAGGCGCTTGCCGACGCGGTGGCGAAGGCGCTTTCCCTCGACGGCGTGGTCCTTCTCCGTTTTGGCTCTGGCGGATGCGAGTGCGTCGCGGCGGCGGGCCCGTCGGGAAATTCGCTGCGCACTCCGGCGGCGCAGGTGACGGCGGCGGACCGCGACGTCTTCGGAGTGGCGCTCTCGCGCGGGGAGGATATTCTGGTGTCGGACGTGCGGCTCGGGAACGTGTCGCGCTACCTGCCGGTATGGCTCAAGCTCAATTCGCCGGTCATGTCGCTTCTGGTTCTGCCCGTGCGCGGGACGGGCGGCGTGGAGGGCCTCCTCTTCGGCATTCGCGGTCGCGGGAAGCCCTTCGAGCCCTCCTCGCGCGTCCTCACGGCCCTGCGGAACCTGCGCGCGAGCCTTGCCCTCCACTGGGCCGGGACTAATCCGCAGGACCCGGACAAATCGCACCGCGACAGACCGCGACATCGCGTTCCGAATCACCCTTCGCGCTGAAGGCGTAGGGCTGCCGGATCTTCGGGTCGGCATCCGCAGAAACTTCCACAGCGACGGGCAGCATCCCGATCCTCCAGCCCGATTCCAGAATGCGCAGCGCCGCGTCGCGCAGGGCGTCCGATAGAAAATAACCCCTGCCGAGCGGTCCGCCCGCTTGCGCAAGGGCGCTGCCGCGGAAGACCCAGCGTTCCGCAAAGAGAGCCGGACGGGCGAGGTCTTCCGGTTCAATCCGGTAGGCGGCGCACAGCTCGCCCCGGCGGATCGTCCGCAGGGCGCAGGCGCCGGCGTCTGGATTGTTCGCAAAAAAGTTCGTCGCCCGGTCCAGAAGATCCGGAGGGAGAGCGTCGAGGATCGAACCCATGTAGAGAGCTTCCGGCAGCGGCAGCGCGGCAAGGCGTTCCGCAAGCGGGACGTCCCCCTTCGCGAGACTTTCGGCATCGGTCTGGATCCGCTCGAAGAGTCTGGAGCGTCCCGCGCGCGGTGGTGCCGCGACGAGGCGGCAGGCAAGGTCCGCAGTCTGGCAGATGACGGAGTTTTCCGCCCGCGCGAGGGCCGCGTCGTCACCGCCTTCCCCAAAGAGGAGGACGCCGCAGGAAGGAGGTCGTGGGCGCGCCCTTGAGGCGGCAGTGCGCACGAGACCGGCATAATACTTGCGATGCAGGGCGGTGATGCGGGCATCGTCGCAGATTTCCAATATCCGTTTCCGGCCCTCCGCGCCCATCGCGTCCAGCTCCGCCGAACTTTTTTCCAGCATCGCGGCTAGTCCGCACGCGAGGTTCGCGGCAAGGCCTTTGCGCGAGGCGCCCTCCGCAACGATCCCGGCGGAAGTGCCTTCCAGCATCTCGGGCATGCCTCCCTGATCGGAAACGAGGACGGGCCTTGAGCAGGAAAGCGCCTCCATGCAGGTGTTCGGGTAATTCTCCCATCGCGACGGAACGGCGACGAACCCGGCGCGGGCATACTCCGCCCCGAGGGTCTCGCGCGGAACTTTTCCGGCGAAGTCGAAGCGTTCCTTCAGTGCTTCGGGGATCAGGCTCTTCAAAAGCTCCGCCGTTTCCACCCCGTCCGACTTGCCGCCCCGGTAGTGCGGCCCGCCGACAAAGCGGAAGCGGGCGTTCGGAACGCTGCGCGCCACCGTAACGGCGGCCTCCACGAACTCGAAGACTCCCTTGCGTGGCTCGACGCGTCCGACAAAGAGACACAGGCCCGGCACGACCTTCGCGCCTTCGGGCACGTCAAGGAGCGGACCGATGGGATAGGGGATGACGCGCACCTTCTCCGGCGCGAGGGAGAGCCACTGCGTCACCTGCCGCGCGAGATAGGCGCTGGGGGCGAGGACTCCGTCCGCTAGGGTGATGGAGAGCGCCTCGTTCGCTTTGCGGGCGCGCACCCAACGGTTCTGCGTGTCGTCGTCATTCGCCTCGAAGATCATGTGGCTTGGCGAATGCAGGTGGACGATCGTCGGGACCTTCTGCCACGGGTGCGAGGGCGGCAGGCTTGCGCGAAGGCTCTGGAAGTGGAGGAGCGGCGCCTCGTATTCCGGGGCCTCGATCGCGTCCACGTCGCCCGCCGACAGCAGCTTTTCCAGCGCCGCGCTCACGATCGGGCCGAAGGCCGCCACCGTGTCGCGCCGGGCGAGGGCGTCCGCCTCCGGGCTGCGGGCCTCAGAGAGCAGGTTCCACGCGCCGTCCACAAAGGGCAGATAATGCACCCGCAAGCGACCCTCGATCGAAACATGCGGCGCGTCAAAGCCATGCGAGGGCGCGGCGGAGCAGTCCTGCGTCAGGACGGTTACGCGATCTCCCCGCTCCGCAAGGACGCGCGTCATGTTCGCCACGTACGTGCCGATACCGCCCATGGGGTTCGGCGGATATTCGCGGCTGACAAAGACGATGTGCATGGCTTAGGGAGTGTTTGAAAATTGGACTCCCGTCGAATTGCGGGCGCCTTTTCGGCGGAAAACCGCCCCATTCAACTCAAGGAATCTCGATTCGTTTCATTTCATATTCCGGTTTTCCGCTCGAAAATTCATCCCGCCTTCTCGGTCCGCCGATTTGCGAACACTCCCTAGGCGTCCTTTCTGCCGCGCAGTTTTTCGAGCTCGGCGCGAAGGGCGTCGGCTTCCGCCTCCGCCTCGGCGAACTTCGCCTTGTAATACTTCCACTCCTTCTGGTTCCACGCCACGTCGATGCGAAGCTGGTCGCACTCCCTGCGGAGCGGCTCCAGTTCGTCGAAGTAGATCCCGTCGTAGTTGTAGCGGAAGCCGTCCTGAAGGAGCACGACCTCCCTCGCATAGCGGCGGTAGAGATCTTCGTGCCGCTCGCTCATGGCGCGCCGCCCGCTCTCGCGCGTGCGGAAGTTGTACATCCGGGACATCGACCCCTTGCGCATCCGGTAGAAGAGGAGCGGTTCCGGGATCGTGAGAAGGGCGTAACCGGCCTTTGCGAGGGAGATCCAGAAGTCCCAGTCCTCGTAGGCGTAACGTTGATCCTCGTGCACGCCGCCGGCGGCCTTGAACGCCTCCTTGCGCACGAGGGCGGGCGGGGTGGACATGCATTCGGCAAGAAGAAAGGGGAACTGCGGGTGCGGCGGGGCCCAGTAAGTGTTCATCATTCCCACCGTGTGCGTCCACGCCGTCACCGCGCCGCACTCCGGGTGTCGCGAAAGAGCGCCTAGCGCCTTGCCGAGGTAGGTGGGCGCGATCCAGTCGTCGCAGTCGAGGAACATCAGGCAATCCGCCCCGTCCGCGAGGGCTGCCGCCGCGCCGCGGTTCCGCGCCTTCGGCAGACCTCCGTTGGGGAAGTGGAGAATCGTGACGTTCGGACGCTTTGCCGCTTCTTCCAGTGCTTCGAGGGTCGCCGCGTCGGTGGAACCGTCGTCCACCACGTACGCCTTCCAGCCTGAAAAATCCTGTGCCGCGAGGCTGTCCAGACACTGTGCGAGGTATTCACCCATGTTGTAGCAGGGGACAACCACCGCGGGATTGGAAAGCGGGGCGCCCTGCGGCGGAAGGCTCTCCCGCGCCGCCGGTTTTTCGCCAAAAGGCAGGTTCCCGGGGATCGGGATACGTCCGTGGAGGGCGTTCTCCCGCTTGTTGCGGGCAATTGTCTTTTCTAGGAATTCCGCCGTCTGCGCAGCGATCGTCTCGTTGTCGCAGAATTCCCGCACGCGGCGCGCGGCGCTTTCGCCCATCCTGCGTCGTTCTTCGTCGGGCAGGGCGAGCATTCTTTCCAGCGCTGCACGCAGAGACAGCGCGTCGCCGGGGGTGGCGAGTATCCCGCTTTCCCCGTCCGCGATCATGTCCGCCATGCCGCCCGTGGCGCTGGCAACGACGGGTGTTCCGCAGGCCATCATCTCCTGACAGGCGAAGGAAAAGGGCTCCCACGGGCTTGGGACGACGCCCGCAAAGGCGTGCGCATACTCCGCCCAGAGCGCCTCCCGGGGCGTCCAGCCGCGCAGGACGAACCGGCTGCGGAGCTTCTCCGGAATCCGCCGCAACAGACGCTCACCCACGGTGCCCGTCAGGGTGGGGTGCGGCGTGTCGCGTCCGAGCAGGTGGACGGTGATGCGCTCGTCTCTTTCCAGAATCGGCAGGACCGCCTCCAGCAGGGTTTCCACGCCCTTGCGCAGTTCGATGCGGCCCGAGAAGACGAGGCGGCGTTCGCCGGACTCGTCGAAAGACCCGCAGCGCTTTGCAAAGTCCGTCGTCGCGGGAATCGTCCCGTGCGGGAGCGGAATGCGCGCGAGGCGTTCCGGAACAGGGCCGATCTTCTCACGGACCTGGGCCTCCATCGAGCGGCTGGCCGCGATCAGGCCTTCCGCCTGCGACATCGCCTGCTTCTCATAGAGAATGCGGTGGTATTCGTGCCGGTCGTAGAGACTGTCCTCGTTATAAAACTGGATGCCCTCGTGCGGGCTGTGGACAAAGAGGACGACGGGCAGCTCCGACATCTCGCCAAGGACGAGGCGGCGGTCCTGCAAAATCCAAGTCGGCGCCTCCACGTCCTGCGAGAGGACGATGTCGAAGGGTTTTTCCGCATGGAGTGCGGCCACCTTGCGCGACACGCTGCGGGCGTAGATCCCCACGTAGCTGCGCAGTGAATGCATCTCCGCCGCGAAGAGCTCGTCGTCCTCCTTGGCGGGATCGCCGCTCCAGAGGTGCTCGTCGGGCAGGCGGAAGACCGGGCAGCCCTCGTAAAAGTCCTCGTCCGGCGCGCCCTCCGCCTTCTTGGCGAGGATCGTCACCGAGTGACCCAGCTTACGCAAGAGAGGCGGCAGAATCGTGGAGTACGTGCCGACTCCGCCCATCGGGGAGGGTGGAAATTCGGTTGTGACTAGGCACACGCGCATCGAAGCTATCTATCGCCGGATCGGGCGGGCGCGTTTCAAGCCACCTCGGACAACTGGTTTCGTAGCGAGAACGAGGATTTCAAAGTTGTTCGAGGCGGCCTTCCGTCAAAGAGAGGTCGCGACTTGAAACGAAAGCGCCTGCGCGGCGATTGTTTCTTGAGCATGGAAGAAGGCGCACAGGTTTCCGGGGGAAGCCTCCCGGGAAAGAACCCAGGTCCGTTCCGTCCGGGGATGGCGAGTATCGTCACGCGGACGCGCAGCCGCCCTGTCTTCCTTGCGCGCGCGGTGGAGGGCGTTCTGGCCCAGTCCTACGAGAACTGGGAGCACATCATCGTGAACGACGGTGGCGACGCCGGGACCGTGGAAAAACTCCTCACACCTTTTGCGGAGCGATATGCCGGGCGCCTGAAGCTGATCCACCTGCCGCGCCAGTGTGGAATGCAGGTGGCTGCCAACACGGCTCTGGCACAGGCCTGCGGAGAGTTCGTGACGATCCACGACGACGACGACGACTGGCACCCGGACTATCTTGCCGCGACCGTGAATTTCCTCGCGGAAAAGGGGCCGGAGAGTCCGTACCGGGGCGTGGTGACGCAGACGGTGCGCGTGTGGGAGGACGTGGACGCGGCGGGCCGCATTGCGGAGGTATCGCGCGAGCCGTACCAGCCGCTCGCGGAAGTGAACCTCTTCCGCGTGGGTTACGAGAATCCCTTTCCGCCGGTCGCCTTTCTCTACCGCCGCGCGGTGCATGAAGAGATCGGCCTTTTCAACCCCGCCTACAGTTACGCGGCGGACCTCGACTTCAATCTGCGCTTCCTTGCGCGGTGGGAGATCGGCGTCATCCCAAGACCCCTCGCGTACTACCACTGGCGACGAAGCGCCGGCGAGACGGCCTTCCACAACACCGTGACCGCCGAAAGCGACGTGCACGGGCGCCTTCTCAACGAGTGGCTGAACGCGGCCCTGCGGAGTGAATCGGGCGGCGATCCCGCGAGGCTCGGCCTCGCGATGAATTTGGCGCGGTACGCCGTTGGCACCCGCACGGGGATCGACGCGCTTCTGGAGAAGAACCGCGAGGAATTGGAGCGGTTGGGCGACCTCAAAAGCCACCTTTCGAGCCTTTCGGGCGCATTTTCCGGCGAAGCACTGGCGCGGCTTGCGGACCTTAAGGCGCACCTGTCCAGTCTCTCGTGGAACGTGGAGGAGAACGCAAAGGCGGCACAGGCGCTTTGCGCGCAGATCGGCGAGGGGATCGGAGGGCTCAAAACAACTCTTTCCGGCGAGACCGCCGCGCGGCTGGAGGACCTGAAGGCACATCTTTCGAGCCTTTCCGACGCACTTTCCGGCGAAGCACTGGCGCGACTTGCGGACCTTAAGACGCATCTTGCGGGTCTTTCGCAAACCGCCGACAGGACGGAGAGGGCCCTGGCCGGAAGGGGCGATGACCTCAAGAACCATCTTTCGAGCCTCACGGACATGATGGGCGGCGACGCGATCCCGAAGATCGGCTCACTCGCGGAAAAGTTGGAGGCGCTCGTCCGCTCCGTCGGAGAGACGAGAAGGGAGCTTGCCGCGAGCGAGGCGGGAATGACCGATCGACTGGCCCGGCTTGAGGCGAATTCCGCCAACCCGGAACTGCACGCGAAGCTGGAAGACATGAGGAGGCTCCTCGCGAGTCTTTCAGACGCGCTCTCCTGCGAGGCGGTTGCGCGGCTGAACGACCTCAAGATTCGTCTGACTGGCCTGACAGACCACGCGGGAAGGGTGGATTCGTCCCTCGCCGGTATTGCGGAGAGCCTTACGGGCGGTGTGGAACACCTGTCGGAAATCGGGGAACGGCTCGACCGGTTCGCGGGGATTTTTGCGACGGGCGCGCTTCCGCGACTGGAGGAACTGCGCACGCAACTGGCCGCGGCCTCCGCGAACCTGACCTCGCAGTATGCCCGGCTTGCCGCAGTGGGGGAGGCCGCCGCACAAATTGCCCGAAACTCTGAGGAGACTCTCGCTCTTCTTGCCGAGATCCGGAGCCTTGCCGCGGAGATTGTGGCAGAGCAGGGCAGGCTGGCTCGGAATAGTGTCACCCGCGAGGATCACGAGGCGTTGCGCTCCGAGGTTGGGGCGCTTCGCACGGAACTGGCCGACTGGCGCAGGGAAAGCGTCCGGCGTGAAAAATACTGGCGGATCGGACGCCTGCGGATTGGCTGGAAAAGCGGGGAGTAGCCCATGACCGCCGAACCTTTCAAGAACGGGGCCTCCCGCGTGTGGAGGATCAGTCCCGGTGCATCCGCCACTGCGGAGAATCAGGCTGCTCTCTTCCTGAAGGCGGCTGCCGAAGCTCCAAAACCGGGCCGTCCGCGCGCTCTCGTGCAGCCAGGCATTGCCCTCCAGCGGGCGATCGACGCAGAGTGGCACAACCGGACGGCGGGGGAGAAGTTGCCGGAGTGGCTCCGCCGCCTTGCCCGTCCGCAGGGACGGATCGACCGCTACCTTTGCGTGGCGATGGAGGAGCTGGCCGGGAGCCTTGCGCAGGTTCCGGGCTATGCCGCCTCGGCCAACGCTGCCGCAGCCGCGGACGCCCTCTGGCGGGCCCGCCTCCACACGCACAAGGCGCGCGGGGGACAGATCAGAAAGCGTTTCTTCCGCAGACAGGACCTCGTGAACCGGGGCCTCGTCGAGGCGATCTGGGCGATGGGTTCGTGGATCGCCGATCCGGCAAACGGTGTGATCGCTTCCGGAGCCGAGAGCGCGGAAAACCTGCGCGAGATGGAGGCGAACCTCAAAAAGGCAAGTTACCTCACCGGTCGGTTTCAGGGCGTCCCGGGCCTTTTCCGGCGTCCGATGATCGACCAGTTCGAGGTGAACCGCTGCCTTGCCAAGGCCGTGCAGCGTGCCGCAAAGATTTTGATCGCAAGCTGATTCTCTCCCATGCGAGTCCTCGTCCTCACAACCCAGGTCCTTTTCACGCGCGGCGGTGCGGAAATCCACGCTGCGTCCCTCGTCGATGCCTTGCGCAAAGCCGGGCACGAGGCGGACCTCGCGTCCATTCCCTTCAAGTGGTACCCGCCGGAAAAGATTCTGGACCACATGCTCGCCTGCCGCCTTCTGGATATCACCGAGGGCAACGGCCTGCGTGCGGACCGCGTGATCGCCCTGCGCTTCCCGGCTTACTACGCGCCGCACCCCTGCAAGGTCCTCTGGGTGATGCACCAGCACCGCATGGCCTTCGACCTCTGGGGCGGCCCGGAGTGCGATATGGCGCTCGATCCACAGGGGCGCCTTGTTCGCGAGGCGGTGGAGAAGGCCGAGCGCGAGCTGATCCCGCAGTCCCGTGCGGTCTTCGCCAATTCTCAGAACGTGGCGGACCGTCTCTCCCGCTTCTGCGGGGTGAGGGCGGAGGCGCTCTACCATCCCCCGCGCGGCGCGGAGCGCTTCCACGGCGGGCCCTCCGGCGACTGGTTCTACTACCCCGGGCGCATCTGCCCCCTCAAGCGGCAGGAACTGGTCCTGCGGGCCCTCGCGCGCACGCGGGAGGCGGTGAAAGTGATCTTTGCGGGCAGGCCGGACAATCCGGAATTCATGGAGGGCCTCCTCGCCTTGGCGAAGAAGCTGCATGTGGAGGATCGCGTGCGCTGGGAGGGGCACGTGACCGACGAGCGGAGCATTGAGCTCTATGCGGGGAGCTGTGGGGTCCTTTATCCCGCGCAGGACGAGGATTACGGCTACGTGCCGCTGGAGGCGATGCTTTCGGAAAAGCCCGTCCTCACCTGCACCGATTCCGGCGGCCCGCTCGAATTCATCGCGGACGCTGAGAACGGCCTTGTGAGCGCGCCGGAGGAAGAAGCCCTTGCTGCTGCGATGGACCGGCTCTGGAAGGAGCGCGCCTTCGGTACCGAGGCGGGCAGGCGTGGCCGCGCGAAGATCGACGAGAAGGGCATCACTTGGGACAACGTCCTCAAAAAGCTGCTCGCATGAGGATCAACTTTTTCACGCCCCTTCCGCCCGCCACGACGGATATTGCCCGCTGTGTGGAGCGGAGCGTCCGCCCTCTCGTCGAGGCCTTCGAGGTCACGTTCTGGACGGACGCGGAGAAGGTGGATCCCGCCTTTCTCAGGATCGCGAGGGTCCGCCGTTTCCATCCCGACCGGATGGACTGGCGCGAGCTGAACTACGCGGACTTTAACGTGTACAACATTGGGAACGACCCTTCCTTCCATGCGGGAATCGCTCTAGTCGCGCGCCGGGCGCCGGGGATCGTGATCCTGCACGATGCCTGCGTGCACGAACTGGTCCACGGCACCTTGCAGAGGACGGCCTCGCCCGCGGAGAACTATTTGGCGCTCCTTTCCCGCATCGGGCCGCAGGCGCTGGAAGACGGCCGCACGGTGGTGGAAGGCAGGGCGCTCCTTCAGTCGATTTCCGCCAAATATCCGCTGGCGGACTGGGTTTGCGAAGGCGCCCTCGGCATCGTGACGCACAACCCGGAGGCCCTGCGTGCGGCGCTGCCGAGTTGCGCGGCGCCGGTGCTGGAAACGCCGCTCCCGTGGCTCCCCTTGTCCGACCTGCCTGCCCCGGCGATGCGTGAACGGGGCCGAGGTCCGCTCGAAATGGTGGTCTGCGGCTTTCTGAACAGCCCGAACCGGAGGCTCCCCGAGACGCTGGAGGCCCTCGCCGCCTTTCCGCGCAGGGGGGAGATCCTCCTCCACATCGCGGGAAGGGTGAAAGAGGAGAAGGCGCTGCGTTCCCGAATTGCGGAACTGGGTCTTTCCCGCTCGGTGAAGCTCCACGGCTACTTGAGCGAGCGGGAACTCGGCGACCTGCTCGGCAACGTACATCTCGCCGTGAACCTGCGCTGGCCCTCGATGGGTGAGGCGTCGGGCTCGCAACTTCGCTTCTGGAACCATTCTCTTCCGACGATCGCCACAGCCACGGGCTGGTACGCCGCGCAGCCCGCCGGGACGCTGCATCTTGTCCGTCCGGAGTGTGAAAGGGAGGATCTGCATGCTCACTGGAGCGCGGCGCTGGACGATTACGCGGGTTTTGCGCGGGCGGGCCTTGCCGGGCGCGCCCTTCTTGCGGAAAAACACTCGGCGGAAGGCTTTGCGGCGGCCCTCGCGGACTTCCTTCCCACGGTGAACGAGTTTCGCAAGACCGCCTTCGCCCCGGTTCTCGCACGGCGTGCGGGACTGGCGGGGGCCTCCCTCGGAATCGGACCGGAGGCACTGCAAATCCTTGCCAAGAGCGCGGGAAAGGAGATTGCGGCCCTTGCGGGATCGCCGGGAGGGGTGGAAAGTCATCCATGATCCTCCTCGAACTCACCCACACCAGCCACACCGCCGCCGCCACGGGCATCCAGCAGGTCTGCCGGAACCTCCATGCCGAGTTGCGCAAGACCGGTCCCTGCCGCGCCATCGTGCGTGACCCGTGGCAAAACTGCTGGCGCCTCGCGCGCGAGAAGGAGACGGCGCGGGCCCTGCCGGATGCGGACGCGGGCGCGGCCCTGCGCAAGGGGGAGTCGTGGGGTTGTTTGGAGAAATTCGCGGGCCGCCTGCGTCTTCTGGCGGGAATCAGGGGTCCGCTGCCGGACCGGGCGAGGGCGGTGATCTTCCCGGAGTTCACGATGGCGCGCTGTCACGAGGCGCTGCCGGAGCTGCGCGGCCTGTTACAGCCGCGCTGCTCCTTCGTCGCGGTGTTTCACGACGCCATCGCCCTGCGGTATCCGGAACTTTCCGCGAGGGCCACGGTGGAACGCTTTCCGGCGTATCTGCGGGCCCTCGCCACCTTCGACGCCGTGGCCGCCGTTTCGGACGCCTCGCGCGACGAATTGCTGGAGCGTTGGAAGGAGCTTGGCGTGGAACAACCGCCGCGCCTTGAGACAATCCCGCTCGGCACGACGCTGCCGGAGAATCCGCCTGCGCGGCGCGTGAACAAAAACGAGCCGATGCGCGTCCTCTGCGTGGCGACGCTCGAACCGCGCAAGAATCACACGGCGCTATTCAAGGCGGCGGAAACACTCTGGCGCGAGGGTGTCCGTTTCCGGCTGGATCTGGCGGGGATGGAGCACCGGAGCCTCGGCGCGCCGATTGTCGCGGAGATTCGCCTTCTTCAGGCGGCGGGCCGGCCCCTGTACTGGCACAGGGCTGTGGACGCGGGCGAGCTGGACAAGCTCTACCGCGAGTGCGACTTTTCCGTGTATCCCTCGCTCATGGAGGGCTTCGGCCTGCCGGTTCTGGAAAGCGTGGCCTACAAGCGTCCCTGCCTCTGCACGCCCTGCGGCGCGCTGGCGGAGGTGGCGCAGGGGGGCGGCTGCCTCGTCCTTTCGGGAGGCGGCCCGTCCGATATTGCCTTCGGCCTGCGCAGCCTGCTCGGCGGGACGATGCTCGACGAGCTGTATGCCGAAGTGGCCCGTCGCCGGGTCCGTACTTGGGCCGATTACGCGCGTGACCTCGCGGAGTTTGCCACGCAGGCGTCAGCGCGGGACTGATCACCTCTTGTCAGAAGCGGTTGCGGACGTCGGAGAAGGGAAAGCGTCCGCGCCAGAACTGCAATAGGAAGAATCCGAAGATCATGCCGCCCAGGTGCGCGAAGTGCGCCACCCCGTCTGTCAGGTTCGTCAGGCCGTTCAGCACTTCCAGAAGGCCGTAGAAGGTGACGAAGATCCAGGCGTCGATCGGCACCGGGATGAAGAGCATGTACACCTTCTCGTGCGGGAAGAGGATGCCGAAGGCGAGCAGGACGCCGAAGATGCCGCCGGACGCCCCGAGAACCGGCACGGGCGAGCCGGTGAGGTAGGCGTAAACAAGGTGCGTCAGAGCCGCGCCCACCACGCACACAAAGTAATAGACCGTGAAGCGCCGCGTGCCGATCGTCCACTCGATCGAGCGCCCGAACATCCAGAGCGCCAACATGTTGAAGAGGATGTGTGTGAAGGTGGAGGTGCTGTGCAAAAAGGCGTAGGTCACAATCTGCCAGGGCCGGAAGGCGTTCACCTCATAAACACCGCCGCCGGGAATCGCGTACACGGCGCTCTTCAAGTTCGGCCAGAGGGCGAACCAGTATTCCATGAAATCGGGCCGCAGCATCTGCGCGACGAACACCACGAGGTTCGCCGTAAGGAGCCATTTGACCGCGGCAGGCAGGACGCTGCTCTGACCGGATGAATCGTCGCCGTACATGGAGGGGAACTGTCTGGAATGGAAAGGCCCATGGCAAGCCGCTTTCGTCGAAAGGGGGCCTGTTACAGAGCTTCGGTTTCCTCCATCTTCTGGAAAATCAACATCGCAAGATGCAGGTCTCCGGCGGTCATGGGGACGGAGGAAACACGGAATATCGCACGGGTGGGGCGGTCTTCCGGATGCATGATGAGGTAGCGCGTTTCCGTGGATTGCCGTCCGGCAAGGGCTGTGCGCAGGCTCGGCATCGAGTTGCAGTCCTGACACTGGTAAATCTCGCCGGGCTTTGCGGACATCTTGTGTTCGCAGCCGAAAATCTCGCCGAGGCGCAGGCCCACCGCAGCGTCGATCGACAGGCGCGCGAGGTCCCTGAGCGCGGCGGGATTGGCGTGCAGAAGCTGGCGGCTCTGGCTGAAAAAGAGAATCGGGTTGGACGCCTTGTCGGAGGAGGGTATGTAGCTTTGGCGCAGGAGAGTCTCGCGCTGGGCCATCAGAACCTCGTAGGGGAGTCTTCCGCCGGAACCGGTGGCCGCCTCGTCGATCAACTGGGTTTCAAATTTGTGCTCGTGCATCTTTGGATGAGTTGGGGTTCCCGGCTCGCGCGTCTTGAACAATCTACACTCCCATGCGTGAGTCGCAAGAGCGGTGCTTTCTTCCTTTTTTCCGGGTGCGTCGACAAAACGGGCCGGACAGAAAACTCCGCCCGGCCCGTGAAAACGTGAATCGGCAGAAGAGCTAGACCGTGACGGTCTTTGCCCCGGCAAGCTCCTTCTCGTAGCGATGGGAGAGGGTCTCGTAGAGCGCCCACTTGGCGTCCACTTCCTCCTCCGCCATGCGCAGAAGCTCGGAAGCCTGTGCCGAGCCCTTCGCGAAGAGCCCCTTGAAGCGCGTCTGCCCGGCCATGTAGTCGGCCAGCGTCACGCGACCGCGCGTGGAGTCCATCGTGAGGGGATTTTTGCCCACGGCCTTGAGATCCGGATTGAAGCGGATGAGCGGCCAGTCGCCGGAGAGAACGGCCATCTGCTGCTGCTTGAGGCCGTTCAACATATCCACGCCCTGCTGGAGACAGTGGGCGTAGCAGATGATGATGGCTGTGCCCTCGAAGGCTTCCGCCTCGCGAATGGCACGCAGGGCCTGCTGCGGATTGGCGCCGATGGCGATGCGTGCCACATAGGCGTGCCCGTAGTGCATGGCTGCGAGTGCCAGATCCTTCTTGCCCACTGCCTTGCCGGAAGAGGCGAACTTGGCCACGGCGCCGAGCGGGGTGGCCTTGGAGGCCTGACCGCCGGTGTTGGAATACACCTCGCTGTCGAGAACTAGAATCTTGACGTTCCGTCCGCTTGCGATGATGTGGTCCAAGCCGCCGTAGCCGATGTCGTAGGCCCAGCCGTCGCCGCCGACGATCCACACGCTCTTGCGCAGGAGGTATTCACTGAGCGAGAGGAGGTTCTTCGCCTTCTCGTCGGCCTTGCCGGCCAGTTTCGCGCGAAGGGCGTCGATGCGGGCGCGCTGGGCGGCGATTTCCACCTCCGTCTTCTGCGGGGCTTCGAGAATCGACTTCGCCAGATCGTCGCCGATCTGCGGGGCCAGTTCCGTGACAAGCTCGCGCGCCTGCTGGGCGTGCTTGTCAAGGGTCATGCGGTAACCGAGGCCGAATTCCGCATTGTCCTCGAAGAGCGAGTTGGCCCACGCCGGACCGCGGCCCTCGGCGTTTTTCGCCCAAGGGGTGGTCGGGAGGTTGCCGCCGTAGATCGAGGAGCAGCCCGTGGCGTTGGCAATCAGCATGCGGTCGCCGAAGAGCTGTGAGAGGAGCTTCAGATACGGAGTCTCGCCGCAGCCCTGGCACGCGCCGGAGAACTCGAAAAGCGGCTGCGTGAACTGCACGCCGCGCACCGTCCCGAAGTTGACGAGGTTGCGGTCGTTGTAGGGAATCTTCTCGAAGAAGGCGCTGTTTGACGTGGCGGCGGCGGCGATCTTTGCCTTCTCGGTCATGTTGATCGCGCGCTTTTCCTTGGGTTTGCCGCCGGGTTTGGTCGGCTCGCCGAGCTTCACCACCACCGGGCACGCCTCCACGCAGAGGCCACAGCCGGTGCAGTCCTCGATGGAGATGTCGAGGGTGTAGCGCTGGTCCGGGAAGCCGCGTCCACGGAGCTTGGCGCTCTTGAAGCCGTCGGGGGCTTCCTTGAGGGTGTCCTCGTGGTAGAACTTGGCGCGGATGCAGGCGTGCGGGCAGACGAAGGAGCAGTTGCCGCACTCGATGCACATGTCGGCCTCCCAGCTTGGCACGATGAGCGAGATGCCGCGCTTTTCAAAACGGGAGGTCGCCGTCGGGAAGGTGCCGTCCGCCGGCATCATGCTGACGGGCAGGGCCTCGCCCTTGTCCTCGATCAGGGCCTTGGTGAAGGTCTTGACGAATTCCGGGGCGTCGCCGGGGAGGGCAAAATCGTAATCCGCTTTGGCCGTCACCTTCTCCGGCACGATCATCTGGTGCATGTTCGCCACGGCCTGATCGACGGCGGCGTTATTCTTGGCGACGACGGCCTCGCCCTTCTTGATGTAGCTCTTGTAAATCGAGTCCTTGATCGACTTGATGGCCACTTCCGGCGGGATCACCCTGGCGATCTCGAAGAAGCAGGTCTGCATGATCGTGTTGATGCGGTTGCCCATGCCGACGGCGCGCGCGACGCGGTACGCGTCCACGACATACACCTTCAGCTTGCGCTCGATCATGATCTTCTGGACGGAGGAGGGCAGGTAGTTCCAGACCTCTTCCGCCGGATGCGTCGAGTTGATGAGGACAATGGCGCCCTCCGCCGCCGGGGCCAGAACATCGAACTGGTGGAAGAACTGCGACTGGTGGACGCCGATGAAATTCGCCTTCTGGATCAGATAGGGCGCGTGGATCGGCTCCGGGCCGAAGCGGAGGTGGCTCGTTGTGCGTCCGCCGGACTTCTTGGAGTCATACACGAAGTATCCCTGTGCGTAGAGCCCCGCCTCCTCGCCGATGATCTTGATCGTGTTGTGGTTCGCGCCCACCGTGCCGTCGGCGCCAAGGCCGTAGAAGAGGCACTGCTTCACCTCGTCGCCAAGGATCGAGAAGGACGGATCGTAGTCGAGGCTCGTGTGACTCACGTCATCGACGATGCCAATCGTGAAATGGTTCTTCGGAGCGTTCTTCTTGAGCTCGTCGAAGATGCCCTTCACCATCGCGGGCGTAAAATCCTTGGAGGAGAGCCCATAGCGTCCGCCCACGATGCGCGGCATCGGACGGGCGAGTTCCCCGCCCTCGGCAAGACCTTCCACATACGCGGAGACGACATCCTGATAGAGCGGCTCGCCGAGCGCGCCCGGTTCCTTGTCGCGGTCGATGACGGCGATCTTTTTGACCGATTTCGGCAGAGCCTTGAGGAAGTGGCGGAAGGAGAAGGGACGGAGCAGGTGGACGCGCAGCGCACCGACCTTTTCGCCCGCGGCGCAGAGCTTCTGCACCACGGCTGCCGTCGTTTCGCCCGAGGAGCCCAGCGACACGATCACGCGTTCGGCATCCGGCGCGCCCACGTAGTCGAACAGGCGGTACTGGCGCCCCGTGAGTTTGGCGAAGCGTTCCATGTACTCCTCGACGATGCCGGGCACCGCCTCGTAATACGGATTGCTCGCCTCGCGGGCCTGAAAGTACACGTCGGGGTTCTGCGCCGTGCCGCGGATTGTCGGATGCTCTGGTGAAAGGGCGCGGGCACGGTGGGCGCGGACGAGCTCGTCGTCGATCATCGCACGGATCACCGAGTCGTCCAAGATGGTGGTGGAGGCCAGCTCGTGCGAGGTGCGGAACCCGTCGAAGAAGTGGATGAAGGGGATGCGCGCCTTGAGGGTGGCCGCGTGGGCCACGAGGGCCAGGTCGCCGGCCTCCTGCACGCTGTTCGAGCAGAGCAGCGCCATGCCGCAGCCGCGCACCGCCATGATGTCGGAATGCTCGCCGAAGATGGAAAGGGCGTGCGTTGCCACCGCGCGGGCCGCAACATGGATCACCGCCGGGGTCAGCTCGCCCGCAATCTTGTAGAGATTGGGGATCATGAGCAGCAGGCCCTGCGACGCCGTGAAGGTGCTGGAAAGCGCGCCGGTCGCGAGAGCACCGTGGACCGCGCCGATGGCGCCGCCCTCGCTCTGCATCTCGACGATCTGCGGCACCGTGCCCCAGATGTTCTTCTGGCCTTGCGCGGCCCACTGGTCGGCCAGTTCGCCCATCGTGGAGGAGGGCGTGATCGGATAGATCGCGCAGACCTCGCTTACCTTGTAGGCTACGTGACCCGCGGCCTCGTTGCCGTCAATTACCTTGAGAGGTGACTTCATCGAAAAATCCTTGCCTTACGCTTTGGTGGTTACGTCCGCCTTGTCCTCGACAAGGTCGATCGCGCCGCAGGGGCACTGCTCGAAGCACGCGCCGCAGCCGACGCACTTCTCGTAGTCGAACTTGTAGCGTTTGCCGGGGCCGAGCTTGATGACCGCGTCCTCCGGGCAGGCGCCCAGGCACCCGTCGCACTCATAGCAGTTGCCGCAGGAGAGGCACCGTTTGGCCTCGTGGACCGCCTCCTCTGCCGTGAGGCCAGAGACCACCTCGCGGAAGTCGCCCTTGCGCTCGCCGCCAGCAAGACGGGGTTCCTCGCCGGGCTTGGCCTGCGTGTAGTACCAGGAATGCAAACGCTCCGGGGAGGCCGGAGCGTTCTTGGCAAATGACTCGTACCGGGTGCCGCGCAGCCATGCGTCGATGCAGCGGGCGGCCTTCTTGCCGTGACCCACCGCCACCGTTACGGCGCGCTCGTACGGCACCATGTCGCCGCCTGCGAAGACACCCTCGCAGCCGGTCATCATCTGGTCGTTCACCGCAACCGTGTCATCCTTGAACTCAACCCCCTTGCAGGTGGAAAGGAGCTTCGACTCGCTATCCTGACCGAGGGCCATGACGAGGGTGTCGGCATTCAAGGTCTCAAACTCGCCGGTGCCCACGGGCCAGCCCTTTTCGTCGAGCTTCATCTTCTCGACCTTCACGGCGGCGCCCTCCACGCCCGCGATCGTGCGCAGCCAGTGGATCTTCACACCTTCCTCCAGCGCGTCCTGAATCTCGGAATCGTGCGCCGGGGCTTTTTCGCGATTGCGGCGGTAAATGATGATGGTCTCCTCGGCGCCTAGGCGCAGGGCCGTGCGGGCCGCGTCCATCGCGGTGTTGCCGCCGCCGTAGATCGCCACGCGCTTGCCGATCCGCGGCTTCTCGCCCAGTTCCACGCCGCGCAGAAGTTCCACCGCGTCGAGGATCGGGGCGGCGTCCTTCGCGGGAATGTCCGTCCGGCGACCGATGTGGGCGCCGACAGCCACGAAGGCGGCGTCGAACTTCCCCTCGGCCTTCTCTTTGGCGAGGTCCGTGACCTTGTGGTTCAAAGTGATTTTGACGCCCATCTTCTCGATGCGGGAGATCTCCGCGTCCAGCACCTCGCGGGGCAGGCGGTACTTCGGGATGCCGAAGTGCAGCATGCCGCCCGCCATCGGACCGGCCTCGCGGATTTCGACCGAGTGGCCGAGACGGCGCAGGTGGTACGCGGCGGAAAGACCCGCCGGGCCGGCGCCGACGATGAGGACGCGCTTGCCGCTCTCCTTCGCATCGAACTTCGGCATCCAGCCTTTTTCGAGGGCCGTGTCACCCACGAGGCGTTCCACCGCGTGAATGCTGACCGCCGTATCGGTGTACTTGCGGTTGCAGGCGTTCTCGCAGGTGTGGTAGCACACCCTTCCATGAACGGCGGGCAGAGGGTTGTCGCGCACGATGGTCTGCCACGCGGCTTCGAGATTCCCGGCCTGCGCGTAGGCGAGCCATTCTTGGATATTCTCGCCCGCAGGGCATGTTGCATTGCACGGAGGCAGATGATCGGCGTAAACGGGCACGTAGGTGCGCGTGGGTCCGGTCCTGCGCGATACGTGCAGGTCGGGCTCGCCAGTCAGCTCCTTTTTCTGGAAGGGTGTTCTCATTGAAAATTCTTCGGTTGTTTCACATCTACGCCGAAGGCGGTCAATTGTGAATAAAAAAGTCAGTCTATAATTCGCGCTCTACGGTTTCGCATTCTCATGATTCGCAGTGTCCTCGGCAATTCTGAAAGTGGTTCGTGTGAATGTGGGCGCTCTCACTGCTTCTTTCGACTCTTTTCAGGGGAGAATGTTGACTGGACACGGAATATTCTATTGAGTTTTGGAATCATTCCAAATGATGAAGGCGGAACCGAAAAAGACGGAAGTTGTGCTTGCGGAGGGACTGGCCCGGTCGGGGCTGCGTCCCACATGCCAGCGGAGCGCCGTGTACGGTGTTCTTGCCTCTTCGACGGATCACCCTAGCGCGGAGGAGGTTTTCCTGCGTTCGCGGAAGGTCCTGCGGACCATCTCGCTCGCCACGGTGTACAACTGCCTTGAGACCCTGACGGATTGCGGCTTGGTAAGGGCCGTTCATCGCGACCGTCAGCCGACGCGCTACTGCGCGAATCATTCCGAGCATGCTCATTTTCATGACGAGTCCGGCGAAGTGAGCGATATTCCACTTTCCCCGGAGGCGGTGAAATACATCACCTCACTCCTGCCGGAAGGTTACGCAGCGGACAGTTTTGAATTAAGTTACCGCGGGCGCGCACCCCGCAAAAAGGAAAGCAACCCTTTATCATGAGCCTCGAAATCAAAAACCTCTCCGTGTCGATCGGCGAGAAGCCGATTCTCAAGGACTTTTGTCTGACCGTTCCCAAGGGGCAGGTGCATGCCATCATGGGTCCGAACGGCACGGGCAAGAGCACGCTGGCCAAGGCCCTCGCGGGGCATCCGGACTATACCGTAAACGCAGGCGAGGCGCTGCTGGACGGGCAGAACCTGATCGGCATGGAGGCCGACGCCATCGCGCGCGCGGGACTCTTCATGGCCTTTCAGTACCCGATGGAGGTGCCGGGGGTTTCCATCGCGAACTTCATCCGCGCGGCGCTCGTTGCGCGCCTGAAGGAGGGTGAGAACTTCTCCGCCACGGGATATTACAAGGATCTCTACGCGAAGATGGACGAACTCAAGATGCCGCGCGAGTTCACGAGCAGGGCGATCAACGTGGGCTTTTCCGGCGGCGAGAAGAAGCGCTGCGAAATCCTCCAGATGGCGATGTTAAAACCTTCCTACGCGATTCTCGACGAGACGGACTCGGGCCTCGACATCGACGCCCTGCGCATCGTCGCCGAGGGCGTCGAGCACATGAGGGGGCCCGAGATCGGCATGGTCGTCATCACGCACTACCAGCGCCTGCTCAACTACATCAAGCCCGATGTGGTGCACGTGATGTACGGCGGAAGGATCGTCAAGAGCGGCGGCCCGGAGCTCGCGCTGGATTTGGAAGAGCGCGGCTACGGCTGGGTGGAGAAGGAATTCGAGAAGGTGGTGTAAAGGAGGATCGACTCATGCTGACACGCCGGTTTGCCGAAGATTTCGCCAGAGAGTGGATCGAGTCGTGGAACACCCACGATCTGGAGCGCATCCTTTCGCACTATGCGGACGGTTTCGAGATGGCCAGTCCCATGATCGCCCTTGTAAACGGGGGCGGTTGCGGGACGCTGAAGGGCCGCGAGGCTGTGGGCGCGTATTGGGCGAAGAGCTTGCAAAAGGTTCCGGATTTGCATTTCGAGCTGCGCGAGGTGTTTGTCGGGGCGGACTCCATCTGCATCGCCTACAAGGCCGTTTTCGGGCTCGGCGCCGTGGAATGGCTCGCGTTCGACGAAACAGGGAAGGTGAAAAGGGCCGCCGCGCATTACGAGCGGCTGCCGGGGGCAAGGTAACGGGGGAGGGTGACACAATGAGCTGTGAACTACCGAACAGCCAGGAGGCTTTGGCGAAGGACGCCCAGGCGAAGGCGTTGGACATCGAGCGCAACGTCGGCAACTTCCGCTACGACACATCGTACGACCTCGACGCGGGCAAGGGGCTCTCGGAAAAGACGATCGACTTCATCTGCAACGCCAAGAAAGAACCGGACTGGATTCGCGATTTCCGCAAGAAGGCCCTCAAGATTTTCAACGAGAAGCACATGCCGGGCGAGTGGGCCTCGGCGGACCTCAAGAACATCGACTTTGACCGCATCAGCTACTACATGGCCAAGGGTCGGCAGACGCGCAGCTGGGAAGAGGTGCCCGAGGAGGTGAAAAAGACCTTCGAGCGCCTTGGCGTGCCGGAGAAGGAGAGGGCCTTCCTCGCGGGCGTGGAGGCGCAGTTCGACAGCGAATCGAGCTACTCCAATATGAAGGAGGACCTCGCCAAGCAGGGCGTCATCTTTGTCACTTCCTCCGAGGGCCTCATGAAGTACCCGGAGATCTTCCGCCCGTGGTTCGGCAAGGTGATCCCGATCGGCGACAACAAGTTCAGCGCCCTCAACAGCGCGGTGTTCTCCGGCGGCAGCTTCATCTACATCCCCAAGGGCGTGAAGCTCAAGCAGCCCCTCCAGGCGTACTTCCGCATCAATGCGGAGGAAATGGGCCAGTTTGAAAGAACCCTCATCATCGCGGACGAGGGCGCGGAGATGATGTACATGGAGGGCTGCACGGCCCCACAGTACGAGACGAGCTCCCTCCACAGCGCCGTCGTGGAACTAGTCGCGCTCAAGGGGGCGAAGATCCAGTACGTGACGGTGCAGAACTGGTCGAGCAACGTCTTCAACCTTGTCACCAAGCGCGGCATGGCGATGGAGGACGCCCAGATCCGCTGGATCGACTGCAATATCGGCAGCCGACTCACGATGAAGTATCCGGCGGTGGTCCTGCGGGGGGAGGGCGCGCGCGGCGAGGTGCTTTCCATCGCCCTTGCCCACGACGGCCAGCATCAGGATACCGGCTCCAAGATGATTCACGTCGCGGACCGCACGACGAGCAACATCATTTCAAAGAGCATCTCCATCGGCAAGGGCCGCGCCACGTACCGCGGCATGGTCTCGATCCCGAGTCACCTCAAGCACTGCAAGAACAACACCGAGTGCGACGCCCTGCTGATCAACGACAACAGCCGCACGGACACGTACCCCGCCATCGTCGTCAAGGGCGAGGGCAACAGCGTCCAGCACGAGGCGAGCGTCAGCAAGGTGAGCGAGGAGCAGATCTTCTACATGCGCCAGCGCGGCATCCCGGAGGCGGAGGCCATGAGCCTTGCCGTGAACGGCTTTGTGAACGACCTCGTCCGCGAGTTCCCGATGGAATACTCCGTCGAACTGAGGCGGCTGATCGACCTCGAAATGGAAGGGAGTGTGGGCTAGCGATGCATTTCCCAAAGTTCTGGACAAGGATTGAAGAACGAAGGGGCGACCTTTCGACCGTCATGACCGGTTGGTCGGATTCAAGCCGCGAGGACGCGCAAAGCTGCGCCAAGAGGCGCGCCGAAAACGTCCTTGAGAGACTCTCGCGCGGAGCCACCTCGGAAGAACTCGAACGCTACGCCTACGGCGAGCGCACGCCGCTGCGCGAGGAGATCGTCGAGGAACGCGACTCCGGGCGCGATAGTCACGCCATCGTGACGCGCAACCGCTACGGCGCCCTCGTACTCAATTCCGAACGCGTGATGTTCATCGACATCGACGATGCGGATCACGAAGTCGGCTACTCGGGCGGCTTTTTCGGTTTTCTTTTCGGTCGCAAGCCCGATCCCGCCGCGCGTCGCAACGCCATCCAGCAATTGATACTGGAGGCGATCGACACGGTGCCGGACCTGCGCTGCGTCCTCTACCGGACCAAGGCGGGTTTCCGCGTGCTGGTCCTCTCGAAGCTCTTCGATCCGAAATCGGAGGAGGCTCTCGACGTTCTGCGCAAATTCGGTTCGGACTCCCTCTATGTGACGCTGACGAAGAACCAGAAATGCTTCCGTGCTCGCCTGAGTCCCAAGCCGTGGCGCTGCGGTATCGGCAAACCGCCGTCGGAATTCCCGCGTGAAACGCCCGAGGATGCCGACCGTTTCGCCCGCTGGCTCGTGGCGTACAACGGAGCTTCGCGCGGCTTTTCGGTCTGCGAGACCGTCGGTGAATTCGGCAGAGGCAAGCCGCTTCCCGCTGCTCTGGCCGTCCGCTATATCCACGACTCGATGTCAATTTCCAGAGGTCGCCCCCTCGCTTGAAAGGACTTTTCCCGATGTCTGACTTCCCTGCCGTCAATTCAGCCTCTGTGGTCGCCGAAGCCGCTTTCGCCGAGCACATGGCGTCGTGGCCGCGCATGCCGGCGTGGCTGGCCGAGGCCAAGCGCGAGGCCAGGAAACGCTTTGCGGAGCTGACGATGCCCACGCGCAAGCAGGAGGCGTGGCGCTTTGCGACGGTCTCGAACCTGTCCTGCGACGGTTTTACGCTGGCTCGCGGCGAAGCGTCGCTTGCGGCGTCGGTGGAACCGGTCGTCACCTGCGGCGGGTGTCTGGACTTCGCGGACGATTTTCACGCGGGCGGAAAGCCGCTCGATCCGGAGTTGGCGGAGAAGGGCGTGATCTTTCTGCCTCTCGACGCCGCGCTCAGGGCCTACCCGGAGTTCGTGAGGAAATACCTCTTCGGTCACATGCCGAACCTCGGCAGCGAAAAGTTCGAGGCGCTGCACATGGCGATGTTCCGGAGCGGTGTCTTCCTTTACGTGCCGAAAAACGTGGAGGTGACGCTCCCTCTCGCGGCGCTGCACGAGGCCGTGCGTCCGAACGCGGGCCTTTTCCCGCACACTTTGGTCGTGGCGGACGAAAACAGCTCCGTCACGCTCGTCGAGGTGTTCCGCAGCCGCGACGCGAACCTTGCTCACTTCGCGTGCGCCGCGTCGGACCTCGTGGCGCTGCCCGGCGCGCGGATTTCCCGCCGCCTGATCCAGAGCTGGAGCGATTCGAGCCTCGCGTTCCACCTTGGGAGCTCCACGGCGGACCGGGATTCCTCGATCGACTCGATCTCCCTGCACCTGGGCGGCGGCCACGTCCGCGCCGAGGAGCACGGACGCATCGTGGGGCGAGGCGGGAATGTCCAGATGCATTCCCTCGCCGTGGCGACCGGCTCGCGCGAGATCGACCAGAGGACCCTTCAGACGCACTTAGCCTGCGACGGCAAGAGCGACCTTCTCTACAAGAACGTCCTGACGGACAAGGCGCGCACGATCTTCGCCGGGCTCATCCGCGTAGACGAGCTCGCCCAGCGGACCGACGCCTACCAGACGAATCGCAACCTGCTCCTTTCCCCTGATGCGGAGGCGAGCAGCCTGCCGGGCCTGGAAATCCTCGCGAACGACGTCAAGTGCAGCCACGGCATGACGACGGGCCAGCTCGACGCGGACCAGATGTTCTACCTTCTCTCGCGCGGAATTCCCCGCAAAGAGGCGGAAAAACTGATGGTCTTCGGCTTCTTCGAGGAAGTTTTATCCCGCATGGGTAACGAGGAACTCTCCGCCTATGCGGGCGGCCTGCTCGAAAAACGCATGGGCGCGGCGGGGTAGGGAGGACGGACCGGAGCATCCGGTGCGGCGTTTGGCGGTCAGCGGCGTCTCTTCCGATCGCTGCTACGGGATTTCCATGCCCTCCAGCCGGTACTGGTTGATCTTGTTCCGCAGGGTGCGTGTGGAGATCGCCAGCATGTCGGCGGCTTCGGCGCGGCGCCAGCCGGTCTGTCGCAGGATGGCGAGGATGTGCTCCTTTTCCAGCTCCTCCAGCGTCTTTACTTTTTCGCCGGAAGGCGTTGCGGAAGGCGCGGGCGGAACGTAGAGATCGTCGGCGTCGTCCTCTTCTTCGGGAGTGGCTGCGGGTTCCGCTTTCTCCTCTTGCGGGGTCAGTGCCGCAGGAGCGGGGGGCTCCTCGCGGACGGGCGCCGGGGCTGTGGCGGGAACGGGAACGGAGGCGGGCGCGACCGCGCCGCGCGCCGGGACGATGCCGAGGTCGAAGGGCTGGATTGGCTGGATTCCGTCGGAAAGGATCACGGCCCTTTCAATCGTGTTCTGTAGCTCGCGAACGTTGCCGGGCCAGGTGTGCCGTGTGATCGTCTCCATTGCAGCCTTGGAGAAGGCCGGAACCTTCTTGAGACCGTGCTTGCGGGCGAAGCGTTCGAGGAACGCCTGCGCGATGAGAGGGATGTCCTCTCCGCGCTGGCGGAGCGGCGGCACCTCGATGGGGAAGACGTTCAGGCGGTAATACAAGTCCTCGCGGAAGTTCCCCTTGCGGACCTCCTCCAGCAAATTGCGGTTGGTCGTGGCCAGAACCCGCACGTCCACGCTGATCGTGCGGTTTCCGCCGACCCTTTCAAATTCCCTCTCCTGAAGGACGCGCAATAACTTGGCCTGCAAACGCGGGGGAATTTCGCCGATTTCGTCCAGAAGGATCGTCCCGTTGTTGGCGAGCTCGAAGCGTCCCTCCCGCCGCTGCGCGGCTCCGGTGAAGGCGCCCTTCTCGTGGCCGAAGAACTCGCTTTCGATCAACGTCTCGCTGATGGCGGCGCAGTTCACCTTGATGAAAGGTTGCTGCGCGCGCGGGGAAAGGCGGTAGAGTTCCCCCGCGACGAGCTCCTTGCCCGTGCCGTTCTCGCCGGTGACCAGCACCGTGGCCTCCGTTGCGGCCACCTTGCGGATCATGGTGCGCAGGTGCTGCATGACGGGGCTTGCGCCGAGAATCTCTGTCGTATGCGCCTGTTCCCCGCTGAAGTAGCGGTTCACTTTCACGAGCTGACTGAAGGCTTCCGCCTTGCGGATGAGCACGTCGATCTCGTCCATCGAGCAGGGCTTCACAACATAGTCGAAGGCGCCCTTGCGCATGCATTCCACCGCGTTCTCGATGGTGCCGAAGCCGGTGATGACGACGACGAGCGGAGCGTCCGGCGTCTCGGCAAGGCGTTCCAGAAGCTCCATGCCCTCGCCGTCGGGCAGGTGCATGTCCACGAAGATGAGGTCAAACTGGTCCTTGGCGAGCAACGCCTCCGCCTCGGCGATCCGGGAGGCCGTCGCCACGCTGTAATGCTTGCGGCGCAGATGCGTCTCCAGCGACTTGCGGATGATCATTTCGTCGTCCAGAACGATGATCTTTTCAAATGACATGCTGGGAGTGGGGGTCCTGATCGTTGAATCGGCAGAGCATGACGCGGAGCAAGGCCGTGAAGGCCCTGAAACGTGCGGCCCGTTTCCTATTGTGGCGAAGTGGGGCTCCGCGACAAGGCGGAAATTTTTGCCGCCCTCTGTCTTTTCGCCGGAAAACGGACAAGTTGGGGGTCGCGTGTCGTGAAAGCGCGAAAAAGAGATTCGGGGCTTGCCAACGAGCCCGTGCTTCATACAGTGAATCCCTTTTTCACAGGGTGCCCACGCCCCGAGGCGAAAGGGTCCGGTTCAAACAGCGTAATTTCAGGATATAACGATGGCCAATACAAATCTTCTTCTGGTCAAGCCGGTTGACAACCTCGGCAACGAGGGCGAACAGGTGAAGGTCCGCGCGGGATTCGCGCGCAACTACCTTCTGC
>LVBV01000046.1 GCA_001604565.1 Puniceicoccales bacterium Verruco_01 | reverse complement strand
ATGTTCGTGATGCCGTTGTCGGCGGAATTGATCATCTCGGTCGCCTCGCTCATGCCGTCCAAGCGGGCTTTGAGAGAATCAGCCTGTTCGTTGTAGTTCTGCGCGGCGAAGAAGTTCGTCGGGTTGTCCACTGCGGAGGCCACCTTCTTGCCCGTGGAGAGACGATCGGTCGTCTGGGCGAGGAGCTTCGAGGTGGAGTTGAGGGACGTAAGGCTGCTCCGGATACTGGAACTGAGGGATATCTCTGACATTGTTTGACCTGTTTTCTTAGGTTTCTCTTTCAGCCTTTCTGGCTGGAGCCCGCAAAAGGTGGGCACGCTACTCAAGTCGTTTCGGGGGAGGGTCACTTGAGCGCAAAAAACGTTTTTCGAAAAACTTCAGCGGATTTTTCAAAAAATTCATACGGTTCCCGCCGCGTGCGGTGAGGCTCTGCGGATTTGACGATGATTGCCCCGGGTCCCGCCTTCCGCACGGAGGGACGGGGACTGGCTGCGTACCGGCGCAAGCGTCGTTGGGGAATTCTTGTCAAGAGATCGCGGCCCCGGTAATCTGGCTGTTTCCGCCAACCCGCAATCCCCCGCGCTCATGTCGTTTCTCGCACTGGAAGGCCGTACCTATGCCGTGTTCGGACTCTCGAACAAGAAGAGCGTCGCGTGGGCGATCGGCACTCTTCTGGAGGAGGAAGGCGCGAAGGTCGTCTATGTGGCAAGCTGCGGGGAGCGCGTGGCCTCGCTTGGGAAACTTCTCGCCGGACGGCCCTGCCTCGCCTGCGATGTGGAAAAGCCGGAAGAAATCGAGGCGGTTGCCGCGAAGATCGGCACCGAGTTCGGCCCGCTCGATGGCTTCGTCCACTCCATCGCCTTCGCCAATTTCTCCGAAGGCTGGACGAGTTTCCACAAGACGCCCCGCGCGGACTTTTTGCAGTCCATGCAGATCGGCGCCTTCTCGCTCGTGGAGATCGCAAGGAGCCTCAAGCCGCACCTGAAGACGGACGCCGCCGTCGTGACGATCGGCATCTCCTCCTACGTCGCCGCGCCCACGTACGGGTATCTCTCGCCGGTCAAGCAGGCGCTGGAGGGCTGCGTGCGCTTCCTCGCCAAGAGTTTTTCCGCCGACACGCGTGTGCGTTTCAACAGCGTGAACGCGGGCCCGCTCAAGACCAAATCGAGCGCAGGCATCCCCGGATACCTCGACAACTTCCTTTACGCGGAAAAGCTGACGCCCCGCAAGAAGGCGCTGGAGACCGCCGAGGTCGCGAACGTCGCGGCCTTCCTCCTCTCGCCGCGCTCCAGCGGCATCAACGGACAGGGCGTGGTGGTGGACGCCGGGATGGGATGGAATTTCTTCGACGAGGAGGTCGTACGCTTGGCCCTGCGTCCGGAGCGGGAGGCTGGTCAATGAAATTCTCCCACGTGGCCGTCGAGTCGCTGGACTGCGTGCTGCCGCCCGTCGAGGTAAGTAGCGACGCGATTGAGGCGCGCCTAGCCCCGGCGTACGAGAGGCTTTCGCTGCCCGCCGGACGACTGGAGCTCATGACGGGCATCCGCGCGCGCCGCTTCTGGGAGAAACCGGTTGCCGCCTCCTTCGCATCGGCAGAGGCCGCGCGCAAGGTCCTCGCAAAGACGCGCATCCCGCGCGAAAAGCTCGGGATCCTCATGCACTGCGGCGTCTGCCGCGACCGCATGGAGCCCGCCACCGCCGCCACGGTACACGATCTTCTGGGTCTTTCCCCCGCGACACAGATCCTCGACGTGTCCAACGCGTGCCTCGGATTCCTCAACGGAATGATCCTCGCGGCGGGCCTGATCGAATCCGGACAGATCGAGGCGGCCCTGATCGTCACCGGCGAGGACGGCCTGCCGCTTCTTGAGCGGACGATCGAGCAGTTCCTCGACCCCTCGCAGACGCGCAAAAGCGTGAAGAGCCTCTTTGCGAACCTCACGATCGGCGCGGGTGCGGCGGCGGCGGTGTTCTGCCACACCTCCCTTGCGCCGGAGGCCCCGCGCCTTTCCGCCGCGCTCTGCCGGACGGACTCCGCCGCCAGCCGCCTCTGTCAGGGTGGGGCGAAAAACGGCGGGCTTGAAATGACGACGGATTCCGAGGCACTGCTGGAAGCGGGTATCGCCCTCGCCGGGAATGCGTGGGAGGGCTTCCTTGCGGAAACGGGCTGGACGCGCGCGGAGGTGACGGGCGTCGTCTGCCATCAGGTGGGCCGCGTGCACCAGCGGCGACTCCTGGAAAAACTGGGGCTTTCCGAAGCGCTCGACCACCCGACCTATCCCTTCCTCGGTAACACCGGGAGCGCGGCCCTGCCCACGGCGCTCGCGTTGGCGCTGGACGGGGGAATGCTGGCACAGGGCGGCAAGGTGGCGCTCCTTGGCATCGGCAGCGGTTTATCCACCCTCATGGCGGCGCTGGAGAAATGACGCGATGAGCCCGCAATCCCCCACCCGACCCCTTCCGCAAGAGCTGGCGAAGCTCTATCCCTTCCGCCGCAATTACCTGCGCCTGCCGGACGGCGAGCGTCTGCACTACGTGGACGAGGGCAACGGCCCCGTCGTCCTCATGCTGCACGGGAACCCCACGTGGAGCTGGATGTACCGGAACCTCGTCGCGGCGCTTTCGCCGCACTTCCGCTGCATCGCGCCGGACCACATCGGCTGCGGGTTCTCCGACAAGCCGCAAGATTACCCCTACACGCTTTCCCGGCATATCCGCAACGCCGGCATCCTCCTAGAAAAACTGGGGGTGGAGCATTTCAGCCTCGTGGCGCACGACTGGGGCGGCGCGATCGGCGCCGGGATGGCGGGCCGCGTGCCGGGGAAGGTGGAGAAGCTCGTCTTCTTCAACACGGCGGCCTTCCGCTCGGGCGCGATTCCGCTGCGCATCGCCGCGTGCAAGATCCCGTACCTGGGCGCCTTCCTCATCCGGGGCTGCAACGCCTTTGCCGGGGCGGCGGTGCACATGGCGGTGACGCGGCCCCTGCCGCCGGAAGTGGCGCGCGGATTCCTCTTCCCCTACCAGAATTGGGCGGACCGCGTGGCGAACCACGCCTTCGTCCGCGACATCCCGCTCTCCCCGAAGCATGAAAGCTACGGGGAGCTGAAGCGGGTGGAGGAGTCCCTCCCCCTCCTCGCCGGGAAGGAGACGCTCCTTCTCTGGGGGATGCGGGACTGGTGCTTCACGCCCGCGTTTCTCGGGCAGTGGCGCAGGCGCCTGCCGCGCGCCGAGGTGCACGAATACCCCGACGGCGGCCACTACCTGCTGGAGGACGAGGGAACCGACGCCATTGCTCGCATCCGCGACTTCCTCGCACGGGAAACGAAGCGATAGGAAACCTCGCGGACATGTGAAATGCCCGTCCGGGTTTCACGTCAATACGCGGCAATCCGAGGTCCGGACTAGAAGCTCGGGACGATGACGGTCTTCTTGCCGGCGGCGATCGTCGCATCGGCATCGTTCGACCACACCACGTCGTTCACGAGCACCTTGGCGACAAAGTCAGCCGAGGCCTTCGTGGTGGACCAAGTCCACTCGTCGGCGGAGCTGTTGGTCATCTCGACGCCCTTCTCCCAGGAAAGGCCGGGACCGGTGCCGCGCAAAAACAGCATGTTGCCGAAGCCCACATCCACCTTCGCGACGATGGTCGTCAGCGCGGCGGCGGGAGCGCCGGCCACCTTGGCGGCGGGGATCTCCGCGGGCAGGACCGCCGGAGCCACCTTCGCGGCCTTGGGAGCCTTCGGCGCCTTCGGAGCTGTCGGAGTCTTGGTGCTTTTCCGGGCGGCCTTCTTCACAACTTTCTCGGGAACTGTCGATTCTCCTTCGTTCATTTTACCCTTTTTCTGTTTGATTGTTCTGGTGACTTGGAACCGAGCGTCGGGGCTGCCAGGGGTGGGAACAAAAACGTTCCGTACAAGATGTTTCTTGAATAAAACCGTCGTCCCGCAAGTGCAATTCCAAAATGTCGCCCGTTCCGACTCTGCCTTGACAAAACACACCGCCCGGGACAGCTTCTTGTGGTTCGTCCCCGGACGGACGCAAGGCGGGCGGCTAGCTCAACGGTAGAGCAGTGGCCTTTTAAGCCATTGGTTCAGGGTTCGAATCCCTGGCCGCCTACCACTTCCCGCGCCAATTCGCGGGAAGGTTTCTACTCGACGGTGACGCTCTTGGCGAGGTTGCGGGGCTTGTCCACGTCGCAACCGCGGGCGA
>LVBV01000045.1 GCA_001604565.1 Puniceicoccales bacterium Verruco_01 | reverse complement strand
GGTCGAGCTGCTCGCGAAGAACATCCGCTACTTCGGCTGGCGGCACCCGATCACGGTTTCGCGCCTCAGCGGCTGCATCGTGGCGGGTCACGGACGGCTGGAAGCGGCGAAGGCTCTTGGCATGCAAATCGTGCCGGTGGACTATCAGGACTTTGCGAGCGAGAACGACGAGATGGCCGTCCTCGTCGCCGACAACCGCCTCGCGGAACTGGCGACGACCGACCTCAATACGCTCGAATCGGTCATCAAAGACCTCAAAGTGGCGGACTTCGACACGCTCTTGACCGGCTTCGAGGACAGCGACCTTGAAAGTCTGCTCGGGCAGGTCGGGGAGGACGCTGGAGAAGATGGTGAGACCGAATCCGCCGACGAGGATCTCGGCAAGGGCGACGTGACAATCGCGCTCGGCCTTTACCGCTTCAAGCTGACGCAGGCGGAATACCTCACGTGGATTGACAGCGTAAAACAGGCCGTGGGCTTCGACAAGGAGTCCGTCACCAAGGAACTCAAGAACCGCCTCGGCATATGATCACGCTCGAACCCATTTCCGCCGTCACGCCATCAGCTTACAACCCTCGCAGTGCCGATGCCGCGCGGCTCGACTTGATCGAACTGTCGCTGCGCAAGCTCGGCTTTCTCGCCCCGATCTACGCGGATAGTAACGGCGAAATTCTCTCCGGCCACCAGCGGCACCTCGTGGCCTCGCGCATGGGAGCATCGGAGATCCCAGTCTTCCGCACGAAGGCGATGGACCTCGCCCAGCGCAAGGCCCTGAACATTGTCTTCAACCGCGCCACGAACGACTTCGACTGGAACAGCACGCCCGAGAAGGCGACGCGGGAACTTGCCGCGCTCGACGTGCAGACCCTTGCCGCCGCGATCCCCGACAAGGCCGTCGGCTCGCCGGAGTTCTACCGCTGCGTGCGCCCCAGTATGGTGCCCGTCCGCGACCTCTGCCGCACGAACTCGGGCCGCTGGCTCCAGTATGCGCGGAACCTCGCCCGCACGCTGCACCGCCACGGCATCCTGATGCCCATCATCTGCCGCCGTGACGGCACCGTGGTGAACGGCATTGGACGCCTCGAAATGCTTGCCGAAAAGAAGGCCGAGACCGCCCCCGTCGTCTATGTGACTGACGAGGAAGCGGCGTTTGCCGAGGCGATGATGAACCTCCTTTC
>LVBV01000010.1 GCA_001604565.1 Puniceicoccales bacterium Verruco_01 | reverse complement strand
TGAAGAGAACCGTCAGGTTTAGAAAATCCCTGAAATACCCTGCATTAGCCTGAAAAAGCCTGAATCATGCGGGTTCCGGGGCTTCGCACCACTCCTCGATGAGGTTTGTGAAATTTCAGGAGAAAACAGGCGGAATACCGGAGGTTTAGAAAATGATCCAAGGCTTTGCAAGGTGATTTCCATGGGATTGAAAAACCGATTCAACCGCGTGAAAAACCCTCCAATCCACCTGTGGTTTTCTCCGCCAAGCGCGCCTTCGCCACGGCGACGTACTGGGCGTCGATGTCGTAGCCCGTGAAGCTGTGGACGCCTTCAAAGTAGGCCGCGAGGGCGGAGGAGCCGATGCCGAGGAAGGGGTCCATCACGCGCGTTTGGGCGTTTGCCCCTGCGATCTTCAGGCAGTTGCGGGCGAGCTCCACCGGGAAGGTGGCGGGATGGGGGCGGTCGGTCGCGCGGCGCTGGATCGTCTCGTAGGGGACGAACCAGACGTTTCCCCGGCAGCGTTTGTCTCTCCCGCCTGTGTGCCCCCAGCGCGCGATGTTGCTCTTGTCCTGATACGGCACCCCCAGCGCGAGGCGCTCCAGCGGCACGGCGCCGGTCTTCGTGAGGTGAAAGACGTATTCGTGGCAGTCGTTCACGAACCGCTTCGAGTTGATCGGCTTGAAGTGGCCGACGGAGACGAAGTCGCCGTCTTCTCCCTTCGGGTCCGGCACGCTGATCGACTTCACCCAGTGGAACGTGTTCTGAAGCTTCCAGCCGCACTCGCAGGCAAGAAGCGCCATCTGGTGCGGGAACAAGGGCTCCTTCGGCGAGGCGCCGACGTTGAGGAAAAACGAACCGTTCTCGGAAAGCACCCGCAGGCTCTCGTTCATCCAGACGCGGCACCACGCGAGGTATTTTTTGCGCGAGACGGTGTCCTTGTAGGACGAATACGCGATGCCGAGGTTGTACGGCGGCGAGGTGACGACGACGTCCACACTGCCCGCCTCCATCCTGCGCATCCCGGAGACGCAGTCATCCTGATGGAGAGTGTAGCTCATCGCGCTGCGTGCCATCGGCGGCGAATCGCTCCCGCGCGCTGGGACATCTCCTTAGCTTGAGACTCCAGCCAACTCGTGGCGTGCTGCATCTCCTCGGGGGTCGCCTGGCGGGTCAGCTTGTAGCCCTGTTGCCCACTCAGAATCTGGCCGTCGCTGGCCGCCGCAAGGGCGCGGATTGTGCGCTCGTCCCAGCCTTGGGCGATCCGGATTTCCCGGCCCGTCGTCCAGCCTCGATCGGCGAGCAGGCGGATCAGCTCGTCCACCCGCGCGTCACCCTCGACTGGCCGGGTCGGACGGTCGAAATCGAGGTCGAGCTGGGCGGCGGCTGGCATCAGAACGGGTCCCCTTCCGTGGCGGCCTGCGCAGCCTCCACAGCCCGCCGCGCGAGGCGGTTGCGGTGGTAGGTGAGCGCAGGGATGATCTTTTGCGTCAGGTCCTGCACCGTGCAGTCCTGGAACACGCGGTGGACGATATTTCGGCAGGCGCCGTCGATGTAGCCGTCGCTCAGGCCCATCTCGCTTTGGAGCTCCATGACCACCCGGCGAGCGCGGATGATCGGCTGCTCAAGCTGGCGGATCTGCGCCTCCACGTCGTCCGCTCGGCTCAGGGCGCGGAAGGCCCCGAGGATCGCGTCAAACTCGGCGTTGGTTAGGCGAACGTGGGACTTGTCGTAGCCAAGAACTCGCTCATGCAGCTCGTGGCGTAGGGCTTCGGCAGCCGCAGGGGTCCGACCGGCGGCAACAAGGGCGCGCTTGGTGGCTCCCCACTCGCGGAAATAGAGCGTGTTCTGGGCTTTTGAGAGCATATCAGCAGAGGGTGTTGAGCATTAGATAATCGCGCTCGCGCTGGAGCTTGGCGGCTGTCGCGTCGTCATGATTTTCCTTGGCCTTCTTGATCTGGTGGGCAAGCCGATCCAGCTCGGCTCTCGCTTTGTTCGCGGCAGACCGGGATGCATTCGTGCGGTGATTTCCGAGATGGCTCATGGTATCTTATAATTTTCCGGTTCTTAGCAGTAGATTAGAAGGTCACCTCAAGCCCGTGCTCCATCTCCTGACGCATGTAGTCCATATCCGCCGGGAGCACGTCGTGGACACTGGGCGGATTCGGAGTCGGTGTAAGCCCCGTGGTGAGAGCAGGATTCCGCGTTTTCCAGGACTTTCGCCAGCGTGGATTTTCCGGAGCCCGGAAGGCCCCGGATGATGTAGAGGATTTTGTCCATGGCGCTCCTATTCTCCCGCGAGTTCGGCGCGGTCCGTTTTGGGTTCGACGAAGAAAATGTCGGTCGAGACCAGCGCCGCACCGTCGAAAGTCTCACCATCGGCGATGGCTTTCCGAATCGCGGGCTTGTCGAGACTCGTTTTGACCGTCAGAAGGCTGCGGCGACCCAGCCGGTCGAGTTCGTCGATGAGCTTGTCCGCATCCTCAATCTTGAGGCTCGTCTGCTGCCTGAAACCGTAGATGGCCAGCAGCGTGCTGGCGCTCTTGCGCTTGCCCAGGAGCACCGGGCGGTGCCGCTCAGCGTAGGGCTGCGCCAGGGCGAGGTGCTTGTCGAGCTCGGACTGGAGCTCAGACAGCTCCGCGTTCGCGGGCGCCTGGATCTCGTGAATTCGCTGGTCGCGCTGAGCCTCCAGCTCCTTGATGCGAGCCGCGATTTTAGCGGCGGAATCGACGTGAGAAGTGAACTCGTCGAGCGTGTTAATCTGTTCTGGTTTTAGGCGTGTCATGAGTGGCTGTGGTGAATGGTGAGCGTGCGAAAATGAGCGCGGATTTCGGCGGATGGCTCGATATGCAGAGCCTCAAGCAGGCTGGAGAGATCGCGGCGAAAGCGTTTGTCGTAGCGAAGCTGATTCTCCCACTGCCGCTCTCCGAAGCGGACCGTCGTGCAGTCTCTCCGGAATGTCCCGGCTATCGCGGCACGGCTGTAGCCGTCGCAGTGTAGGACCGCCCAGACGAGGAGCCGGGCGCGGTGTGTCTCCCAGTCGCGGTGGCGGCTCAGGAGTCGGACGGGGTCCTTGCGGAGCGCCTGGGCGGCCTCGACAATCAGGTCGTCGAGCGAGCGGATCGTGGTGATCATCGGCGGGCTCCTTTCGGGGCTCTCCGCTCCGCGTTGCGCACCGCCGCGCGGACGGCGTCGGCGGCGTCATAGACCCTTCTGGCCGCGTCGCGGAAGTAGCCCTTGGCCCTAGCGGCCTCGGGGTCCGCGACGAGCCCTTCCGCCGCGAGGATGCCCTCAATGAGGTGAGGCACCAAGGCGAGCTTTTCGGCGTCCGAAAGGATACCATCGAGTGGGAAGTTTTCGCTCATTTTCCGGCCTCCTGTCTTGGCAGCCAAATGCGTGGATCGCGGGCGTCCACGGGCTCGCTCCAGTGCTTCCAGCGGATGAGCTGGCCGGTGAAGATGTCTCCATTATTCGGGACGAAAAAATCGGAGAAACTGACTAGATGGTCGAATCCGTCTCTGGTGGCGACGCTCTCGATGGTCTCGCCGCGCGGGATACCATCGCAGACGATCCGATCCGACCAGCGCGTCATGATGAGGCTATAGACCCCTGTGCAGATCACGCCTTCCAGCGGACTCAGGCGCCGGGCGCCGGGACGGCGCAACCCCGTGAAGAGGTGCAGCCGATCCCCCGCTTTGATGGGGTGCTTGCGCAGCGCCCGGATCGTCTGGGTCTTGCGGCCGTCCTCGATCTGATCGATGAACATGGTGAAGTTGAGGCTAGGCATGGTTCTCCTTTTCCTCCTCTCCGCCGACGGGCTCGTAGCCGTTCCATTGCGCACAGCGGCGCGCGTCTTCCGCTGTGGGGAATTCCCCGGCGGTGTATCCATCAGGGAAGTCCACGCACCAATTCCCGTTGGGGAGCTGGCGGATGATCGCCGCCTCGCGCGGGACGGCCCGGCGGCAGGTCTTCCAGAGGGCCAAGAGGCCGAGAATTCCGAGGATGCAGGATGTAGTGATCATGACCGCACCTCCTTCCCGCCGCCGACCGTGGCGGCGCAAGCGGCCTCCGGGTAGCGCCACTGCGTTCCGGGCTGGGGCGCGAGGACGAGCGGATCGCCCTCGCCGGGGACCGCGCTGGCCCAGACTGTGATGAGGATTGGAGGATTGCGCCGTTCTGACTGGCTGATGTCACTGGCGAAGTCGTCGTCAGGGTCGGCCACATCGGCCTGTACCACCTCCCCGATCACAAGAGGCATCACGGGCAGGCTCCAGTCGTAGTGGCCGGAGCCGTCGCGGGTCGCCAGCTCGATGGCCTGCCCATCACGCAGCGGGGTAAGGTCGGCCAGGTGGGCGGTGGATAGGTCAGCCTGCGCGGCCTCCAGATCGTCCAGCTGCTGCCGGACGGTCTCGACGAGCGTCCGCTGGACGCCGATGCGCGAGTCCAGATCAAGATACTCGCAGATGAATTCTTCAGGTGTCATGTTACGCGGCCTCCTGGTTGCGGATTCGGTCGATTATGGCGCAGAGCCGGTCGCGCTCCTTGCTGTCGAGCTTGTCCATTGTGACGACGTTGCAGAGATCCGACGCGCGGACCTCGACCCGCTTCTCCAGCCGGGCCACATCGGCGGCGGTCTGGAGGGTCTGGAGGAGGACGCGTATGTTGCCGGTCGAGCGGTCCAGCCAGCGAAGAAGCGGCAGACAGATCTTAGCGGCGGCCTCGGCCATGCCGACCGCGCGGGCGAAGGAGATCAGGTCCGCGTCGCTCGTCTCGTCCGGGAGATAAAGGACGTTCTCGGCACCGCCGATCCGCCCGATGAACTGGCTGAAAAAGCCGCGGGCCTTCCCGTGGAGCATCTCCTCCACGAAGTCCACCTTGACCGTGCGGCTGCCGTCCGACCAGACGTTACGGACGAAGACCAACACCACGGCGAACCCGATTTCGTCCTGCAACTTCTGCAAGAGCGAGAAGCAGTCCTGACGGTCCCCCGAGTTCGGGTTGTAGAGGCGCTGGGCGTTGTCGATGATCAAGATTTTCGTCGAGTTCAGGTTCGCGCGGATGTTGGCGATACGCTCGTAGTAGGCCTTGGTCGAAAGTCCGCAGCAGGCGCTGGACATCTCCGCCGCGAGGTAATTCGGGGACGGCTTTTCGGGCGCCTCGAACATGATGGTGTTTGAGTGGTTGTTTTCAGCCCTGTACCAACCAATTCCGTAGGACTTCTGGCGTCCGGTATCGCCGGAGATGATGAGCCACCGGCAGACGCGCTCGGGTCGCGCGATCGCCGAAATCGCATCGCAGATGAGTCGGACCACCTCGGTTTCAACCGGCGGAATTCCCCGACCGTCCAACGGCCCCTTTTCCGCATCGCGGAGAGCCTGAATCGCCTCCGCCCAGTTCTGCGCCTGCTTTGCACCGAGCTGTCCGGTCTTCGGGTTGATGAGCTGACCGGTGAAAAATTTGAAGATCGAGCTCTGGTCATACGAATGGCCGACGTGGGCGAGCCGCGCGGCCAGACGGGTGCGGCTCCCGCCGCAGATCTGGGTCATGTAGCCCCAGAGCCACTGAAAGTGCTCGCGCAAGTCTTCCGGTAGCGTCAGAGCGACATCATCTATCGTTTTCTGGTTCAGTTTTGCCATAGGGTATCAGTGGGTTAGAAATGGTTTATTCGCCGGTGATCGCCGCCCGCGCCAACCGCGCCTGACGCTCCCAGCGCGCGGCCTGCTCTGCCTTGCGCCTCGCAGCATCGTCCTTGGTGGCCCGTGCGGGAGTCCGGGCCTCGGCGGCGGAAATGGCGTCGGCAACGTCGAGCCTGTCGGCGAGGACGCGCTCGTTGTGCTCGCGCATGGTGCGCAGCGCCTCTTCGCGTGGGGCGAGAAGCTCGGCCACATCGTCGCGAATGCGGTCACGGGAGCGGTCCACCTCTCCCGCGCGGCACAGGATCGCGTCGGTGTCTCGGATGTCCACGCGCTGAATCGCGCGCGGGCTGCAGACGTAGGTCAGATTGTCGTCGTTCGTGAAAAGATGGATCTGGCTCTCGTCCGCGGCGAGAAAGCCGATCAGCGCCTTGTCCAGGCCGTCGAAATCATCTAGCTGATTCGCGCTGGAGGGGTCAAAAAAGATGAGGTTGTCGCGGCCCGAGCGCGTGATTGTAACCTTCCCCGCGCGGACGGAGACCGGACGCTTTTCCATTGCGAGCGGCAACATCTGGTGAGGATGAACAGCCTGCATCCGGTGGCCGCGCATGAGGCGACGGAAGCGCTCAGCGGGGGCCTCCATGCGGCTCGCAAGCATTGCGCCTTCATGGATCATGAGCACGGCGCGCGGATCGTCGCAGCTCACCCATTCGCCGGGGTTCAGCTCCACTTCGTGGACGCGCCCGAAGCCCTGCAAGCTGTGCTCGGTGCGCCAATTGAGGCGGGTGACGTACTCATCGAGGAGCTCGTGGTACTGGTCGAGAGTAAGGAGCGGAAGTTGAAGGTCCTCGATGCTCTTCCCCTGGGCGAGGGCCTTCCGGCAGACGGTGAGCGCGTAGCGGGCCTTGTCATCGGCGTCTCCGGGGGTGAGATCGTAGCGGCGGCCCACGGCGCCGGGTAGGTGATTCGTTGTGGTGTGCAGGAGCCGGAAGTAGCTCTCGATCCAGCCCTTCGCCCACGGCTGGCCGCCCTGTTCCAGCCAGCCGCTCTTGAGAAGGCGGCGGTGGACGAGCCCGGTATTGTCCATGCAAGCGCCAGTGAGGCGCTCGAAAAGGTGCATGTCCGTCGTGGACAAGCTCGCGGATGCGTTCTCCAGGAGGACGTGCATCTGCCAGTCCATCGGCAGACCAAAGCGCTCCATGACGCTCTGCAGGAGAAAGCGGGTGTCGGCCTGCTGGATACCCCTCTTGGTACCGGCCTTGCCGCCGTCACCGTCCGTCTCGCGCTCGTAGTGGCCCACAATGCCCTTTGCGAGGATGAGCCCGGTTGCCACGTCGATCGCGAACACAGCCTCCGGATAGACCACCTGGGCCTTTTTTCCGGGCAGTTCCATGACGCACAGGATGTCGAGCCGCACGTCGTCCATCGTGATGAGCTCGAACGGCATGAGCTTCGAGCGATCGCGCAGAAGCTGATCGCCCCAGAAATCGTGCGCGGCGTGCTCGCCGTGCTGCACGAGGGCCCGCTTGGCGCGGCTCTGCGGCAGCATCCGTCGCAGGTTGGTAACGGACCAGCCGTCCGGATAGTCACTGGAGCGGCGGACTCTGCCCTGCGGAAGGCCCCGTCCCTGATTGGCGAGCCACGAGAAGATGGTCCCGTATCCGGGGATGTTCTTCCCGCCAAACCAATCATCGAGCAGCCTCCGCTGGACGGCGTTTCCGGTCGCATCCTCGCGGCACGTCTCCGCCCAAAGCCGCTGGACGTGCGTCCGGAAGGCGGGATTGTCCAGCGCAGCCTCGGTAGCGCCGTTGGTATAGGCCGGGACGAACATCCGCCAGTCCCGAGGTGCGTACATCTCTCCCACGGGCCGCCCTGCCGCGTCGGTCTTGCGCCCTCCGTTGATCCAGAGACGATACATCCGCCCCAGCGACCCTGCGGAGAATCCCCTGCGACCCACGTAACGCTTCGCCACCTCGCCGAGCGCCGTCATGATGCCAAGTCCGCTCGTGACGAGCTCCTCGATCACCGCCATCGCTTCCACCTTTGCCAGCACATCCTCGCGATCCCGCTTGGCTGCGAGGCTCAGGACTGCGGGCGTGTCGGCGCGCAGGATCTGCGCGGCGCTGGACGGCTGGACTGCGAGAGCGGTTTCGGACATTATTCCGCCCCCCCTTTGAAGAGCTTCGGGTCAAGCGCGGGCAGCGTCGCGCCTTCGCCCGCCTTGATTTTCCGCTCGTAGTCCTCGATTTCCGCGTCGAGGTCCCTGAGCCGCTTGCGCATCGCGCTCAGTCCCTCCAGCTTTTCCGTGTCCGGGATTGTCGTATCGAGCCAGACCGGCAGCTTGAGAACGGTTTTCACACCGTCCACGACGGGGGCAAAATCGCGGTCGAGAATGCCAAAGAAATCGAGCTGAGAAGATGGCTGCGGGGCCTTCGGATGGTAGGATTTCCCGTCGCGCCCTGTCCGGCAGGTGACAGAATTTGTCACCTCGGGACGATGGTCGTTGACCATCTGATAGCTCACCTTGCACAACTCAGCGATGGCCCGGTTGGAGAGCTCCGAAAACTGCTCGCAGGCCACCTCGACACAGTGCCGCTTGTCCTTGTTGGTCCGCCTCAATCCGTGGGCCGCGTTGGCGCCAAGGGCGAACTTGAGGGCCTCGGCGAAGCCTCCGTCGTGGAGCGTGGCAGAGATGGTCTTTGTGAGGTCGCCACGGGCGATCTCGGCGGCGGCCATGAAGCGGTGCCAGCCGTCCGCAATGTAGAAAGTCCCGTCGCCCGCCGCAAAGATGTCGATCGGCGGCAGGGCCACTCCCGCGCGCATCGCGGCGACGAGATTGTCAATCTGGTCGCCGTCCGAGGCGACGCGAAGCTGCGTCCGACGGTCGTTGTTGATCTCGGCCAGCGAGATATTCATCGCTCCGGAAACGGCTTTGCAATCGTTATTCATGGGTATTGAAAAATGACGGGAATCAGTTTGCAGAAACCAAGCCGCAGCTTATAATGCGAAGATCATGAAAGACCCGGTCGACGAGCTGATGCTGGAGTTCGAGAAGTTCAAAGGGCAGACGCTTGAAGACCTGAGAAAGCAGGCCATCTCCGAGGAAACCGGAATCAGGTTCAGTGCCGTCAGAGCGGAAGACGGACCTCGGTATCTCGTCGTTCTCTGTGTTACTAAACGTGATGATATTCATCGTCTTATGGTCGGATTAAGGTTGGATCGTTTTCCGCCGATCAGGCAGGATTGGTCATCGATGGTGCTCTACGATTTGGTCGTTATGACGATGCAGGGCATGCATTCGGGAAAGAGCTCGGGATTGCTCGCAGTCCCAAGATTCTCCACGGGGTCGACACCAGATGCCGTAGCCCTCATTTGCGTGGGACTCGATTCGGTCACGAAGCTGGAATCACTATTCGAGATGCCGAATTGATTGAGTAGATTTGCAATTAGTTCGCGGGGTGTGTTCATAGTGTTTTTCAGTTGAGGTGGATGAGCTTCCGCAGTTCGCGACCTTGCTGGTCGGCGTAGGCCGCCGCGATGTGGTGGATCGGGATGACCGAAAGGTAGTCCGCGCAGAACTGGTGAACCTCCTGCCAGCCGCCCCAGCGCCGCGCGAGGATGGCCAGCACATCGCCCAGGGTATTCCATGTCCTGGCGCAGTGAGAACGTTCCCATAGGCGGTAAATGGTTGCCACGACGGCGGCTTCTGGTGGGTTTGTGCGCATGGATCGAGTCACCGAGTTGGAGCGTCAAGTGGCGCAGTTACAGTGGAGGTTGAGGGCGCTGGAAAGGGAGCGATCGCTGGAAGCGTTTCGACTTCGGCTTGAGTTGGCGTCAGCTGATGAACGCCTGCGGATACTTCGCGAGGAGACTGATTCGCATCGCGCGCGGCTAGACGCTCTCGAACACGGACGAGACTAATTCCGGCTTCGGAAATGAGGTCCCTTAAAATCGGATGACACCCCTCATATGCGGCGGCGAGCGACACGATCATGTCGTCGATCTGGTCGATGATCTGGCTCATGCGTGGACCCTCCTGGAAAGGTATGCCAGCAGCTGGAGGCGCATGGGCTTGGGGAGCCGGTCGATCACGTTCTGCAGGCGGTTTTGGAAGTCCTGCGGCGTCTGCGTGTACCCCTCGCAGAGCCAAAGGAGAGCGTCGCGGCGAATGATGAGATAACTCGCGTTCGCGTCGTCGCGCTTGCGGCGCTCGCCATCGCGAGGGACGCGTCCGGCGGCGCGGATCGCGGCGAGGTGCCCTGCGTCAATCTGGTCCCGGATGTAAGAATCCGACCGGCCAAGCGCGGCCCCAAGCTGCGCAGGGGTGAAGGTCTCACCCTGCGGCAGTAGGAGGTCGAAAAATGCTTGGTCGGTCGTGATCATGGAGGCTAGTTGTTGCCCAGCATCGTAAGCTGATTGAGGCCGAGGACCGGCACGGCCCAGTCTCGCGGGTAGGCGCTCTTGCCGTGGGCGTCGAGGCCCACGGGCACGCCCTGCGCCTTCGCGGAGGTGTAGAGCTTGCGCGCCGCGCGCATGAAGTCCGGGCCGCTCGTCGGCTGGCCGAAAGCCGCCATCAGGTCGCGGGCCGAACTGGTGTCGTTGAGGTTCAGAAGCGCGCGGGCCTCCTGTTCGATCTCCTCAGCCTCGGCGCGCATCTGCGCGGCCTTGGCGAGGAGCGCCCGGCCCTGACGCACCTGCACGAGGCGCGGGTCCATCCCGTGCGCCACGTAGAAGCCCTGCTTGCGAATCTGCGGGAGGACTTCCGTGCAGAGCCAGCGCTGGAAGCGTTCCGCCTCCGGCTTGTTCGAACGCATCAGAAGAAAATATACGCCAGCTTCGGTCAGCGTGGACATCTCCTGCGAACCGCCAGAACGCCCTTCGAGGGGGTCCACTTTCACTGGACCCCCTTTGGCCCAGTCGGGAAGGCGATTCAATGCGTCGTGGTGCTTGTTGATTCCGGTCGCCTCGCAGATTTCCTTGGTGAGAAAACGCGGCGCGTCGACAGAGCCGACGGCGCGAATGAGGTGCCCCTCGAAAAGGGCGGTCATGAGAAAAGCGGAATTGACTTCCGCGATGGATGAGGTCTTGTTGTCCATGTTCTTGTTTTTCCTTTTTGGCCTTCAGCGGTTCGTGCCGCTGGAGGCCTTTTTGTTTTTGGAGTTGCGCGAAAGAGGCTTGGAAGGGACGAAACCCGCGTCGCGGAGCACCTCGGCATGAACGCGCCGGTATTCGGGCGCGCAGTCGAGGACGCGCTTCCCGGAGAGGACCAGATAGACGTGTCCTTCGGTCCGGCCCATCCGCCTCGCCGTCTCCGCAATGCCGGGTATCTTGGCCCGCGAGTGGATTTTCGGTTTGTTACCGGATACATTTCCTGTAAGCATGACCTTATGAAACTTCCAAACTACCAATCCGTCAAGCGATTTCGGTAGTTTTCGGAAATTTCTGGAAGTTATGACATTCGGCGAAAAACTTGATGCCCTCATGAGGGGAAGAGGACTTACGCAAGATGCTTTAGGAAAAGCACTTGGAGTCACGCATCGTGCCGTAGGAGGATGGCTGTCAGGAGCGAAACCCCATCGCAAAAAAGCCGTGGAATTGGCTCAATTGTTCTGTATCCCTTTGGAAGTTTTGCTCGACGATGATCTGGACCTGCAACCTCAAATAGAACCGGTAGTTCCGGTCGCCTTACAGCCCAAATCGGGGTACATTCCGATCTCCCAACGACTCAAGGGGAAGGGCAAGGCGATCCGACTGGCGAAAGCGAAAGAGTTTGAGGAGCGTGCCGAAAAACTGGAGGTAACCGCGCAGCAAATGCAGGCTATGGCCCGCGAACTCCTTGATGACGCCGCTTTCTGGCGTGATCTGGCTCAAGACACCGCAGAAGACGACGAAGACGATTTTGAAAGCTGAGAGGTTTGTTCTTGAGCACCCCCCCGCCAAGCACAGGATATAACTCAATCACATGATCGTCTATTGCCCAGATTGCCACAAAGAGATAAGCCATACGGCCAAGGTTTGCCCGCATTGTGGATGCACGAAGAGTTACATGTGGAAAGCGGATGCCTTCAATCAAGCCACCGAGGGGACGCCAAAATGGCAGATACTATTGGTGATCTTTATCTTTGGCTTTGGCGCATTCTGTTTTGTGTACAATCACTTCTTCGCCGGATAATCCGCACCATCGCCTTGCCTCTCGCCCGCCTTCGGCGGGCTTTTTTGTGCCCTGACGGGGCGGCTCGAAATGTAAAAAAGCCCCCGCAGAACGCGCAGTTCGAGCAGAACGCGCAGGTCCCGCAGGTCGTTTGCTGACTCGTTTCAGACCTGATATTCTCGTGCCCACATGGCGACCGGGAGTCAATACCAGGCTGCAAGAGCGATCGAGGACGCCGGAGGGAAACCGGCGGCGCACCCGGTCTGCTTCCATGCCCTGGGATTCTCGCTCGGCTACCTCCGCCGCGCGCGGGGCGAGGATGAGCGAGTGATCCGCCTCGCCCTCGACGCCGGTCGCGCGATCGACGTGGCCATGTCAACCGAACTCGCCCGCGAGCTGGGGGATGCGCTCCAGCGTCCCGTGCTCAGAGGGCCGAAGCGGGGACTGCGGGAGCAGCCAGGAGCGTACCTATGAACGAACCAACCATTATCAGCCTCAGCCTGCGCCTCTATCCGAGGCTGGCCATCAATCTCGACAAAGTGCTTTACGCCCGCTCGATGGGCGCGACGGGGAGCATCTTCATCAAGTTCGAGAACGGCGAGGAGCTCCTGCTCGGCCCCGAGGAGGTGAGGAATTCCTGCTTTGCGCCGCTCATCGAGGACATTCCCAATTTTCCGGACCGTACTGCCATAGGACACAAGGGTTAGGGGAGAACAGCCCGGCGGCTTGGGGTTAGGCCGCCGGGCACCACTTTCAACACCAAATCAATATCATGAGCACGACATTCCTGCTTCTCGTCTGGGCCGTCGTCGGCCCCATCTGGGCAATCCTTTTCGCCCGCAAAAACCCGCGCATCTCCGGCTGGATCGCCAAGGAGGCGAAGACCGCCCAGGCCGCCGCCGAAGCGAAAGTTGCGGTGATGGAAAAGCAGATCGAGGAACTCACCGCGAAAATCGGCAAGTAGCCCATGCTCCCTCCGCCGCCCATGCGTTCCCCGCTTGCCCGCTGCCTCATCGCCGCGCTGGTGGTGCTGTCTCTCGTGGGATGCCAGATCGCGCACCCGACCCTGCCCCGTGGCGGCGAGATCCGTCTGCCGGGCGGGACGGTTGTCCGGCAGCCCGAGAACGCCGAGGCCCCGGCGACTGCGCGGATCACCTACGTTTACGATCCGCTTTCTGATCCTATTTTCCGGCGCGCAAGCGCCGAGATCGCGGCCCGCGCCAGAGCGCCGCAGGCGGCGGGCTCCACGGCATCGCCCGCAGAGCCGGTCCCGGCGATCAGTGGCACCCTGATCGAGCTTTCGACCGGCCAGCCGTCCGTGACGGACACAACGGCGGTTGAGCAGACCAAGGCGGCACTGGCATCGCGCCAGCCGCTCCTCTACATCGGCGCGGCCTGCATCTTGGCGGGCCTGCTCATCGCGACCCTCCTCCACTACCCGACGCCCGGCGGCATGACCGCACTGGCGGGCGGGGCGCTCATCGGTGCGCACACCTACCCGTGGCTAGGCGCCGCCGCCGCCGCGCTGCTCGCCGCCGCTGTAGCGATGTACATCGGCCACGAGATTGGCGAGCGCAAATCATCTTCCACCCCCGCCGCCTCATGATGCACCTCCTCGCAGACCTCCCTCCGCCGGACAAGGAATTCGTCTGGCAAGCCGCACTCTTCGTTTCCGCCGCGATCAACGTCGCGGCTGGCTACATGGCTATCTTTGGCCGCCGCAAGGTGGACGTGTCCATGGAGGAACGTTTCGCGACGGTCGAGACAACGGATAAGCTGGCGGCGGAAATCAAGCGCGTGGAGGCCGAGCGTCGGGCCAGCGTCGCGCGGTGCTACGAAGAAACGCGTGAACAAATCGCGGCCCTGCGCTCCGATATCAAGGACTGGCAAAAAGATCAAGGTGAGGAAATGCGCGGGCTGAACAAACGCTTTACCGAGCTCTTGCAAGGGCTCGCACGCTTGGAGGGACAGCACGATGGACGATAGGGCACTCTACCTTTCTACGGCTCTGTTGGAGCTGCTTTCCGACATGGGCTCGACGCCGATCGGCGCAAGGCAGATTGAGCGTCACATGGGGCTGAAGACCATGCCCAAGGCCACCCCCAGCGAAACGCAGGACCGCGTCAAATGGGCCGAAGGCGAGGGATTCATTACCAGCATTCGGGACAAGAATCTCGGTCTGTTTTACACGATCACAATTTCGGGCCGCGCATGGCTCCAGCAGAACGGCTAGAATGAAGCTCTCTCGTACATGGATCGACCAGAGCCTGAACCACAAGCAGCGCACGCTGCTTGTGGACTGGCTCATGGAACGCACGTCGAATCCGACGGGCGAGGTCATCCTGCGCGGCCTCGGCGAACTCTTCCCCGAGTTTGAGGAGGAGCTCCCGAGTGTCCAGAGCTGCATCGCCTGGAAGAACGCGAACTGGCAGACGGAACTGGATCGCTGCCGCCTCCGCCGCACGAACGAGGCCGCCTCGATTTTGGCCTCTGCCGGTGTCGAAAAAGTCGGCGAGGCGAACAGTGCCCTTTTGCAGGCGCAAATCTTCGAGGAGCTGCAAGCCGCCAAGGCATCCAAGGACGATCCGGACGCGCCGGACATCGGCGATCTCGTGCTGGCCCATGCTCGCCTTCGCAAGATCGACCAGAACGAGAGGAAACTCGCTCATGATGAGCGGAAACTCGCTCTGCTGGAAGCCAAGGCCGCAAAGGCCGACGAGGCCGAGTCCACCACCAAGAACGCGACGCTTTCGCCCGCCGAGAAGGAAGCCCGTCTCAAGGAGATCTTCGGAATTCACTCATGAGCCGCAAAGGATCCAGTCCAGCGATCGCGATGCCCGAGGCGCCGAAGGTGATCTCGCCGCGCAGCCTGCTGTTCCCGTACCAGCTCCGCTGGACGGATGACGAAGCGCGCTTCAAGTGCGGGATCTGGAGCCGCCAGACTGGCAAGGACTTTTCGAGCTCAGACGAGATCGTCAAGGACAGCATTTTCACGTCGCGTAATCACTGGGTGATCGGGGCGCCATCTGAGCGCCAAAGCCTTGAGACGCTCGCCAAGTGCAAGGAGTTCGTCGAGGGTTACAATTTTGCCATCGCAAACGAGATCGAAGAGCGCGAAGGCGCCTCCGAAACGCTTCTCAAGAGCGCGAGCATCGTGTTGCCGAACGGTTCTCGCATCACGGCAGTGCCGGGCCGCCCCGACACCGTGCGCGGTTTTTCCGCGAACATTCTTCTCACGGAATTCGCGTTCTTTGAGGACGATGAAGCCACGTGGCGCGCGGTTCTGCCGAGCATCACAAACCCGCTCCGAGGCGGGCTCAAGAAGGTCCGCGTGATTTCGACCCCAAACGGCAAACAGGGACGGTTCTTCAAGATCGTCGCGGAGAACCTTCTGAACCCCGTCGAGGGCCGCAAGACGCGCTGGAGCGTCCACAAGGTCACGATTGAGGACGCCGCCCGCGACGGGCTTCCCGTGGACATCGAGGCGATCCGCGAGGGCATGGACGATCCGGAAGGCTTCGCTCAGGAGTTCATGTGCGAGTTCCTCGACAACTCCAACGTTCTCCTGCCTTACGACATCATCGCGCTCGCCGAGAGCGCGGACGCCACCGAGTTCGGCTCCCATGAGTTCTTTGAAGCCCGCGGGAACCGCGTTGTCTGCGGCATCGACTTTGGCAGGACGAACGATCCCACGATCTGTTGGACGCTGGAGTGCGTCGGCGACGTGTGGTTCACGCGCGAGGTGCTCGTTCTCAAGGGTTACGACGCTCCGGCGCAGCAGGAAGCTCTTCGGATGCGCATCCGTCGCGCGGACCGGATCTGCTACGACTACACTGGTCCCGGAATTGGTCTTGGCGACTACCTCGTCAAGGAATTCACCGAATGGAAGCCCGAGGCGCACAAGTTCGGAAAGCTGGAACTCTGCACGTTCTCGGCGGGCTTCAAGCGCGAGATCTTCCCGAAGCTCCGCCGGGCCTTCGAGTCGCCCGTTAAGCTGCGAATTCCGATCAGCCGCGCCATCCGCGAGGACCTGCACGAAATGCGCCAGGTCGTGAAGGGCGGCGAGTACAGCTACTCCGCGCCCCACACCGCCGAGGGCCACTCCGACCGATGCACCGCGCTCGCGCTTGCATGGCGGGCCGCAGCGGCTCCGGTCAACTCAGTACTACCCACCTACCACCCGCCGCGCCGCCGCTTTGAGCGCCGCGATGCCCGCAGGAGCCGGACCGTAGCATGAGCCTCTACTCCCTAAGGATGGCTGACCGCTGGCGCAGCGCCTACAACCCGCTGCGGGGCCTCACAATGAGCCGGGTGTCCTCGATGCTGGACGAGGGCGAGCGCGGAGCCTACGCGGATCTCCAGTGGCTTTACCGGAAGATCGAAAAGCGAGACGCGACCTTGCGCGGCGTCGTCCGCAAGCTGCGGGCGGCTCTTCTCAAGCTTGACTGGGACGTGAAAGTTCCCGCTGATCTTCCGGAAGCGCAGAAGGCGATGGCCGAGACCCAGCGCAGGGCGCTGCGGGCCGAATACGACAAGATCGGCAACATTCGCCGGGCTCTCGCGTTCCTCGCCCTGGCGGAATTCAGGGGCTTTTCCCACCTCGAAATCGTGCGTGGAACTGGTGGCAGCGTCGTGCGGCTTGAACCCGTTCCGCAGTGGCACTGGTGCCGCGACGGGCTTTACGGCGACTGGCAGTTCAACGAACTATCCACGAGCGGACAGACGATCGGCGAACCAATCGACGCGCGCGGCTTCATCATCCGCGAGGTGGACGATCCGGTGGACGAGATCGCCGCCATTGCCTTCGTGAGGAAGAGCCTGTCGCAGAAGGACTGGGACGGTTTCGTCGAGGTTTACGGGATACCGCCCCTGTTTGGAGTCATGCCGCCCGGCGTTCCCGAGACGGAACGCGACAAGTGGCAGGCAATGATGGAACAAGCCGTCGGGGATTCGCGCGGCGTGCTCCCGAGCGGGGGCGATGTGAAGACGGTCGGCGACAGCGCACGCGGCATCCAGCCTTTCGAAGGGCACATTCGTTACCAGGACGAACAGACCGTGCTCGCGGGCACTTCCGGGAAACTGACGATGCTCACTGTATCGACCGGAATGAACAGCGGGCAGGCTGACGCCCAGGAGGGGACCTTCGACGAAATCGCCGTGGCTCAGGCGGGCGAGATCAGCGAGGTCATGCAGGAGCAGTTCGACAAGCCAACCCTCGCCCGGCTGTTCCCCGATCAGATCCCGCTGGCATATTTCGAGCTGGCCGCGAAGGAGGAATCCGACGTGGACGGCGAGTTCGACCGCGCCCTCAAGGCGTCGCAGGCCGGATACCGCATCGACGTGGCCGAACTCTCCGAGAAGACGGGTTACACGCTTTCGGAAGTCCCCGCGACCCCGCCGCAGTCGCAGGGCCTGTCGGTCTTCAATCGCAAGACAGATCCCGCAGCCCCGCAGGAAACGTTCCGCCAGGCGAGCATGGACGCCTTTGCGAAGGCGCTTGCGTCCGATCTTGCTCCGCTGCGCGAGCGGATGGCTGCCCTGGTCGACGAACTCGACACGGACGACGAGACCGCGAGGCAGGAGGCACTGGCGCAGCTCGAATCCGAACTGCCGAACCTCTTCAAGGCCGTCCGGGCGAACGGGGCGACCGACAAGGCCCTCGAAGACATCCTCACGACGGCGGCAGTCAATGGTATCGACGCCGCATCCGAGAAGCTGGCGAAGATCGCCCCTCAGAAGCCTTCAACCGCAGGAATGGAGAAATGACCCAGCCCGACCCCACAAATCGTTTTGCAACGCAGTACAGCCGTTTTTCAACGCTATCCTGCGAGCTTCTCAACCGCGACTTCAAGACTCCGGGAGACGGCTGGTTCCAGATCGCGCCCATCGGGGAGTTCCGGGGCGTCGCGAACATAGACGGCGAGGAGAAGCCGATCATTCAGCTTCTGGACCGCGAGGCGATCGACGAACTCGCCAGGAACTTCGGGAAAGAGCTGCTCGTCGATTACGAGCACTTTGCCCACGACCCGGACAAGGAGACGCGAGCGGCGGGATGGATCACTGCCGTGCAGGCGCGCCCGGACGGCCTTTACGCGCAGATTCGTCTGAGCAGCCGGGGCAAGTCCGACATCGAGGGCGGCGAATACCGCTTCATCTCGCCCGAGTTCGACCTCATCAAGCCTGCGGGCGGCGAGAAATGGCGTCCCGTGCGGCTCACCGGCGCGGGCCTGACGAACAAGCCCGCCCTGACAACTTTAGCTCCGCTTTCCAACCGTGAACCGGCTGGCGGCGGGAACCAGAAAACCACAACCGAAAGAACGAAAATGGACTACAAAGCAATCCTGCTGAAGGTTCTCGGCCTGTCGGCAACCGCGAGCGACGAGGACATTCAGAAGGCCGCTGACAGCGGCGACAGCGTGCCCGACATGCAGAAGACCGTCGAGACGGCGAACCGCGAAATAAAACAGCTCCGCGAGACCGTCGCCGAAAGCGACATGGCGGGCGTCGAACTCGACGACGAGACGAAGGCCGTCGTGAGGGAGGCCCTCGTGACCGACCGCGCCAAGGGCCTCAAGATCATGGCCGCGCTCCGCAAGACCGGTGCCTCGGAAGGCAAACCCTCCGGCACGATCTTCGACCGCAAACAGGCCAAGACGCCGAAGACCGGCGCTGACATCGCTTCCGCCGGGAAGGCGGACGATGTGAGAGCCGCCAGGATCTACAACCGGGCCAACGAGATCATGCGCCAGGAAGGCATCCCCTGGGGCATCGCCTTCAACCGTGCCGAGGCCGAGACAGCCGAAGCGAAATAATCACGCCACAGTCAAACCTGCATTCATATGGATTACGAACAGAGTAACACCAAGGGAGGCCCGATCGTCGTCACCAGCGCCGACGACCTCTCCGAACTCAACGCCCGTCTCGTGAAGCTCACGGACGGCGGCAGCAGTGCGAAGGCGGCCCTGCCGACTTCCGTCACCGATCTGGCGCTTTTCGCCGTCGTCGACGGCGGCGGGGCGGACGAGGAATCCAACATCATGCCTCTCTCGCCCCACCACCAGATGCGCGTGAAGGCCAAGGGAACCGGCAACGCGGGCGACGTGCTCGCACTCGCCGATCCTTTGGCTGCCGCCGACAAGGGCAAGGTCCGCGCGCTGCCCGGCACCGCCGGTATCTACTTCTCTCCCGGCGTCGCCGAGGAAGACTTCGTGGACGGGCAGTTCGTCCTGATCCGTCCGCTGCCGCGTCTAGTCGGCGTCAAGAGCGCCGACACGCTCTCGGCGCTCACGTTCACCGCCGGTGGTGCCACCGGTACCGAGGTCGGGGCACTGCGCGACGCGATCCTCGCCATCGCGCGGGCTCAGGGCCTTGTCGCCGCCTCCTAATCAACAAACGAAAGACAATCTACCATGAACAGTATCGAATCTCTCAGCAGCAATCCGACCCTGAAGGCCTACGCCCAGGGCGCGGCCCAGAGCCGCACCACCGCGCGCGCCGACTTCCTCGCCCCCACCGTCAACGTCGCCTCGCCGGTCGGCAAATATAAGAAGTACGACGCCAAGCATCGCTTCAAGGTGCCGAAGACCGAGCGCGGGCCCGGCGGCGAGGCCGCGAAGGTGACCTTCACGGCAAAGGACGCCAACTACAACTGCAACTATCACGCCATCGACGTGCCTACGGACAAGATCGACTCCGACGCGCTCGAAGACCTGATCGAAGTCGCGAAGGAGTCGATGGACCTGGCTGCCGACATCGCCTCGCTTTCGCACGAGCGGTCGGTGGTCAACGCCGCGCTCGAAGCTCTCGGCGCGGGGACGGACTACAACTTCGCCTCCGCCGATGTCGATCCCATCGCCATCATCGACGCCCTGATCGAAGATGTTCTCAAGGCCACGCTCGGCATGGGTGAAATCCGTGTCGCGTTCGGCCCCACGGCGGCGCGGCTGTTCAAGAACAACGCGAACGTGCGCAAGACGGTGCTCAAGGGCAAGGGGCAGGAGGGTTACAACGCCCTGTCCATCGCCGATTACGGCAACCTCCTCATGGGCAATCCGCGCTGCGAAATGTTCTCGATGGTCGAGGACACGGAGCCCGAGGGCAAAGACCCGAGCTATTCGTTCCTGCTCGCCGACGGCATCATCGTCTTCGCGGCAAGCGACAATCCCACCCGCTGGGACCCGAGCTTCATGAAGACCTTCCGCAAGAGCAGCGCCTGGATGAAGCCCCGGTTCTACCAGCGCGAGGATGGCCGCGTGGACGTGGCCGGTTCGGACTGGTCCGAGGACGTGCAGGTCACAAACACCCAGGCTGGCAAGCGCATCAACGCCAAGGCCGCCTAAACCCTGACAGAACACGTGCAGGCGGCTTCCACGCCGCCTGCACGGTCCCTGCACGATGCAGTTCTCCTCTCCAGTCCCGTCTTCCGAAGCCCTCGCATTCCTCGACGGCAAGATGACCCTGCCGACGGATCTGCGCACGTGGGCTCTGAACAAGCTGTCGCCGGAGCTGCGCGAGCGGCTCGCGTTCAGCGCGGGGGTGACAAAGGCGGAACTCGTGGACGGGATGTATTCCTCCGTCCGTCAGATCGTCGAGGGAACGACCGACCGCGCGACGATGCGCCTCAAGCTCAAACAGACGCTCCAGGGCATGGGGTATCAGCCCTCGCAGGGGGAACGCGGCGGGCTCAAGGATCTGTCGAGCGACCGAAGGCTGAACCTCATTCTGGACACGAACGTCGCGCAGGCCCAGAGCTACGCTTGGAACGAGGCCGCGCAGCAGCCCGCGCTCCTTGACGCCTATCCGGCGCAGGAGTTCCTGCGCGTGGAGGCGAGAAACGACGAGCGCAAGACTTGGCCCGCGCGGTGGGACAAGGCTCGTGCGGATACCATGATGCAGGGGGCAACGGCCTCTTCGTCCGGTCGCATGGTCGCGCTCAAGAATCACCCGATATGGTCGGCGCTGTCCCGCTTCGGCACGCCCTACGAACCGTTCGACTTCAACAGCGGCATGGGCGTCGAGGATGTCTCGCGGGACGAAGCGGTCGCGCTCGGTGTCATGGGCAAGACCGAGAAGGTCAAACCGGAGCACAGGGGCCTTAACAACGGCCTGCAGACGACCCCTCAGATCGGCAACGACGCGCTCCGCAAGGCTCTTGAGTCGACGGGGCTGGGCACCTTCGACGCCGGTGGCGTCTTCCGACTGAAGGGAGAAGCGGCATGAGCGACCTCGACGTTCAGATCACTTTTCCCGATCCGGAGAAGCTCCCCGCGATCTTCAATCTCGCGCGGGGTCTCCGCCGTCCGGACGTGCTCATGGTTATGGGCGGGGCCGTTGCAACGGAGTTGCGCAAGCATTTCACGGAGCTGGATAAATCGGACCCCAACAAGCTCGGGGGCAAGCGGACACACTTCTGGGGCAAGGCACGTCGATCCGTCCAGCCGCCCGAACTGGTGAGCGGCGATATCGCCAAGGTGTCGATCACGGCGATCGGCGTCGCCCAGCGTTATTACGGCGGCGACATCACCCCGCGCGAAGCGAAGGCGATCACGATCCCGGTGAATCCCGCCGCCTATGGCCATCGGGCGCGGGAATTCGACGACCTCAAGCTGATTCCCTCCCAGCGCAAGCCCGACATTCTCGCCATTCTCGCGCGGCCAAATCCCGCGTCCCCGCACGGCATCGGCGAGGTCTACTACGTCCTGGTTGGCCGCGTCCACCAAGACCCGAATCCGGATGTCCTGCCCACCGAGGCGGAGCGGATGCAGACCGCTCTGGAGGCGGGCGAAGCCTATCTCAAGAACCTCATCAACGGGAGCCAGAACTGATGACGGCGTGGATCTCCATTTCCTCTTCCGACCTCGTGACGGCCAAGGCGGCCGCGCTCGTCGAACAGCTCCGCGAGGCGGCGCTCGGCGACGGACAGACCGACCCGACACCTGAAATCATCACAGAGGTAGTCGCCCGCATCCGCATGGAAATCGCCGGAGGCGGCAGAACGACGTTGTCATCCGATGCCGCGTGCATTCCGCCGAGCCTGAAAAGCCTCGCGCTTCGCATGGTGCTGCGGCAGGCGCAAAGCCGCCTCAACGCCGCCGGGGCGCTGCCACTTTCCGACGACGAGCGCAAGGAATGGGACAAGGACGAACGCCTTCTGGAGCGCATTGCGCAGGGTGAAATCACCGTCGAAGCGCCCGACGATCCCGAACACAAGCCGACCGTCCAGTCTGTTGCCCCGCCGCCGAGTATTCGCGCGCGGCGCAGGCACTTCACCCGCGACGCCGAGGAGGGAATCTGAACATGCCCGTCATCTACGAACAGCTTCTTGCCCTGCAGGATCGCGTTGCCGCGATCATCTCGGGGATCGATTACCTGAGCGGCTACAGCGTGGCGACCGAAAGCAAGGGCGACCTCAAGA
>LVBV01000044.1 GCA_001604565.1 Puniceicoccales bacterium Verruco_01 | reverse complement strand
GCTCGAAAACAGACGTGACTACTCAAAAGAAGCGGCGAAATCCGGTGTTGTTCGAGGTGGCCTATAGTTGGAAACAAAAAGGTTCCCGTCGCTTTGCCTTGATTCCACTCTTGGGTAGAGCAGACTTGCCGCACCAAAGCTGTCTGAGTAGCTAGTGCTTTGCCTTGATTCCACTCTTGGGTAGAGCAGACTATCGTCGCGATTGTATAGATCGCATACGCCGCTTTGCCTTGATTCCACTCTTGGGTAGAGCAGACTGAGGACGTCATTCGCCCATCGTGGTATGGAGCTTTGCCTTGATTCCACTCTTGGGTAGAGCAGACTTCCAGCGGCATAGATGTACCCGAACAATAAGCTTTGCCTTGATTCCACTCTTGGGTAGAGCAGACTAACGAGCATGAGCGCATGTGCGTCAAGGCTGCTTTGCCTTGATTCCACTCTTGGGTAGAGCAGACTCTTTACGGGTTCGCGTTCTAGCTCAAGCTGGCTTTGCCTTGATTCCACTCTTGGGTAGAGCAGACTCGCGTCAGTCATAAGCCGCTGCAAGCCGGGGCTTTGCCTTGATTCCACTCTTGGGTAGAGCAGACTCGACTTCAAAATAACCGTCGCTCCGTTCGGGCTTTGCCTTGATTCCACTCTTGGGTAGAGCAGACTGAACTACAGCGGCTTCAAGGGTCTGGGCACGCTTTGCCTTGATTCCACTCTTGGGTAGAGCAGACTACGGTATGCGCTTTCAAGCGCATCGGAAGGGCTTTGCCTTGATTCCACTCTTGGGTAGAGCAGACTTGTCCGCCAGCTGGGGCGCGCAGGGAAAGGGCTTTGCCTTGATTCCACTCTTGGGTAGAGCAGACTTCAACGGAGTTCGGGGGGCAGGTCTATCCCGCTTTGCCTTGATTCCACTCTTGGGTAGAGCAGACTTCTTTGAGACTGGTTGTCATCTGCTGTTCCGCTTTGCCTTGATTCCACTCTTGGGTAGAGCAGACTTATTACAGCCGGTGGCTGGCTTGGAGGTTGGCTTTGCCTTGATTCCACTCTTGGGTAGAGCAGACTGCGGCCATGAAAAACGGCATGGCGCGCATCGCTTTGCCTTGATTCCACTCTTGGGTAGAGCAGACTTCTTGTCAATTTCTGGAACGACCGTT
>LVBV01000043.1 GCA_001604565.1 Puniceicoccales bacterium Verruco_01 | reverse complement strand
GGGGAAGATCGTCCACGACACGACCAAGCCCGACGGCACGCCGCGCAAATTCCTCGACTCCAGCCTCATCCGCTCCACCGGCTGGGCGCCGAAGATCGGCCTGGAAGAAGGCGTCCGCCTCGCCTACGGCAACTTCCTCGAAGAAGTGGCCGCAGGAAAAATCCGGCTGTAGGACGTGCGTTATCCGGCCTCGAAAGAGGCGGTTGATTTCGCGGAGAAGCTGCGCGATGAACACAGGCATCGCGGCACGATCATGGACCGACCCTCTCTTTGAGTGCGGGGGCGCGTCACCCGCGAAAGTCACTTCAGGTTGAAGACGACCCTGGGCGTCTGCGTCCCGGACGGCGGAAGGCCGCCGGAGGTGAAGATGCGGGCGGGTTCCACGGATCCGCCGGAGGTGAGGAATTCCTCAATCCGGCGGGTGCGCTCCGCGGCCAGCGCGGAAAATTCCTCGGGCGTCACCTCGATTGTCGGGAGCACTCTGGCGCGGAGTTCGTCGAGGGTCAGGACCGGCTGGGCGGTGTCATCCCTTCCGGAGGTCGAAGCGGTTTGCGTCGCATGAGCGGGGGTGGCCGGCGCATTGGCCGCAGCCGCTCGGACTTCCGGCGCACGACCGGGCAAACGTCGGAAAATGACGTTTCCGAATTTGTCCCGGGCGGGAATCGTCGCCCGGTTCGCGGCGCGGACCGGTGCTTTTGCAACCGCGGCTGGCGTGGCGGGTGTTTCTGCCCGTGTCTCAGCCTGCGGTGCAGGCAGGGTTGAACTCGCGGCGAGAAGCTCGGCGAGATGGCGTGCGGTCTCCTCCGGCGTGAGCTCCACCCTGGCCGGGTCGATCGTTTCCGATGTGGTGGCGGCCAGTTCGCGGACCTTGCGCGCCCTCAGAATGGCGTCCAGTTTCGCGGAACGTAGGCCCGCGAGGTCGAGATCCGGCTGCGGCAGGCTGACGATCTCAAGGCTCAGTCCCGGACGTTCGGCGAGCGCCTTTGCCAGACCGTCAAGCCGTGCCTTTGCCTCGTCGCTGAATTCGGCGGAGCCGGAGGCGTAGTCGATGGAGCGCAGGTCGTGCCCACCGCCGAAGAGACCTCCCAGAACGTCGAAGGGCGACGTGGCGGCCTTGACGAGAATGTTGCCGAGCGTTTGCCAGACGAGCCTTCCGTATTTGAAGTCCGGGTCGTCCAGATTTCCCCGTATGGGAAGGTCGATCGCGATGCGGCCATTGCGGTCGCGAAGAATTGCCAGGGCCAGCTTGAGCGGAAGTCTGACGGCGTCGGGACTATCGACATTCTGGCCGAGATAGAATTGATCGAGGGCCACCTTGTTTTCCGCGGAAAGTTCCCGTGCCGAAACATGGTAGGCGAGGTCGAGGCTGAGCTTGCCCTTGTCGATGGTGTAACCCGCATAGCGCCCCGAGTAGGGCGTGAAGGGCGGAAGCTCAAGACCGGTGAGTGTGATGGCGATATCCGTGAAGGCGTCGTTCCCAAGCGGGTTGATCCGGCCTTTGATGCCCAGTGCTGCCATGCCGATGTTGCCGGAAAGGTCCACATCCGCTTTCTTAAACTCGTCGGAGGAGATCCCGGCAATCGTGCCGCCGAAACCTTCCAAGGCTGTTGTGAAGACCGCTGTGCCGGACCGGTCGGTGAAGGAGAAGTCGCCGCCGGTGATGGTCACCTTCCCGAGGCTGATGAAGGGCGTCGGGGCGGGGGCTGCGGCTGGCTCCGCCTGCGCCTGCGGGGCACTCTTCAAGATCGTGGCCAGATTGATGCGCTTGTCGGGAAACACGATCACGCGGGCGTAGGGCCGGGCGAGGGCGATTTCGTCGAGCGAGACCGCGAGGGGGCGGGTCGTCGCCACGACGTGACGGAGCGAGAGGTCCGCAAACCCGGCCAGTGGTTCGGAGAACTCTCCGTCGAGAACCGCGAGCGAAGAAACTCCCGCATCGCCTTCCCATCGGATCACGGGCATGGCGTCGGACGTGAGGGCAAAGTCCACGTGTCCGTGCGCGCGGACGGCTCCGCCGGTCACCAGAATGTTCACAAAACCGGCCAGATACGGGTCCAGAGGCCGGAGGGCGATGTCCGCGATGTCGATGTCCAGATTGGCTGCGAGCGGAAGGGGCGTGATGGTCCCCTTCGCGGCGACGTGCCCCGTCCCCGCCCATCGGAGGCTGGTCTCGATGGCCACCGGTTCGTCGAGTCTTGTGCCGAGCCCGGACAATTTCAGCCCGATCTCGTCGATCGTGATGTCCACGGTCCTTGGGGTGGAAAGATCGCGCAGGCGAACGGTTGCGTCTTCGATCTCGAAGGAGTCCAGCGCCGCGCTGAAGGAAGGCGAGGCCGGAGTAGCCGGTGCCGTTGCAGTTCCCGTTGCGGTGGTCCGCGCCGGGCTCAGGAAGGCGAGCCAGTCGATCGAGCCGTCGGCAAGGCGCGTTACGGAAATGTCGGCACCGCTGATCCGGAACCTATTGGCCGAAGCCTCCATTTTCGAGGCATCCGCGGTCAGACCGCTCAATTCGATGACGGGGATGGTTGCGATCGGGGTTTTCGTGCCCCGCCCGGCAAGCTGAAGATCGGCAAGGGTCACGCCGCCGTGGTCAAGCCGGGCGACAGGCGCGCTGCCCGAGAGATCGACGAAGTAGTCGAAGGTCGTGTCAAGGCGGCCCGACAAGAGGTCCAGACGGTGAAAGTCGCGGTGGAAGACGGAATATTTGGGGAGAAAAAGATCCTTTATCTCCACGTGGCCGCTCGATCCCAGGGGATTGAAAGTGAGGCTTCCCGTCCACGCGAAGTGCTCCCCCGATTCCGTTACGGCGTCAAAGGTGTACGTGCCGGACTTGTTCGGACGCGTGCTGAAGTGGAGGAGGTCGAAGGAGGTCGGCCCGAACGTGGTGGAAAACGGGACGTCGCGGGAATTGTCGGAGTAGGTGAACTCGCCGTGGTCCATCACAAACTTCGCGATGGCGACCCCGGGCACGGACGCCGGGGCCTTCTTCTCATCCTTTGGCGCCGGCGGCGGGATGAGATCCGCGATGTTGAAGGCGCCGTCGGCCTCGCGGTGAAGGCGGAAGCGGGGATGAACGAGCTTGATCTCGTCGAACGTCCACGTGACATGGGCGAGGGAGGATAGGGGCGAAAAATTGACGTACAGCTCGTCCCAGCCGGCGAATTCGTTTCCGTCGTGCCCAGCCACGCGGAGGTCCCGCACCGTCACGGAAAACGCAAGCGGATTGAGGCGCACCTGCCCCACGGCGACCGGGCGTTTGAGGAGACTCGTGCCCTGCTTGACCAGTTGCTGCCGCAAAATGGGCGGGGCGGCGAGGAAACCGGCCAGTGTGTAGGCGGCAAAAATGCCGACAAGCCAGAGGATTTTCCGGCGGAGGCGACGGATGGTTTTCATGGTATGGTCGAAAGGTTCCGTAATGCCCCAAGGGCGCACGGGAGTATAAATCAAGGCTCCCCCCGGGGCAACAGAACGAAGCACAGTGCCCGCCGGAACCCATCCCGGCAACCGCCAAATGGCGGTGAGAGAGGGATTCGAACCCCCGGAACCGTTACCGGCTCAGCGGTTTTCAAGACCGCCGCAATCGGCCACTCTGCCATCTCACCTTTTGCCAGTCATTGATCGGCTGGAAGAGAACGCAGGCTAAGGGAAAGAAGCCCTTGCGGGAAGAGGAAAACCTCCGCAAAAGGATTTTGCGCTACTTTCCGGTGCCGGAAAAGTCCACCTTGGGCGCGGTCTTTGCATTCTCCTCGGCCTTGAAGTAGGCGTCGCGCGGGGCGCCGAAGAAGCTGCCGGGGATCTGCCGGACATAGGTGTTGTAACTCTGGAGGGCCTCGTTGTAGCGGCGCCGCTCCACGGCGATGCGGTTTTCCGTGCCTTCCAGCTGGCTCTGGAGGGCAAGGAAATTCTCGTTGCTCTTGAGCTCGGGATACTTTTCCACCACGACCATGAGGCGAGAGAGGGCACCTTCCAGAAGGCCACCCGCCGCCGCGCGCTCGCCGGGGGTCTTTGCCTCGCCCCACTGGCTGCGCAGGCGGGTCACCTCGGTCAAAACGCCCTGCTCCTGCCGCGCGTAACCCTTCACCGTCTCCACGAGATTCGGGATGAGGTCGAAGCGGCGCTGGAGGACGGTATCCACCTGCGCCCACGCGGAGTTCACGTTTTCATCGAGGCCTTGTACCTTGTTGTACACGTGCAGGCAGGCGAAGGCAACGGCCAGGACGAAGAGGAAGCTGGCCGCAACAAAGAGGATGAGCATCTGCGCGGCACTGCCGCGACGGGAGTTTTTTTCGTTCATGATGTGTGCCGGTTTTCTTGAATTGGGACTTCTGAAAAGGAAATCTTGTTTCACGGAAGGGCGTCCACCGCCGCGACGACGGCCTCCAGCGCGGTGAGGATTTGAGCGAGGAGGGCGGGGGCCTCTTTTTTCGCGATCTTCGCCTTCCCGGCCTTGGCGGCGGCGACTTTTGCGAAGGGTGCGCTCTCGAAGGCGACATGCCGGGCGAGCGCCTCGATTGCCGCGGGCTTTTCTGGGGGAATCTTCTCCTCGTAGAGGCGGAGCGCCGCGCGCAGGTTGGATGCCAGCGGCGAGTACGCCGCGACGAGCGCCGCCGCGATCTTTTTTTCGCAGCCGCCGGAAGCGATCACCGCGCCGCGCAGGGCCAGCAGCTTGCCGCGCAGTTCGAATTCCACCTGATGGCGCAGGTTCGCGCGCGAGACGGCGATGCCGGAGACGACATTCTTCCCAACGAGGATTTTGTGCGCGTCCAGCAGGTCCAGCATCTCGATCGGGAAGACGTCCGCCGAACCGGCTAAACCCGCTTCCGTAAAGACTCTCGGCGCCGGATTGCCCGCCTTGCTCCATTTGCGGAAAAGATCGGAGAGCCGGGTCAGGGTTTCCAAGTCCGTCCGCGCAAGGACGAGGAGGAGGTTGTAGTCCGAACCCTTGTCCGCCCGCAGGCCCGACGCCGCCGAGCCGTAGAGAACGACGCTCGCGAGGCGTTCCCCGAGGAGTTTTTGCGCCTCAAGAGCGAACGCTTCCGGACTCATCTTGCAGTTGCATCCAAACATGGTGATTCCTCCAAAGTCTTACCAGCCCCCACTCGCCCCACCGCCGCCGGACGAGCCTCCACCGAAGCCACCGAAGCCTCCGCCGCCCGAAAAGCCACCGCCACCGAATCCCCCGCCAAAACCTCCGCCACCGATGTAGATGCCGCGAGAGCGTCCGTGGCCGCGTCCGCCGAAGAGGCGGGAGAGAATGAAGATCGCGATGATGAAAAGGACGATGAGAAAGGGCGGTGCCTTCCCGGAACGGGACAGCGGCACGGCGCTTGAGTCACCGCCGAGGATTTTCTCGATGCGCGTCACCGCAGCGGCGATCCCCTCATCATACCGGCCCTGCCGGAAGGCTGGGGCCATGTCCGCCTCGACGATGCGTTTGGCGATCGCGTCGGTGAGCACGTCCTCCAGCCCGTAGCCGACCTCGATGCGCATCCTGCGTTCCTGCAGCGCGACGAGGATCAGGACTCCGTTGTCCTTCCCCTTTTGTCCGATGCCGTTTTTCTCGAAGATTCGATTCGCGGCGTCGTCCACGTCGCCGCCGTCGAGATCCCGCAGGATGACGACCGCGATGGCGTTGCCGCTGCCCCTCTGGTACGCGGAGAGGTGGTTTTCAAGCGAGGCCTTCTGCGATGCGGAAAGGACGCCCGCCTGATCCGTCACGGCGCTCGTCAGGCGCAGGCTTTCCCACGCCATCGCCGCGCGCAAGGGGCAAGAGAAGAGGACAAAAGCCAGCGCGAAGGCGACAAGGCGGATGCGGAAAATGACTTTCGCGCCGGGCATGGGACGATCCTGCCGCAGCGCCGCCCTCCGTGCAACAAGCAAGCGCCGTTTCTTGCGAAGGGAGCCCGCGCCCGCTAGAACGCACGACATGGGAGAACTTTCTTCCTACGCCGGGCGCCTTGCGCCCACGCCCTCGGGACCGCTGCACATCGGCCACGCGCGCACCTTCATGGCCGCTTTCCGCCGGGCGCGGGAGGCGGGCGGGAAGCTCGTTTTGCGGATCGAGGACCTGTACGCGGACCACTGCCGGATGGATTACGCGGACGGCATCGTGGAGGACCTGTGCTGGCTCGGCATCACATGGGACGAGGGCCCGGATGTCGGCGGCCCCCACGGGCCCTACCTCCAGAGCCTGCGAAGGGAGTCCCACTACCTGCCCGCATGGAAAAAGCTGATGGAGAAAGGCTTGATCTACCCCTCCCTCCATACGCGCAAAGACGTGGAAAGGGCCATGACCGCCCCGCACGAGGGCGACGCCGAGCCGGTCTTTCCCGAAAGCCTGCGCCCGGAAAAGGTGGAGAAGGTTGCGGAGCCCGGTGCCAACGTCAACTGGCGCCTGCGCGTGGAATACGGGACGAGCGTCCGGTTTTGCGACGGCAGGGCGGGGGAGCGCGAGTACGTTGCCGGGCGCGACTTCGGCGACTTTGTGATCTACTGCAAGAACGGCTGGCCGAGTTACGAGCTCGCGGTGGTCGTCGATGACTCGGCGATGGGCGTGACGGAGGTCGTGCGCGGGGAGGACCTTCTCCTTTCCACCGCGCGGCAGATCCTCTTGTACCGGGCGCTGGAACTTCCCGTCCCCGCGTTTTATCACACCGCCCTTGTCCGCGACGCAAAGGGCGAGCGCCTCGCCAAGCGCAGCGATGCCGTCTCCATCGCCGTCCTGCGGGAAAAGGGATGCACGCCCGCGCAGGTGCTGGAACTGGCCGACCACGGAATTTGAACCGCCTCTGCTACGCCGGTTTGTCCGGCATGCGGACGAAGATCTTTCCGGCGGCCTTGAGGCCCATCGTGAAGCTCTTGCCGTCGGCTGTCGCCACCGTCACCGCGTCGGCCACTGTGTTCCGGCTGCCGACCGAAATGGACGAGCCCGGGTGCAGGGCGCGATCGTTCATGTAGTTGAGGAATTCGGCGGATTGGTCGCCCACGCGGGCGATCAGGTAGTCGGTTTCACAGGGGCAGTCCGCCAGCGTGTGCAGGGGCTCCACGTCGATGTCGCCCTCGGCGGTCGGGATCGGGTCGCCGTGCGGGTCGGTCGTCGGGTGGCCTAGGCGCGCGTCCATTTTCTCCAGAACGAGCTCGGAGACGGCGTGCTCCATCCTCTCGGCCTCCACGTGCACCTGCGACCAGTCGAGTCCCAGCTCCTCCACGAGGAACAGCTCCACGATGCGGTGCTTGCGGAGCATCTTCAGGGCAAGTTGACGGCCCTTTTCCGTCAGCCTGGCGCCGTGTCGGGGTTCGTAATCGGCAAGGCCCGCCTGCGCGAGGCTCTTCAGCATCGCCGTGGCCGTGCCGGGAGTGACCTCCAGCGCCTTTGCCACCGAACCCATCGGAACCGACCCGCCCCCAAGACGCTGCTGGGCAAGGAGGATTTCCTTCACGTAATTTTCGACCGCCTGGCTTGGCATGGGACTATGGCAGGGCATGTTGCCCGATTTGCGGAACTCGCGCAACCCTCTTTGATGCGCCAAAAAAGGAGCGGTTGCACTGATGGGGAATCGGCGTATATTGGTGCGGCATTCCCCCTACGCATGCCCACCTATCTCTATTGCGAGGTTCTGGAGGACGGTTCGGACGGCGAGACGATCGAAGTGACCCGTCACGCCGACGATCCGGACCCGGAAGCTAATCCGGAAACCGGGCGGAGGCTCCGCCGCGTGTACGTGGCGCCGAATCTGGCCCTGCGCTACAGCGGCCCCGCGCAGAAGACGAGCCTAGCCAACGAGCGCCTGGAAAAACTCGGCTTCACCAAGTATGAGAAGGACAAGCTGACGGGCACCTATCACAAGGTGGCCGGGAAGGACGCGCGCGCGCCACAGTCGTTCAATCCGCGCGGCGGTATCTGAGTTCCGGTTTTCCTTTCATTTTTGCTTCATTGACCGGCCACGCCAACCGTGGCATGGAAGTAGCGGCATCGTCCGAC
>LVBV01000009.1 GCA_001604565.1 Puniceicoccales bacterium Verruco_01 | reverse complement strand
GATCTTTACAGAGGATCCTGTTCGTTAAGTGTTTTAACGTTGGACTACTGTATCGAACACTATTCCGCGGCAACCGTGAGGTATACCATCGGATAGGTGTTCTTGTTATTTAAAGAATTGATCGGCGACCACTCGCCAATCGCACAAAATAACTTTCAAAGAACGTTCCGTTGATGCTTCACAAAGCGCGAAGCTTTATGAAGCGGAAAGTTTCGATCGTGCCGGAAACCCTTTCGCTCGTCAAGAGTTTTTCCAAAATATTTTTGGAAACTCTTGATGAATCAAGGTTTCGGCGCCAGTCGCAAAAGGACCGGCCAAGCGCCTTGCCACAATAGAACCACAGGTTCATGGGCCGGAATATCGTCCAACTCCTCAGAATTGGAACTTCCGGAACAAGGCTCTTTGCGATGGAAGCGAGTGCGACCGGCATTGCCGAATCCGCACCTTCCGCCGGGAAGGGCCTTGCTCCCGCCCGCGGTCTTAAGACCGCATCGTGGTGGCACCTGTCAAATCTGTTAAAGAACTTCGCCTTTCGGCGTGTTTTGTGAAAGAGCCCTGAGTGAATCACTCTTGAGGGAAGTTTCAAGCACTTTTTTCAACTTTCTTCCGGTGAACCGGAAGGGAGAGAAAAACTCCGAAAGAACAGTGAAAGCTACTTTTGAAACACCCTCGGGTCAAACCCGGGTGAGCGTTTCGCTCGTTGCTTTCTATGTCGTTGATCATCAGGATTTTCCGAATCTCGTCAACATCTTTTTTTAATTTCTTTTCGGAAGGTTTGAAGCCTTCGGAACTTCTTTCAGAGAACACCCGGCAAGCGGGAAAGTCGCCCATACAATCACTCGGAAACTTTCGGGCAAGCACTTTTCCAAAAATTTCCTCATCCATTTCATTAGTTACGATTCTGCAACGTTTTACGGCTTCAGAATGTTATTCACAATCGTGAAAATCACTTCGCCGGAAGGCCTTTCGGCGGCATTGGTTGAGGAAGGCACCGACGAATAAGGCCGGTTTTCCCGGCCTTTTCATCTTGAATGTCTCCGCCAGCTTCCAGTGCGCAACACCCCTCTACAGGCGCAGAAAAGTGTTCTGCGCTGCGTTCCTAAGAGCATGATCCGCAAGAACAAGCGCGGCCATTGCCTCGACAATCGGGACGGCGCGGGGCAGAACGCAGGGGTCGTGGCGGCCCTTTGCGAGGATTTCCGCGGGCTTTCCCTCCCTGTCCACGGTCTCCTGGCGGCGCAGGATCGTGGCCGTGGGCTTGAAGGCAACGCGGAAGGAAATCTCCTCACCGTCGCTGATCCCGCCCTGAATGCCGCCGGAGCGGTTTGTGACCGTGCCGATCCGGCCCTCTTTGCTTATATAGATGTCGTTGTGCTCACTCCCCTTGAGGAGCGTGCCCGCAAAGCCGCTGCCGAATTCAAAACCCTTGGTTGCGGGAATGGAAAGCATGGCCTTGGCAAGGTCCGCCTCCAGACGGTCGAAGACAGGCTCGCCCAGGCCCGCGGGGACGTTTTGCAGGTGGCAGCGGATGACGCCGCCCACGCTGTCGCCCTCGGCGCGCACGGCCTTGATGCGTTCGATCATGCGCGCGGCGCTATCCGGATGGGGGCAGCGCACCGCCGTGGCCTCCACATCGGCCTCCAGCGGTGCCTCGTCCAGCTCCGGCATGGCGATGTCCTGCACCCTCTCTACGTAAGCGACGATGCGGACGTTCGCGGCCATTTGCAGCATCTTGCGGGCGATGGCACCGGCGGCTACGCGGGCGAGGGTCTCTCTCGCGCTGGCCCTCCCCCCACCCTCCACCGCACGGATGCCGAATTTGGACTGGTAGGTGAAGTCCGCGTGCGAGGGGCGGAAGACGTCCTTCTGGTTGTCGTAGGCGCCGCCCCGCTGGTCCTTGTTCCGGACCTCGAAGGCGATGGGGGTGCCGAGCGTCAGGCCGTTGTAGATGCCAGAGAGGATCTCCACCTCGTCCGCCTCGTTGCGGGGCGTGACGATGTCGCTCTGACCGGGACGGCGGCGGTCCAGCTCCTTCTGGATTTCCTCGCGGGTGAGCGGAATGCGCGGCGGACAGCCGTCCACCACACCGCCGACGGATACTCCGTGGCTCTCACCCCAGGTCGATACGCGGAAGAGTGTCCCGAAAACGCTGCCCATGACATCGGATTATGAACGACAAACGATCGTTCGCAATCCATTCGCGCTCCTTTCTCCGGTGCAAAAGACAAGGGAGCCGGTCCCGCAATGGAACCGGCTCCCGGATGACAACAGGCTTGATGGACAAAACCTAGAGAACGGCGTCGCCCTGTTCGCCCGTGCGGATGCGCAGGGCCTGTTCGAGGGGCAGGACGAAGACCTTGCCGTCGCCGATCTTGCCAGTCTTGGCAGCTTCGGAGATGGTGGCGATGGCCTTGGCGACGATGTCGTCGTGGACGGCGACCTCCACCTTCACCTTGGGAAGGAAATCAACCGTGTACTCGCTGCCGCGGTAGATTTCGGTGTGGCCTTTCTGCCTGCCGAAGCCCTTGACCTCGGTGACGGTCATGCCCTCGATGCCGATTTCGGAGAGCGCCTCCTTCACCTCTTCCAGCTTGAAGGGTTTGATGATGGCGATGATCAGTTTCATAATGAGTCCTATCGTGATTTGGGGTTATTTGTGGCCGCTGACGGGCATAAAGTCCGGATACGCCTCGCTGCCGTGTTCGGAGAGGTCCAGACCGGCAACCTCTTCCTCCTCGTGAACGCGCAGTCCCACGGTCTTCTTCAGGATGTAGAAGAGGACAAGGGCGCAAACCATCACGAAGGCGAAGACGCAGAGAACACCCAGCGCCTGCACGCCAAGCTGATGGAAGCCGCCGCCCATGAAGAGACCGTCCTGAATGGCGGTGGTGTCGCTCCAGTACTTGATGTCGATGGCGCGCTCGCCGAAGAGGCCGACCGACAGGGTGCCGAAGGCGCCGTTGACGCCGTGGACGCTGATGGCGCCGACCGGGTCGTCAATCTTGAGCTTGTGCTCGATGAAGAGGCAGGACGCGACCACCAGCACACCGGCGATGAGGCCGATGATGACCGCGCTGCCCGTGGAGACCGAGGCGCAGGGCGCCGTGATCGCAACCAGGCCCGCGAGGGTGCCGTTGAGGGTCATGGAAAGGTCGGGCTTGCCGAACTTGAGCCAAGTATAGAGCATCGCGGCACACGCGCCGGCAGCCGCCGCGAGGGTCGTCGTCACAGCGATGTGGCCGATGAAGGGCATCGCAACGAGGGTGGAGCCCGGGTTGAACCCGTACCAGCCGAACCACAGGATGAACACACCCAAGGCCGCCAGCGTCATACTGTGGCCGGGAATCACGTTCACCTTGCCGTCCTTGCCGTACTTGCCGATGCGCGGTCCGATCAGGATGCAGCCCGCAAGAGCGCACCAAGCGCCCACGGAGTGCACCACCGTGGAACCGGCGAAGTCGCGCATGCCCATGGCCGAGAGCCAACCGCCGCCCCAGATCCAGTGACCGGTGGTCGGATAAAGGACGAGCGAGATGATGCCCGAGTAGAAGCAGTAGGCGACGAAGTGCGTGCGTTCGGCCATTGCGCCGGAGACGATCGTTGCGGCGGTCGCGGCGAAGACGACCTGGAAGTACCAACCGGCGCTGCCGGCGGGATCGCCCTGCGTGAAGCTCCCTAGGAGCAGCAGGTTCTTGTCCCATCCGATGAAGCTGTTGCCATTGGCACCATACATGAGAGCATAGCCGATGGCCCAGAAGCAGATGGACCCGATACAGAAGTCCATCAGATTCTTCATCATGATGTTCGAGGCGTTCTTCGCGCGGGTGAGACCGGTTTCGACCATGGCGAAACCAGCCTGCATGAAGAACACGAGGAAACCGGTCAGGAGCAGCCACATGTAGTCGCCAACGGCCTGCGGCAGGTAGCTCACGGTCTCCGCGGCGGCTTCCTCCGCGCTGGCGGAGGAGGCCATTGCGAGGGCCAGCGCACCGGCGACAAGCCATGCGGCACGCCTAGATACGAGGCATTTTGATAGAGCCTTCATAGTTTGATGGATGTTGGATGTCAGTAACTTATGTTATATTACAACTTATCTATCGCCGGATTGGCGACGTAGAAACCACGCCGCGAAACACAGCTACGACGGCCTCTCTAGCTTTCTCCGTACCAAGCGACTCTCGTCCTCGAAATCATGTCGTTTTTTCTTCACTGGGAACGATTCCGCAAAAAAACGAACATTCCGAAGGAACCAATGTTGACATTCTATATCCTACACATACGGTAGGGTTTCGTGAGACTGACAAAGAAAGCCGAGTACGGACTGCGCGCAGTGATCAATCTGGGCATCGCGCAAGCCCTGGGCCGCAGCCGCGTATCCGTGGCGGATCTGGCCTTCGCCGACAACCTGCCGATGAAGTTCCTCGAACAAATCCTGATCGGACTGCGCGAGGCGGGCTTCGTGGACACCCAGCGCGGCAAGAACGGAGGCTACTTTCTGGCGAAGGATCCGAAGACCGTGAAGATGGGCGACCTCGTCCGCGTTCTGGACGGCCCGCTCGCCCCGATCGCCTGCGCGAGCCAGAACGCCTACGAGCCCTGCTCCTGCGCGGACGAGGACCATTGCGGCCTGCGGATGATCATGATCGACGTGCGCAACGCCATCAGCGGCATTCTGGACCGCTACACCCTCGCCGACGTGGTGGAGGTGACCCTCCGCAAGATTCGCCGCAACGGCGCCGAGCATTACTTCATGCGCGAGCGATCCTCCACCGCCGCACGCCACGGCATGAGCCAGACGGGCGCCAGCGTGAGCGACGGTTTCCTCGCCGAGCTTTTGAACCGGCATCCCGAGTGATCCGCGTTCACGATCTGGAAACCATACTTTCCCTTGGCCGGGAAATCACCCCGCGCCACTTGCTCCCACCTCCCCGAGGGACAATGTGAAACAGCTTCCATCCTCAAACACGCCACTCCCATGATGAAACTGGCAAAACACACTCGCACGGCGGTCTTCTCCGCCGCCCTACTCGCCACGGCGCTCCCCGGGGCGACGCTACAGGCCGACCCGGCCTCCGACGCCGCCGAAATTCAGTCCCTGCGCGAGCAGATCGTCCTGCTCCAGAAGCGGTTGGACGCCATCGAGGCCCGCGAGGCCGCCGCACAGGCGAAGGCAGCCGCGGCTCCGGCACCCGCCACAACGGCGGCGGCGCCCGCAGCCGCCGCTCCGGCAAAGAGCTCGCCCGACGCCACAACCGTCAAGTTCAACAGCAAGGGCTTCTCCCTTTCCACCGCCGACGGCGGCTTCGGCTTCCAGATTCGGCCACGACTCCAGAACGATTTCCACTTCTTCCCCGACTCCAGGGACGGCAACAACGAATTCTACGTGCGCCGGGCGATTCTTTCCTTGCGCGGCAACATCGGCGATTCCGTCCGCTGGATCGTGTCTCCCAACTTCGGCGGTAGCTCCACGGTTCTCGACGACGCGTGGATCGAGCTCTCCCCGACGAAGAACCTCACCGCCTACGTCGGCAAGATCCAGATCTTCAAGGGCCTTGAAAACATCCAGTCCAACGCCAAGCTCCTCTTCATCGAGCGCGGCACGCCCTACAACCTCGTCCCGGGCCGCGAGTTGGGCATCAAGATTCTCGGCAAGGCGGCGGAGGGACTGGTGAACTACGGGTTCTCGGTGACGAACGACGCCCTCGACAGCACTTCGGCCAACAACAGCGCGAACACGAGCGGCGACCTGGCGACCGGCGCCTACCTCTTCCTCACACCCGCGACCAAGGACAAGGACTCGCTCCTCTCGGGCCTCGGCGTGGGCGTGGCCGTCAGCACGGCAGTGAGCGATACGACGATCGACACCTCGAATTCCGACCGCTCGATCAAGTTCAAGACGGGCGGGCGCAACACCTTCCTCTCCATCCAGAACGGCGTAATTGTGCTCGGCACACACAACCGCTTCAATCCCCAGTTCTACTATTACCACGGCCCGCTCGGCATTCTTTCCGAGTATATCGTCTCCACCTCGAAGATGTCCCGCGGCGGCGTGAGCCGCGACATCTCCAACAGCGCGTGGACCGTGCAGGCAAGCTGGGTGGTGACGGGCGAGGAAGCCTCCTTTAACGGCGTCAAGCCCTCCCACCCCTTCGCCTTCGGCAAGGGCGGCTGGGGCGCTTGGGAACTCGGCGCGCGTCTCAACGCCTTCGATGCCGACAAGGATCTCTTCACCGGGGACGCCACGACAAAGCTCGCCAGCTCCACCTCGGCCCAGAAGCTCATGGCGTGGGGACTCGTGGCCAAGTGGTACCTCACGGAAAATCTCCTCTGGGCCCTCAATTACGAGAGGACCGACTTCAGCGGACTGGGTGCGAACCGCTCCACGGAGGACGTGATCACCACGCGCCTGCAGATCGACTTCTAACCACAAGGTGTTTCGATGAACAAAATTCTGACTCTGGTCGCCACCCTCGGAGCCGCCGCGGCGCTCCTGGCGGGCTGCTCGAAGAAATCCGAAAACAGCGACGCACAGGAGACCAAGGTTCTCCTCAACGTCTCCTACGACCCCACCCGCGAACTCTACGCGGACTACAACCAGTGGTTCGTCCAGCAAATGCGGGAAAAGAAACACCTGAAAGTGGAGGTGAAGCAGTCGCACGGCGGCAGCGGCAAACAGGCGCGCTCGGTCATCGAGGGCCTGCCCGCCGACGTGGTGACCCTCGCGCTTTCCGCCGACATCGACGTCATCGCCGAACGCACGGGCAAACTCCCGGCCAACTGGCAGAAGCGCCTGCCCGAAAACAGTTGCCCGTACACGAGCACCATCGTCTTCCTCGTCCGCAAGGGGAACCCCAAGGGCATCGCGGACTGGGGCGACCTCGCCCGCGCGGGCGTCTCGGTCATCACGCCCAACCCCAAGACGAGCGGCGGCGCCCGCTGGAACTATCTCGCGGCCTGGGCCTGGGCCGAGGACCAGTTCCACGGCGACGAAGACAAGGTCATGGAGTACATGGTGAAGCTCTTCCACAATGTGCCGGTGCTCGACAGCGGCGCGCGGGGCTCGACGAACACCTTCGTGCAGAACGGCATCGGCGACGTGCTCCTTGCCTGGGAGAACGAGGCCTTCCTAGCCGTGAACGAATTCGGGTCGGACAAGTTCGACATCGTCGTCCCGCCCATGAGCATCAAGGCGGAACCCCCGGTGGCCGTCGTCGATGCCAACGCCGCCGCCAAGGGCAACGCGGAGCTGGCGCAGGAATACCTCGCGGGCCTTTACTCGCCCTACGGACAGGCCCTCGCCGCGCGCCACTATTACCGTCCGTGCCATCCCGAGATGGCTGACGCGCGCGACATGGCCCGCTTCCCGAAGATCCGGATGGTTACGATCGACGACCGGTTCGGCGGCTGGGCGAAGGTCCAGAAGCTCCACTTCACCGACGGAGGGGTCTTCGACCGGATCTACACCACGGGCGTGGGTACCAACCAGTCCAAATAGGCCGGGAGGGCTGGTTCGGCTTTCATGGGGCCGGGGGTTCGCCTCCGGCCCTTTTTCTCCCGGCGGACATTTTGCGAAATTAAGACTCCCCAAAGGCACAGGGAAAAAGCATAATTCCGCGCCAAGACAAACCCACACCGCATCCCATGTCCGCAGCGAAGAATCAGAAGGTGCTCCCCGGCTTCGGCATCGCGCTGGGTTACACCGTTCTCTATCTTTCGCTGATCGTTCTTCTGCCGCTCTCGGCTGCCTTTGTCGAAGCCGCGAAGATCGGGCCCTCCGGTTTCTGGGAAATCCTCATGAGACCGCGGGTTCTTGCGGCGCTCAAGCTCAGCTTCGGCCTGTCGCTGGCGGCGGCGCTCGTGAACAGCGTGGCGGGGCTTCTTGTCGCCTGGGTTCTCACCCGCTACAATTTTCCCGGGAAAAAAATCATCGACGCCGCAATCGACCTGCCCTTCGCACTGCCAACGGCGGTGGCGGGCATTTCCCTCACGGCGGTGTATGCCCCACGCGGCTGGCTCGGCGCGCCGCTGGCGGAACTGGGCATCAAGGTGGCCTTTGCTCCGCTCGGCATCATGATCGCCCTCATGTTCGTGAGCCTGCCCTTTGCCGTGCGCACGGTGCAACCGGTTCTGGAAAACATGGACAGCGAGCTGGAGGAGGCATCCGCCACCCTCGGCGCCGGTCGCTGGACCACCTTCCGTCGCGTGGTGCTGCCGGTCCTGATGCCCTCGATTCTCACGGGTTTTGCGACCAGCTTTGCCAGATGCGTTGGCGAATACGGGTCGGTGGTCTTCATTTCGGGCAACATGCCGATGAAGACGGAAATCGCCCCGCTCTTCATCGTGACCCAGATCGAGCAGTACGATCTGCCCGGTGCGACGGCCATCGCCATGATCATGCTCGGCGTCTCCTTCTTCTTCATTCTTTTCATCAATCTGCTTCAGGCGTGGAACAGCCGCCGCACAGGCACTACGAAGGCGTGACATGCACCATCCGGGAGTCAGTTACGAGGGAAAGAGCGTGAGCAGGGCCGCAAGGGACCCGCTCTGGAGCCGTGTTTTTCTGATTGCCGGGGCTCTCGTGTTCCTTGGAGTGCTGCTTGTACTGCCACTGGCGACCGTCTTTGTGGAGGCGCTTCGCAAGGGTCTTGGCGCGGCGCTGGAAACCTTTGCCAATCCTGACGCACGGTATGCGATCTGGCTCACCCTGCTTGTCGCGGGCATCAGCGTGCCGCTCAATCTTGTCTTTGGCCTAGCCGCCTCCTGGGCGGTCACCAAGCATGACTTTCGCGGAAAGAGTCTTCTTCTGACCCTCATCGACCTTCCCTTCTCTGTTTCCCCCGTCATATCGGGGCTCTTTCTGATCCTGGTCTTCGGCGTCAACGGCTGGTTCGGACCGATGCTGAACTCCCTGGGCCTGCAGATCATCTTCGCCGTGCCGGGAATCGTGCTGGCCACTGTCTTCATCACCTTCCCCTTCGTCGCGCGAGAACTCATCCCGGCGATGGAGTCGATGGGGCGCGAGGAAGAGCAGGCGGCGGTGATCCTCGGGGCCAGCGGCTGGCAGATCCTGCGGCGCGTGACGCTCCCGAACGTCCGCTGGGCGCTGCTCTACGGCGTTCTTCTCTGCAACGCGCGCGCGATGGGCGAATTCGGCGCCGTTTCCGTCGTCTCGGGGCACATCCGGGGCGAGACGAACACCGTGCCGCTGCACGTGGAGATCCTTTACAACGAATACAACTTCGTCGCGGCCTTCGCGATGGCGAGCGTCCTTGCGATCCTCGCGCTTCTGACCCTCGTCGCCAAGACGATGCTCGAATGGCGCATCCAGCGCCTCCAGCAGCAGGTCGTCCTCGAAAGAACCCGTCACCGCGATCCGGCGCTTGTCGGTCCCCAGCCATGAGTCTTGCAGCCCTGAATATTTCCAAGCACTTCGGCAAAACCACCGCCCTCGACAACGTGTCGCTGGAGGTGAAGAGCGGGCAGCTCGTGGCGCTGCTGGGCCCTTCCGGGAGCGGCAAGACGACGTTACTACGCATCATGGCGGGGCTCGACTTCCCGGATGCGGACTGCGGCGCGCGCCTGCTTTTCCACGGACGCGACGTGATGGACCTTCCCGCCCGCAAGCGCAAGGTGGGCATGGTCTTCCAGCACTACGCGCTCTTCCGCAACATGAACGTCTTCGACAACGTGGCCTTCGGCATGACGGTGGCGAAGCGTTCCGAGAGGCCGAGCAAGGCGGAAATGGCCGCGCGCGTGGAGGAGCTTCTGGCCAAGGTGCACCTTTCCGGCTACGAGGGCCGGATGCCGCACCAGCTTTCCGGCGGGCAGCGCCAGAGGGTGGCCCTCGCCCGCGCGGTGGCCCTGCGCCCCGAAATCCTGCTTCTTGACGAACCCTTCGGCGCGCTGGACGCCAAAGTGCGCAAGGAACTGCGCAAGTGGCTGCGCGCCTTTCAGGAGGAGGAGAAGCTGACGACCGTCTTTGTGACGCACGACCAGGAGGAGGCGCTGGAGCTGGCCGACGAGGTCGTCGTGATGAACAACGCCCGCGTCGAACAGTCCGGCAGCCCGCAGGAGGTTTACGACCACCCGGCCTCGCCCTTCGTCATCGAGTTCATGGGCAACGTGAACCTGCTCCTGCGCGGTCGCAAGAAGCCCGGCACCCAGCCGACGAGCCTCTACGTCCGCCCGCACGACATCGAGATCTGCCAGTATGTCTCCGGCCACACGCTGGAGGCGCGCGTCCTGCACGTGTTCTCGGCGGGCAGCGTGGGCCGCGTGACCCTAGAATACTTGGAAACCGGCGAGATGCTGGAGGCGGAGGTGCCACGCAGCGAGGTGGACGCCATGAAGCTCACCGCAGGGCAGCTCGTGGGTCTGCGCTTCCGCCACACGCGCGTCTTCGCCAAGAAGGACCAGCAGCGGCAGGAACTGGTCGAGGTGCCCTACCAGCACCCGGGCGACGCCCCGCAGGCAGAACCGGCGTCGTAGAAGGCGCGGGTTTTCCGCTTCGGAAGACATCCGGACCCGTCCAGCCCTCCATCGTAATGCTTTCACCGGCTGCCCGGACAAAAAAGTTCTGATATTGATGTCCTTGAACGATCGTTCGTTAAGGATTGATCATGAGATTTCTAACAGAAAAAAGCTTAAACTTTCCTTGAAGTTCCGTTACATACATCCGTGTTTGAATATTTCAGCAGCCATTTCACAGTGATCTTTTCGGTTCTCTCTCCGCCACAAGCCGCCGATGGGTTTACAAAGTGGAAAAAATGTGTTTCAGAGATTTTTGACACGCAACACTGAAATACCAAACACCCGGAAGAGCTCTCACCGGTGACAAATCGAAAAGTAAGGAGAATGTGTGACGGAAGAATCTATGCCGTGAAACAATTTGGTATCAGGTAGCGATCCTTGGGGGTAAGACCTCAAATGATAGTGGTTTTCCCCGGTTTTTTAACACATGGATTGACAAATACCTAGAGCATCATTCTTTGATTTCGTTAGCCTAAATCAGTCTTAAGAACAAAACAACCAAGTCTGGAAAATGAGTAACAAAATCTTCAGAGAGACGAAACAACGCAACGCGATCAAGCGTGCGATCGAAAAGGCGAACCGTCCGGTCGGTCCCAAGGAAATCCTTGAGATCGCCTGCGATGAGGTGCCGAACCTCGGCATCGCCACAGTGTACCGCAACATCAAGACGATGGTTGAAAAGGGCGAGCTCGACCCCGTGGAACTTCCCGGCCAGGCCCCTCGCTACCAGCCCCCGTCCGACAAGAAGCCCCATCTTTTCATCTGCGAAAAGACGGACCGCGTTTACACGATCGACCCGAAGCTCGGCGACTTCAAGCCCACCCTCCCGGAAGGCTTCAAGCTGGAACGCTTCCAGATCATCTGCTTCGGCGAATTCGAAGGAAAGTAACTCTCTCTTGCAACGTTCCCTGCGTCAGGCATCGCCGGCGCACTCTTCCGCTTTCCCAATCAATCAAAAAGGGCGACCGTCTCTCCGGTCGCCCTTTTTGCGTACTGAAATATGCAGGAACGTCTTCAATCACGCTTGAAAGACGATTCCCCCGCATCGAGGAAAAAGAGCGCCGCGTGCGCCATGCCGTGGACGATGCCGCCGGAAAGCGCCAGGGCGCGGATCTCGCGAAGGCCGCGAATCGAAAGGGTCAGCTCCTCCAGTTCGTCGGGATGTGCCGCGTCCGTCCGTTCCACTTTTTCAAAAAGGACCACGTGGCAGGCATTGTCCTGAAGGGCGGGATTGGGCAGGAAGCTGCCGATCACCCTACCGGGGATCGTCGGCGCGTAACCGGTCTCCTCGGCCAGTTCGCGCACGGCGCCGGCCACGATCTCCTCGCCCTTTTCAAGACACCCTGCGGGGAATTCGAGGGAAAGAGAGTGCGACCCGAAGCGGTACTGCTCCACCATCAGAAATTTTCCCGGCTCCGGCGAGGCAAGGGCCACCACCCAGTCCGGCGCGCGGATGATCGAAAAATCTCCCGACTGCCCCGTTTGCGGATTCTCGGCCTTCTCGATGTCCACGCGGAAGACCCGGCAGTCCGCGAGCGGACGCGAGGAAAGAGTGCGCCACAAGGCTGGATGCGGTTCCTGACCTTCCGTCATGGTTCAGAGTCCCTTGCGTGAATCCAGGGCGCTCCGCAGCGTCGTCGCGTCCGCATAGCCGATGAGGGTTCCGCTCGGCAGGCCGAAGCCGATGCGCGAAAGCTTCACTCGTCCCTTCACGACCTCGTCCTGAATGTAGTGGCAAGTGGCCTCGCTCTCCACATCGCTCGAAAGCGCGAGAATCAGTTCCGTCACCTTTCCCGAGGCGATGCGCTCCGAAAGGCTCGCAAGGTTGAGCTGGACCGGACCCACGCCCTTCACGGGGGAAAGCCGCCCGTGCAGAACGTGGAAAACACCCCGGTACGCGCCGGATTTCTCGATGGCGAGCAAGTCCGGCACGCTCTCCACCACGCACACGAGCGACGCCTCCCGCACGGGATTGGCGCAAATGTCGCAGAGCGGCTGCGACCCGTCGCCGGGCTTGTCCGCCATGTTGCCGCAGACGGCGCAGCGCCCGATTTTTTCCGACGCCTCCGCGAGGGCCTGCGCCAGCTCCGGGGACTTTTCCGGGTGCTCCACGGACAAATAGAGCGCGATGCGCTCCGCCGAGCGGTATCCAAGGCCCGGCAGCCGCCGCAGCACCTGCTGCAATCTGTCGAAGGAGGCCGTCACATCATTCCCGGCAGGGACAGGCCCGAGGTGATCTCGCTCATCGCCTTCTGGCTATCGGCCTTGCTCTTGGTCAGGGCCTCGCGCACCGCCTCGGTGAGGGTGTCCTGCACCATCCCGGCATCCTCCTTGAGGAACTCGGGGTCGATCACAATGCCCTTGAGCTCCTGCTGGAGACTCATGCGGACCTTGACGGCGCCGCCCGCGGCGGAAACCTCGATGTCCTTTTTGGCGAGCTCCTGGGTGAGCTCCTCCATTTTCCGCTGCATTTTCTGGGCTTGTTTGAGCAGTTTGCCGACGCCGGGCATGGGAATAGTCCTTGTTGGTTGTGAGTTGTGCGGGAAGGATAAGAAGAATGGAGGGATTCTGGCAAGGCCTGGGCGGCAAAAAGAGGACCGATGTGGTTGGCGGTCAAACGGCGCCCGGAGGGACGACCTGCCATTTTTACAGTTTTCGCACATCCACGCCAAAGCTCGTTTAATATTGATAAAAAGGAGGTTACATAACCGAGCCACCACTTGCGCAGTTTTTGAAATCCATTATCTTATAGAGATAGTGAAAAATCTTGCCCCCGGTGGAAGGCCGGCTTGTATGCGCAGGTATCATTATGCTAAATAACCATTTACGCAAACTCGGGCTGCGCGGACGCATGCTCCTTTTGATCGGCGGCTCGGCAATCATCGGCCTCTGCCTTCTCGTCGGCACGATCACCGTGCGCAACAACCGTGTATTCACTGAGCAGGTGAAAAACACGGCGCGCGAGACGGCGCAGAGTCAGGGCGCGCGGATCGAGGGACTCCTCGGCGGCTATCTGGAGACGACGCAGGTATTGTCCACCTCGATCCTTTCAATGCGCTCGGAGGAAAACCCCTCCCGTCCGATGGTGAATGCGCTGCTCAAAAGCACGCTGGAACGCCTGCCGGACGCGACGGGCGTCTGGGTGTGTTTCGAACCCGGCGCCTTCGACAACCGGGACAGCGAGTTTGTCGGCAAGCCGGACAGCGATTCCAAAGGTAGTTTCTGCCCCTACTGGAACCGCATCGGCGGATCTGTCGCCGTGGAGGCGCTGGAAGGATATGCCTCGCAGGACTATTACGTCCAGCCCCTGCGCCGCAACAAGGAGACCATTCTGGAGCCGTTCCTTTACGAAACCGGGGGGAAGAAAGTTCTCATGACCTCCGTCGTCATCCCCATGCGCGCCGAGGGCCGCATCGTGGGCGCAGTGGGCATCGACCTCTCGATGGATACCCTCCGCAGTCTTACCACCACCGACCGCCTCGGAAAAAGCGGGTTCATCGCGGTGGTCTCGCAGACGGGCATCTGCGCGGCTCACCCCGATTCGTCGCGTCTTGGCATGCCTTTCGTGGACAAGGCACCGTGGGCGAAGAACTACCTCGGCGACATCGCGGCGGGACGCGCCTTCGAGGCGGAGAATCATTCCGCGGAGATGAAGGCCGACGCCTTCCGCATCGCCCTGCCGATCGTCCTGGGCAAGACCGGGACACCATGGAGCGTCATTGCCAACCTCTCGAAGACGGAGATGCTCGCCCCTGTCCGCGAGATGCGCAATATCAGCATTTTCATCGGCACCATCGTGACGGCGGCGCTCTTCGGGGTTCTCTTCTGGATCTCCCACGGCGTCTCGAAACCGATCCACGTCGTCGCGGAAGGCCTTCAGGACGGCGCCTCGCAGATCGCCGAGGCCGCGCAGGAGATCAACGAATCCACGAACATCCTCGCTCAGAACACAAGCGAGCAGGCCGCCGCCGTGGAGGAAACCAGTTCCTCCTGCGAGGAATTGACCTCGATGGTGCGGGCAAACGCGGACAATGCCCGCGAGGCGAACCAGCTCGCCGGGGAGACGAATCAGGCCGCCGAGGCAAGCCAGCGGGAAATGAGCGCGCTGGTCGATGCCATGAAGGAGATTCAGGAGGGCTCCAAACAGGTGGCGCAGATCGTCAAGTCGATCGACGAGATCGCCTTCCAGACCAACATTCTGGCCCTCAACGCCGCCATCGAGGCCGCGCGCGCGGGCGAGGCGGGCGCGGGCTTCGCCGTCGTGGCCGACGAGGTGCGCAGCCTCGCCCAGCGCAGCGCCGACGCCGCCCGGGAAACCTCTACGCAGATCGAAAAATCCGTCCAGCGCGCGGAACGCGGCGCGGCCCTCTGCACACGGGTGTCGGAAAGCTTCAGCCAGATCACGGCCAAAACCCAGCAGGTGGGCGCGCTCATCTCCAGCATTTCCAGCGCCGGGCAGGAACAGGAGCGCGGCGTCTCCCAGATTTCCGACGCGATGAGCAACATCGACAAATCGACGCAGGCCGCCGCCGCGCAGGCCGAGGAAAACGCCTCCACCGTCGAGGAGCTCCACGCGCAGTCGAGCGAGATGCGCGCCCATGTCATGGAACTCTTCGCCCTCATCGACGGGGGCGAACGCCGGGAGGAGGCCGACTCGTCCGCAGCGCCCCGCCGCATCAAACCTGCCGCCGGGCAGTCCGGGAACTTCACGGCGCATCCCTCCGCGTCGAAGAGCCTCGTCCCGGGGAAGAAGGCGTAACGGGATTCCGATTCCGGGAAAGGGCGCGCGAGGCAGAGTTTGCCGCACGCGCCTTTTTCGTTATTGTCGCGGGCGATGGCAAAAACGCTCCTCATCGACGGCTACAACCTCGTCTTCCGCGCCTTTTACGCGATGCCGGACACCCTCACGCGTGCCGACGGCCTGCCGACGGGGGCGATCCACGGCTGGTGGAACATCGTCCATTCCGTTCTGGACGCGGAAAAACCGGAAGAGGCAACTCTCTTCTTCGACCTCGGCGGAGCGCGCCGGCAGAAGGAGCTGCGGGCGGACTACAAGGCCAACCGCGCCGCGATGCCCGACGCCCTGCGCGCCCAGATACCTTTCATCAAATCCCTCGCGCGCGCGATGGGCCTTGGCGGGATTGAAATGGAGGGCGTGGAGGCGGATGACCTCATCGCCACGAGCGCCAAAGCCCTCTCGCTGACCGGGCGCGAAGTCCTGATCGTGAGCGCCGACAAGGACCTCGGCCAGTGCCTGACCCTGCCGAACGTCTTCCAACTCCTGCCGCCCGCCACGGCAAACGCGGAATCGGGCTGGCGGCGTCTCGACGCGGCGGGGGTGGAAGAGAAATTCGGCGTCCCGCCCGCGAAGATCGCGGACCTTCTGGCCCTGACCGGCGACAGTGCGGACAACATCCCCGGCCTTGAGGGCGTGGGCCCGAAGACCGCCGCGAAGTGGCTCGTCCAATTCGGCAGTCTGGAAGGAGTGATCGCCAACTGCGGCGACCTCAAGCCCCAGCGCTTCCAGCAAATGGTGTACAACGAGCGCGAAAACCTGCGCCGGAACCTGAAGATGACCACCCTCGACTTTTCCGTCGATCTTTCCGGCATCGCGAAACCCCCGCGCGACGAGGCGGCCCTGAGGGCGATCCTGACGGACCTCGGCATGAAAAAGGCCCTCGCGAAGGTGGACGCTGCCGCGCAGACGTCCCTGTAAAGTCTTGCTTCGAGGCCTCTCCCCACGCAAAACAGGGGCATGGAACGCACACTGATTCTCTACAAACCCGACGCCTTCGCCGTCCGCAAGGTCGGCGCGACGATCAGCCGCTTCGAACAGGCCGGTTTTGAAATCGTCGCCTGCAAGATGATCCAGCTCGACAGCAGGATTCTGCACGAGCACTACGCCCACATCGCAAACCTGCCCTTCTTCCCGGAGATCGAACGCTTCATGTCCTCGCGCCCGGTGATCGCAATGGTCCTCAAGGGCGACGGCGTCATCGCGCGCGTCCGGAACCTCGTGGGCCCCACGAACTCCGCCACCGCGCCCGCCGGAACGATCCGCGGCGACTGGGGCACGAACAAGTCGCTCAACATCGTCCACGCCTCCGACAGCCCCGAGGCCGCCGCTGTGGAGATCAAGCGCTTCTTCAAGGACGAGGAAGTCTTCGCGTAAGTCCCCGGCTTTCCTTCCCGTCTTTTCACCGACGCGCCTTTCCAACGAAGGGCGCGTCCTCGCGTACGGAACCGGCGTTTTTCGTCCGCCTTCGGCAGGGGAGCGCGCGAAGCGAGCGTCTTGGGGGACGCAAGTCCCCCATCGGGATGCGCCTGCAGGCGCATCCCCGGGTGCAGGGGCTTGAGCCCCTGCCATAGCATGAATCGTGCTAATTTACGGTGAAGGTTCTTGAAGAAGGAAAGAAGAATGGGAAAATAGGGTCGCCCGTGCTACTATGAGGGGGCCGTAACAAAAGATGCCGTCGCAGGGATTCCAGCAGGTTCAAAAACAGACCCAGTCGCTCGTTCTGGCGCCGCAGTTGCGCCAGAGCCTGAAGATATTGCAGGTCTCGGCGCTGGAGCTGCGGGATGTGGTGCTGGAGGAATTGCAGACCAATCCCACCCTGGAGGAACTGCCGATGGACGGGGTGAGCCTCGACGCCTCCGCCACGGACAAACCGCAGGCGGAATCCCCCCGCGAGGCCGACGCCACGCCCGAACACGAAAAAGAGATGGAGCTCGGGAGCCGGGACTTCGAGATGTACAACCAGATGCACGAGGACTACCGCGAGTCGATGGCGGAGGACAACGGCAACTACAGTTACACGGCGGAGGACGAGGAGCGGCGCAAACACTTTTTCGATTCGATCACGAGCGAATCGTCGCTTCAGGAGGAACTGACACGGCAGGCCAAGCTGACGGAGGCCGCGCCCGGCGTCCTCAATGCTTTTGATTACGTGGTGGGGAGTCTGGACGACAGCGGTTTTCTCACCACTCCCCTGCCCGATCTGGCGCTCTCTTCCGGTCTGCCGCTCGCCGACGTGCAGGAGGCCTCGCGCCTCTTGAAGACGCTGGAGCCCCCGGGCATCGGCGCGGCGTCGCTGCGCGAGTGCCTGCTCATCCAGCTGGAGGCGACCGGCAAGAAGGGAAGTGTCGCCTGGCAGATCATCCGGGAGTATTACGAGCTTCTCCTGCGGCGCCGGATTCCGGAACTGGCCCGCCGCGTGGGTGTCCCGGCGGAGGCGGTCTCCGAGGCAATCGAGGAAATCGCTGCCCTCGACCCCGCTCCGGGAAGGCGCTTCAGCGCGGACGCCAACCGCGTCGTCGTCCCGGATGTCACGGTGTACAAGGACGAGATGGGCGAGTGGGTCATCGTCCTGAACAACGACTACATTCCGCGCCTGCGCCTCGCCCCGGCCTACAAGGATCTTCTGGCCAAGGGCACTCTGGCCAAGAAGGACAAGGATTACATCCAAGACAAGTTCCGCAGCGGCAAATTCATCATTTCCTCCATCGAGCAGCGCCAGCAGACGATCGAGCGCATCACCCGCGAAATTCTGAAGTTCCAGAAAGACTTCTTCGAGCAGGGCCCCTCGAAGCTGAAGCCCCTCACGATGAGCCAGGTGGCGGATGTGGTGGGCGTGCACGAAACGACGGTTTCGCGAGCCATCGCCAACAAATACATCCAGACTCCGCACGGCCTCTTCGAGATGAAGTATTTCTTCACCCCCGGCTACAAGGGCGAAGGCGGAGAGAGCGTCTCGAACACCTCGGTCAAGGACCGCCTTGCAAAGATCATCGAGGGAGAGGACGCCTCCCATCCGCTTTCCGACCAGCAGATCGTGGCGATCCTCGGCAAGGAGGGCATCACCATCGCCCGCCGCACCGTGGCCAAGTACCGCGAGGAGCTCGGCATCCTGCCGACGAACCTGCGACGCCAGTACTGACGTCCGCGGCCACCGGGCACGAAAAGGGGACGCTCCTTGTGAAGCGCCCCCTTCGCGTCCATCCGCCGGAACCGTTTCCGGAAATTACCGCCAGTCCATGAGATCGCGGAGATACGCGGTGAGCTCGGCGGCATTCACTTCGGCCTGCGCCCGGCTCGGGTGCCAGTCTGCGCCGTAGCCGCGCGAACCCTGCGCGCTCATTGCGAAGATCGTGATTCTCCCGGGCGCGTTTGTCTCCAGCCGCACCTTGATCGCCTCAAGCGACGCCTTCAGCGGCTCGCCGTTTTCCATCGGCCCGCGAAGAAGCACCAGCTTCGCCTTCGGATAGAGGGAAAGCAGATTTCCCGCGAAAGTCACGTACGCGGCCTCGAACTTTTCCACATTGCAGCCGGTGGTACTGAAGTCGTTCGTGCCGATATTGATGCAGATCACATCCGGGGTGAAGACCGCCGGGTTCCACATCGGGGACTCGTGCAAATAAAACAGGTGCGGAAAGACTTCCGGCATCGCATGCTCGCTCCCATCCCGGGGGCCGTCGTAGTTGCGGATCATTCCGATTCCCGAGCGCGAGACGATCGTCCAGTCCGCCTCCAGCGCGCGGACGGTGAGGCCCGCGTAGCTCAGAGAGAAGTTCTCCGTCTCCGGGGTGAAATGCAGGTTCGGGTCGTCCGCCTCGATGCCGTAGCCGCAGGTGATGGAGTCGCCGATGATCTCGATTTTCCGGGGCTTTTCCGGCCCCCAGGGCAAAACCTTCGCCCCCGGGGAGAGGACGAAGCCGCCAAAATGCGTGAGGCCCACGTCACACTCGGTGATGCGGACGACTTCCACCGTGTGCTCCCCCTGCGGCAGGCCGGACGCGAGCTTGTAAAAACCGTCCGGGGCGTTCAGGCGGAATTTCTCCCCTTTGACGCCGTCGATCCAGGCCACTGCCCAGTTGTCGCCGCGCTCGTCCGCAAGGCGGATGCCGACCTCGCTGCCCGCAAAGCGCAGACGGATTCGTGCGCCGCTCCAGCCAAGGGTAACCGAATCCGTGCCGATGCCGTCCGCGCGCCCACTCACAAGGACGCTGGAGTCACCGGCGGCGACGACAAGGGCCTTCTCGGCACGGTTTGAGACCGGAGAGCAGCATCCGGCTTGAGTCAAGACGGAATAAGTAGCGGTAAGGGCCATGATAAGGAGGGGAACGGATCGGGTCATGCCCGCATGTTCGGCAAAACACGCCCTTCGTCCAACAAAAAACCGGCGAAAGGAACACTTCCGCCGGTCAAAGGAAGGGGGAACGGACCCTTATTTCCCGCCGTAGGGCCTCGGCGTCATGCTTAGGCGCTTCCAGCTCTTGTCCATCTGGGCGGCGCGCGCCGGGCATTCCTCGTTCAGGACCTCCATCGTCAGAATGTCCTTTTTCAGCGAGAGACGGTACACTCCGCTCTGCCCCTGACAAAGGGAGGCGGGCGCAAGATACACGATGCGCACCTCGTCAAAGCCGCGCTCCACCGTGCCCGTGATCACCGTGCCCGCGGGCACTCCCGGGGCGTTTTCGATCACCAGTCGTCCGTCGCCGTAGATCGACATCACCGTGCCGGTCGCCTCCCCCTGCCAGGAACCGACGATCGACATGTGGATGCGCGGATCGACAGGGTGGCTGTTGCACGCCGACAGAACCAGAGCGCACAGTGCGAAAAAGGAGAACAGGAGCGGGCGGAGTCTTTGCATTGGATCATTGAAGTGGGTTTGAGGCCCCGGGGCAAGAACGGCGAAGGGCTTTTCGCCGGGACGATTGCATCGTTGACAGCACAGCCCGGGGGATTGTTTCAAAAAGGTTTTTCCGCTCGTTTCGCCGTCGGCGGCGCACGTCGACGCAAGGACAGGTGACACAACCGTTAGACCGTGTACCGCGCCGCCTCCGGGAACCGCCTCAGTCAAGGCCTCGCAAAAGCTGTTCACAGCTCTTCACATCTGTCTTGCCCGGCGGGGCTTTCCGCTAACAAATTAGAAAATCTTATTCATTCATAAATGCTTGCTTCTACACGGGGAACCGAGTTACTTTTTCCTTACCCGCGCGTTACAGATCCACAATATCTTGTGGTCAGCCACGGAAGAAAACCCAAGATATTGGAAAGAGCCCCCATGTTTGAAGGAACGCAAACTGACCATCTGAAGGCGTATCTCGCCTCGAAAACCGGACTTTTCACGCATATCCGCAAGCGCGACGGTCGCGTTGTGCCGTTTGAGCCCAAGGCGATCACCCGCTCGATTCTGGCCGCCGGAAAGGAGACCGGCGAGTTCGGCGAGGAGATGGCCGCGAGGCTCACCATAAAGGTGATCGAATACGCCTACACGATGTCCACCTCGGAAACTCCGGGCGTGGAGGAAATCCAAGACATTGTGGAGGAGGTTCTACTGAACTCCCCCTTCCGGGCGACGGCCAAGGCCTACATCATCTACCGCGACCAGCACGCCAAGATGCGCGAGATCGCGGACCAGAGTCACATTGACCAGGTGGACCAGTACCTGCAAAAGCTGGACTGGCAGGTGCGCGAGAACAGCAACATGAGCTTCTCGCTACAGGGCCTGAACAACTATCTTTCGAGCGCCGTCAGCAAGACGTACTGGCTGAACAAGATCTACAATCCGGTAATCAAGAAGGCCCACGAGAGCGGCGACCTCCATCTCCACGACTTAAACCAGATCAGCGTGTACTGCGTGGGCTGGGACCTCCTAGATCTTCTGCGCGAGGGCTTCCGCGGGGTGTGCGGCAAGGTGGAGACCCGTCCGCCCAAGCACTTCCGCACGGCGCTCGGGCAGGTGATCAACTTTTTCTACACCCTGCAGGGCGAGGCGGCGGGCGCGCAGGCCTTCGCGAATTTCGACACGCTGCTCGCCCCCTTCATCCGCTTCGACAAGCTGGATTACAAGGGCGTCCGCCAGTGCCTGCAGGAATTCCTCTTCAACGTGAACGTGCCGACCCGCGTGGGTTTCCAGACGCCCTTCACGAACATCACGCTGGATCTCGTCTGCCCGAACATCTACAAGGACCACCCGATCCTCATCGGCGGGGAGATGCAGAAGGAGACCTATGGCGAGTTCCAGGAAGAGATGAACATGCTCAACAAGGCGCTCTTCGAGCTCATGGCCGAGGGCGACGCGCGCGGGCGCATCATGACCTTCCCGATCCCGACGATCAACCTCACCAAGAACTTCGACTGGGACAACCCGAACCTGAAGGGTCTGTGGGAGATGACGGGCAAGTACGGCGTGCCGTACTTCTCGAACTTCATCAACAGCGACATGGACCCCGACGACGCGCGCTCGATGTGCTGCCGTCTGCGGATCGACAACCGCCAGCTCATGATGCGCGGCGGCGGCCTTTTTGGCGCGAACCCGCTCACCGGTTCGATCGGCGTTGTCACGATCAACATGCCGCGACTTGGCTTCCGCTCGAAGGACGAAGCGGAATTCTACGCGAACCTCGGACAGCTGATGGACATCGCGCGCGACAGTCTGGAAATCAAGCGCAAGCTCCTGGAGCGGCTGACGAACGCGAACCTCTACCCGTACACCACCTTCTACCTGCGCGCCATCAAGGAGCGCAGCGGCCAGTACTGGAAGAATCACTTCTCGACGATTGGCCTCCTCGGCATGAACGAGGCCTGCGTGAATCTCCTCAAGTGCACGATCGCCGACCCGCGCGGCCACCGCTTTGCGTGCGACGTACTGGACTTCATGCGCGGACGTCTGATCCAGTACCAGAAGGAGACGGGCAACAACTACAACCTCGAAGCGACGCCGGGCGAGGGCACGACCTACCGCTTCGCGCAGAAGGACAAGGCCCGCTTCCCGGAGATCATGGTGGCCAACGAGGAGGACGTTCATGAGAAGCACGCCGAGCCGTATTACACGAACTCGACGCACCTGCCGGTGAACTATACGGACGACATCTTTGAATCCCTCGACAGCCAGGACGAACTCCAGACCAAGTACACCGGCGGCACCGTGGTACACCTGTTCCTTGGCGAGCGCGTCGCCGATCCGGACGTGGTGAAGAAGCTCGTCCGCCGCATCGCGGAAAATTACAAACTCCCCTACTTCTCGCTCACCCCCACCTTCTCGGTGTGCCCGACGCACGGGTATCTGGCGGGCGAGCACGAAAAATGCCCGCATTGCGGCGAGGAGTGCGAGGTGTACAGCCGCGTGGTCGGGTACCTGCGCCCCGTGTCGCAGTGGAACGCAGGCAAGCAGGCGGAATTCGCCCAGCGCAAGAGCTTCAAGGTGCCGGTGGAAGCCCCGAAGGCCGTCGCCGCCCCCTGCGCCTGTGCCGCCGAGGAAAAGGCCGCCGGCTAGTCAGGGGTTTTCTCACGCCCCGGAACAAGGGCCGCGGATGGAAACGTCCGCGGTCCTTTCGCGTACGGAAGAGGCGCGGCATGCATTTGCCTGCGCCTGCCGGAGAGAGCCTCTATCGCGGCACTGGCAAACTGGTGGGCCCGCAGGGATTTGAACCCAGGACCAAGGGATTATGAGTCCCCTGCTCTAACCGCTGAGCTACGGGCCCGTGGCACTTCGGACGAAAACGTCCGGAACTGCCGGGAAACCGCGGATGATGCCGCAGGCTCAGCCCCGGCTCAAGCCCCGATTGGGCGGCGGGGCAAATTCAGCCCCGGCGCCTCGCGGGTCATTTCTTGGGATACAGGGCGGCAAGGTCCATTTCCTCGCCGCTCGCAAAGAAGCGTGTTCCGCCCATGTGGTGCAGGCTGCGCCGGTCCGCGCGGTCCGTGTTCTCCCACGCGCGGACCACTTCGAGGATGACGTACTCGTATTTGGCGAGGATCTCCACGACTCGGCATTCTAGGTTCACCAAGCAGTCCGCCATAAGCGGCGCGGGCACGGTTTCCGCCGCCTGCGTGGCGATGCCGAATTTTTCGAACTTGTCGCAGGTTCGGCCCGAAACGGTTCCGATCTTCACCGCCAGCGGCGCAAGGTCCGCGCCAGGGATCGCCAGCACGCAGGAGAGGCTCTTTTCCAGCAGCTCGCGGGAAAAATGGTCGGCCCCCATCACGATGCCGACAAGCGGCGGGGAAAAGTCGTGCATCGTGTGCCAGGCAAGGGTCATCACATCACGGCGCACCCCGTCGGAAGTGCTCACCAGAAACAACGGCCCCGCCCCGACGATACCGGAAACCCGGGAAAGCGGAAGTGCATTCATGTCATTCTCCTAGAAGACGTTGATGAAGAGGCCGGAGCGGAGCTTCGGCTCGAACCACGTGCTCTTGGGGGGCATGATCTGGTCCGCGTCGGCGATGTCCATGAGCTGGGAGACGCTCGTCGGATACATCGAGAAGGCCACGGCGGCGCGCCCGGCATCGACCTCCTTCTCCAGATACTTCGTTCCGCGAATGCCGCCGACAAAGCTGATGCGCTCGGAGGTGCGGGGGTCGTCGATGCCGAGGATCGGCGCGAGGACGCGGTCCTGCAACAGCGATACGTCCAGGCGGCTCACGGGGTCCGTGCCGAGCGGCGCGGCAAAGGAAAGGCCGTACCACTTCCCGCCAAGGTAGATCGAGACTTCCGAAGCCTTCGCCGGAGCCGCCGGGGCATTCTCCGTCACGACTCCCGCCTTCTTCAGCGCTTCGAGGAACGCGGCGGGGGAAAGCCCGTTCAAGTCCGAGACCAGCCGGTTGTAGGGCAGGATGCGCAGTTGCGAGGCCGGGAAGAGCACCGCGAGGAAGGCGTTGTAGCTCTCCTTGCCCGTGTGGTGCGGGTTTCTCTCCCGGCGCATGCGGCCCACCCTTGCGGCGCTCGCGGCGCGGTGGTGGCCGTCGGCAATGTAGGCGCGCGGCACCTTGGCAAAGAGTTTGTCGAGGCCCGCCGAGGCCGGGATCTTCCAGCCCCGGTGCTCCACGTTCGCGGCATCGGCGAAGTCAAAGAGGGGTTTTTGCGCGGCGATCTTATTCACCACGGCGTCGATCGCGGCATCATCCCGGTAGGTGAGGAAGACGGGCCCGAGGTTCGCGCTCGTCTCGTCGGTCAGGCGGGTGCGGTCGTCCTCCTTGTCCTTGCGCGTCTTCTCGTGGCGGCGGATCGTGCCGTCGTCATATTCCTCCACTAGTGCTAGGGAGACGACGCCATACTGGCTGTGGCCGCCCATTCTTTGCTCGTAGAGGTAGAGGCCCTCCTCCTCGTCGGCCTTCAGGTGACCGGCGGCGACAAGCTTCTTGAAATTCTCCACCGCCCTGGCGTACACGCAGTCCGCATGAGGGTCCTGCCCCGGGGCGAAATCGATCTCCGCGCGGGAGACGTGCAGGAGCGAGAGAGGGTTCCCCGACGCGATGGCGCGGGCCTCCTCGGTCGAAACCACGTCGTACGGCGGGGCGGAAACAATGGGGGCCTCAGTCTCGCTGGGGCGCAAGGCCTTGAAGTTGCGGATGCGCATGATCGGAAAAGGTAAGGGGACAAAGCCCCGTCCGGCGAGAATTTTTGCGACGGGGGTGATCTGGCGCACGTTTTCGACAACGAGCGGGATTTCGCGATTCATCCCACCGGTATCGGTTGACAGACGCACCCCCATCGCTTCCCTGATATCAGATGCTTCCTGGAAGACCGGGAGGGATTTGGTTCTCAATCATAGACCAGTGGCCTTGCGACGACTCATCTTTATCGCCTTTGCACTGTTTTTCGCGATCCCCTGCGGCCTTTCCGCAACGGGGGGCGCCTCCGCCGTTGACGCGAGCGGGATCGAGCTTCCCGCCTTTGCGGCGGCGGCACCGGGACAGGTTCTGCGCCCGGTGTATCCGGAGGACGCGGCCTCGCCCCACCTGCCGCCCTCGCTTGAGGAATACCATTCCTACGAGGCGCGCCACGGCATCACGGGAACCTGGGAAAGGATCGTCTCCCGGGCGGAGCGCACGCCCTTCAACGTCGTCGCCACGGCGATCTTCCTTCTGGCCCTCGTTCACACCTTCCTCGCGGGGCCGATCACCCGGCTTTCCCACAAAATCGAGGAAAAACACCGCCTCGCGATCATCCGCGAGGGCCGTACCGCCCATGCCAAGCCCTACCTGAACGCCCGCGACGACGTGTCCATTCCCGCGCGCATCCTGCACCTCTCGGGAGAGGTGGAGGCGATCTTCGGCCTGTGGCTCGTGCCTCTGATGCTGGCGGTCTTCTGGTTCCACGGCTATGGCGACTTCGCAAACTTTGTGGACGGCAAGGTCAATTACACGGAGGCGCTCTTCGTCGTGGCAATCATGGCGATGGCGGCCTCGCGGCCCGTGATGCGCCTTGCGGAGGGGGCGCTGCGCTTCGTGGCGGGGCGGCTCTTCGGCAATTCCCCGGCGGCGTGGTGGGTTTCCATCCTCGTTCTCGGCCCGATCCTCGGTTCCCTCATCACCGAGCCCGCCGCGATGACGATCTCGGCACTTCTTCTGGCACGGCTCATCTACCGGTTAAATCCTTCGGAAAAGCTCAGGTATGCGACGATCGCCCTCCTCTTCGTGAACATCTCCGTGGGCGGAACGCTCACGCACTTTGCCGCACCGCCGGTCCTGATGGTGGCGGGCAAATGGGGCTGGGGAATGGAACATATGTTCCTCCACTTCGGCTGGAAGGCGATTGTCGGCATCCTTCTGGCGACGGGTGCGTATTACCTATTCTTCCGCAAGGAGTTCCGGCAGATGCGACAGCGCTCCGAACGCAGCCACAGCTATGGACGCCACGACGGCGAGGAACCGGTGCCGCGCTGGGTGACCTTTGCCGTGGTGCTCTTCATGGCGTGGACCGTGGCCACGGCGCACCACGCCCCGCTCTTTGTGGGCGGCTTCCTTTTCTTTCTGGCCTTCCATTCGGTGACGAGCACCTGGCAGGGCCGCCTCTCGATGCGCGAGCCCCTGATGGTGGGCTTCTTCCTCGCGGCCCTCGTCACACACGGGACGCTCCAGCAGTGGTGGATCGAGCCGGTCCTTTCCTCACTGGGCGCGGGAGAGCTGTTTGTCGGCTCCACGGTTCTCACCGCCTTCAACGACAATGCGGCGATCACCTTCCTTGCCTCGCAGGTGCCCGCGCTCGCGCAGGATGCGGTCCTGCAACACGCCGTGGTGTACGGCGCGGTGACGGGCGGAGGGCTCACCCTCATCGCCAACGCGCCCAATCCCGCCGGACAGTCCATCCTGCACTCCTTCTTCGGCGAGGGCGGGATCTCCCCGCTGAAGCTGCTCGTTTTTTCGCTTCTTCCCACGGCGATTGTCGGCGCGGCGTTCCTTGTTCTGCCCTGATTGGTTCCAAATCGTCCCGATTCCGACTGCGGGAACAAGTCCTGCTGATGGAGTGGCTTTGTGAACACGCTATCCATGAGAACAAGGACCGGCGCCTCGCGCGAGAACGACATCGAGATCCGCATCGAGCGCCTCGCCCGGTCGTCGATCGCCCTCTCCAAACTGGCACCGGAGCTGACGGCCATCGCCTCGAAGCTCGCCGCCGGGGCACAGCAGCAGGCCGCCCAGTCGCGCGAGATCGCCGCAAACGTGGATCGTATGGCGGACGCCCTCTCGAAGGCGATGGAGACCCTGAACGTCTCCTCGGAAAGCGTGGGCGAGATCGTCGCCGCCATCAAGCGCGTGGCGGACCAGACGCGCATCCTCTCGATCAACGCGAGTATCGAGGCGGCGCGCGCGGGCGTGGTGGGCCTTGCCTTCGGCGCGGTGGCGCACGAGGTGGAATCCCTCGCCGGGCAGACGACCAGCGCCACCAAACAGATTTCCGGCAAGGTGGACCTGATCCGCGAGAACATCAAGACCGCCGTGGACGCGGCGGGACTGGCGGGCGATGAAACCGGCTCCGACCGCAAGGGCACCAGCATCCGGCGCCTCGGCGGCGAGGTGAACGAAATGGCCGCAATCGCCACCGAGACGGCGGGGGCCGCCCGCCGAGTGGACGGCACCTCCGGACGCATCCGGGCCCTCTGCGAGGAACTGCTCGTGGAGGTCGGCACCTTCCGCCTGCCCGCGCACGACCACGCCGTGAACCTCTTCCGCCAGATTCTCGGGATGCGGGAGTTCGCAAGCCTCTCGCGCGGACCGAGCGAGGACGCGATGCGTCGGGCCCTGCGGAGTTCCCGAATCTTTGAACTGCTCTACCTCACGGACGCTTCCGGCAGGCAGGTGACAAGCAACCTCTGGGCCGACGGGCGCGAGGACGCCGCCGTCTGCGGGAGCGACTGGTCAGGGAGGCCGTGGTTCCGCTCCGTCGCGCAGTCCGGGGAGATCGCCGTGTCGGACATCTACCGCTCCTCGGCAAGCGACAGCTTCTGCTTCACCCTCTCCGGCCCCGTCTTCGCCGCCGACGGCAGCCTCATCGGTGTCCTAGGTGCCGACGTCAACTTCGCGGACCTCTTGTCGATCTGAATCCTCGGCTCCCTACACCGCGACCGGACGCTTCCGGCCCGCCCCTGACGTGCCGAGGAACAAATCCGCGCTGACGCCGAAGTGTTCCGAAAGGGCACGGATGTGATCGGCGGTCAGGCGACGACGCCCCTTGAGGATGCGGTAAGCAATCGTTGGGCTGACGTTCAGGATGTCTGCAAGTGCCTTCCCGTTCAGGCCGTGTTCCTTCAGAAGGAAGTCGAGAATCTCGACGCCCGACGAAGCGGGCCAGTGCTTCAGGGTGCGATCGTCGTAAGTCTTGATGACGCTTGAAAGAAGTTCGAAGAAATCTTCCTGATCGGCATTCAGGGGGAAGCCCGCAAGAGCGTCAGCATAGGAGACGGCCTCATCGTATTCCGCTTCCGTGTGAATCGGGCGCGGCGTGAAGGCTGCCGTGAGGGCGGCGTAAGTGGTCGGCCAGCTTGCAAAGGGAAGTGTGCGCAGGTCTTTCTTCATAGCTCGTTTCTCCATGTGCCATTGTCGTATTGGGCGTGTGTCAGGAAGCGCAACAGGTAGATCAGACGGCGGTTGTAGTGGATGGCGGCGATCAGACGGAACTGATTTTTGATGTTGAAGACGGTGACGATCCTGCCGCTCTCCACCTTCACCTGATCGGCGGAAGGGATCGCGCGGCGTAGTTCGGCCAGATTCTCGGAGTCAAGGCGAGTGACCGTGTCCTTCCAGTGACGGAGCGTGGGCAGGGTTGTCGGATACTGCACCGCCCATTCGTTCAGCGTCCGTTCCTTGATCAGGTTCACGGGGTCCATTGTGTCCATTTTGGACACTCCGGCAAGAAATATTCAAACGGATGGTGGAAAAGAGAAGGAGCGACGTTCTACCTACGACGCCAGCCGCACCACTTCCGTCTGAATGCGCTCGCCGTCCTTTTCGCGGGCCTTGGCCAGCTCGTGGTTCTTCTGAAGGTTCATCCAGAATTCCGCGCTGTTGCCGAACGCCGCGCCCAGGCGCAACGCCGTGTCCGCGCTGATGCCCGACCCCTGATAATGTCCGTTGTCTTCGCGACAGGACGAAGAGAGTCCCCTACCGCCGTTTCTTCTTCCGAGAGAAGCGCTGATTGCCGCCGCGCCTTTCGATGATCCGGCGGACGAGGAGCCAGGTGCCCCAGCCGAGGAGCACCATCGCGATCATGAAAACCCCGTAGGAGATCCGCCAGTCGATCCCTTGCGTCATCATGCTCCATTCGGACATGCCGCCGATGCTCGCGATGAGGTTCAGGGGCAGGAAGATGATGTTGATGAGGGTCAGATTGGTCAGCAACACGTTCATGTTGTTGTTGATGATCGTGCCGCGCGCGTCCATGAGGCCGCTTAAGACCGAGCTGTAGATGTTCGCCTGACGACTCGCTTGGTTATTTTCCAGTATGATGTCGTCCAGCGTCGGCAAAAGGGCCGGATCGATCCCCGCCGTCTGCGGAAGGCTGCGGAGCTTGGTGAGGACGACGCTGTTGCCCTCCAGAGAGTCGATATAATACACAAGGCACTCGGAAAGACTGAACATCTGAAGCAGATACCGGTTCTCCATCGAGACGGTGATCTGTTTTTCGATGTCGCCGCTCATCATCTTGATCGCGCGCAGGTGCCCCACGTAGTGGCGGATCGTGTGCTGGATGAAGGCGAGCAGGAACGCCGCGTTCGTCGTCACCCCGCGGAATTCGCGCGCCGCCGTGGCGATCTCACCCTTGGGGAGGATGATGGCGAGGCGTCCCTTGTAGATCACTAGGCCCGCCGTGAGGACGCCAAGGTCGATGATGCCGCCGATCTGCGCGCGTTCGGGGATCTTCCAAATGATGAAGGTGCGCTCCCCCACCACCTCCAGACGCGGGATTTCGTCGGCGTCCATGAGGGCCGCCATATCGTAGTCGTCCAGCGCGAACTGCTCGCGCAGCGTCCGTCGTTCCACGTCGTCGGGGGCGACGAAAACAAGCACGGGCGACGTTTCCTCGGTCGTCTCGACGATCGTTCCGTTGTCGATCTTGTAGCGTGTCAGCACGCCTCACCTCTACCTCTGCTTTATTGCCCTGACAAATCAAACGTTGTGAATTCTCCTGCGATCATCGCGGCCTTGCAAGAGAGCCGCCCGCGCGCAATTTTCCTTTGTGTGAGATTCGCCTCCATCACCGTCCAGGACTTCCGCAACATGACCCTTGCGGAATTTTCCCCGAAGGGAGAGTGCGTCTTTGTCGTCGGCGGAAACGGTCGCGGCAAGACGAGTCTGCTGGAGGCACTCGGCCTCGCCTCGGCGCTACGATCCTTCCGCACCGGGGAGGCGCGCGCGATGATCCGCCACGGCGCGAAGGCCGCGCGGGTGGCCGTCCGGCTGGAACAGGAGAAGGAGGGCGCCGTGGAGCTGGACCTCACGCTGCGTCCCGGGGGAAAAAGCGTGCTGTTGGAGGGCAATCCCCTGCCCCGGCTTTCGGATCTAGTGGGCCGCTATCCCACGACGGCGCTTTCCTCGCAGGATTTGCAGCTTGTGCGCGGCTCGCCGAGCTTAAGGCGCCGTTTTCTCGACATGATGCTCGCCGAGGCGGACCGCGACGCCTTCGAGGCGCTCCGCCGCTTCGGCAGGGCCCTTGCGGGACGCTCGCGTCTGCTCAAAACGGGCACCCCGGCTGAGATCGCCGCCTTCGAGGAACCCCTGTCGGTTGCCGCAGCGGAGGTCGTCGCCGCGCGGAGAAGAGCTGTGGCGGACCTCGCGCCGGAACTTGTCGCCCAATACGCGCGGATGGCCCCGGCGGGCGAGACGGTGGAAATCGCCTACAAACCGGACGTGGAGGGTGACGCGGAAGTTTTCCGCTCGCGCTACACAAAAGCCCGGGAGCGCGACATCGCTCGCGGGGCCTGCACCTGCGGCCCGCAATTGGACGACTTTGAACTCTCCCTCTGCGGAAAACCGGCGCGCGACTACGCCTCGGAGGGGCAGCAGCGGGGCCTCGTTCTAGCGCTACGTCTTGCGGAAGCCGCGTGGCTCCTCGAAAAAACCGGCATCCGCCCGGCCATCCTCGCGGACGACATCCTCGGGGAGCTCGACCCCTCCCGCCGCGCCGCCTTCTGGGAGGGCCTCGCGCCGGATTCGCAGGTGATCGCCACCGGTACCGTCACCCCACCCGTCGGTGCGCTGGAACGCTTCCGCCTCCTCGACATCGAAACGATTCTCCGGCAGACTCCGGGGGAGAAGGAAACCCCGTGAGCCGCGCCAATTCCCGCAAACTCTGGGCCGCGAAACTGGCGGGAAAACCGCTCCCGGCCCCAAGCACCCCGCCGACTCCGAAGGCAGGCAAGTGGGAGCTAACGCTCGGGAGCCGCTTCGAGGGCGTGGTTCTCGGCATCGACCCCTCGCTCCGCGGCACGGGCCTCGCCGTCGTGGAGGCAAAGGGCGGAGAATGGCGGCTTCTTTTTTCCCAAACACTGAAGCACCCAGTGGCGATGAGCTTTGCGGAGTGCCTCGGCGACATCCACCGCGAGGTGGACGCGGCGATTGCGCGCTTTGCCCCGAGCCACGTGGCGCTGGAACAGACGATCTATGTGCAGAATTCGCGCACGGCCCTCGTGATGGGCGCAACGCGCGGCGCGGCGATCAGCGCGGCGGCCCTGCGGAACCTGACAATCGCCGAATACCCGCCCGCCAGAGTCAAACAGGCGGCCTCCGGCTCTGGCAGGGCCAGCAAGGAACAGGTGGCCCTGCAGGTGAAGGCGGTCCTGCATCTTGAAAAAGTCCTGCCGCCCGACGAGAGCGACGCCGCCGCCGTCTGCCTCTGCCACTGCCTGACCCACAGGCTCTGAGGGGCGGTTCCCTTTTTTCCCGGCTTGATCCGGCAACGGATTTTGATTTTATTGAGTCCAAGTCTCAGCATGAACCATTCCGCATCAGTCGATTGTCCGCACCGTGCCGCCTTCGGGCAGTCCAATCCGCTGTCGGAAAAGCGCACGCGCAATGCCGCGATCCTGACGGCGGTGATGATGGTCGTGGAAATCGTCTGCGGGTACTGGCTGGGATCGATGGCATTGCTCGCCGACGGCTGGCACATGCTCTCGCACACGCTGGCTCTCGGCCTGGCGGCGGCCACGTACGCCTTTGCCCGGGCACACGCGGACGACCCGCGCTACAGTTTCGGCACGTGGAAGGTGGAGGTTCTGGGCGGTTACACGAGCGCCCTGATGCTTCTGGCCATCGCCGGGACAATGGCGTGGGAATCGGTGGCGAGGCTCCTCACCCCCGGCCCCATCCGCTACGGGGAGGCCATCGCCGTGACGGTCCTCGGCCTCGTGGTGAACCTCGCCTGCGCGGCGATGCTCTCCGGCGGGGGACATTCGCATAGTCACGACCACACACACGGCCACGATCACGCCCACGAGGGCGGCGACCTGAACCTGCGGGCTGCCTACGTGCATGTACTGGCGGACGCTGCGACCTCTATTCTCGCCATCGTGGCGCTCTCGGGCGGACTATTCCTCGGTCTTTCCTGGCTCGACCCAGTGATGGGACTCTTCGGCGCGGCGCTCATCGCCGTCTGGGCCGTGGGGCTATTGCGCCAGACTGGGCGCACGCTTCTGGACGCGGGCGATCACGACGCCATCGAGAACGAGGTGCGCGCCTCTCTGGCGGAGGCTGGAGCGCGGGTGCGCGACCTGCATCTCTGGCAGGTGGGAAGCGGCCGCTACGCCCTGATCCTGAGCCTCAAGGCCGACGGGAAAACCACGGCGGAGGACATCCGCCACCGCCTCACCGAACACGAGGAACTCGTCCACGTGACGGTGGAGATCGTGGAAAACTGACCCCTCTCCGCCTGACGGTTACCGGCGGGCCTGTTTTTCCTCCGGCACGGCGCCTTCGCAACCGGCCACGTACGCGCCGAGGCGGCAGCAGCCCATGAGGAAGTCGCCGCGATCCTCTTCGCCCTTGAGGATCCCCGCCACCATCGCCGCGAGAAAGGCGTCGCCCGCGCCCACCGTGTCCACGGCCTTGACGCGCGGGGCCACCGCCCGCTGGAGACCGAAGGGGCCCAGATACACCGCCCCGCGCGCACCGAGGGTGATGCACACCCTTCCCGTGTCAGTGGCGTCGGCAAGGCGGCGGGCCAGACGGTCCGGCTGCTCGTTTTCGGACGCCCCGCAGAGTTCCCGCGCCTCGGCCTCGTTGCATTTGACAAGGTCCGCCAACCCCGCAAGGGCCATGACCCTCTCCAGCGAGTAGAAAGGCGCTCGCAGATTCACGTCGAAGACGCGCATCGGCCAGTCCGAATCAAGAAGTGAAAGGAGCGCCGCGAGATTCGCAGCGCTGCGCGTGGCTAGACTGCCGAAGACGAGCGCCTGCGACGCGGCAAGGTCCGCATGAAGGCTCTCCGGGATCGGGATCTCGTCCCACGCCACGGGGCCGCGAATCTCGTAGCTGGCAACGCCCTCCTCGTCCAGCTTCACGCCCACGCTGCCCGTCGGCAGATTCTTCGAGCGGGCAAGGTACTTCGTATCCACTCCATAGGCGGCGATGCGCGCGGCTGCCTCGTCGCCCAACACGTCGCATCCCACAGCGGAGACGATCGCGCTCTTCACGCCCAGGCGCGCCAGATGCGCCGCCACGTTCAGCGGTGCGCCGCCAAGGAAGAGCCCCCGGGGAAGGCAGTCCCAAAGCACCTCGCCGAATGAAAACACAGAGGGCATCGCTGTCATTGTTGTCGTCCCGGGCCGGATTGCAAACACGATACTGCGGGAATAGACGCACTTTTTCAAACGCAAGTGTGCACAACCACTCTCCGTAGCGAATTGACAGCATCCGTGTTTCGTTTATCATTTCCAGTAGCGCCATCCGACTCCCGGGAGGGTTGAAAGGAACACCATGAATCTCACCCAAGCCATCACCCTAGGCACGGCATGCTTCGCCGCGATCCTCAGCGCGCAGACCGCCCCGGCCTCGCTCGTAGGCGACGGATCCCTCTCTGCCCCGTACAGAAACAGCGAGGTCACTTTCGCCACACTGGACCAGGGTGGCAGCTCCAGCGCCCCGGTCTACAACTTCCTCATCGACTACACCTCGCCCCTCTTCGACTCGACGACGGACTTCACGATGGGCGCATCCACCTCTTGGAACCGCTTTTACGTGACGGAAGGCTCGACGCTGGACGCGCTGGGACTGGTCATCGGCGGCGCGACGCAGAACAACATGCTCGTCCTGCGCGGAACGGGCCCGGACGACAGCTCCACCACCCTCACGGTGCAGGAAAATGTCTACGTCGGCACGACGGGGATGAGCAACGCCCTTGGCATCGAGTCCGGCGCCGACGCGACGCTCGGCGCAAACACGGACAGCATCCGCAGCCTGTACCTGGGCTACGTTTCGAGCGCCCCGTCCTCTCCGGTCGTCACACATTCTCTCCTCACCGTGTCGGGACCGGGCTCGACGCTCTCGGCCGGGCAGGTCTTCGTCGGCAACAATTCCACGGCGAACTGGGGGACCGTGTGCAACGGCGCGAAGGTCAGCTCCCGCAACTGCAACATCGGCTCTTCTGGAAGCCGATGCCACGCGAATTCCGTGGTCCTGACCGACGACGGAAGCGAGTGGGACATGGCCAGCTCCGTCTACGTCGGCTATTCCGGCAACAACGAAAACTGGCTCCTCGTCGCCAACGGGGCACTTCTAAAAAACGACAACGGATGGAGCTTCACGAGCGGAAACTACGTGGGGCTGGCGGGCGGCTTCATCGCCTTCAAGGGCGACAAGGCCACCGCGATCAACAACTCCCTCACGAGCGCCTTCAACATCTTCATTGTATGGGACGACGCCGGACATGCCTGGAGCTACGGGCGCACGACAAACGTCAGCGTCACCTACTACGACTCCACGCAGGAGGCCGACGCCTACGCAGCGACGGGCATATCGGGACTGGCCGGCTACACGGTCATCAGCGGCGGCGACCGCATCCTCGGATGGGCCGACGCGGTCACGACAAGCCGCAACTGGTACGCCTCGTCGTGGTACGGAAATTTCTACACCGAGATCAGCGCCGACATGGCCGCGGACGACGATTACTCCCGCTGGATCTGGCACGAGGCGCACGGCTGGCAGTACGTCTACCAGATCGGCCTGAGGGAGATCGTCCTCTGGGACGACGCCTCACAGGCCTGGGTGTATGCGAACAGTAACTACTATCCCCTCGTCTACTACTACAACGACGGAAACTGGTACTACTACATCGAGGGAACGGCCCCGAATCGCTGGTTCTGGGACTTCGGCACCGGCGACTGGGTGCAGAAATAGGCGGAGCCGTGCTTTCCGCAGGATGCCGCTCCCCGTGAAAATGTGCGCTCCGGCGCTTGCATCCTCCGCCTTTCCGAGGCAATGTCCAACGCTTGGAACGGACGCGCCTTCCTCACGGGGGCGTGTTCACGCGCCGGGTTTCCTCCGGCGTGCGGAACAACCACCAGTTTCAACCACAACGTCCATGACAACCATCGTAGATATCACGGCCCGCGAAATCATCGACTCGCGCGGCAACCCCACCATTGAGGTGGATGTGGAACTTGAGAGCGGCATCATCGGCCGCGCGGCAGTGCCCTCCGGCGCCTCCACCGGCGTCAACGAGGCCCTCGAACTGCGCGACGGCCCGGCCTACGAGGCCAAGAAGGGCAAGAAGGCCGACAAGAAGGCCGAAGCCTTGGCGAAGCGCTTTGGCGGCAAGGGCGTGCAAACCGCCATCAGCAACGTGCACGAGATCATCACCCCTGCCCTCCTCGGCATGGACGCGTGCGACCAGGTCGGCATCGACAAGACGATGCTGGAGCTGGACGGCACCCCGACCAAGAGCAAGCTCGGCGCCAACGCCATTCTCGGCGTGTCCCTCGCCTGCGCGAAGGCCGCCGCCGAGGACATCGGCCTGCCCCTCTTCAAGTATGTCGGCGGCCCGAACGCCAAGGTCCTGCCGGTCCCGATGATGAACGTCATGAACGGCGGCGCGCATTCCGACGCCCCGATCGACATTCAGGAATTCATGATCATGCCGAAGGGCGCGGACAGCTTCAGCGAGGCAGTCCGGATGGGTGCCGAGACCTTCCACGCGCTCAAGAGCGTGCTGAAGGGCAAGGGCCTCTCCACCGCCGTGGGCGACGAGGGCGGTTTCGCCCCGAACCTCGGCAGCAACGAGGAAGCCCTCGAAGTCATCATGGCCGCGATCAAGAAGGCCGGTTACAAGGCGGGCAAGGATATCTACATTTGCCTCGATCCGGCCTCCAGCGAGTTTTACGACGAGGAGTCGAAACAGTACATCTTCAAGAAGAGCGACGGCTCGAAGCACACTCCCGCCGAGATGGTGGAGTTTTACAAGGGCCTCTGCGCGAAGTATCCGATCCTCTCGATTGAGGACGGCATGGCCGAAAGCGACTGGACGGGCTGGAAGCTCATCACCGATGCCCTCGGCAAGGATCACCAGCTGGTCGGCGACGATCTCTTCGTGACGAACACCAAGTTCCTCAAGAAGGGCATCGAAATGGGCGTGGCCAATTCCATTCTCATCAAGGTGAACCAGATCGGCACCCTCACCGAAACCCTCGACGCCGTCGAACTGGCCAAGGAGTACGGCTACACGAGTGTGATCTCCCACCGCTCCGGCGAGACCGAGGACACCACGATCGCCGACATCGCCGTTGCGACGAACTGCGGCCAGATCAAGACCGGCTCCATGAGCCGCACGGACCGCATCGCCAAGTACAACCAGCTTCTCCGCATCGAGGAAATGCTGGGCGACACGGCGATCTACGGCGGCAAGATGAAGGTCTAGTTCCCCTCGGGGAAACGTTTTCAAAAGGCCCGGGCCGCAAGGTCCGGGTCTTTTTTTCGTACCTCAAGGGGAAAAACAACCCGCCCGGTGCGAATTTCGGAAGGCCGACGGGAAGAAATCCTCGGCGCGCGCATTCCCTCCCGGTAAAATCGGCATAACAGGCAACAACAAGACGCAATGGAAGGCATCGGCTTCATTCAGGATCTGGCGATCGTCCTCATCGCTGCGGGAATCGCGGGGCTCGTCTGCCGGAAAATCGGCCTCTCGGTCATCGTGGGATACCTGCTCGCGGGCGTGGTGGTGGGGCCGTACACCCCGCCCTTCTCCCTTGTGAGCAGCATCGCGAACATCAACATGCTCTCGCAGGTGGGCCTCGTCTTCCTCATGTTCGCGATTGGCTTGGGACTAAGCCTCTCCAAGCTAGCGAAAATGGGCCTGCCCACGATCCTCGCGACGGGGCTGGGCGCCTTCTTCGTCGTGAATTTGACGCGCCTTTTCGGCATCGCGGCGGGATGGACCTATTTGCAGAGCGCCTTCGTCGCGGGCATCTTCGTCGTCTCCAGCTCCGCCGTCATCGCCAAGATCGTGAGCGAGCTGCATCTTTCGCACGAACTCTTCGCCCAGCGCGCCACTGCCGTGACGGTGATGGAGGACATCGTAGCCGTCGTCACGATGACGGTGCTCGCCAGTCTCACGGGCGACAGTTCCGGCGGAACGGACATTCTGGGAATGCTGGCTGTGATGGGGGCCTTCGTGGTGCTCCTTGTCGGCGGCGGACTCTTTCTTGTGCCGAGGGTCTTCCGCCGCCTCGGCGGCGATTCGGCGGACCCGGAACTCCAGACGATCGTCGTCGCAGGAATCCTCTTCGCGCTGGCCTTGAGCGCGGCGAAGGCGGGTTACTCCCTCGCTCTCGGCGCCTTTCTCCTAGGCGCAATGGTGGCGGAGATGCCGCAGAAAAAGAGCGTGGAAGCCTCCTTTGCCGGGATGCGCGACCTCTTCAGCAGCGTCTTCTTCGTCAGCATCGGCATGATGATCGACCCCCGGCTCCTCGCAAGCGCATGGCCGTGGATCCTCGCCTTCACAGCCTTCGTGATGATGGCGCGGCCCCTGGCGACGGGACTGGCCCTGGTCCTCACGGGCACGCCCCCCGCAGAGGCGCGGCGGGCGGGGCTCCTTCTCACGCCTCTTGGTGAATTTTCCTTCATCATCGCGCAGCTCGGCATCAGCGCGAAGGTCCTGCCGGAGGAATACTACCCCATCACCGTGGGCACCTCCGTCCTCACCGTCCTTCTTACACCCATCGTGAACCGCCATGCGGAGGCGCTCCTGCGGGCGGCCTCAAGGGTGGAACCGCGATGGATCGCCGGCAGCCTCGACGCCGTGCACAACTGGATGAGTCAGTTCCGCGCGGGCAAAAGCGCCCCTGCGGCCCTGCGCCTTTCGGTGGGACGCCTCGGTCAGGCCGTGGCGGAGATGCTCCTAGTCACCGGCATTCTCATCTTCCCGCCGCAAACCCTGCCCCTTCTTGTCGAGACCTTCCGCAGCGAATTCCTCTCGGAAGGGATGATCGTCGCCCTCTTCTGGTCGGCGACGGGGCTTGCGACGCTCTCCCTGCTCTACGCGGTGTGGCGGAACCTCTCGGCGATCTCGATGATTCTTGCCGACGGGGTGAAGTCCGCGCACTTCAATCCCGGCGTGACGGCCTTCGCGCTGCGGGCAGTCTTCTTTGTCATCCTCGCGTACTGGATGTACCTGCTTTTGCCGCTGGAGGCCCTGCCCGCCGTGGTGTGGCTCGTCATCGCGGCGGTGGCCGGGATTCTGCTCTTCTTTTTTTCCCGCCGCTTCACCTACTGGCACGGCGTCTGGCGCGCGTCGGTGAGCGAGGTCCTCGCCTCCGGCAAGGCAAAGGAGCCCGAGAACGCCGTTTCCGGGGGGCTTGGCGAATGGAGCCTTCTCATGGAGGAGGTGTCCCTTCCGGCGGGCGCCCTCCTAGCGGGAAAAACCGTGGCGGAACTGAACCTGCCCCAGCGCCTGGGCGTCTCGATCCTCCAGATGGAACGCAACGGATTGATTCTTCCCACGCTCAAGCCCGGAACAAGGCTCTCTCCCGGCGACCGCCTGCTTCTGGCAGGCCCGCGGGACAATCTGGCCCTTGCTGTTCGTGAGCTGATGGAAGGCGCGGCTCCCTCGGCGGAGGGCGCCAACCTGCGGGAACTGGTCATGGGCAGCTTCGAGGTGGGTGGCGCTCTTGCGGGAAAGACCCTCGCCGAGCTGGCTATTCCGACAAAGACGGGCGTCCGCATCGTCGGCATCCAGCGCGGGGCGGAACGCATCTTAAACCCCGGCGGAGACGAACTCCTGCGCGTGGGCGACCGGCTCCACACCGTGGGCACGATGGAGGCGCAGCGCGCCTTCGGCAAAATGGCACGGAGCTAGGCCGGATCGCTTCCTCTCTTTTGACGAGTCTCGACACCGTTTGTCATTGTGTCCGCCTCCAATTCGCGTTGAATTATAATGATTTTTCAAAAGTGGAGGAACCATGAGCGATCAAACGAAAAAACTGCTCTTTGAAATCGTCTCGGTCGGCTTCAAAACCCTTCCGAAGCCGGACAGCGACAGCGACCTGAACACCATCACCGTGACGGCGGCCTATCCCTGCGCGGGCAAGACCTCCCTTTCCGCGTGCAAGGCTTTCAAGAATGCCGATGACCTCAGGAAACTGGAATTCACGGGAACCGATCCCCGCAAGGATCCCTGCCGCGAAAAGAAGATTCTCTTCAAGGACGAATTCAGCGGGGACTCGTTCTTCAGCGTGGAATGCGTCTTCGTGGACAACCCCTCCGCCTTCGAGGCGTTTCTGGGCACGCTCTTCAAGAACGCCCTCCCCCAGCTTCTCAAGTTCTGGACCGGAGGCTTCACCGGCCTCTTCGCCGGGGATTCGATCCTCTCCGCCGGATCGGAAATCGCAAAGAGGATCGACCCCAAGGCGGCCCGCGTCCATGCGCTCGGCAAAACCTCCTTTTCCTTCAATCCCGCCGACGTGCCCGCCGGAGGGCGAATCGATATTCCCCTCGTCCTGCATGTGGACGAGGATCAGGTGGTGAAAAAGTCGCGCCAGATGGGCGGAGTGCATCCCCACGAGGAAACCTGGGAGGAAGTCGTCGTCCCCGCGGGCGACAACGGGACTCTCCTGCTGCGCGTGACGGACGTTTCGTAAAACAGATTTGCGCCCCTTGCGAATTCGTCGGCCCGGGAGTGAAAACCCGGGCCTTTTCATTGCACTTCGCGGGCGCGCGCGCTTTCCTTGCTTGCGCTGGGGCGGTGTGTGTGGGATTATGATGCTCCCAACATATCCGCATACGTTGATGAACGACGCGAGTCCGGAGGAGTTCATTGCAGGTCAGACTGGCGAGGTGGGCCTCGTGAGCTGGCAGGACTTTGTCTGCGCGGAACCCTTTCACTTTGAAAACGGCGGAAAAATCCCCTCCTTCACCCTGCGTTACGAGACGTACGGGCGCCTGAACGCGGCGGGGGACAACGCGATCCTCATCTGCCACGCCCTTTCCGGCGACCATCACTGCGCCGGCATCCATTCGATCCTCGATTCCAAGAGCGGCTGGTGGAACAACATCATCGGCCCCGGCAAGCCGGTCGATACCGGCAAGTGGTTCGTCGTCTGCTCGAACTGCCTCGGTGGCTGCGTGGGTTCCACGGGCCCCTCGTCCGTGAATCCCGAGACGGGCGAGCCGTATTACGCCTCCTTTCCGCTTCTGACGATCCGCGACATGGTCCGCGCGCAGAAGAAGCTGCTGGATCATCTCGGCGTGACGCGGCTGTACGCGGTCGTCGGCGGGTCGATGGGCGGGATGCAGGCCCTCCAGTGGATGATCGACTTTCCCGATTATGTGGAAAAGGTCGTGGCCCTTGCCACCACGGCGCGGCAGAGCGCGCAGGCCATCGCCTTCGACGCCGTGGGCCGCAGCGCCATCCTTCAGGACCCCGGTTGGAACGGGGGGCGTTATGAGCCCGGCAAAGGGCCCAACGTGGGCCTCTCGGTCGCGCGCATGATGGCGCACATCACCTACCTTTCCGACCAGAGCATGGAGGAGAAGTTCGGGCGCAGCAAAACGGAGGAAGCCGGCGCCGGGAAGACTCTCTTCGGCACGGAGTTCCAGGTGGAGAGCTACCTGCGCCATCAGGGCAAGAGCTTCATCAACCGCTTCGACGCGAACACCTACTTGTACTTCACCAAGGCGCTCGATCTCTTCGACCTTTACACCCCCACGGGAAAGCTGGAGGACACGTTCGCCGTCGTCAAAAGCCGGGTGCTCGTCGTCGGCTTCACCTCGGACTGGCTCTACCCGCCCGAACAGAACCGCGACCTCGTCCACGCGCTTTTGCGCGCGGGGAAAAAGGCCACGTACGCCCAGCTCGACATGAAGCTCGGGCACGACAGCTTCCTCGTCCACGCGCCGGAACTGTACCGCCTCGTCGGAGGCTTCCTCGAAAGCTAGGAATGACCGCCATGACGAAGATTCACGCAATCAAGAGGGAGACCGACCTCCAGATCCTTGGCGACTGGATCGAGCCGGGTAGCCGCGTGCTGGATCTTGGCTGCGGGCGCGGCGTGTTGCTGGAAAAACTGCGGCAGAAGAAGGACGTGCAGGCGATCGGAGTGGACATCGACGCCGAAAAGATCGAGGCCTGCGTGCGCCGGGGCCTTTCTGTCTATCAGGGCGACGCGGCGAGCTTCCTCTCCCTCTTCGACGAGAGCCACTTCGACTGGGTGATCCTCTCGCGCACCGTGCAGGAGCTGGAGGACCCCGCGAAGGTCATCCGGGGGGCGCTCCGCGCGGGGCGCAAGCTGGCCATTGGCTTCGAGAACCACGGCTACTGGCGGAACCGCTTAGCGGACCTTGCCAGCGGCAGGGCCTCGCACAGCCTGACGGGGGATACGCCCTGGCCGGAAAGCCGTCCGCAGAACCCCGTGAGCGTCCCGGAATTCGAGGAATTCTGCGCGAGGGAGAGCATCGGGATCCTCCGCCGCGTGTGGCTGGCCGGGGACTGGAAGAGCCCCGTCAAACGCCTCGCGCCACTCCGGGCCGCCTACGCGATGTACGCGGTGTCGAAGGCGAAATAGCTGGGCAAACAGGGCCGCCCCTGTCATTTCCCTCGCTGGGGTATATGCACGACTTTCTTTCCTATGCGTCGAGTCCGGCGCAGATACTGGGTTACGTGGCCTTCGTCCTGGGCGTCGCCGCCTTCCTGCAAAAGGAGGATTGGAAGCTCAAGAGCCTGAACGCCTGCGAGAGCCTCGCGTACCTGGTCCACTTCTGCCTGCTCTGGAACCCGGCTGCGGTCGTCAGCAGCGCGCTGGCCTCCGTGCGCGGCTTCCTCTCGGTCAGGAGCCGGAGCGTGATTCTCGCCCTCCTCTTCATCGCCCTGAACCTCGGCATCGGCCTCTGGGTGCTGGACCGTCCCCTCGGCATCCTGCCGATCGCGGGCTCCTGCGCGGCGACGTGGGCGTCCTTCCGGATGAAGGGAGTGCCGATGCGCTGCGTCTTCCTCTGCGCGACGGCCTGCTGGCTGGCCAACAACATCGCCAGCGGCTCCATCGGCGGCACGGTGCTGGAACTCTTCATCGGCGTCTCCAACGCCTTCACCACAATCCGGATGGCCCGCGAGCAGCGGCCTGCAAAAACACCCCCCGCCGCGGCGCAGGCATAGCGCCCGTTTCCACGAAAAAAGCCCTTCCCGCGCGCGGCGAGAAGGGCTCGGAAAGGAACGGAGCACTCCTATCCCTTCACGTTCGGCAGCCCCGCGAGGGCCATCGCGATCTCGTTTTCGGGATAGGCGTAGTTCTTCAGCTTGCCGGCGTTGTAGTCGATGTAGGCCTGCATGTCGAAGTGTCCGTGGCCGGAGAGGTTGAAGAGAATCGTCTTCGAGGTGCCCTCCTCCTTGCACTTGAGGGCCTCCTTGATCGCGCCCGCGATGGCGTGAGTGGATTCCGGCGCGGGAACAATGCCCTCGGCACGCGCGAACTGCACGCCCGCCGCAAAAGTTTCCAGCTGCGGGAAGGAGACGGCCTCCATCAGGCCCTGATTCATGCAGTGGCTGACCATGGCGCTCATGCCGTGGTAACGCAGGCCGCCCGCATGGAAACCCGGCGGGACGAAGGTGCTGCCGAGGGTGCACATCTTGATGAGCGGGGTCATGTGCGCGGTGTCGCCAAAGTCGTAGGCGTACTTGCCCTTGGTGAGCGAGGGGCACGCGGCGGGCTCCACGCCGATCGCACGGATCTTCTCCTTGCCCTGCAGCATGCGTCCGATGAACGGGAAGGCGATGCCCGCGAAATTCGATCCGCCGCCGCAGCAGCCGATGACGATGTCCGGGTACGCGTCGGCCAGCTCCATCTGCGTGATGCACTCCAGTCCGATGACGGTCTGGTGCAGGCAGACGTGGTTCATCACGCTGCCCAGGCAGTAGCGGGTGTTCGGATGGGTGACGGTGGCCTCCACGGCCTCCGAGATCGCCATGCCGAGCGATCCGGTGCACTCCGGGTCCTTCTCCAGAACCGCGCGGCCCGCATTCGTGGTGTCGGACGGGCTCGGGAAGACCGTTGCGCCGAAAATCTCCATCAGGGCGCGGCGGTAGGGCTTCTGGTTGTAGGAGACCTTCACCATGTACACGCGGCTCTCGATGCCGAAGTGGTTGCACGCCATCGCGAGCGCGCTGCCCCACTGCCCCGCGCCGGTTTCCGTCGCGATGTATTTGATGCCCTGCAGCTTGTTGTAATAGACCTGCGGGATGGCGCTGTTGGTCTTGTGCGAGCCGCTCGGGGACACGCCCTCGTACTTGTAGAAAATCTTGGCCGGGGTATCCAGCGCCTTCTCCAGCTGGCGGGCGCGGTAGAGCGGCGTGCAGCGCCACTGGGCGAGGATCTGGCGGACCTCCTCGGGGATCTCGATCCAGCGTTCCGTGGAGAATTCCTGTTTGATCAGCTCGCGTCCGAAGAGCGGGTCGAGCATGTCGGGCGTGACCGGCTGGCCGGTTCCCGGATGGATCATCGGAGGCAGCGGTGTCTTGAAATCGGCCTGAAGATTGTACCAGGAATGGGGGATGTGAGTGTCTGGGAGTAGGTATTTTACGGGTTTCACGGAATTGAGTTAGACCCTTTGGGAAAGCCGAAGTCAATTCCGGCCGCCTCGAACAACTGGTTTCGTCGCGAGAGCCGGATTTGCGGATGAATGGCGAGTTTTTCAGAAGTGAGTAGTAATGAGTAAATTACATCGAACTTCCGAAACGCAGCCAGTCGCCGCAAAGCCGGTTCGCAGTAGAAATCAAAGTTGTTCGGGGCGGCCTTCTCTACGCCGTTGACGATAGTCTGCCGCGAAAGCATTCTGTCCTGCGTCTCTGCCATGAGCCCCCGCAAATCCAGTCCGCTTGAAAACGTTCTTGGCCGCGTGGACGACCTCGACCAGCAGAATCTGGCGATTCTCGTCCAGCGCCTCGCGCGGGAGCGGCGCCTGCTGGAGACGGTGTTCAACACGATCCGCGAGGGCATCCTCGTCATCGGGCGCGGCGGCGTCATCAACTACGCGAACGCCGCGGCGGCGGGGCTCATCGGCTTCCCGCTCAAGGACCTAGGCCGCGTGATTCTCTGGAAGTGCGTGCCGGAGCTTGCCCGCACGCTGCATCTGGATCTCGGGGGCGACTTGAAGGAGCTTTCCGGCATCTCGCGCGAGGTGGAGGTGACCTATCCGAGGGAGCGCATTCTCTCGGTGTACATCGTCCCCCTGCACATCGAGAACGCGCCGGAGGCCACCGAGCGCGAGGCGGGCCACGCGGTGATCCTCTCGGACATCACCGAGGAGAAGGAAAGCGCCCGCCAGCACGTGGAAAGCGAGAAGGTGCAGAGCGTGATCGACCTCGCCGCCGGGGTGGCTCACGAACTCGGCAATCCATTGAACTCCATCACGATCCACCTCCAACTTGCCCGCCGTCAGGCCGAAAAACTGGAAAAGGGCGCCCGGCGCGAGAAGCTGGAAAAGGCCCTTACTGTCTGCGGGGGCGAGGTGGAGCGGCTCGACGGCATCATCAAGCACTTTCTGGAGGCCGTCCGCCCCGCCGAGCCGGACCTGGCGGAGCTGGACCTTGTCGCCGTCCTTGAGGAATCGCTCGAATTCCTCGGGCAGGAGATCACCGACTCGGGGCTCTTGGTGGATGTGGACCTCGGCAGCGGCCTGCCGCCCGTGATGGGCGACCGCGGTCAGGTGAAGCAGGTCTTTTTCAATATCTTGAAGAACGCGCGCGAGGCCACGCCCTCCGGCGGCAAGATTCGCATCCGCACGAGCTTCGACGACGAATTCGTGTACATCCAGATCGCGGACAACGGGCAGGGCATCGACGAAAAGGACATGCCGCGCATCTTCCGCCCCTACTTCACCACCAAGGCGGACGGCAACGGTCTCGGCATGATGGTGGTGCAGCGCATCATGCGCGCCCACGGAGGTCGCATCGGCCTCGACAGCCAGAAGGGCAAGGGCACCGTCGTCACCCTCCAGTTCCCGCAGAAGCAGCGCAAGGTGCGCCTTCTTGAGGGAGGCAAGGGATAAGGCGGGGCCGGGTTCACCGAAGGCGGATCGGGCTTAACCGGCGGCTTTTTCAGGCGAATTGTAAATGACTCCTCATGACGGGGAGTGCCCTGCCCGCACACCCCACTTCGCAAGGATCCGACATGCGCTCCCGACTTCCCTCGCACGCGCCTTTCCAAGCCACCGTTCTCACCGCCTCTCTCTTTCTTCCCGGCTCCGCGGCACTGGCCGTCGTGGACGCGGACCAGGGCGCGCATCAGGGCTATCCGGTCGCCGCCGACGTCTATTCGACCGTGCAGCGGCAGATCGTGCCGGACGCGATCCCCGCGAATGCCGAGGCGATTGACCCCTACGAGGTGCCCAAATACGCCGCAAACGGCTACGGCAACTGGCACTAGGTACATCGACGTTCTCGACGGCAAAGTCATCACACCCGACTCCGGCATCAAGGACGATCCCGTTCCCGGCCCGTACAACGACTTTCAGGACGCCTTTCAGGCGGAGGGACTGGACCCGGACCTCCCGTGGTACCAGACACTCGGGAACCACGACCACGGCTGGTGGCGTCTGCCAAGCGACATGAGCACTTCCTAGCTCGATTTCTAGGAGAACCCTACTTCGCCTCCGCCCTGTTCTGGTGGATCGTGAACTTCCTTACGATGCCGGCGCAGCGGACTGTGACGACGGCGGAGCGGCCCTCCTTCGACGGATTTTCGCGCACGGAGAAGGTGACCTGCGAGTCCCCCCAGCCCTGCGAGGGGTTCATCCATTCGATCCAGTCGGCTCCCGGCTCGGTGGAGACGGACCAGCCGCCCGTGGAATGCACAGCATAGGTGAAAAGGGAGGCCTCGCTCCCGAGGGTGATGCCGCTTCCGCCCACCGACAGGGAAAGCTGCGGACGCACGCTCTCGCCAAGGAAGGCGTACACGTCGCCGAAGTAGGGACTCGGCCAGTAGGCCTCCGGCGCGGGATTGTCGCCCCACTGCGGCCAGACCATGTTCATGCCCTCGCCGTCGCCGTTCCAGGCCCACGCGAGGACCGTCCAGCCGAGGGCCTTCGCCTGCGCGACCAATGCGCGCCAGTCGGCCCCGCCCTCGCGCATGCCGCCGAATTCCCCGATCATCACCGGCCTGCCGACTTTTGCGAATTCCACGAGATCCTGCGGCTGCATCCAGTGGTGCGGACCATTCACCACGTAATTGCTGGAGTAAATGTGGATGGAAAAAACGATATTGTCGTCCTTGATGAGGGGCGATGCCTTCGCCGCCGTGACCGTTTCCTGAGCCCATCCAGGGATGTCCACGATGACGGGGCCATCGTAAAACTCGCGAATCACGGGCAGCGCCCTGTTGTAGGCCGCCGCGAAGGCTTCCGCCGTCAGGTCGTGGCTGCCCCACTCGTTGATGAGGTTGATCGCGAAGGGCCCGGCCTTGGCAAGTTCCGCGTAGTTTTCCCTCCACCAGCGCGCGGCCTTCTGGACGGCCTCCGGATCGTCCGAGCCGTTGTCCTTGTAGCAGTGGTGCGTAACGATCACCCGGCAGCCGCTGGCGCTGGCCCCGCGGATCCACGCCTGCATCGTGGAGAGGGCCACGCCCTCGTCCGGCTCGATCTCGATCCGCACCGTGCCGATGTTCGGGAAGCGGCGCATGAGATCCCAGCCGATCGGCAGGTTCCCGCGGTCGCGCCCGAAGTAGCTCGCCATGACGTTCACCCCGTCGGGGTAGTCGAGCGTCCGCGCGAAGGCGGAAAGCGGCGCCAGTGCAACGAGGGGCGCCACAGACAGGAAGAAAAAGGCTGCGATGCGAGAGGGTCTCATTTCCGGGGATGAAGGAGGAACAACCCGTTCATCTTCCGGGAAAAGGAAATGCCGCGCAATCCATAACGGCGCGGGAATGCATCCATCCCGGAAGGAACGGAATCGACTGGACCACGCGGACGGACCCGCTAGCGCAGGTTCAGGTTCTCGGCCAGAATCACCGAGTCGATGTCGAGCAGCGTCTTCACCTCGCCCTTGATCTTGGCGATGCCGAGGATNNGATCTGCACCACGACGATGCAGGTGCGCTCGGTGACGGCATCGCTGCCCACGCCGAACTTGAGGCGCATGTCGATCACCGGAATGACCTTGCCGCGCAGGTTGATCACGCCCTTCACATAGTGCGGCATTTGCGGCACAAGGGTGATCTTCTGCATGCGGATGATTTCGCGGATCTTGAGGACCGCCACTCCGTAGGATTCATCCCCGAGCTTGAAGGTCAGGAATTTGCCCGGCTTGAACTTCGTCGCGGTCTTGCCTGTCTCGGCGTCGCTGATTGCCATTTTCGTTTCTCCAGTAGCTGATTTTTGCCAGATATGCGCGTGCGATGCGGGGCAGAGTCGCCGCAGCTCCATTCATTATCGGGTTTCATCCCGTCCGATAAAGTTGAATTTGAGAGCGGTCACGTTTTTACACACAGCTCAAAAAGCCGCGCTGCGTTCTCGACCGGCGAACCTTTGCAGGGCATTCTTTGAGGAAACCCCTCCCACTCCATGAAATTCCCGATCCTACTGACCGTATTGCCCCTTCTTGCCACGCCCCTTGCCGCCCAGAAGGCTCCGGACCTCGCCCCTACCCCGCCCATGGGCTGGAACAGCTGGAACACCTTCCACGTGAACATCGACGCGCAGATGATCATCGACATGGCCGACGTCATGGTGGCGAGCGGCATGAAGCAGGCGGGCTACGAATATCTCATCGTGGACGACGGCTGGGAGGCGATGGAACGCGGCGCGGACGGCAACCTCGTCCCCGATCCGGCGAAATTCCCGGACGGCATGAAGGTCGTGGCCGACTACGTGCATTCCAAGGGGCTCAAGTTCGGCATCCACAACTGCGCGGGCAACAAGACCTGCAACGGCATGCCCGGCGGACGCGGCCACGAGTATCAGGACGCGCGCCTCTACGCCTCGTGGGGCGTGGATTACCTCAAATACGACTGGTGCGAGCACGGCACAGCCGACGCGAGGGAAACCTACAAGACGATGAGCCTCGCCCTCGCCGCCACGGGCCGCCCGATCGTCTTTGCCCTCTGCGAATGGGGCGAGAACAAGCCGTGGCTCTGGGCCGAGTCAATCGCCCACCTCTGGCGCACGACCGGCGACATCCGCGACTGCCGCACCTGCACGGGCGAATGGGACATGGGATGGGAGATCATCCTCGAAAAACAGGTGGGCCTTGAAAAGTACGCCGGGCCCGGTCACTGGAACGATCCCGACATGCTGGAAGTGGGCAACCCCGGCCTCTCCCTTGCGGAAAGCCGCGCGCATTTCTCCCTCTGGTGCATGCTCGCCGCGCCGCTCATGGCGGGGAACGACCTGCGCAAAATGACGCCGGAGACCCTCGCCATCCTCTGCAACCGCGAGGCAATCGCCATCGATCAGGACCCTCTCGGAAAACAGGGATACCGTTTCGCGAATCCGCCGGGCCGCCAGACCTGGGTGAAGGAACTTTCCGGCGGCAAATGGGCCATATGCTATTACAATTCCACGTCCGAGCCGGTCGAGATCGTCGCCACTTGGGCCAATTTCTACTTCATGGACCGCTCCAAGACCTATGCGATCCGCAACGTCTGGGACGCGAAGGACCTCGGCACGACCGCCGATTCAGCGTCCGTCACCTTCAAGGTGCCGCCGACGGACGTGGTCCTCCTCGTCCTCACCCCGGTGAAGTAATTCCGCACCCCGCATGAAGCTCCGCCGCCTCCTCAAATCCCCGGTACTTCTCGCGGCGCTGGCACTGGCTTTCGCGCTTCTGGCGACGGCGCTTCTCTCCCCGTGGATGCGCGCCGGGACGCACCCGCTCGTTGCGCGCTGCCAGACGCTCCATCAGGGAACGACCCTGTACGCGGAGCTGCCAGACGGCTGGAAGGCACCGCTTGTGCCGGTGGACAAGGACACGTTCATCACTGAGCTGCCGCCGCGCAAAAGTTATGAGGGTATCGCCCTCTCGGCGGAGGGCGGCGCGGCGCTCTACGGATCGGCGGAAATCAAATGGCTGGACAGACAACAGTTCGAGGACACTTACATAACAGGCATTGATCTGACGGTTGGCATCGCTCCGGGGGCCAAATTCCCGCTTACGGGATGCTTCGCCCCCAAGTGTTACTTCTGGCAGGCCCTCCTTCCGCTCCTGCCGCTCTTTCTCCTTCTCTTCTTCGGCGTCGCGGCGCTTTTCCGGAAAACTCCGGCGGAGAAGGCGGCAGGAGCGGGCAATCCCGGCTTCCGGCTCTGGCAGTGGGGCATCCTCCTTGCCCTCGCGGCGGGCGAAATCCTCCTTGTCGCCACGTCGAACCCCCTCTTCTGGAGCGCGGACTCGATCGGCTACACGGGCAAGGCGCTTTCCCTCTACCAGCACGGAGTCTATTCGACGGGCGGAATTTATCAGGAGATCCTGCGCTCGCCCGGCGCACCGCTGATCGAAGCCCTTGCGTGGCGCATTTTCGGCTTCTCCTTCGCGTCGGTGGCGCTGCTTCAGGCGATCCTCTACGCCGGGGCCTGCCTCCTCGCGCTGCACGCCGTTGCGAAGGCGCTCTCCCGGAATGCCGCTCTCGTAGCCGCACCCTTTCTCTTCTTCGCCCCAGCGGCGATCTTCGGCAATCGCCTGATGGCCTCCGAGGGGCCCTTCGCCACCTTCGCCCTCTTCACGGCGGGCGCGTTCCTCCTCGCGGAATCCTCCACCGGGAGAAAGCGCCTCCTCTGGATCCTAGCGGCGGGCGCCTTTGCAGGATACGCGGCGCTCATCCGGCCCAACGGCGTCGTCCTTGCCGCCTTCCCGCTCTTTTCGCTGGCGCGCGGTGCCGCTCTCGCGATCCGGGAGAAGAACGCCGCGCCCATCCGGGCGGTCCTTCCGCTCGCAGCCGCAGCAGCCCTGTGCCTCGGGAGCCTCGCCGCGTGGTCGGCGCGCAACTACGTCTTCATCGGCTGGTTTGCGCCGACGGACATCGGCGGCCTCTCGATGGCGGAGTCCTGCTTCAAGAGCGGCATTCTGGACCTCTCCGCCGCATGCGACGACGAGGCGCTCTACGCAGAAGTCGTAAAGGCCCGGTACGACTCGCACTACAACTTCGAGGCGTGGGCCCTCTCCCACCTCTACCAGAAGCGGCTGGAGGCCTTGGGACCGATCGACGCCTCCGCCGACCGCATCGTGGACGGGCGCCTCGCATCCTTCGCCGCACGCAGCCGCGCCGCGACACCTTTTGCCGCCCGAGCCGCCGGATTGTGCCGCACCTTCCGCTGGGGCCTCTTTCAGGACAAGGATGCCAATTACCAGCCCTACGGCCTGCAGGACTTCCGCTTCGTCACCTACCCGCAGGGCGAGTGGGATTACACGAACTCCGTCATCACAGGGTGGATCCACAGGGACCTCGGCTTTGCGCAAACCCCTCCGTATGCAGCGCAGCGGGCCTTCAACAGCCTCATGCCGCTGCACGCCCGGCTCTACACGATTGCGGCGGCGCTCGGGGTGCTGCTATTGGCCCTCTCTCTCTGGCGCGGCTACACGGCGGGGCTCGTCCTGCTCCTTCCCTATTACGGGAATATCCTCCTCAACGCGACCCTCGGCGTCATCGTCGCACGGTACGTGACGGTGCTGGAGCCGCTCCTAGTCCTCGGCATCGCGGCGGCGCTCCGGGAGGCCCTGCGCGACCTGCGGTCCCGCGCGGCGGGATGCGGGAAAACGGTCTGAGGATCGACCCATCGGCGGCGCCTTTTCTTTCTTGCGGGGAGGCGTCCCGCCGGACAAAATAATCCCCTTTCGCGTACCGGACGGACCCGGTCCGCTTAAAAAACGACAAACCAAACAAACAACCTTAACCCCGCGGCGTGCGGAGCGGGCCGAACGACTCGGCGGCGCTACCACATTCGGCGGGCTTTCGGAAAAGAAAGACATCTATGGCTTCCATCATGGAAGAACTGCTGGCGCAGAGCCAGTTCGAGAACCTCGTCGAGGGCAAGATCATCAAGGGCACGATCACGGAAATCCGTGAGAACGAAGTGGTGCTCGACATCGGCGCCAAGGCCGAGGGCATCGTCCCGGGACACGAATTCGTGGACCTCGGCGAACTTCAGGTGGGCTCCGAGATCGAGGTGTTCCTCGAAAAGCTCGAAGACCGCGACGGCAACCCGATCGTCAGCTACGACAAGGCCCAGCAGAAGAAGAACTGGGAGAACATCCTTTCCAAGTGCGAGGAAGGCAGCATCGTCCCGGGCCGCGTGAAGGCCAAGGTGAAGGGCGGCCTCATCGTCAACATCGGCGTGGACAGCTTCCTGCCCGCCTCGCAGATCGACATCCAGCCCCCGAAGAACCTGGACCAGTACCTGGGCCAGACCTACGACTTCAAGGTCCTCAAGATCAATCTGGAGCGCAAGAACATCGTCATTTCCCGCCGCGAGCTCATCGAGGAGCAGCGCCGCGACAAGCGCCGGAAGCTGCTTGAGGAAATCAAGCCCGGAGACATCCGCCGCGGCACGGTGAAGAACATCACCGATTACGGCGCGTTCATCGACTTGGACGGTCTGGATGGCCTGCTCCACATCACGGACATGTCGTGGGGCCGCATCAGCCACCCGACGGAAATCCTGAAGGTCTCCGAGGAGATCGACGTCATGATCCTCGAAGTGGACCGCGAGCGCGAGCGCGTGTCGCTGGGCCTCAAGCAGACCCTTTCCAACCCGTGGGACGGCATCGAAAACCGCTACCCGGTGGGCGCCAAGGTGCGCGGCAAGGTCGTCAACCTCGTTCCCTACGGCGCCTTCGTGGAGCTGGAGCAGGGCGTGGAAGGCCTCGTCCACATCACCGAACTTTCCTGGACAAAGCGCGTCGGCAAGCCCAGCGAAGTCCTCAAGGTCGGCGACGAGATCGAAGCGATGGTCCTCGGCATCAACCGCGAGGAGCAGAAGATTTCCCTCTCCATCCGCCAGGTGGAGCCCAATCCGTGGGACATGGTCCGCCACAACTACCCCGTGGGCGCCCGCGTCCGCGGCAAGGTGCGCAACCTCACCAGCTACGGCGCCTTCGTCGAACTCGAAGAAGGCATCGATGGCATGGTCCACATCTCCGACATGAGCTGGACCCGCAAGATCAACCACCCCTCCGAAGCCGTCAAGAAGGGCGACGAGGTGGATGCGGTCGTGCTCGACGTGGACAGCGCCAACCAGCGCATCTCCCTCGGCATGAAGCAGCTCCAGAACGATCCGTGGAGCGAGATCGAGCGCCACTACAAGATCGGCGACGTGGTCAAGGGCAAGATCAGCAAGCTGACGAGCTACGGCGCCTTTGTGGAGCTGGAGCACGGCATCGACGGCCTGGTCCACATCTCGCAGATCAGCGAGGAGCACGTGGAGAAGATCAAGGACGTCCTCAAGGTCGGCCAGGATGTGGACGCGCGCGTCATCAAGATCGACCGCGACGAGCGCCGCATCGGCCTCTCCATCAAGGCCGCCCACTACGACGAGAGCCAGCTCGCCGCCGAAGCCGCCCAGTACGACAGCCTCCGCGGCGACGAACTGACCTCGCTCGGCGACATCCTCGACGAAGCGACGAACAAGTAGTTCGCTGCCCGCAAAGGAAACACTTCAAGGCCCCGGACGACAACGCCCGGGGCTTTTTTTGCGCCTCCGTCAAATTGCGGTCCGTGATACGGGCACGGATCATCCCCAAGGGCGACTCTGCCTCAACCGAGGCGCAGAATCACAACCATGCATCATCCGTTCCCCCTCAGGAGCATGGGTTATCGGACACGCCGCGTTGCAGTATGCGAGGGCTAGGAACGGGAAGCCACAGCAGAGCCTCCGCACGGGAAACAGCGGCGGTACGAGCCCGCAGGCGATGCCGATGCGATCGCCGCAGACCCTACTTCCCCGCCTGAAGGCCGAGCTTTTCCAGCACCTTTGACCCCATTGCGGTGAGGCGTTTGATGCCGCGTTTGGTGTCGTTGGCGCGAATCTCGGCGCGTTTGATCTTGCCGGAGACGGTCTTGGGGAGGCTGTCCACGTACTCGACGATGCGCGGGTACTTGTAGGGGGCGGTGCACTTCTTGACGTGCCGCTGAATGTCCATCGTCAGCTCGCGCGAGGGCTTGAAGCCGGGGGCGAGGACCACGGTGGCCTTCACCACCTGCCCGCGCAGATCGTCCGCCACGCCCGTGACGGCGGCTTCGAGAACCGCCTCGTGGCTGATGAGGGCGTTCTCCACCTCGAAGGGGCCGATGCGGTAGCCCGCGCTCTTGATCACGTCGTCGATGCGTCCGAGGAAAGTGATGTACCCGTCCGAATCCATCGAGGCGCGGTCGCCGGTGTGGTAAAAACCGTTGCGGAAGGCCTCCGCCGTGCGCTCGGGGTCGTTCGCGTAACCGGTGAAGAGCCCGCGCGGACGGCTCGTGCGCACGTCGATGCAGATTTCGCCCTCCTCGCCCGCGGCGCAGGGCTTGTCGTCGTAGTCCAGAAGCGTGAGGTTCCAGCCCGGTACGGGTTTGCCGATGACGCCCGGCTTGATCTTCATGCCGGGAAAGGTCGCGACAAGGAGAGTCGTCTCCGTCTGGCCGTAGCCCTCGTAAATGGAAAGACCCGTCTTCTTCTTCCACATCTCCGCCACGGAGGGATTCATCGCCTCGCCCGCTGTCGTGCAGTGACGCAGCTTGTCGAGCGGAATCAGGGCCAGATCCTCGCGCGCCAGAACGCGGAACACCGTCGGCGGGGCGCAGAGCGTCGTCACGTTGTTGCGGGAGATCTCGCGCAAGAGATACATCGGAATGAACTTGTCGCGGAAGTCGAAGACGAAGACCACCGCACCCGCCATCCACTGGCCGTAGAACTTGCCCCACATCGCCTTGCCCCAGCCGGTGTCGGACACGGTGAGGTGAATGTCGCCGGGCTTGAGGTCGTGCCAGGCATAGGCCGTCATGATGTGGCCGAGGGGATACTCGTAGTCGTGCTCCACCATCTTGGGCATGCCGGTGGTGCCCGAGGTAAAGAAGACGAGCATCGGGTCCTTGCCGCCGGGGCAGATTTCCGGCCTCGGGAAAACGTTCGGGCGGCCCGCGCAAAGCTCGGCAAAGCTCCTCCAGCCGGGCAGCGTCGCCGCGTCGTCAGCCACGTCCACGAGAAGCCGCAGGCTCGGGCACGCCTCCTTCACCGCGTCCACCTTCTTCGTCAGGCCACGCTCGGCGATGATGCAGGCGATGGAGCCGAATTTGACGCGCTCCAGAATGTCCGACTCGGTGAGAAGGAAGGACCCGGGGATCGCCACGGCTCCAATCTTGTGCAGCGCCAGAGTCGCGCTCCAGAACTCCACGCGGCGGTAGAGGATCAGCATCACGCGGTCGCCCCGGCGGATGCCCGCCTCCTTCAGAGCATGGGCGAATTTGGAGGATTCCTCCGCAAAGTAACCGTAGTCGTAGTCGCGGCGGTGCCCGTGTTCGTCCAGGTGGATCAAAGCCAGTTCGCGCGGATTCGCGGCGGCCTTCCTATCCATGACATCGTAGGCAAAATTGAAGCGTCCCGGCACTCCGGGGGTGTACTGGGCCGCGATCCGCTCGCAGAGATCGTTTCCGGCGCTCTCCCCGGTCTTCTCGTTTTCCGTCATCGTGATATGGATCCGTTCTTTGAAATGCCCGCGGCGGGATGCCTGACGCGATGTCCCGTAAAAGAATTCCGACCGCACCGCACCTTCGGAGTTCCCCAACTCCCACAGGGTGCGGTGGATTCGCACCGGGAAGATGGTCTTTACACGGAATAAACGAATGCGCCCGTCAAGGAAAGCGCAATCTTGAAGTGTGTCTTCATGCGACATGCGTAAAAAGGGCCGGAAGGAACGCCCTCCCGGCCCTTGAAGATCACTGGCGTAAAACAATGCTTATTCGAGCCCGAGGGGGCCAAGGTAGCTCGGCTTCATCGCCGCCGTGTTCACGATCAACTGGCGCAGGACCACACCCGGATCGACGTACCACACATTGATCGTGTGAACGCCCGGGGCGGCGACTGTCACCTTCGCGTCCAGTTTGCGAATGCCCTCGGCCACGGCCTTGTCCCAGTCCGGCGTGCCGACCTTCGCACCGACGACGAAGATCTGCGGCGCGCCGTCGTCCAGCGACACGGCCACCTGGATGCCGTCGCCGGAAAGGAAGTTGAGGGTCGGCGCCACCTGAAGCTGGAGGCCGACCTCGCCCGCCTTGGTGAAGAACACGTCGTATTCAAGACGCGGGGAATCTGGCCCCAGAGCGATGCGCTCGTGGACGACCGGAGAGGACATCACCGCGTCGCGTCCGTAGCCGACGCCGAAGTTTTTGAGAGTCTGCCACTCGATCCCCCGCCCCGCCACGGCGCGGGTGTAGGAAGCCGCGTTGAAGGCGATGGCGCCACTGCCCACCCACGGGAGATTCCCCGCCTCGGCGGGCTTTCTCTCCAGCGGGAAATGCAGGACGATGTTGGCCGGTCCGTTCCGGCCCATGCCGGTGACGGTAGCAGTTGCTTCCTTCGCCTGGGCTGGAACCTTTGCCCAGTCGATCGCGACGGGCACCGCAACCGTCGCGGAGCCGTCAAGCGTTCCACCGCCCAACCCGAGGCTGGCGAACGGCTGCCCCGCGGACGCCTTCCAGTCCACCGGTTTGTCACAGCGGTTGAACACTTCAAAGGAAACGGTGTGGGGATCGCCCTCGCGGATCGTGACAGGAATGAATTTCGGCTGGAAGATGTCGTTCTCCGGCCACGCGAACGGGATCCCGGCAAGCGCCACACCGATGGCACCACTCTCCAGCGGACGGACGCGGCTCACGGCGGGCGCGCGATTGATCGGCGGCTGCTCCCAGTAGGTCCAACCGAAACGGTGCTGGTCCATCATGTGGGCCCATTTGCCGCCCGCGATTGTGTGATTGTAGCGGTCCGCCAGCTTCGCATCGTGGTCGAAGTCTCTCTCCACCTCATCGGCCATGAGGTTCGCGGTGGCGCGCCCCTGCATCGCATACAGGTCGTTCTTCGCGGCGGCCACGTAAATGTCGTTCAGGTTCGCAGCACCTGTGACGGGATAGAGAACAAGCTGATAATAGGCATCCCGCGCAGCAGAGGGCAGCGCTGCTTCCAGCTTTTCCGCCCGGCGTCTCAGGTCGTTCCACCTGGCCATCACCGCGTCCGCCTCGCCGTAGCTCTGCACGCTGAAGGTGCCGGGCGCGGTCATCTCGGGCTTGCGCAGGGCCAATAGCTGCGTGTAGCCGGTGAGTAGGTCCGCGATTTCGCCCGCGTGCTCTTTGCCGAACTGCTGCGCGGCCCAGTTCTTCGCGTAGTCGCCCAGCTTTTCGTAGGGAAGCGCGTCCGGGTTCCACGCATAGTCCATGAAGAAGGAGATCGGGTACTCCATCGGCTTCAAATCGCCGACGTTCACGATCCAGATGCGCGTGGCCTCATACTCATAGGCAAGGTGCATCTGCTCCCAGATCTTCGTGAGCGGGATCGTGCAGATCCACTTGTAGGAGCGCGGGCCGCCCACGTAGTCGAAATGATAGTAGATTCCCGCGCCGCCGGAACGCTTGCGCTCGGCCTCCAGCGGCAGGCGGCGGATGTTGCCCCAGTTGTCGTCGCACCAGAGCAGCGTCACGTCGTCGGGCACGCGCATGCCGTGCTCGTAATAGTCCTGCACTTCCTTGTAGAGGGCCCAGAGCTGCGGGATTTCCGAAGCCTTCTTGCCGGTCTCCCTTTCGAGAATCACGCGCTGGTCGGCCACGATCTTTTCGAGGAGCGCGGTGTTCGTGTCCTCGCTCATGGCCTCGTCACCGTCGCCGCGCATGCCCATCGTGACGATGCTCTCAAGGTCCTTGTTGCGGCGGATGCCGTCCGCCCAGAACTGCCGCAGGACTTCGCCGTTGGTCTCATAATTCCAAGCGCCTGTGCCATGCCGTTTCCACTCCTGCTGGGAGCGAATCATCGGCTCGTGGTGCGAGGTCCCCATGACCACGCCGTACGCGTCCGCGAGGATCGGGTTCTGCGGATCGTCCTCGTTGAAGGCATTGTTCCACATCGCGGGCCAGAGGTAATTTCCCTTGAGGCGCAGGATGAGCTCGAACATGTGCGTGTACAGCTTGCTGTTCACCCCGCCGAATTTCTCCGCCGCCCAGCCGGAGAAGGCCGGTGCTTCGTCGTTGATGAAAATGCCGCGGTACTTCACGGTCGGCCCGTCGTCGTATTCGCATCCCGCGACGGCGATCGCATCCCGGTGCTGCGTCGGAACGTCCGCCCACCAGTACCATGGGGAGACGCCCATCTCCGCCGAAAGGGTGTAGATGCCGTAGATCGTGCCGCGCTTGTCGCTGCCCGCGATGACGAGGGCTTTGGAAAGGCCCGGCAGAGGATTTTCCACCACCTGCAAGAGATAGCTTTCCCAGCGGCCTTCGAGCTGTTTGCCGTCGATCTTCCCGGCCTTCGCGAGGGCGTCGATCAAGGCGCTCTTGCCGAGGGTGCCGACGATCACCGCCGTCTTTTCCCCTGCGGGCAGCGCGTTTTGCGAAAGAACCGGACGGACGCCCGTCACGCGCTCAAGGTCCGCCTGAAGGTCGCCCGCGGCGCGAAGAACGCCCCACCAGTCCGCCCCGTCGGCAAGGATGGGCGCGGCGGCGCCGTCCTTCACAAGGGCTAAGGCGCCTGGCGCGGAAGGATCCGTCACGAGGCCCGCATGGGCCGCGACGGGAAGAAGGAGCAGGGGGATCAGGAGCAGTTTTTTCAATTGCATGATTCGGTTTTGTTAAAGGTTGACCACAAGAGAGGTGGCATCATCAAAGAGAGAGATCGAGGGACGCGCCCGCACCGCCCGCGGGAAGGGAGGCGGTCACGGTCTTCGTCACACCGTTTGCCGTAACGGTGATCGCGTACTCGCCCTGAAAGGCGCAGATCGCAGCACTTCCTTCGGCATCGGTGGAAAGAGAGGCATTCGTCCGCCATTTTTTCAGGACGAGTTCTCGGTATTCCTTCGCGGCGGGTTTTTCGGACCAGTCGGCACGGAGCATCGCCCCCTGCGGAATCCAGTGGAATTTCTCCCAGAAGCCCCAGAACTGGACGCCGATCACGTTCGGATGACTGTAGGCCATGATGAGGAAGTCCCTCGTGTAGTCGGCCTGCAACGCCTCGTCGTCGGTACGCACGTCGAACTCGGTGAAGCGGACCGGCAGGTTCCCGCTTGCGCGATCGTAGCGGTCCAGCGTCTTCAGGATCTTCTCCGGGGCGTTCGGCTGGCCGCTGATATGCGCCTGCAGGCCGATCACATCCACCGGCGCGCCGTTTTCCAGAAGGTACCGGATCGTTTTCTCGAAGTGGGCGCAGTGGGCCGGGTCGGTCGATTCGTCCTGATTGGCAAAGTCGTTGAAGGCCAGGCGCACGCCCGGCATCGCGGCGCGGGCCTCTTTGAACCACTCCGGCATGACGGAATCGCCGAGGAAGTCCATGAGGTCGTGATTCGTGTAGGGCTCGTTCAGCACGTCCCATTCTTCGAGAAGCCCCTTCGTGACGGCGGCCATGTCCGCGATGTGCGCGGCAATGTCCGGCATGATGTGGTCGTCCATGCCCTTTTCGTGAAGGGTGCGGATGTACTTGGGCAGGTTCTTCCAGCCCGGCCAGACGAGGACGTGCCCGCGCGCGGCAAGGTGGTGCTCCTTCATCCACCGGAGACCCTCGATCGCCTTCCCGCGGTCGTAATTTCCCTCCCATTCGCCGAGCCATACCTGCCATTTGAAGTCGTTCTCGGGACTGCCCGCGTTGAAGAGTTCGAGGATCTTTTCCCGGTACATCGCGGCGTCCGGGGTGTCGCCCGTCACATCGACGAGCTTGATGCAAGTGCCGAATTCAAAGGCGGAGCGCGTCTGGCGAATGCTTACTTTCGCCCCGGGGACCGGTTTTCCCGAGGCATCCGTCACGCGGACGGAGAGCGGGCTCTTGCGAATCGCCTCGATTCTTTCGAGCGCGGCCTTCCGCCACGGGGCGTCCGCCTCGCGGCCCGCGTAACTAAAGCGCGTGCGGGGCAGGTCCTTCGCCTTGAGGGCCTTCCCGTAGTAGAGGATCTCCGCCGCGCCGACCTCCACCACCTGACCGGGGTAGCCGAAGTCCAGGTGCAGGTAGGCCCCTTGCGCGGGATAGCTCCCGATGAAGGTGAAGGGCAGCGTGTATTCCTGCCAGTCCTTCCCCGCGTCCAGCGTGGCGATGAGGCTGCTGTTAAAATCCACGCCGTTCTTGCGAACGAGGGCATAGACGCGGCTCTTCCCCGTTTCGTCGGCGGTTGAAACCGTGCGCATCCACAGGTGCAGCAGGCCCGCCCCGCCCTCCTCCACGGGAATGGCCGAGAGCGTGGCCAGCTCCACGTCGCCGATGTTGACCACGTTCTTCCCCGTCGTGACGCGCCAGGCCTTGTCGAAGCCGGGCCCCGCCGCCGCCACGATCTGTGCCGAGGATTCCGCGCCCTCCGGCACGAGCGCCGTGAAGGATTCCGGCTCGGCGGGGAAGAGCGCCGCGCCCTGCGGAAGTTTTTCCCCGAAAGCGGAGAGGGGTGCAAATAACAGGCAAAGAAGACCGAGACTCTGGATGGTTTTCATGACAGATGGGAAGCGCCCTCTCGCGCGGAAGAAACACAAGGTTGTCACACAACGCGGGCGGGCTCCTCCCCGTCCGTAGAAAAAACCTAATAACGGTATAGAGACACTTTCTGGAGACTGAAACGGCCCGCGGGCAGCATGACCTGCCGGCCCTGATTGGTCTGGTCGCCGTTGAGAAAGGCATGATGGATCCAGTTGCCCGCCCCGTCAAAACGCCCCTCCTCCACGCTCTTGAGGCCGACGGCGGGCGCCCTGCCTCCCGGTGCGGAGAAGAGAACCGTGACGCCCATGCCGCCGACAAGAATCTCCTCGTCGGAAAGGCGGATGACGATGCAGCCCGCCGGAATCGTCGCGCCCGCGTTCCTCGCCTCACCCGAGACGACCACGCCGTCGGCGAGCGAGGGAGGAATGACGGTCTGGAAGGTGACGAGCATGCGGATGCCGCCAAGGTCGATGCGCCTCGGCGCCCGCTGTTCCGGCCCGAGGGGCACGCACGCGGCCACGTCGCCCTTCGGAGTGCGCGAGAGGATCAGAGGCTCCAACTGGCGGACGAGGTCGTAACTCTGCCCGAGAAGCTCCCTTGCCTGACCGGAGATGAAGTTGATGCCGTAGGGGCTGAAGCCCATCGAACCGCACTGGCCGAAGGCGTAGAGCGCGTTCACGCTGGCCACCGGACTGCGGAGCGTTTCCGGGATGAAGTGGGCGTTCCCGGGGATCCTGTAGGCGTCCGCCCAGTCGGTGAAGTTCGTGAAGTAAATATCCGGCGAGAGGAAATCGAGGGCCGGGGCCGCCGCGCGCCACACGTCATACAGGTGCGGGAGCGGGCCCGCGCTCGGATACTGGCCGGGTTCGGCGCCGGGCCGGATGAGGGCTGCGTTGGTGTACATCGGGAGCGCATACTCCGCCTTGCCCGCGGCGGCCACCTTCCCCGCGTACAGGGCGAAGTACCACGCCATGAAAATTTCCTCGGTGGCGCTGCCCTTGCCGAAAACTTCCTCCCACGTACCCGAGGTCTTTTCGCCGTTTTCGAGCCATCGGGCGCGAAGCTTCGGGGCAAGGGAGTCACGGCGAGCCTTCAGGGAATCGATCAGCGCCTGCGGCACCGGCCCGGCAAAGGCGGCGTCTGCCTCCGGGGAACGGTCCCTTTCGGTCTCCACCATGCCCACCTCGTTCTCCACCTGCACCATGACGACGGTCGATTTGTCCGCATCATACTCTTTGATGTGCCGCATCAGGGCGGTGAAGGCAGTCTCGTCCGCCTTCAGACATTCCCCGGAAAAGGCGGAAAGCATCTCGATCGGACGCGGTCCCGGCACCATCGCGCGCGGGAAGCGCTTCGTGTCCGCCTTCACCCAGCCCGGCGCGTAACAGCTCATGCTGTTCTTCCACGAACCAAACCACAGGAAGACGACGCGCATGTTGTACTCGCGCGCCGCGTCGATCACCCCGTCCACGCTCGACCAGTCAAAAGCACCTTCGCTCGGTTCGATCACCTCCCAGTACACGGGGGTCACCACCGCATTCAGGTTCATCTCCGCAAAATCCTTCCAACTTTTGGCCATCACCTCCGGCTCGCCGCTCGAATTGTCGAGCTCGCCCGCGCGTAGGAGCATGGGGCGTCCGTCCACCACAAGTTGCGCGACACCCTCCACGTTTTGCAGATGGGGAATATCCGCGGACAGGCCGACACAGCCCGCCGCCACGGCCAGAGCCGTCAGCGCAAGAATCAGTTTCATGAATACCCGGAGTCGTTGGTTGAAGGAGGAACCGAACCGGCAACAATGGGTCAACCCACCGTCACGGCAGCTTCCACTCCCTTCGCCGCTCCGAGGGCGAGGCCGCGCGCGCCGGGCGAGCAGGGACCGACGACGATCCCGTACTTCCCCTTCGGCAGGACCTTGTTCCCGGCGGCGTCGAACTGGGCGAAAGCCGAGGCGGAAAGGGTGAAGGAAACCTTCAAGCTCGCGCCGGGGGCAACCTCCACCTTCTCGAAGCCGCGAAGTTCCGCGTGCGGGGCATCCGGCCAGTCCTGCGGCGGGACGATGTAGCATTGCGCGACCTCCGCGAGCGGGAGCTTCCCGGGATTGGAAAGAGTGGCGGTCACGGTGACCGAGCCGCCCTCCGCAATCGTGGAGGAGGATAGAGCAATCTCCGAATACTCCACGCTCCCGTAGGAGAGGCCGAAGCCGAAGGGATAGAGGGGCTCCTTGTCCGCAAAACGGTAGGTGCGGCCCTTCATGTTGTAGTCGTTGAAGGCGGGCAGGTCCGCCGTGGCCTTCGGGAAGGAGAGCGGCAGGCGGCCCGAGGGCGCTGCGTCGCCAAAGAGAATGTCCGCCACGGCGTGACCGCCCTCGCAGCCGGGATACCACACCATGAGGACCGCGTCGGCCAGTTCGTGCGCCTCGGGGATGGCAATCGCGCTGCCGCCCGTGAGGACGAGGACGAGCTTCTTTGCCTTCTTGCGCAGCTCGCGCAGGAAATTCATCTGCACGGCGGGCAGTTCCACACGATCGCGGTCGCCGCCGGAGGGGCTGGCCACGGTGTCGCCCTCCTCGCCTTCGAGGGTCTGGTCCAGGCCCATGACGGCGATGACGCAGTCCTGCGCGCCGGCGGCGTCGAGGGTGTAGTTGACGCCCGGCGCCTGCGGGGAGGAAAGCGGGCAGCCCGCGCGGTACTTGACCGCCGTGTTCGGCTCCAGCGCCTCCATGATGCCCTGATAGATGGTGACCATCTCCGGGCAGGTGCCGTGGTAGTTGCCAAGAAGCGCCGGAATGTTGAGCGCCGTGGGTCCGCAGACAAGGAGGCGCTCCGGATTGCGGGAAAGAGGCAGGATGCCGTTGTTCTTGAGGAGGACCACGCCCTCGCGCGCCACCTGACGGGCGAGCGCGCGGTGCGCCGCGTTGTCCACGTCCTTCATGCCGAGGTCCGCCCACGGGGAATCCTCCGCAGGATCGAAGAGGCCGAGCTTGAACTTCGTCCGCAGGAGGCGGCGGACGGAGGTGTCGATCTCCTCCTCGGTGATCAGGCCCTCGCCAACGGCAAAGAGCAGGTCCGCATAGGTGCAGCCGCAGTTGAGATCGCAGCCGTTCTTCACGGCAAGCGCCGCGCTCTCGGCCTTGTTCTTAGTCACCTTATGGAAATTGTGGAAGTCGTCCACCGCTCCGCAGTCCGAGACGACGTGCCCCTTGAAACCCCAGCGTTTGCGGAGAATCTCGCCAAGGAGCAGGCGGCTCGCGCAGCAGGCCTCGCCCAGGGTGCGGTTGTACGCGCCCATGACGGCCTCCACGCCGCTCTTCACGAGCTTCTCGAAGGCCGGGAGGTACGTTTCCTCCAGATCCTTGGGAGTGGGCCGCGCGTCGAATTCGTGGCGCTCGCTCTCCGGGCCGGAGTGCACGGCAAAGTGCTTCGCGCAGGCGGAAACCTTCATGTACTTCGGGTTGTCCCCTTGAAGGCCCTTCACCATCTGCACGCCGAGTTCGCCCGTAAGATACGGATCCTCGCCGTAGGTCTCCTGACCGCGGCCCCAGCGCGGATCGCGCACGATGTTGATGTTGGGCGTCCAGAAGGTCAGACCCTGGTACTGTCCACGACGGCCCTTCTTCGAGCTCTCGTTGTACTTGGCGCGCGCCTCGTCGGAAACGGCGGTGGCCACCTTGTAAAGCAGATCGCGGTTCCAGCTCGCCGCCATACCCATCACCTGCGGGAACACCGTGGCCCGGCCCGCACGGCCAATGCCGTGGCACGCCTCGTTCCACCAGTTGTACTGCGGCACGCCCAGACGCCCGATCGCCGGATTCTCGTTCATCATCTGGCCGATCTTCTCTTCGAGGGTGAGTCGTCCGAGAAGATCGTCGATGCGTTCTTCAACGGGCCTAGCGGTGTCGAGGAAAGGAAATTGAGGCTTCATACCGAAAGCGGGTGCTGGAATTGGTTGGGTTGAGCGGATATCAATATCGCGATCCGGCAAAGGATCAAAACCGGCCATCGTACACATTGCCATTCTGTTCGGACAAAATCCGGCAGGACAAGTTCGGAAGTGTTGTATCCGAGAGTCTGACAGCAAAGAACGTTTGCACGTGGGGTAACGGTCGGTTGGGGAAGCCTTCCAAAACGGATGGCAGCCATGTCACATTGCACTCTGGCACGTCTCATTTCAGCCCAGAAAAAATTCTAATTGTAGCACGCCGGGCCGCTCGCGGAGCCGTCTTCCGGTCAATGTTTAGAACGGTTCGCCATATCGAAAACCCTGCGCGGCTTCGCAGGCGACAATGGAGACGGTACCAATTGTTAGAATGGCAGTTTCCTTGTTCACAGGGAGACGTAGAACAATGCTGATCCTGCCTTTCGAGGCGCACCTCCACCCCGGAGTGCTTCTGATGTTTTCACTCCTCCTGACTGAAACCGCCCGGCGCCTCTTGTGCCCGGCGGCGGAACCAACCCCCGCTCCGCATGATGCGTGTTGTCTTGCAGACGGGGCCGGCTGCCGTCCTTCCCGGATGGCGGCAAACGATGCGGGAGGACAAGACGCGGAAAGTTCTGGTCTGAAGATGCATGTGTGTGGGAAGGGATGTAATCAGTCAGTGTAAATGTCTGATGTGTGTGGGGCTCTTTCGCCAACGGATGAAACCGGGCTGCGGAAGAGCCCCATTTGTTTGCACAGGCTCCGCGGAAGACGCGCGTGTCCCCACTCGGACGGCACGGACTGAAAGATCGCACACCCAAAGGAGGAAACCTCACCCTTCCAGCAGGCCGCCCACATAATCCGCCAGGCCGCAGAGCGGAGCCGCGCCCGGAATCTCCGGGAAGGGGACAAGCGCGGAGCGCGCCGCGTCGATCTGTGCCCGGAAGGCGCCGTGAACCCGTTCCATGACGGTGCCCTCTTGGAGGATTCCCGCAAGCTCCGCGGGGCCCATCCCGGCCAGACGCGCCAGTTCGCCGCGCCGGGCCTCCTCCGGCAGGTTTTCGATCAAAAGCAGCAGCGGCAGCGTGAACTTGCCGCTCGCAAGGTCCGTCCCGAGGGTCTTGCCGATTTTCTTTTCGTCGCCCACCAGGTCCGCCACGTCGTCGTACAATTGATAGGCGGTGCCAAGATGCATTCCGTAGGCGTCCGCCGCGCCGGCAAAGGCCTCGCCGTAGCCCGCCGCGTAAGCGCCGAGGCGGCATGAGGCTCGGAACAGTTCCGCCGTCTTGAGCTCGATGACGCGGAAGTATTTTTCGCGGGAAAGATGGTCGTCCCCGCGCGCGAAGGTCTGGCCGATCTCCCCCGCGCAGACGCGCCGGGTGGCCCGCGCCACCACGCGGCAGACCTCCGTCGTGCCGAATTCCGAGGCCAGGCAGAGCGCCTGCGAGAACATCGCGTCCCCCACGAGCACCGAGGCGTGCGCGCCGTATTTTTCCACGAGGGTCGGCGCTCCGTGGCGCAGCGACGCATCGTCCAGAATGTCGTCGTGCACGAGCGTCGCCAGATGCACCATCTCGACAATCGCCGCCGCCTTCACAAGATCCGCCGCCTTCTCCGGGGCACCCCAGCCGCTGTAGAAGACGAGGATGGGACGCAGCCGCTTGCCGCTGTGGGCAAAGGCGTAGCGGACCATCTCGCGCACCTCGGGTTCGAAGGCGGCGCTCTCTTCTTCGAGGAAGGCGTCCAGTTGCGACAGAAGCGGCGCCAAAGGCTGCGTGAGGGCGGCAAGACCTGCCTTCCCCGCGTTCCCTGTCCGGCCCGCTTCGTCTGTGGTCATGGGGCGCAAGAGTAGCCGGACACGAGTCAAATGGCAAGTGCGGCAGGGTATCATGCGGGAACAAGCGCGTTCTTGCGCAGGAAATGATCGAAGGTCAGTGTGAATCCGCATCCGATCCCCTCATGAATGCGAAACGCCTTCTTCTGCCGATCCTTCTTTCCGCCCTCTTATTCGTCGGCTGCCAGCAGCAGGGCTGTTCCAGCCCGGAGGGACGCACGAGCGTCGCCGCGCCACTTTCGCAGCACTTCGAAATGACCCTCGGGGGCCACCCTGTGCTCCTCCAGGTGGCGGTGACGCTCGCGGAGCAGGAAAAAGGGCTCATGTACCGCAAAAGCCTCGGCGAAAACGAGGGCATGATCTTCGTGTACAAGACCCCGCAGAAGATGAGCTACTGGATGAACCACGTGCCGATCCCGCTCTCCATCGGGTTCTTCCGGAGCGACGGCACCCTCTCGGAAGTGCGCCGCATGCTGGCGAACGACACGCGCACCACCGAATCCGCCGCGAGCGACATCCGCTTTGTCGTGGAGATGCGCGACCATTGGTATGCGGAGAACGATGTGAAGCCCGGAGACGGGCTCGATCTGGCCAAACTGGCCGACGCCCTGCGCCAGCGCGGGGAAGAACCCGCCGCTTACGGACTCCAATAAACATGAGCACGCTCTCCGCGATCCATACTTCGGACGCCAAATTCACCGTCACCTTCAACGCGACGGGCACCACAGTGACGACCGATCCTCCCGCCGGGCACGGCGGCGAGGGCACCACCTTCGCGCCGACGGACCTTCTCGACGCCGCCCTCATGACCTGCGCTGGCGCAACGATTGCCGCCAAGGCAAAGGCGCTCGGACTCGACGCACAGGGGATGAGCGCGACCGCAAGTCACACGATGGCCGACGCACCCCGCCGGATCGGCGCGATCGACATGGTCTTCGTCCTGCCGATCGCCCCCGAAGAGCGGCAGAAAAAGAGCCTCATCGCCGCCACGCGCGCCTGCACGGTCCACAACAGCCTGCGGAGCGACATCGCCGTGAAAATGACGGTGAAGTGGGCCGACGGCAGCGTGGACGTCGTGGAAAAGTAGCGACACGCGGTCGCTATCCCGCCGCCGTTTCCGCCCAGCGGTCGAGGAGCTTGTAGAGCGCCTGTTTGCAGGGTTCGGCGTGCTCGGCCAGTCCCGCGAGAATCTCGCCGGGGGTCTGCACGTACGGGCCGCCCTCGGCCAGTTCGTCCGCAAAGCACTCCACGAAATCCCGCACCTCCTTCTCCTCCGCCTCGAAGTGGAATTGCAGGGCGATGACGCCGCTGCCCGCCGTGAAGGCCTGATGGGCGCAGACGTCGCTGGAGGCCGCGTGCTTGGCGCCGGAGGGAATGGCAAAGGTGTCGCCATGCCATTGCAGGGCGGTGAAAGATTCCGGGAAATCCTTGAAGGGGCCGGACTTGCGCGCCTCGGGATGGATGTGGACAAGGTGCCAGCCGATCTCCTTCTGCGCGTTTTTCGTCACCTTCGCACCGAGGGCCCTTGCGATGAGCTGGCCGCCGAGGCACACGCCGAAGACACGCCCTCCCGACGCGATGTGGGAGGCGACGAGCTTCTTTTCCGGGGCGAGCCACGGATACTTGCCATCCTCATCCACGTTCATCGGCCCGCCCATGACGACAAGAGCCTCGTGCCGACCGGGTTTGGGCAGCGCCTCGCCCTTGTACAGCCGGACGGTGGCCAAATCGTGACCCCTCTCGGCGGCCCATTTCCCGATGAGGCCGGCCTCCTCGGGCTCAAAGTGTTGCAGGCACCAGATCTTCATGGGGATTCCCCGCTGCAGGTACCGCGCCACGGGATTTTTTCGCGTCCCGATTGGGCGAATTTACGCGGACAGGACGCGGCGGAAGTATTCGATCGTGCGGTCCAAGCCCTCGTCGAGGGGCACCTTCGGCTCCCATCCGGTGACAGCCTTCACCTTGGTGATGTCCGGCTGGCGCTGGGTGGGATCGTCGTCGGGGAGCGGCTCGAAGACGATCTTCGACTTGCCGCCCACCTTCTTCACCACCTTTTCGGCCAGTTCCAGAATCGTGAACTCGCCGGGATTGCCGAGATTGAGCGGCCCCACGGTCTCTGTCTGCTCCATGACGGCCATCATACCCGCGATGAGGTCGTCCACGTAGCAGAAGGAGCGCGTCTGGCTGCCGGTGCCGTAAATGGTGATGTTCTCGCCCCGCAGCGCCTGCACGATGAAGTTCGAGACCACGCGTCCGTCGCCCGCGTCCATGCGCGGCCCGTAGGTGTTGAAGATGCGGATGACGCGGATGTCCGTCTTGTGCTCGCGGTAATAATTGAAAAAGAGGCTCTCGGCGCAGCGCTTGCCCTCGTCATAGCAGGAGCGGATGCCGATGGGGTTCACGCTTCCCCGGTATTCCTCCACCTGCGGATGCACGTCGGGATCGCCGTACACCTCGCTCGTGGAGGCTTGCAGGATGCGCGCCCTCGTCCGCTTGGCCAGACCCAGCACGTTGATCGCGCCGAGCACGCTCGTCTTGATCGTCTTGATCGGGTTGTACTGGTAGTGGATCGGCGAGGCCGGGCACGCCAAGTTGTAGATGCGGTCGGCCTCCAGCTTGATCGGATCCACCACGTCGTGGCGGATGACCTCGAAGTACGGATTTTCCAGCAGATGCCGGATGTTGTTCTTCGAGCCCGTGAAAAAGTTGTCGAGGCAGATCACGTCGTTGCCGCGGGCAAGGAGTTGCTCGCAGAGGTGACTGCCCAGAAATCCGGCCCCGCCGGTGACGATGATGCGCATGATGGAGGAAAGCGGAGCTTACGATCCGCGTAGATTTCAGGAAAGGAAAACCCGCGAAGTCCCGAAAAGTTGAACCGGAGGGGAAAATGACCGGTGGTCAGAAGCGGTACTGGACGGCGCCGAACGTGGACCAGGCCGTCACGTGGTCGAAGCGCGAGCAAGTTTCGCCGAAACTGAACCCCACCCTGTCGGTGATCCACCAGGTCCCCTGCGCGCCCAAAAGCGCCACGTTTTTGGGATAGGCAGCGCCCGTGTCGTGGGTTTCCGACACATACACCTGCGCCGAAAAGCCTTCTGCAAGGAGCGCCTCCACTCCTAGTCTAGCCTCCATGCACCATGCGGAAAAAGACGAGTCTTCAGTGCCGTCACGGTAGTCCGTGTCCAGATGGTGGTAGTAGGCATACCCCGCGACAAAGGGCCTCACGCGGCCCGGAAGATACGCCACAACCCCCGCGCGGACCGTGTTCTGGAAGTCGCTGTACTGGTCGGTGAAACTCTGGTTCTCCACGTGGTAGTAGCGCAGATTCGCGTCGAGGCCGATCCGCCCCGACCGGAGAATGGCTTTGTTCACTTCGACTCCGACGCCCCGCCAGTGGCCATCGCCCTCTTTGTAGTGGCTGTAGTCGTCGGTGTAATAGGTGCAGCCAAGGCTCACCGAGTCCACGCCTAGGAGTCCCGAAGGTTTCTCCTCAGCGAAAAGAGCAGTCGGAACGGACAGAACCGCACAAGCCGCGGCCAGGGAAAGCAGGCGATTTTTCATATTCATCGTCATCCTGCGCCCGCTTCGCCGTAAGAACAAGAAGAAATGTCTGCTCTAGAAACGGTAGAACGCGCCGCCGGTGAAGCCGTAGCGGTCGATATGCTCAAAGCAGGAGTACGTCATCCCGGCGGAAACACCCCAGCGCGGCGTGATCCAGTAGAGCGCGTCCGCGACATACCGCAGGTTGTTCTTCCCACTGTCGGCAATGCAACTGTGCCGCAGGGCAAGATAGGCGCGCGCGGACAGGCCTTCCAGAAGCGCCACCTGCGCGCCCGCCTTGCCCTCTAGGAGCCAGGTGTCGTCACACTGGTCGGAAACGCCCGTCTCCTTCCAGTCCACGTCGGAATGGACGTAATAGACCGAGGTGCTGACAAAGGGGCTCACCATCCCCTTCCAGAAGAACGTGGCGCCCGCCTCCGCATAATTCTGCTCCACAGTGAAAAAGCTCCGGTCGGAGATGTTGGTGGAATTGTAGAGGCGCACGTTCGCGTCCACGCCGAATTTCTGCGTGTCCCAGACGTTCTTGTTGAGAGAGAGTTCGAAATTCTGGGTCTTGTAGTCGGTATCGCCGTAGTAGTGGTAGTTATCGTAATAAAATGTGTAACCGGCACCGACGGCGTCCGTTCCGAGGATGCCGGTCGTCCGCTCCGCGGGCGCGGCGGAGGAAAGGAACGCGGGAATGCAAACAAGGGATGCAAAAAGGGATACGGTCTTCATATGGCTGGATTTTATCGGCATTTGCCCGATAAATAAAGCTCCGGTCGCGGAAAACCGCGCGAATTCCTTTCGATAAAAGAGGAGCCTTGACAAAGCCGCGCGGCCCGGTTGAATTGGGCGCTTTTCCACATTTAAAGGCTAGATCGTCATGCAACCCACCTACCGTCCACACAAGATCCGCCGCATCCGCAAGGTCGGCTTCCGCGCCCGCATGGCCACCAAGGGCGGCCGTCGCAACATCAATGCCCGCCGCGCCCGCGGACGCAAGCGTCTGGCCGGCTCCATCACCAACTAGCCGCGGCGCCGCCGCACTCCCCATGAGGCTTCTCCGCGCGCAGCATCTGCGCAAAGTGGCGGATTTCGAGGCCGTCCGGGCACGGAGTGTGGGCAACGTCTGCGCGGCATTCCGCCTTCGCATCCTCAAGACCGGCTGCGGCATTCGCCGCGCCGGTTTTATCGCGTCCAAAAGGGTCGGCAACGCGGTGGAGCGCAACCGTGCGCGCAGACTTCTGCGCGAAGCCTTCCGCGAGAGTCAGGACCTGCTCCCGCCCTCCTGCGACGTGCTCCTCATCGCCTCCCGTCCGATTCTGGAAAAAACGGGAGCCGAAGTTCGCGAGTTGTACCGCGAGAGGCTCGCGCGCTGTCTCAAGAACCCGGCGCTTTCCCGCGATGATCCAGCTGTGTAGAAAGGCGGTCCTTTTTGCGCTTCTGGCGCTCATCCGCCTCTACCAGATCGCGGTCTCGCCCGTGTTGCATCTGATTGCAGGGCCGGGCTACGGATGTCGCTTTCAACCAACGTGCTCGCAATACGCGCTGGAAGCGGTCAAAGTCCACGGAATTTTCAGGGGCTTGTGGCTTGCCACACGACGCGTCTTGCGCTGCCATCCATTCGGGGGGCAGGGATACGACCCGGTGCCTCCACCAAAATAACCGCTTTCAGCATGGACAAGAAAAACACCACCATCGGGATTCTCCTGCTCCTGGCCGCCTTCGGTCTCTGGATCTGGCAGGCCAAACAGACTCGGGAAGCGGAGGCGCAGCAGGCCTCCCGCCCGCAGGTTCAGCAGGTTGAACAGGCCTCCGCACCGGCTCCAGCAGCGACGACGGCCCCCGCAGCCGCGACGCTTTCAGCCAGTGCCGCAGCCGAAACGCCCGAGGCGCCCGAGGAGAAGTTCGTCCTGGAAAACGACTTCATCCGCGTCCACTTCACGAGCCTCGGCGGCGCGGTGGAGAAGGTGGAGATCCTTGAATACAAGGCCGAGCAGGGCGGCAAGGCCCCCTACGCCTTCAACGAGGGCACCCCCACCCCGATCTACGCGATCGACCAGTGGCGCGCGGGTGTTCTCACCTCATCCCGCGATTCGTGGACGGTGGTGGAAAAGACGGCCACCAAGGCGGTCTTCCAGCGGACGGTGGCCCCGGGCGTGACGGCGCTGCGTACCTACGAGATCTCCCTTTCCTCCGAGGGCCCCGCGCCCTACACGATCCGGCAGAGCTATTCGCTGGCCAACGGCGGCTCCACGGCCTATTCGCCCGACACCCTTTTCATCGACCTTGGCACCGCGGCGCCGGACAAGGCGGACAGCTACGGCTACAGTCTGAACGCGGGCTACTACGACGGCGAGGACTTCATCTACGAGGCCCCATCCTACTTCCAGGGCGGCGGCTGGTTCACCCACTCCGCACCGAAGAGCCACGTGGAATGGTCCGGCAACGTCGTGTGGGCGACGACGAAGAACCAGTTCTTCGCCGCGATCGCCACGCCCGTCAAACCCGCGCAGCGCGTGATCTCCCGGCCCGTGCCCCTTGGCGTGGATGCGGAGGGCAGGCCCCTCACGGGCCTTTCCACCTCCATCGGTTTCGACCTCCCCGTCCTCGCGGCGGGCGGCAGCGCGAATGTCTCGATGGACTGCTACATGGGGCCCAAGGAATACCGGCGACTGTCGCTGCTTTCCGAGAATCAGGACAAGGTGATGAAGTTCGGCTGGAGCACGCCGCTGGGCTTCCTCGGCGCGTTCGTCGGCTTCATCGGCAAGCTTTTCTACATGGGCCTCACCGCCCTCCAGCACGTAACGATCAACTGGGGCGTCGCGATCATCCTCATGACGATCCTGATCCGCCTTGTCTTCTGGCCTTTGACGGCCAAGGCCGCGGAGAGCTCCCGCAAGATGGCCAAGCTCCAGAAGCCCTTGAAGGAGCTTCAGGAGAAGTACAAGGACAACCCCAAGAAGCGCAACGAGGAAACCCTCGAACTCTGGAAGAAGCACAAGGTCAATCCGCTCGCCGGATGTCTGCCGATCCTGATCCAGATGCCGATCTTCATCGCCTTCTACTATATGCTGCGCGGCGCGAGCGAGCTGCGCTTTGCCCACTTCCTCTGGATCGGCGACCTGTCGCTGCCGGACACGGTGGCCTCCATCGGCGGCTTCCCGATCAACATCATGCCGATCCTGATGGGCGTTTCCATGTTCTACCAGATGCACCTGGCGCCTTCGCCGAGCACGGACCCGCTTCAGGCCAAGCTCATGAAGTTCATGCCGCTCATCTTCCTTTTCTTCTGCTACAACTTCTCGTCGGGTCTGGTCCTCTACTGGACGGTTTCCAACTGCATGAGCATCCTCCAGCAGCTTCAGATCAACCGCAAGCGCGACGCCGAGGAGGCCGCCGAGGCCGCCGCCGCGATCGCCACGGGCTCGCTCAAGACGGCTCCCGCATCGGTCAAGGGGCAGGACAAAAAGAAGAAAAAGTAAGGCCATGATCCATCCGCTGGCATACGTCGATCCGGCTGCGAACGTGGCCGAGGGCGTGGAGATCGCCCCCTGCGCCGTCGTGGAGGCGGGCGCGGTTGTCGGGCCCGGCTGCCGCATTGGCGCCCACGCGGTGATCCATGCGGGCGCGAGGCTCGCGTCAAACGTCTTTGTGGACTGCCACGCCACCGTCGGCGGCCTGCCGCAGGACATCCATTTCGACCCCGCGACCTTAAGTTACGCCGAAATCGGCGAAGGCACCTCGGTCCGCGAGAGCGCCACCGTGCACCGCGCCACCACTCCCGGCGGCGCGACGAAGGTGGGCGCCAAGTGCCTTCTCATGGCGAACGCCCACGTCGGGCACGACAGTGTGGTTGCAGACGGCGCGATCCTTGCCAACAACGTGATGCTCGCGGGTTTTGTCACGATCGGCGCGGGCACCTTTGTCGGCGGAGGCGCCGGGATTCACCAGCATCTACGGATCGGCGAACGCTCGATGATCGGGGGCCTCGCGCGCGTCACGATGGACGTGCCGCCCTTCTGCATCATGGCCGAGCGCGACCATCTTTCGGGCCTGAACCTCATCGGACTGCGCCGCGCCGGATTCTCCCGCGAGGACATCGCGGAGCTCAAGAAACTCTTCCACGAGCTTCTCGCCTCCGGCAAAAATCCGCGCGAGGCGGCCCTTGCCCTGCCGGACGCGGAACTTTCCCGCGACTGCGGACGGCGGATGGTCGAGTTCCTCCGCGCGAAGAACTGGAAGGGTGTGATGCGCTTTTCCGGCGGAGACACCGCATCGGATTGAGAACGCGGCGTTTGTGTCGTAATCTTTTGCGGAAATGACAAGCGTTGTGACAGAAAAGCCGATGGCAGTCACCTGTGGGGATCCCGCGGGCATCGGGCCCGAGGTGGTCGCAAAGTGGGTGGCGGAAAACCCGCAGGAGGCCGCGCGCTGCGTCTTCCTCGGCCCGCTTCTTTGGTGCGCGGATTTTCCCGGCAAGCTGGAGCCAGTCGGCAGGGCGCACTACGAGGCGCATCCGGGACGGCCCAGCGAGACAGGGGCGAAGATTGCCATCGCGGCGCTTGAGGAGGCGGCGAAAGGCTGCGCCGAGGGCCGCTACGCGGGCGTCGTCACCGCGCCGATCAGCAAGGAGAACATGAAGAAGGCCGGCTTCAAATTTCCCGGCCACACGGAGTTTTTCGCAGCACGCTGGGGCGGGAAGCCCTCGATGGCCTTTGCGGGCGGAGAGCTGCGCCTAGTCCTGGCCACATGGCACATCCCACTCATGCAGGTGGGCGCCGCCCTGACGGAGGAGACGCTGATCCTCGCCGTGGAAAGAGCGGAATACCTCGCCCGTGCCTACGAGGCACAATCTCCGCGCATCGCCGTCTGCGGCCTGAATCCCCACGCGGGCGAAGGCGGCATTCTCGGGACCGAAGAGCGCGACCTTCTGGACCCCCTGCTCGACCGCCTGCGGGCAAGGCTGCCGGGACTTTCCCGGTGCCTGCCGCCGGACACGGTGTTTGAAAGGCAGCGCAAGGGGGAGTTCGACGTGTCGGTTGCCCTGTACCACGATCAGGGCCTTGCCCCGCTCAAGACGCTGGAGTTCGACAAGGCCGTGAACATCACCCTCGGCCTGCCGCACGTGCGGACGAGCCCGGACCACGGCACGGCCTTCGGCATCGCCGGGAAGGGGCTGGCTTCCTGCGAATCCTTCGCGAGCGCCATGAAGATGGCGTGGAGGCTGGCGGATTTCGCCGCAAAAGGCGAATAAGGCGGGGCGAGGCTCCCTACTCCACCTCGTAGTCGGCGACGACTCTGGATTCGGTCACCTTCGCGATGAACTGCTTGACGGTCACGTGCTCGGGATGGTCCTGATAGATCGCAAAATCGGCACGGTTGGCCGTGTGACAGGTGAGGACGATGTCGTAGGAGGCCCCCGTGTGCAGGAAATCGAACCCGACTTCCGACCAGACGATCTGCGGGATCACCTTCCGAAGGGCCAGCAGCTTCTCCTTCATGAGAAGGAGGTTCGCTGCGGCATCGCGGCCCTCGGCCTGCGGTTTCAGCTTCCACATCACCAGGTGCTTGATCATGCCGCGATGAGAGGACGATCCGGCGCAAAAGGCAAGTCGCGGCGCCCGTACAAGGCGAAGGCGGGGAAATCCCCGCCTTCGGAAAAACAAGGGGGAAGGACGGGCTATTCCGCCTTCTTTTCGCCGTGCTCGATCTTCTCAAGCTCCGACTGGCGACGCGCGCTCAGGGCATCGACAACGCCCCAGCCATCCTGTATCGCGGCGTTGGCGTGCAGCGCCGCCACCTCGTCGGGAGCCGCCTGCACGGTGTCAAAAGCGGGAATGTCCCGCTTCGTAAGGTAGGCGATGAAACCGCCCTTTTCATTGAGCTGCATGGGGGCCACAGCGCCGTCTTCCAGACGCGTGACGATCTCCAGCGGTCCGCCGGGAATCATCAGTTCCGCGGGAGCGGCATCCAGCTTGAGGTCGGAATAGGCGGAAACCGTCAGTCCGAGCGCCTTTGCCGTGTCTTCAAACGAACGGCCCGCCTTGACGGCTGCCTGTAGTTTGCAGCGCAGTTCCTCGCCACGAGCGGCGAAAAGTTCGTTCTTTTTCTCGTCCTGATAGGTGGAAAGAACCTCGCCCTTCACCTCGTCGAAGGAAGGCATCCGAGAGGGAATCGTGCCCATGTAAAGGAAAACCGATGCACCGCCGGGGCTCGAAACGACGTCGCTGAAGTAACGCTCGCTCGCGGCGAGAGTCCACTGGCTGTCGATATCCGAGGGCCGGGCGTCGGGGCTGGCCGGGGGCGCGCCCTTCGCGAAGGCCGGAAGCGCCGTGACCTGCGCCTTGAGCGAGGTCGCAAGCTCGGTCACGCGCGGAGAATCCGCCGGGACCTCCTCGCGCCAGAGAACCATCGTGAATTCGTCCGCCTTCTGGGCCGCCATCTGCACGGCTCGTGCCTGGACGATATCCTGAACGACGCGGGCGCGAATGGCACCGTCCATCGCAAAGTCGGGATACTTCCCCTCGGCGTCGGCCTTGAGGTCGGCGGGACGGTAGCGCGCCTTGCCGCGCTGGAAGGCGGCTTCCACCTCGGCGTCCGTGGGCTGCGCCACGTCCGCCACAAAGGCCACCGCCGGGAAGCGCACCTGCTTGAGGAGCAGCTTTTCCGGGATCTGGAAACGGGCCTTGTTCGCCTCGTAGTAGGAAAGGAGCGTCGCGTCGTCCGAGTCGATCTTCGGGCTGAAAGTGCCCGAGGGAACCTGCGCCACGGCGAAGGTCCACTTTGTTCCGGCGCTCTGCCGCTGGAGGGCGATGACCTCGGGCGAGACGAAGCCCGCCCCGCCAAGAAGCGCGCGGACCTGGGCGATGCGCCAGTCGTCGGAAAGAACGGAAAGCACCGTCGATTCCGGCACGCGCATCCCCGTGCGGAAGGCGTCCATGATCATCTTGTAACGCTGGGCGCTGAAGACACCCTTCTCGTCCTGGAAGAGCACCATCGTCTTCACATGGGCGCGCAGCTGGGCGTCATCGGGTTCGACAATGCCGAGGCTCTTGGCGATGGAGAGCGCCGCCGCGCGGCTGTGCGAATATGCCTCAAGGTCGTAGGCGCTCGGCGTCTGCATGCGCAGCTCGGGGTTCAGCTGCAGGCTGATCCGCGCCACGGTCTCCAGATAGGACTTGGTGCCCTCGCTGGCCAGATTGTACCCGTAGAAGTCCTTGATCCGGGCCCGGGCGTTATCGTGGCTGCCAAAGAAACTCTGGTTGCCGATGGTGAGCACGAAGGTGACCACCATCACCACGAGAAGGCTGGCGAACAGGAGCTTTAAGTGCTTTTGGACACGAATCTGAATCCAGGTAATCATGGGGTGAAAAGGGTGAAGCTAGCGCAACCGCGGGGGCTGTCAACCGCGCAGAGCTGCTTTCAGAAGTCGCGGACGCCGCGATCTCACGCGCGCACGCGCGCGTAGGAATTACTGATATGGACCGAAAAACTACCGGCGCGGAAAGAGTCCCCGCTCCCACAGAAATGGTAGGGGATCCGAGACTCGAACTCGGAACTGCCCTTTAGGAGAGGGCCGTTATATCCCTTTAACTAATCCCCCTTACCGGTTTGGGAAAAGTGGTTACTTTAGGATGAGGGCAGGGCCTACTGCAAGGACGAAGCACCCACGCCCCTGTCCCTCGAGTCTATGATTTTCGATTCTCGAAAGAGCCGACACCTCGCACGATCAAGTCGCCATTCCCGTTCTACCGTTGGAATAATGAAACCTTGACATGTTGCCCGGCTACGATTGTGAAAGTACAAGGAAAGGTTATTCGGCTATCGCGTTGACAAAAACAATGCGGAGGCCAACCTTTTTGCTTTTACGCTATTCCGTACCCCGTCCAGTAAGTGATAACCCATCAAAAAATGTCCAGATCTTGCGGGACCGGGGATTCAGGCTGTGTAAATCGACAAGCAACAATCCTCACTCGAAATATGAAGAAACTCATCACCGCAGGAATCGTCCTGTCTCTGTTCGGGACGTTCTCGTCCGTGCAGGCCCAGCAGGAGCAAGCCCCTGTCACCGCAGCAGACCAGATCAAGAATGCCACCGAGGTCACCCGCCAGTGGGTGGACATCCAGTCCACGATCGCCAAAGAGGGCAATCAGTGGAAGGTGGACCGCGAGCTGATCCAGCAGCGCATCGACCTCTTCCAGAGCGAAATGGAAAACCTCCAGAGCGAGATCGACGAACTGGCAAAGAAGGCGGCGGCAGGCCAGGGCACCCGCGCCGAATACTCCAACCGCATCGACGAGCTGAACCGCGCCCAGGCAGTGGTCCTCGGCAAGCTCCCGAAGTACGAGACGGAGCTGCGCGAACTGGCCCAGTACTTTCCGGCCCCCCTCCAGAACAGCATCAGCAAGCTGCTGAACGCCCTTCCGGCCAACCCGCAGAAGGCCTCCAGCGGCCCGGGACAGCGCCTCGCGGTGGTCGTCGGCATTCTGAACGAGGTGGACAAGTTCAACAAGGACGTGACCACGACACAGGAAATCCACGTGATCGACGGCAAGCAGATCCAGGTCGAGGTAATGTATCTCGGTCTCGGCGAGGCCTTCTACGCGGATGAGAACGGGACGATCGGCGGTTACGGCACGCCCGCCAAGGGCGGCTGGAACTGGGTCGAGGACAACACGATGTCCTCGCAGATCTCCAAGGCCATCAAGATTGCGCAGGGCAAGATCAAGCCCGCCGTGTTCGTCGAGCTGCCGATGCAGGTCACGGACGTGAAGTAAACCCATTTTCCTTTCATCACGACCATGAAACATCTTTTCACAGTCACTGCGGCGGTCTGCGGCTTTTCACTGGCATCCAGCGCCCTCTCCTTCCAACAGGCCCAGACGGCCACCTCCGACGAACTCCGTCAGGCGACGTCCGAACTCGTGGCTCTCCAGGCGAAGATCGCCGACGAGAAACTCCCGATGGCCCGCGAGCTGGAAGACCTTCAGACGAAGGTGATCTCGCTCCGCTCCGAAGCCGCTGAAAAGCGCGGTCTTGCGGACTCCAGCGACGCCTCGCTCATCTCGCTCAAGAGCAGCGTCGAGTCGCTCTCCGACAGCATCAACTACATGACGAACCTTCTGAGCGACTACGTGGTCCGCTACGAGACGCTCACCAGCCTCGCCGAGCGTCCGCGCCTCATCAAGGTCACCAAGCCCGCCACCGAGGCCAAGGACAACGTCGAGCTTTCCTCCGGCCAGCGGCTGGACATCCAGCTCGCCGTGATCGACTCCTCGATCAGTCACATCAAGGAGATGCTCGGCGGCACGACCTTCAAGGGCGACGCCATCTCACCCTCCGGTCAGGAAATCGAAGGCACCTACGTTCTCGTCGGCCCTGCCTCCTACTTCGTCCCCGCGGATGAAACGATCCCCGCCGGCGTCACGAGCGAGGCCGCCAACGCCATCCGGCCCAAGGTGAACGCCCTCAAGGACCCGAAGGTCTCCGAGCAGATCCGTGCCCTTGCCGCCAACAAGAGCGGCGTCACCACCTACGGTCCCGCCCAGGCCCTCGTCGTCGAGAGCCAGAGCGAGACACTCTGGGAGGAATGGGTGCTGGGCGGCATGTGCATGCCCTTCATTCTCGGCCTTGCCTTTGCTGCGTTCTTCGTGGCGCTTTACAAGTGGATCAAGCTTCTGGGCGTCCGCGCCGCCAAGCCGCAGGACCTCGACACGATCCTTGAGAAGATCTCCCAGGGCGACACCGACGGTGCCCGCGCCTACGCCGCCAAGATCGGCGGCCCGGTGGGCGAAATGCTCACCGCCGCGGTGGACAACGCCGGCGAGGACCGCGAGATCATCGAAGAGGTCCTCTACGAGAAGATCATCTCGGCACAGCCGAAGCTCGACCGCCTCCTGCCCTTCATCGCAGTCGTGGCCGCCACGGCCCCGCTTCTGGGACTTCTGGGCACGGTCACGGGCATGATCAAGACCTTCAAGCTGATCACGATCGTCGGCACGGGCGACGCCCGCGCGCTCTCCAGCGGTATTTCAGAAGCTCTGATCACCACCAAGTACGGCCTCATCAGCGCCATTCCTGCGGTCATCGTGCACGCGATGCTGCTGCGCAAGGCGCGCGGCGTCATCGGCAGCATGGAGCAGACCGCAGTTGGTTTCATCAACGGCATCGTGGAAATGCGCGAGGGCTCGGCGTCCAACAGCGCCAAGTAACCACAAGGAGAAACCACAATGCCCGATCCTTCACAGGCAGCGGCGGCGATTGATGCCGCCCAGCACATCAAGGCGTTCCCGACAGATTTTGCCGGGTTCGTCTCCGGGACGTGGCAGGTCTGGGTGGACGGCGGCTGGGTCATGATCCCTCTGGGATTGGTGACCATACTTGCATACTACGAGGTCACGGCCTTGTTCATGCATCTCTCGAAGACGGGGATCACGCGGCTCAAGAAGACGCCGTGGACGCAGTGGATCGACAATCCCGAAGCCGGCACAGGCCACTTCGGCGAAGTGATCCGCTACGTTCTGCGCGACGGCTTGAACGCGGAATCCATCGTCAACCGAATCGCCTCCGTTCGACAGGCCCTCATTCCCGAGGTCAACCAGAAGATCACGCTCATCAGCGTCTATATCACCGTGGCGCCCCTTCTGGGGCTCTTCGGCACGGTCATCGGCATGCTCACCACGTTCAAGGGTCTGGCCGTCAACACCGGCCAGACGATCGACATGGTGGCCGAAGGCATCCGCGTGGCGCTCATCACCACGCAGACGGGCCTTCAGATCGCCATTCCCGGCTATATCCTCCTGTCGCTCACCGTGCGCAGGCGCAATGAGTACAACGCGTTCCTTGCAACGCTGGAATCCACGCTCGTCCAGAAATGCCGTCTCCTCGAAAAAGAGAAGGCAGAGAAGGCTGGCGCCTAAAAAAGGAAAGAACAGCAAATGGCAAAACGCGGATCAATCGTCCAGGATGACGACATGAGCGAGATCAACATCTCGCCCATGATCGACATGGTGTTCATCCTGCTCATCTTTTTCATCGTCACCACCGTCTTCGTACAGGAACCGGGCGTGGAGGTCACAAGGGCCCCCGCGAACACGGCCCACCAGCTCGAACGCAACAGCATCCTCATCGCTGTCACGTCCACGGGCGCGGTGTACTACGGTGGCTCGGAAGTCGGCGTATCATCGCTCCGGTCACTCATCCAGCGCTTCATGCAGGAGAATCCGGAAATGCCGGTGATCATCGAGGCCGACATAAAGTCGCCCGCCCAGACGGTCATCCGAATTCTGGAACAGGCAAAACTCGGTAGCGCCAAGAACATCCACATCTCGACCGCCAAAAGGCGGCAGAGCTAGGAGGAAAAACATGAATACCTCAAACGTAATCAAAAGCACTCCTCCGAAGGTCTCGACTCCCGTGTCCCTGCCCGCTCTGGCGGGTATCGTCATGGGGCTTTTGATCTTCATGCTCCTCCCGGTCGCCCAGTGGCTCGACGCGCTGACCAGCAAACACGACACGAACGTCGATCTAGTTGAACTGGCTCCTCCGCCTCCCCCGGCTGCTGTCATCGAACAGCACCACGAGGAAAAGGTGGATCAGCAGGACATCAAGGACCTCAAGGAGGCACCGCCCCCGCCCTCGCTCGACATGCTGGAACTTTCGCTGAGCGCGGATCTTTCCGGCATCGGCGCAGGTGACGTGGCCATGCCCACCTTCAACGTCGGCCAAGATATCGAGGACATGATCTTCGACATCAAGGAGCTCGACGAAAGGCCCCGTCCGACGGTGCAGACCGCGCCGCAGTATCCGCTGGATCTGCGTCAGGCCGGCATCAGCGGCGAAGTGGTGATCCAGTTCATTGTGGATTCCAAAGGAAACGTCCGCAATATCAAGATCGTCAAGAGCACCAATACCGGCTTCAACGAAAACGTGCTTCGCGCCGTGAGAAACTGGAAATTCGAACCGGGCAAAAAGAACGGCAAGAAAGTCAACACGAGAGTTCAACAGCCTATTCCCTTCAAAACCAATTAATCGATGAAACGCATATTTTACACTATGGCGGGGGCGATCTCGGTCGCACTTCCCGCGGCGGCCCTGGCTCAGGAAGATGCCGCCACCAACAGCAAACCCAACAACCTCCCGGCCCTGCCGGTCCAGACGGCCCCGATGTCAACACCGGCGGACTTCGTCAAGGACCCGGCCTGGCAGGAGGCGTTCATTTACACGTTCACGCCTCTGTCCGAGGTGGAGCCCACCATCGACGCGATGACGAGGGACTTCATTGCGAACACCCTCCAGCCGCTCATCACGGCGAACAACTACGAGGGCGCGCGCAAGGCGCTCCAGACCTCCATCACGGAGACCGGCGCCAAGACCAACGCCATCATCTACTGCACCCTCGGCGCGGTGGACCAGCAGCTGGCCGGCAGTATCTCCTCGAACAGCGCCGCGGAAAAGGCGCAGCAGAAGGTGTATCTGGACGAGGCGGTGACCAATTACAACAAGGCCCTCGACGCCTTCCCGAATTACCAGCGCGCCCACCGCAATCTCGGCAACATCTTCATGAACAGTGACGAGAAGGATTCCGCAGTCCGCGCGATCCCTCACCTTCAGAAGGCCGTCGCCCTCGGTGCCCGCGATTCGAGCACGTACCTCATGCTCGGCTACTGCCAGTTCACGCAGGGCAACTACTACTCGGCGGAGTCCGCCTTCAAGACGGCCATCATGCTGGAGAGCACCAACAAGGACGTGTATCAGCTCCTTGCCCAGACCCTGCTCCTCCAGAACCGTTACAAGGAAGCCCGCGCGATGTTCCAGGAACTTCTCTCGAAGGACCCGAACAACGCCCAGTGGTGGATGGCCCTCGTCAACACGTATCTGGCCGAGAACGACCTCGACAACTGCGTGACGAGCCTCGAAGTGCTCCGTCACATGAAGAAGGCCGAGACGCAATCCCTGTTCCTGCTCGGCAACATCTACGTGACCCGCGGAATCTTCGATCTGGCCACCAACGTTTACATTCAGGCCGTCAAGGAGGACAAGGGCAAGGATCCGACCAACGCGATGGACGCGGCCCGTTCCCTCGCCGGATATGCGGCGTATGAACAGGCCAACAAGGTGATCGACATCGTCGAGGCCAAGTACCAGGGCTCCCTCACCGACAAGCAGACCATGGACATCCTGACGGTGCGCTCGAACATCCAGATCGCACAGGGTCAGGGTGCCGAGGCCGCCAAGACCCTCCAGAAGATTCTGGAGAAGGATCCGCTGAGCGGCAGCGCCCTCACCACCCTCGCCAACTACTACAGCGAGATGGTCGAGACGACCCAGAACGGCGTGGTTGTTCGCAAGGCGCGCGACTTCCAGAGGGCCGAGATGCTCTTAAAACGCGCCGAAGACCTGAACGACGATCAGACCAAGCTCCGTGCCTACACGATGCACGCGAGGCTTCTGGTCTCCCGTCAGGACACCGATTCGCTCCGCGACGCCGTGTCGCTTCTGGAGCGCGCGCAGGGCATCCAGCAGCAGGAATCCGTCGCCGCGTATCTCCAGTCGATCCGCCAGGCGATCGAATCCCGCAGCGCCCGCTAAGGCTGCAAGAGAAAAACTTCAAGGGCCGGTTCCGCAAGGGACCGGCCTTTTTTGCGCCCCGGAAACGGTACACGTCGCAACTTGCCCCACTTTCTGCTTCATCCCGGAGGCCTGTTGTAGCATTGTGCCTGTTTAACACGTTTCAAAGACATGTCCGAACTGGCCAAGACCTACGATCCCTCTTCCATTGAAGCCGCCTGGTACCAGGCATGGCAGGACGCCAAGGCGTTCCATGCCGAGGCCCCCGCGAAGGATTCGGGGAAATCCGCCTACTCGATCGTGATCCCGCCGCCGAACGTCACGGGCATGCTCCACATGGGCCACGTGCTGGACAACACGCTTCAGGACATCTTCATCCGCCGCGCGCGGCTGGAGGGCAAGGTGGCCCTCTGGCAGCCGGGCACCGACCACGCGGGCATCGCAACGCAGACCAAGGTGGAGAAGATCCTGCGCGAAGAGGAGAAGAAGACGCGCCACGACCTTGGCCGCGAGGAATTCCTCAAGCGCGTCTGGGCCTTCCGCGAGAAGAACGGCGGCATCATCCTTTCCCAGCTGCGCAAGCTCGGCGCCTCCTGCGACTGGGACCGCACGAGTTTCACGCTGGACCCCCACTACGCCAAGGCGGTGCTGCGCAGCTTCGTCCTTCTCTACAAGCGCGGCTACATCTACCGCGGCCACCGCATGGTGAACTGGTGCCCGAAGAGCCTGACCGCCCTCTCCGACGAGGAGGTCATCATGAAGCCGCAGCAGGGCCAGCTCTTCAAGATGCGCTACGAACTCGTCGAACCGGCGACCGGTCCCGACGGCGTGACGCGCACGCACCTTGAAATTTCCACGACCCGCCCGGAAACGCTGATGGGCGACACCGCCGTGGCCGTGAATCCCGACGACCCGCGCTACCAGCACCTCGTCGGCAAATTCATCTGGAGGCCCTTTCCCCGCGCGCAGATTCCGATCATCGCGGACAAGGCGGTGGACATCGCCTTCGGCACCGGCTGCCTCAAGGTGACCCCGGCACACGACAAGGCGGACTTCGAGATCGGCCAGCGGCACAACCTGCCGGTGATCGACGTCTTCAATCCCGACGCCACCCTGAACGAGAAGGCCGGTCCGGAGTTCGCGGGCCTGGACCGCTTCGTCGCCCGCAAGAAGGCGGTGGAGAAGCTGAAGGAGCTGGGTCTCCTCGTCGAGATCGAGAAATACCAGAACAACGTCGGCTACTCCGAACGCGCGGACGTGCCGATCGAGCCGCGTCTTTCCTACCAGTGGTTCCTGCGCTACCCCAAGGTGGCCGAGGCGAAACGCGCCGTGGAGATCGGCGCGATCCAGTTCCATCCCGAGCGCTGGGAAAAAACCTACACGCATTGGCTGGACGGCATTCAGGACTGGTGCATCAGCCGCCAGCTCTGGTGGGGCCACCGCATCCCGGTGTGGTACAAGAAAGGCATCCCCGCCGACAAGCTCGATTACAACAATCCCGAGCATGTCCACGTCTCCGAGAACGGCCCTGCCGATCCGGAGAACTGGGTGCAGGACCCCGACGTGCTGGACACCTGGGCCTCCTCCAACCTCTGGCCCATCGCCAACTTCGGCTGGCCGGACTTTGAGGGGAAGACGAAGGCGGAGTTCGAGGCGTTCTTCCCGACGAGCGTCCTCGTCACCGGTTTCGACATCATCTTCTTCTGGGTGGCACGCATGATCATGAGCTCGCTGGAGCTCGTCGGAGAGGAAAAGAAGACCCTCACCGACGACGAGATCCGCGCAAGAGTGCCCTTCCGCAACGTCTTCATCCACGGCCTCATTCGCGACGAGCAGGGCCGCAAGATGAGCAAGAGCCTCGGCAACTCGCCCGACCCCCTCGACCTCATCGCCAAGTACGGTGCGGACGGTCTGCGCTTCGGCATCGTGAACATCGCCCCCTCCGGCGCGGACATCTTCTTTAGCGAGCCCCGCATCGAGGTGGGCCGCAACTTCTGCAACAAGCTCTGGAACGGGTGCCGCTTCCGCCAGATGTCCGGCCCCGCCGGCGACAACACGGCGCTGGAAACCATCGCCGCGCGGATCGACCCGGCCAAGCTCGACATCTACGACCACTGGATCCTCTCCCGCATGGTGGAGACGACCGCCGCCGTCGCGAAGATTTTCGAGAATTACGAACTCTCCCAGATGACGCAGGCGCTCTACGCCTTCTACTGGGGCGACTTCTGCGACTGGTATGTGGAGGCGTCCAAGGCCAAGCTGCAAACCAATGCGGCGGCCACCTCGCTTGCCGTGCAGGACCTTGTGATCCGGCAGACGCTGCTGCTACTGGAGCCGCTCACCCCGCACATCACCGAGGAACTCTGGCACCAGCTCGGCTACGCGAAGGGCGAGGGCGATTTCATCCAGAACACGGTGATCCCGTCGGCGGAGGACCTCAAGGCGGCCCTTGCGAAGGTGGGCGCCGACATCGACGAGAACGCTGCCGCCACCGTCGCGCACCTGAACGAGCTCGTCGTTCGCATGCGCACGATGAAGGCGGATTACAACATCGCCACAAAGCGGGATGTGAAGTTCGTCTATGCGGCGGGCGACGCGGAAGCCGCCGTGATCGACGCCGACCGCGAAACGCTCATGCGCCTTGCCGGTGCCGGAAAGCTGGAGCGCACCGCCAACGCGCCGGAGGGAGCCCCCGCGGGCGTGACTCCGCTGGCCACGGTGTACATCGACCTCGCGGGCTCGGTGGACGTGGCCGCCGAAACGCAGCGCCTGACCAAGGAGCTGGAGAAGCTGGACAAGGCGATCGCCTCGGCAAAAGCGCGCCTCGCCAACGAGAAATTCGTCGCGAGCGCCCCGGCCAGCGTCGTGCAGGGCGCGAAGGACCAATTGGCCCAGAACGAGGCCAAGCGCGACGAGATCGCCCGCCTGATGGCCAGCCTCGGGAAGTAATTCCTCCTTCCCCACAAAAAAACGCGCGGGTGGATTCGCCCGCGCGTTTTTTATTTTGTCCCCGCTTTCGCGGCGTCCTTCAGGGCCTTGTCCATCTCCGCCTGACCTTCCGGAGGCGTCGGCGCTCCCCCGGCGAGGGCGTCGGCGATGAGCTTCTCGGACGCTGCCATGCGCAGGGCCTCGTCATAATCGGCGGCCTGCCCGGCGTTGAGGATCGCACGCGCGCGCGCCTCCACTTGCGCTGCGGGATCGTCGGCGGGCGTGGAGGCTGTCCACGCCTTGGTCTCCTCGTTGGCGGCCACATCGCCATTCTTCGTGGCGCAGCCGCAGAGTAGGACGCAGAGACCGGAGAGGCAGAGAATGGTTTTCATGGTGATGTGTGAAGATGGGATATTGAAACAGGAAAATGGTCAAACAAAGCGGGCCGGACGGTCGATCCGGCCCGCGAATGGAAAGGGACGACAACCTCTCCCGATCAGAAGTTCCCGGAGATCACCCAGTCGGAGGGATAACTCACGCGGAACTTCGTCGGCAGTTCGATGGACTCGCCGCTCTTGAGGGTCACCTCCTGATTGAAGAGGCCCGTCTCGGTATCCGGCGTGGCGTTGGCAGGGAGGTCGAGCTTCACTTCAATCTTCTCGTCTTTGGAGAGCGGCACGCGGTCGCGCACGATGATCTTCTGCGGGACGGCCATGTGGTTTGTCACCTTGTTCACGTAGGAGCGGTTCTCCACTCTCTTCCCGCCGAAGATGCCGCTGTTCTTGCCCTTTTCGGCAATCGTGCGGCGCTCCACCGTCACCTTCTGGTTCGCGCCGAGGCCCAAGGTCAGGTCCTCGCCCGGCAGGGTCTCCTCAAGAAAACCGCTCCCGCTCGTGGAGCCGTCCACCACGGCCTGCACCTTTCCGGCCAGAACCGGCAGCGGGAAGGGATTCTTCATCTTGGCGATGAGGTACGCCGTCTCGGCGGAAAGCGGGATCGTCTCGGTGTGGAAGTCGGCCTTCTCCTCGCGGACGAGGATCGTCAGCGTCGTCGCCGCCTCCGAGGACGGGACGCTCGAACGGTCCTTCAGGACGGCGTTGAAGCCGGTGAGGGTACCGGTGACACTCACTGCGTTATCCAGCATCGGAACAGGAGCTGCAGCCGCTTCCGGAGCCCATGCGGCATCCATGGATTTCATGGCAATGGAACTGCCGTAGCCTCGTCCCCGTCCCTGACTCAGCACCACCGCGGGCGGCTCGACGGGCTTGAGGCCGGAGCCGGGGCGGGAGGTTTCGAGCGTCAGGACGGCGTCCGTCCAGTCCTCGCCGCTATTCTGGGAAATGTTGGCAAGGTAGGTGATCGCCACGGTCCCCGCCGCCGTGTCGGCCTTCGCGATGTAGGAGGGCTCCCACGCGCAGCCGGAGACGAGGTAGCTGACGGTGCCAACGGTCTTTCCGCCTGCGGAAATCGCCTCAACGCTGTAACTGGCGCTCGTCGCCCTCTCGCGGGCCGTCTGTTTTTCCACGGCCTCCTGCGCGGCGGCAAGGCCGAGCTCCAGTAGGCGCAGTTTCTCGTCGATCGCGGCGCCCTTTTCGCGCGCGGCGGCAAGGGCGGCGGCGGCATCGTCGTAGGCGGCTTGCGCAAGGGCGATCAGTTCCCCCTTGCCCGTCTCGGCAAGACCCTTGTTGATGGAGGCGACGAGGGCCGCGCGGCTGGCGGCATAGGCGGTTGCCACGTCCTTCTCCGCCGCAAGGGCGTCCTTTTGCGCGACAAGGCCCCGCACCTTCGCCTCCAGCGCGAGCAGCGCTTCGGACTTGTCGGCATCCTTGAACTCGCACTCCCCGGAACCCATCCCCAGGGAGAGCGCCGCGCCCTCGCCGGGGTCGATCTGCACGAAGGAAAGATCCGCGCCCTCGGGTATGCCGGAAAAACGCAGCGTGGAGGCTCCCGCGGGCAGTTCCGCCACAAAGGTGCGCGTCACCTTCGCATAGCCGGGATAGACGGTGACCGAGTCAACCTTCGAGGGAACATCGACGACAGCGGCAGAAAGTCCTGCCGCGAGAAACATCGCAAGCGAACAGAGCGGGGTGATCTTCATCGTGCGTGAGAATAAAGCCTCGCGACAGTCCGACAACAGATTTCGCAAGCGGTGCCCCGTCCGGGAAGGCGTGGTTGCGGTTTTTTCCATTGACCCCCGCCGGGGGGACGCTAGCGTGTTTCGTTTTTAACGAGGAGCACCGGCTCCGCAAAGAACAGAAAAGTCATGGCACAGCCCAAACGCAAACAGTCCAAGCAGCGCAGCCACAAGCGCCGCGGAGCCAACCAGTTCCAGGCCCCCCAGATCGCAACCGACCCGACCGATGGCAGCGCGTTCATGCCCCATCGCGTGAACCCGGCAAACGGTCTCTATCGCGGCCGTCAGGTGCTGGACACCGAGGCCTAGTCCGGTTTTTCCGGAATACCCCACCCTGTAAACCACGGACATTTCGACGATGGCTGAAGCACTTGCACGCACCATAGCCGTGGATGCGATGGGTGGCGACAAGGGCCCTTCCGCCGTTGTGGAAGGTGTCGGCATAGCGCTTTCCTCTCAGGGCGGGGACTCGCTCAAAATCGTCCTTGTCGGGCAGAAGGAGGTTCTCGAACCCCTCGTCCGCAAGGCGAAGCTGGAGAACGATCCGCGCGTAACGATTCTTCATGCCGCCGAAGTGATCGGCATGGACGAAAAGCCGATCAAGAGCATCAAGGCCAAGCGCGATTCCAGCCTCGTGCGCGCCGTGGAGCTCGTGAAGGACGGCACCTGCAAGGCCGCCGTTTCCTGCGGGAACACGGGCAGCCTCATGGCCTGCGGCACGATCAAGCTGCGCATGATGCCCGGCGTGGAACGTCCGGCGCTGGCGGCGGTCTGGCCGAGCCAGGAGCAGCACTTCGTGATGCTGGACGTGGGGGCGAACCCCTCGACCAAGGCGGACCAGTTCGTGCACAACGCGGTTCTCGGCAGCCATTTCTGCCGCCTGACCCTCGGGCGCGAGAATCCCCGCGTGGGGCTCCTTTCCATCGGCACCGAGGAAAGCAAGGGCCACGAGCTGATCCAGGCCGCCAACGAGCGCCTGAAGGCCGTCGGCGATATCATCAATTACGTCGGCCCCATCGAGGGCTTCGACGTGTTCGAGAACAAGGTGGACGTCGTCCTCTGTGACGGCTTCACCGGGAATGTCCTCCTCAAGACGAGCGAATCCCTTTTCAAGGCCTTCCGCGCCATCGTGAAGGAAAAGATCATGAAGAACCCGATCCGCATCCTCGGGGCTCTTCTGGTCAAGGGTGCCTTCAAGGACGTGAAGAAGCATCTGGACCCCGACCGCTACTGCGGCGCGCCGCTACTGGGGCTTCAGGGGAACGTCATCAAGGCGCACGGCTCGGCCTCCAGCGTCGCCATCGCCTCGGCCATCCGCATCGCGGGCGAGTTCATCGAATACGACATGACCAGCCACGCCGAATCCGACATCGCGAAGGCGAACGCCGCCCTCGCCCAGCCGCGCGAGGCCGTGGCCGCCGAGGAAGCAAACTAGTCGGACCGGGCAGCCCCGGGCGGATTTATTTCGTCCCGCTTTCCTCTTTCGCCGGAGTTTCCTCCGCGTACATGACCTCCTCCATCGTCAGTCCCGTGAGCCTGCGCACTCCGGCCACCACGTGCCAGAGGGCGAGCATCCCGACGAGCGTCGCGGGAAGGGCCACCACCGGGTAACTCAAGAGGTGCAAGCGCCCAAGCTCCACGTTGAAGGCCTCGCTGCCGCTCTCGCTGTGGATGATGGCCCGGGCAAGGATGTAATTCAGCACGGCGCTCAAGACAAAGGAAAAGGCCAACAGCAGCGTCCCGCGCATCATGAGGGCGTCGAACGCCTTCTTCGCGCCCTTTTCCGCCACGGCGGCGTCGATCTTGCCCGTATCGAAGAAATCGGGGTTCAAAAGAAACACCCCCACGATGGGCCTGCCGACGAGCGAGGAGACGACGATCGCCACGGCGAAGAGCGAGGGCACCGCCGCCTCCTTCACCGCGATGAGCGAGGAGGGCAGGTGCGCCAGACCCACGCCGCCCGTGATGAGGACGCTCACAAAGCCGATGATCGAGATGATGTTGCGGCGGCCACGACGGCGCAGGTCGTGGAAAAAATAAACGACGGGGAAGGCCAGTGCCAGAACGAGGACCATCCACGCGGGAATGTGAAGCCACGCCTCGCCCTTCATGAGGAGAAGGGCCGGGAAGGCCACGTTGAAAAGGATATTCGCCCAGAGTCTTTCGCGCCGGGGCTGCTCGGAATCGGTCGGCATCCGGCGAGGATGCAGGGGAAGGGCACGGTGCGCCAAGAGAAAAATCAGCGCCTGCAGAACCCGAATGCCACCCTTCTCCCCAAAATCGCTCCCTCCCCCACAGGGGGAAATGGAGCGGGCGAAGAGACTCGAACTCTCGACCCCAACCTTGGCAAGGTTGTGCTCTACCAACTGAGCTACGCCCGCTTGAAGAGAAAGGCGTAAGAAACCGTGAAGACCCCTTCCAGTCAAACGGAAAAATCAAAAATTTCTCCGTTGTGCGGTAACGGCAAGTCAACGGCCCTTTCCGACGGACACGGGCGTCTTCTTCTTCACGGAAGTGGCGGCGCCTTCCGGGGATGCGGCAGGCTGGATGGCGGCCTGCGGCGGCTTCACGGCACCGCCGTTGTCGAAGAGATTGCGCGGATCGATGCGGAAACGCCACACAGGCTCCTCCAGCGTGCCCTTGAGCGTCAGTTCCAGAATGTAGCCGAAGGGGCTGAGCAGCGCGCCGAAGATGTTCATGAATCCCGCCTTCTGACCTGAGAGGACAAACACCTTCACCTCGAAGTTGAGTCCGCTGTCCACAAGGCGGATGTCGCCCTTGGCGGCCACGCGGACGGCGGGCCCGCCAATCTCGGTCTCGCGCAGGCGCACGATCGCGTTGTCCATGCGGAAACGGCTCTTCATCGAGTCCAGCGAGAACGTCCCGTAGTTGAAACCCACCGAGGAAAGCAGGGTCGAGAGCGCGCCGAAGACCTTGATGCGGCCAAGTTCCGCGCTGCGAACATCGAAAGAACCCGAGGCCAGCATCGAATTGGTGATGTCCTTCAGGTCGGCCTTCCCGGCGAAATCGAGCCGCACAAGGCCCGCGCGACCGGCTTCCTCCTGAGAGGCCTCCTTCCCGCCGAAGCGGCGGATCGCCGCCAGAGTGGGGGTGAGCTCGGTGTCCTCAAGATGCAGGGCGAGATCGAGCTTCTGTTCCGAGCCCGTCCCCAGAATCGCCACGGTCCCTTTCATGACGCCGCCGAGCATCACCGCCTCGGGGATTTCGATGAAGGTGCCCTCGGGACGGCTCCAGATTCCCGCCTTCAGGGAATGGAAGGCTATGCCCCTCCAGCTTCCCGGCCCGGAGACACAATCCGCATAAATCTCGCGCTTCCACACCCCAGGGGCGAGTTTCTTCAAGTTGCCGGAAATCGAGGCGGAGGGCGGCTTCGCGAAGGTCCACTCCGGCAGGATGGTCGCCATCGGAGAGCCGAAGGCCTTGTCGAGATCCGCCGGGGCAAGTGTCGAATCGAGGCGGAAGATCACGTCCGTCCCCTCCCCGTCCCTGAGAAGCCACGCGATCGACCCTTTCAGCACACCGGAGGGCACCCGCGCGGAAAGGTCGTACAACTCCACAAAGCCCTCGCCGGCGTGAAGCCACAGATCCCCCTCCCCGATCGGCACGCCCGCGTACAGAAGATTGCGCATGGAGACCGTGCCGATGATGTTCGCGTAATGCCGGTTGTGCCAGTTGCCGGAAAGGGAGAGGTCGGCATCGACACGGTCCTTCCCGAAGGTGAAATCCGGCCAGATGGTGAGCCACCAGCGGCCCATCGGCCCGGCGATCTCCGGCGGAAAGATGCGGCCCTTCACGTCGATCCGCCAGGCGAGGCTCTTCAGGTCCTGATGGAAGGTCCCGATCGCAGTGGAGCCGCCGCTATAGAGTTCGACGCTCTGGCAATCGAGCTTCTCGGCATCCACCGTGCCACGCAACCGCATCCACTCGACAGGCATGCCCCGCGCATCCATGTCCCATCCGAGCAGGCGGAAGGAAGCCTTCCAGCCGGCGAACCCGCGCGGCAGCTCCGCCGAGAATTCGAGAAGATACGGTTCCTTCGAGAAAAAGCGTTTGTTCAGGTTCTCCGCCGGGATCGAGGCGAGGCCGAGCCACAGGTCCGGACGGGTGCGAATCGAACCCTGTGCCTGAATGTCGCCATTTTTCTCCACCACGGCGTCGAGAGAGAGCGGCAGGGCTTCCAGCTCCGCGGCTAGGTGCAGACTCGTCCGCCCGTCGGAACGTTCGACGCGGACCGGCACGCCCCGTGCCTCCACTCCGCGACGGACCACGCGGCCCGCCTGAAGAACCGCCCTGCCGGAAAGCTCCTCGAAGGATGCCTCCTGAAGTGCCTGAGGCTGCTCCAGACGGGCGAAAACACTCTCCGCCATCACGCCGTACCCCGAGACGCTCCGCGCGGAAAGAGAGGCGGAATAAAGCGTGGAAGGGTCCGCCACGGCGAAGATCTCGGGCATGAGGATCTCCACGTCCCCCACTCGCGCCCCCTCGGCCCAGAGGGAGAGGCCGTAGCGCCCGCCCTCCAGCGGCGTCACAGCCATCGAGGGCTCCCGGAAGGCACCGAGGAACCCCGCCGCGCGCCCGAGGCTGCGCAGGCTCTTCTGAAGGGTGACGTTGCGCCCCGTGGCGTCCGCCGGGGCCCCCGCCCCGCCCCCGGGCAGGGCAAAATCAACCGGCGCGGCGAGAACCGCCCTCACCGGGCCCACCTCCGCCTGAAGGAAAGGCAGAGCAACCTTGTTCTCCCAGACGGTAGCGGCGGCGGCAATTCCCCTCACGACCTCGGCATCCGCACCGTTGTCGGAAAGATACGCGGGCAGGATCACCGAGGCGTCGTCCACGAGAACCGTGTCGGCCCGGAAGATGCCCTTGCGCGCGAGGGAGGGATCCACATGCGCGTACACGAGGCCCGCGCGCAGCATCTCGCGGTCCTGAAGGTCCTTCACGACGAGGTTTTCGAGGATGATCCCGCCGGAGAGATCGAAACGCAGGCTCCCGCAGTCCGCCCGAAGACCCGCGGTCTGCGCGCCGGATAAGACCTTGCGCACCAGCACCCCGGGAACGGGAATGCCCTCGTGCGCCGCGTTCAGGGCAAGGATCGCCCCCTGGAAAAGGGCAAGGAAAGCCAGCAGGGCGGCCAGGACAAGGCAAGCTCCTCCCAGAAGGCTCCTCAGAACCGTCCGCAAGGCGCTACTAACGCCCCGGTTCGGGCTGTTTTTCAGGCTGGGCGGCATTGCTTGTTTCAGATGCAGCGGGTGCGGGCGGAAGAACCACCTCGGCGGGTACGCCGCGGTCAAAGGTCAGCGCGGCCAAAGCGTCGATCACCTCCTGCGGCAGGGCGAAGGTCAGTTCCAGCTCCGGCGAGCCGCCGAACTGTGTCGTTCCGCCGAGACGTTCGGTGAAGAGGGTGGCCAGAACGCTCGTCGCCGTCTCCTGCGTACCGCCGGGGAATTCAACCTTCGCCTCCAGACGCCAGGCCCATGGGATTTCCCGTCCGTCGCCGGTCTTCATGGCGGGGCCGATTGCCGCGGAAACGAAATCCTGCGCGCGTCCGCCGCGGGCGAAGGCGGCCAGCACCGCAAGGGCCTTCGCCTTCTCGCCACCGGTGGCGGCGATGGCCTCGTCGATCGTTTTGCCCTCGGTGGCCGCGGCGGAGGCAACCGTGGCGCCATCCGCCACGCGGATGAGGGAGAATCCGGCAAGGCGCGCCGCCGGGGGCAGGCTGTACAGGGCGCGGCTGCGGAAGAAAAGGGGCGTTGGGTTCAAGAGCGCGGCGATGTCCGCCGGAACCTCGTACACGAAGGGGGCGTCCGCCTTTTTCACGTAGATGCCGCCCAGCTTCTCGTCCCTCGCGCCGAAGGAAAGTTCGAGCGAGGTCTTCGCGGTGGAAAGGACGATGCCGCACGAGGGGTTTTTGAGGCCGAAAGCATCCATGTCCGCCTCGCTGGGCGCGTCGCTGGCAAAACGGATCGCGTAGAGGGCGTCGATGCCGTCCACGAGCGCCTTGATGATGCCCGGATCGGCCTTCCAGGTCTGGACGCCGTCCGCGCCCTCCTGCCGCAGGACCTGCCATTCTCCGGTCTCCAGCTTCTGAAGCTGGACAAAGCGGCCCTCCGCGCTGATGCGGATGCCGGTGAGGGCCTGCTTGCCCAACCGGGCGAAGCGGCGCTGCCGCAGCGCCTCCTGCGCCTGCTGGAAGCGTTTCACGATGGAGGAGTCGAGGGTGAAGACCTCCGGTGAGTTTTCCAGTTTGGCATAGACGAGCCCCGCGCCCGCCTCGCCGCCGACAAGCAGGCTCTGGCGACGGTCGTCCGCCTCCACGCTCACGCGCAAGCGCGGGGAAAGCAGGCCCTGCCCCGCCGGGTCCGGCGCGACGAATCCGGCCACCTTGAGCGCCGTCATGTCGGCCAGAAGGGACTCCACCGCGTTGTCGTCGGCGTCGGTGCGGATGGGACTCTCGAAGGCCCATCCGATGCCGTACTTCACAAGACGCACGCGCGCGCCGTCGGCCCGCTGGAGGGAAAGGGAGGTGGCCATGTAGGTCGGGATCGTAAAGATCCGGCTGTCGCGCAGGTCGTCCAGACTCACAAGAAGCGCCCGCAGGATCTCGCGGGAGGTGACGAACACGCTCCTGCCGTCCGGGGAAAGGACGTAGAGCTTGGAACCGATCTTCGTCGGCGCGCCGATCCGCAGGAGCATCGCGCTCTTGCCTCCGCCGATCTTCAGGGTCACCGAGGGGTTGTCCAGACCGTAGTCGGCCAGCGTCATGCCGCTCTTTTCGATGTCCTCCACCCGGAAGCGTGCCTCCATGCGCAGGAACCGGAGCTGGTCCAGAATGTTCCGCACCGCATAGGAATTGACCGGCCACTCCAGCGGGCGGACCATCTGCCAGTCGCTGCCGCGCTTTTCCACGCGCCAGTGGAGCGGCGCGCCGGCTCCGTCCAGTTCCAGGCTTTCCGCCTGTTCGAGGCTGCCCGGCGGCAGGACGAGGGTGCTCGCCTGGGCGAAGCGCCTCTGGGCGTCCGCGCGCTTGTCCATGTAGAAGAGGGTCGCAAAGAGCGCGACGTTCAGAACCAGAAGAAGGAAGGTGATCTTGAAGCGCATGGCAATGTCCTCGGTCAGAATCTGCGGATGAGGGCCGCCAGAAGGCCCACGAGCACTGCGAGAAGCGCGGGAAGGCACAGCATCCACGCCAGCCGCGCCAGACTCTCGCGCGAAAGGGAAAGCTGGTAGCGTTCGATCGGGCGTGGGGCGATGGCGATCACCTGCTCGCGATCCAGCATCCAGTTCACCATCGAGAAGAAGAAGGCCTGGTTGCCGAAGGCGGTGATGCGGTTGTTGGCCGCGAGGTCGCCGATGCCGACGACCAGAAGCCGCGCGCCAGGCAGCGAGATGCCGCTCGTCGAAGTCGTCCCCGTCTGGGCGAGAACCGCCAGCGGGATCGGGCCGAGAACGTCGGTGTCGGGATTGTAGATCGGCGGGTTTTCACTCTTCCAGCCGCGGTCGGCCCAGCTCGTCGGGGAACTTGCCATCAGGACGGCCAGGCGCGTCCCCGGCTCCACCGCCAGCTTCCCGGGCGCCACCGGCCTCTCGCCGCTGGCGACAACCGGCGCGCCGTTGCGGCGGAGGATCGAGGTGATCGGATGCTCCGCGAAGGTGCGCACGAGGGTGCCGCCCGCCCCGTCCAGATAGTTCGGGTCCACCTCGCACACGACAAGGTCGTCCGCGTGGATGCCCCAGCGCAGAAGAAAATCCTCCAGCCCGGTCTGCCGCCCGGCTCCGAGCAGCACCACGAGTCTGCCCTCGCGTCCGGAAACATATTCGCGCAGCCGCTCCACCTCCTGAGGGAGGAAGGCTCCCTGCGGATCGGCGACGATCACCATGTCGGCATCGTCCGGAACGGCGGCATGGCTCAAGTCGAGGGGCCGGGGGTCGAGATTGCGGGCCCGCAACTCCTGCGCCGCGAGAGAAAGCCCCCGCGTGGGCGTCACGTCGCCCAGGCCCATCTCCGCGTGACCGGTCGTGAAGTAAAGGACCGGCGTCCGCTCCGAGGAGGTTTCCAGCAGCGCGCTCGTGAAGGCCTGCTCGCCCTTGAAGGCCACGGGCTTGAGGTCCTTGAAATCGAGGATTTCCGAGGGCGTCACCACCCTCTGGCGACGCACCGTGGAGAAGATGACGAGATTGTTCTGGTCCACATGATACTGGCGTGCCACCTCGTCGGCGCGGTGGGGATTGCGGTAGGGATCGACGAATTCCACCGAGAACATCTCGGAGCCCCCCTGACGGGCGGCCTCGCGGTATTCGGTCAGAAGCCCCTCCACGTACCGCCGCAAAAGCGACTGCTGGCGGCCCGCCTCGGTCTCCGAATCGTCGTCCGGCATCGTCACGACGACGTTCACCTGTTCCTTCAGTGTGTGCAGGTAAGCCAGCGTTTCGGGGGAAAGCGAATACACGCCGTGGCGCGAGACATCCTGCCGCAGGTAGTGGCGCGCGGCAAAGACGTTGAGGCCGAAAAGGAGCGTCAATGCCAGCAGGATCTGAACGAACTTGTTCAGGCGCCGCACCGGCATCGCGTATCGGAAATCGTCCATTCTGGCCATTGCTTACGCCTTGGATTCGACGACGAGCGCCGCGATCGCCAGGACGATCGTGGAATTCGTCAGGTAATAGAAGAATGGCCTCGTATCGAGGATGCCGCGCACGAAACTGTCGCGGTGCTGGGTGATGTCGAGGTACTGGAGGGGGCCGTGCAGCCAGTCCGCCCAAAGGCCCAGTTCCTGTGCACCCGCCAGCTTCGGGCCTAGGAGCAGGATGAAGAGGATGCCAAAGGACAGCATCCCCGCCACGAGCTGGGACCGCGTGAGAGTCGAGGAAAGAATCCCCACCGCGATGAAGAGAAGCCCCGAAAGGCACACGTAGGAAAGTCCGCCCACATACACCGCGCCATTGAACAGTTCCCCTTTGGCGATCGTCCCGCCACTGCCGTAGCTGGCGATGAGCGGGAAGGACAGTGTGCAAAGCCAGAGCAGGCAGTAGAAGATCCACGCCGCGAAGAACTTGGAAAGGATCACCTCGACCGTCGTGACCGGGGCGGAAAGCAGCGTTTCCAGCGTGTGCATCCGCCTCTCCTCGGCCAGGGAGCGCATCGTCAGGAGCGGCACCATGAAGAGCACCGGCAGCCAGAAGGTCTGGAAGAACATCTCCGAGGGCGGCATCGGGAACTCGTCAGCGGAATACTGGACGAGGATCAGGTAATAGATTCCCGCCATGAGCAAAAGGAAGAGCACCGCCGCGACATACGTCGAGGAGGAAAAGAAAAGGCTGCGGAGCTCGTGCCGCAGAAGTGTCGGGAAATGTCTCATCGCGCTCCGTTCTCGTGGGGTTCCCCGGCGACATCCCAATTGCGGAGCGTCGCGGCGAGGAACACGTCCTCCAGTGTGGGCTCCTTCTGGAAAAGACCTCGGACACGTCCGACCTTCGCCTCCACTGCGGCAGCGAGAAGGGCCTCGGAAAGGTTTGCGGACTGCTCGCTTTTGAGAACCAACCTGTGGAATCCGTCGGCGTCCGCCGCCTCCTCCGCCTTCACCTGCAGGCCCGCGAAACGCGCTCTCAGGATGCCGGAAAGCTTTTCCACGTCACCCGCCACCTCCATCTGGTAACTGCGCCCGGGGACGAACTCGCGCCGCAGCTCGGCGGGCGTGCCCACCGCCACGACGCGCCCGTTGTTGATGATCACCACGCGGTCGCACGACAGTTCAATCTCCGGCAGGATGTGGCTCGAAATGATCGTCGTCATCTTGCCCCGGAGCTGCGAAAGGAGCGTGCGGATCGTGATCACCTGATGGGGATCCAGGCCGATCGTCGGCTCGTCGAGGATGGCCACGGCAGGATTGGCGAGGATGGCGTCGGCAATGCCCACGCGCTGCCGGTAACCCTTGGAAAGGGAGCCGATGAGCTTGCGCCGGGCCTTGCGGCGAAGGTCACAGAGGTCCATGACCTCCTCCACCCTCGCCCGCAGCGTGCGTCCGGAAAGGTTCTTGAGGCGCCCGCGCAGGCGAAGGTATTCCACCACCTTCATGTCCTCGGGGAGCGGGTTGTTCTCCGGCATGTAGCCGATGTGCCGGCGCGCGCCGATGGGGTCCTGCGCGAGAGACACCCCACAGACCTTCGCCACGCCGCTGTCCGCCGGCATCAGGCCGCAGAGGATGCGCAGCGTCGTGCTCTTGCCCGCGCCGTTGGGCCCGAGGAACCCCACGACCTCGCCCTTCGGAATGGAAAAGGAGACGCCCCGCAGAGCCGCCACGGGACCGTAGCGCTTGGACAGGTCGCGCACCTCGATCGCGCTCTCCGGCGCGGCATTTTGCGGCGGCGTGCTTTCCTCTGTATGCGGCTCGTCTGGCAAGTTCTTTCCTTCTTTCAGGGGAAAGACTCTATCCGCGAATCCCCCATCGTGTAAAGATGCGAGTATCCGGCCTTCGCACCGGTTTTACCGCCCCTTTGCAATCCAGGCGTCGATGAGGCCGCGCGCCACGCTGCCCGGTACGGGGATGTCCGGCAGGGCGTCCCGGGAAAACCATCCGGCGGACTCGATCTCGATCCCGTCGGGAGTCAGTTCGCCCTTTACCCATTTCGCGGTGAAGGCGGCCATGAGGGAATTCGGGAAGGGCCAGCTCTGGCTCGTCACGTAGCGGAGGTCGTCAACCTCGATCCCCACCTCCTCGCGCACCTCGCGGCGGACGGCCTCCTCCAACGATTCGCCCGGATCGACGAATCCCGCGAGCGTGCTGTAGCGCTTTGGAAGGAAGTTTTTGTTGTGCGCCAGGAGCAACCGCCCCTCCCTCTCCACCGCCACGATCACGGCGGGGGCGCTTGTCGGGTAAAAGAGAGCCCCGCAGGAAGGGCAGCGCATCGCCCCCTCGGCGGTGTCGTACACTGTCCCCGTCCCGCAAACCCCGCAGTGGCGGCTCCTCTCCAGCCAGTGGGCCAGAGCCAGCGCCGTCAGGAGAGCGCGCGCCTCGTCCGGATGCAAGAGCGGCGGAAGAGGCCGCACTTCCAGTGCGCGGCAGCCCTCCGGCACGATCTGCGGCACCTCTGGCAAAAGCCACACCCTATGCCCGTCCATTTCCCCGAGCGGATGCAGACGGCTCCACACCTGCCGGGGCAGAACGCCCGCGCGGGGCAGCATCGGGGCGTCTGCGCTCCCCACAAACAGGGCGCGACCCTTCGCGGCGGAAACGAGAAGGTCGTCCGCATCCGGCGCGGCGGAAATCGCATGCAGTCGCAAAAAGCCCATTCCGGCAGAGTGACGGATGCCTTCCGCGCCCGCAAGCCGCCTCTCAAAAGAGCCGATTTCCCGCATTGTCAACACGGGCAATCTCCCGCAGGATGGGGCACTCCCCTTTCAACCCCGCACGCAGACCGATCGAGCGCCGGCGGCCATTTTCCCAATGCACATCCTGCACATCATCCGGTCCGCGAATTTCGCGGGCAGCGAACGCTTTCTGTTAACCCTTGCCCGCGCGCAGAAGGAACTGGGGCACCGCGCGAGCGCCGTGATCATTCCGGGCAAGCGGATGGAGGCGATCAGCCGCGAGGAGGGGCTCGACCTCGCACCCGTGGCGGCGAACGCCTTCTTCGGCTCGCGGCGCGTCGCCCGCTGGGCCAGGGAGAACGGTGTGGATGTGATCCACACGCACCTGACCGGCGCGGCAAGACTGGGACTGGCGGTGGCCAAACGCCTCGACATCCCCTGCGTCGCCCACCTGCACATCTACAGAGCCGATCCCGCCTACAAGGCTGTCGCGCTCTACCCCAAGGGGCAGCTCGTCGGTGTCTCGCGCCATGTGGCGGCCTTTTACGAAAAGAGCTTTTCTCTCGCGCCGGGGTCGATCCCCGTGGCGATGAACGCCTCCTACGTGTTGGAGGACCCACAGGCCGTCTTCACGCGCGCCGAGGCGGCTGCGGCTCTCAAAGACGAACTGGACCTGCCGGAAGATTCCCGTCTGCTCCTCTTCACGGGCCGCCTTTCCAAGGGCAAGGGACAGGATGTGGCGATCGAGGCGATGAAGAGCGTCGCTCTGCGCCATCCAGAGGCGCGGCTGCTCCTAGTGGGAACGGCCAAACGGGGCTCCGGCATGGAGGGGGCCCTGCGCCGGCAGGTGCGCGAGGCCGGGCTTGAGGGGACGGTTCTCTTCCTCGGCTTCCGCAGGGATGTGGTGCGCCTCATGCGGGCGGCGGATCTGTGCCTGATGCCCTCGCGCCACGACGTGATGCCGCTTGTGGCGGTCGAGGCCATGATGCTCGGCTGCCCCCTTGTGGGGACGCGGGTCTGCGGGGTGCCGGAACTGATCGAGGACGGTCGCACGGGCCTGCTCGTCGCCCCGGAGGACCCGCAGGCCCTCGCGCAGGCGACGATCCGCCTGCTGGACGATCCGGCTCTGGCGCGGGACATGGGCCACAACGCGGAGATCCACACCAAAAAGGAGTGCGCCCCTGCCCTCCTCGCGGAACGGATCGGCGCGGTGTACGCCGCCTGCGGGGCGGGACGCTAACAGGCTCCAAGCCTCCGGAAGAGGGTTCGCGCACTTTTTTCTTGCGCGGAGTCGCCGCAAGGTTTGTTCATGGATGATGGAACGCGAAGAAAGCCTGACATCTCTAGATTCGCAGTTTTATCAGGATGCGGATACGTTTTTTCCGGCGAGCAGCCCGACGGGCCTGACTTTTGACGACGTGAGTCTGGCCACGCGCTACACGGAGATCCTCCCGCGCGACACCCGTCTGGACACGAGGCTCTCCGAGAGTCTGGAGCTGCACCTGCCGATCGTCTCGGCGGACATGGACACGGTGACCGAGTCCGAAATGGCCATCGGCATGGCGCTGGCGGGAGGCATGGGCCTCATCCACTACAACATGACCGAGAAGCAGCAGCTCAAGGAGGTGGCCCGCGTCAAGAACCACGTCCACGGCCTCATTCAGGAGCCGATCACCATGTCGCCCGACATGACGATCGCCGACGTGGTGAAGAAGGTGAACGACAAGGGCTACGGCTTCCACACCTTCCCGGTGGTGGATTCCAAGGGCGTGTTTCTCGGCCTGCTTCTGGGCAAGCTCGTCAAGGAACGCTACGGCGCCACGAAAGTGGCCAACGCGATGATTTCACCGAGCGAGGTCTTCTCCGTGCGCGAGAAGGAGCTCGGCGACAACCCGATCGCCACGGCGGACAAGTTTTTCGACACTCACATGGGGATCCACAAGCTCCTCGTCCTCGACGACGAATCGCACCTCAAGGGGATGTTCACCCTGACGGATATCGAGCGCATCAAGGAAGAGGCAAGCCAGGAGCGCAAACCTGCGCGCGACAGCAAGTTCCGCTTGGTCTGCGGCGCGGCGATCAGCGCCACCCGTAAAAAGGACGGCTCTCTCGACCGCGACAAGATCCTCGGCCACTGCCACGAGCTGGCGCGCCTTGGCATCGACGCCATCGCCGTCTCCACCGCGCACGGCCACAGCAAGGGCGTGGGCGAGGCAGTGAAGCTCATCCGCGGCGAATTCGGCAGGAATCTCACGATCATCGCGGGCAATGTGACCAGCGGCGGCGGCGTGGAATACCTTGCCGATTGCGGCGCCGACGTGATCAAGGTGGGTCAGGGGCCCGGCTCCATCTGCACCACCCGCATCGTCGCGGGCGTCGGCATCCCGCAGCTCACCGCCCTTTACACCGCCAGCCGCGCCGCCGCGAAGAAGGGCGTGAAGATCATCGCCGACGGCGGCATCACAAAGAGCGGCGACATCGTCAAGGCCATGACCCTCGCCGACGCGGTCATCTGCGGCGGGCTCCTCGCCGGCTGCCGGGAAAGCCCAGGGCGCGTCATGGAGATCGAGGGCAAGCTCTACAAGCAGTACCGCGGCATGGGAAGCTTGGAAGCCATGAAGGCGGGCAGCGCCGCGCGCTACGGCCACGACGCATCCGACAAACGCTTCCAGAAGGCCGCCGCCGAGGGAATCGAGGCCTTGAAGGAGGTCTCCGGCAAGCTCGACGACGTGCTCAAGACCCTCGCGGGCGGCATCCAGAGCGGCATGGGCTACCTCGGAGCGGCGAACTTCGCGGAACTGCGCAGTCAGGCGCGCTACATCCGCGTGTCCCCGGCGGGCATGCGCGAGGCCGCCCCGCACGACGTAATCGAGGTCAAGGCCTCCAAGGCGGTGGAATAGGACCGATCCCCCGGAACGGAAAAGGCGCGCCCCCATCCGGGAGCGCGCCTTTTTCATGTACAGGGAATGGATCCCCTACTCTGCCGCCTCCGTCGCGGGATCTTCGGGCTGCGGCAGGGACGCCGCGCGCCAGTCGCTCGGCTGGCCGGTGATGGAAAGAACGCTCATCCAGAGCTGCGAGGAAAGGTCCAGGCACTTGTGCAGGCCGTGAAGCATCCCGAGGGGGACGAGCGTGAAGTAACCGTGCCAGTAGCCGACGCAGAACTCAGTGAGTCCCGCCATCGCCCCGTACACCGCCTGACGCGAGAGGTTCCAGCAGAAGATGCTGTCCTGACTGTTGGCCGGGACGCTGCGGACGGAGTAACTGGGGTCGAAGTACTTGACGTTCACCTCCTTCTTCGCGGTGCGGAAGTGCTCCTCGATGGCTTTCTTCATGAAGGGCCCGATGTCGCCCATCTTCTCGTTGCCGGAGGGGTCCCTGCCCTGCGAGGGCATGACCTGCGTGCCGAGGCCCTCCGCCACGGCGATCACCGCGTGGCCGCGCTTGTCCATGCGCCGCTCCAGCGTCGCGAGGAAACCGCCCATGTGGAAGTGATCCTCCGGCACGAGGCAGAAGTTCACGTCCCCGCTGGAGAGCGTGGCGGAGGCGCACACAAAGCCCGCCGACCGGCCCATCAGGCGCACAAGGCCGATGCCGCCCGGCGCCCCCTTGCTTTCGGCATGAGCGCAGCGCAAGACCTCGCGCGCGGCCTGCACCGCCGTCTCGAAGCCGAAACTCCGCGCGACAAAGGGAATGTCGTTGTCGATCGTCTTGGGGACGCCGACGATCGCGATCTTGAGGCCTTTCTCGCGCACCTTGGCCGCGAGCGCGCTCGCTCCGCGCAGAGTTCCGTCCCCGCCGACGCAGAAGAGGATGTCGATGTGACGCTCCTCAAGGTGGTGGATCATGGCCCCCAGATCGTCCATTCCGCGCGCGGAACCCAGTACCGTGCCGCCGATGTTCTGGATGCCGTCCACCTTGTCCGCCGTGAGCGTCACGAAGTCGCCCTTCGCCAGTCCCGGATAACCGTAGCGCACCCCCAGCACCTCCTTCACGTGGAACTGGTAGATGGACACCATCGTGAGTCCTCGGATCACGTCGTTCAGGCCCGGGCAGAGGCCTCCGCAGGTGACGATCGCCACGCGCATCTTCCGGGGGTCGCCAGCGACATATTCCGGCGGTCCCGCCTGCTCGAAGCATTGACCGGGCACCGGGCAGAGAGGCTCGAAGGGAACCCTCGGACGGCGTTCCAGTCCGGAAAGACTCCACACGGCGTCTCCGCCGAAGAGACTGCGAACGGGGATCGTTGCCTCCGCAAGGCGCGGGACGGAAAAGTCGGCCTTGGCGGGATCGAAAAAGGGAAGTAATTTCGACTGCATGGAGGGAAGAATACCCGGCGAAGGCCGGGCTGGAAAGGATGAAGCGGACAATCGCCGGGATGCGGCAAGATCGTCTTTTCCCATCCGTTTTTCAACCCGCCCCGTCGGATCGGACGAAGCGGGCTTCAGAATTCTCTTTTCAGAAGGAGCAAATGCGTCTATACACCTTCCCTTTCATCGAAAACCTTTACCGCACGCAGCCATGAAGCACATCGAAAAAGGCCGGAGCCAGCGCCTCGCCGGCAAGCGCAAGAGCAACAAGCCGTCCAAGACGCGCCCGAGCTCCCTCCGTCAGCAGCTCGTCGCCCGCCGCAAGAAGCAGAAGCTGAACAACCTCCGCAAGCGCGAGACGACCGCAGCCCGCGCCGCCGCCGAGCAGGCGAAGATCGACGCCGCCAAGGCCGCCGAGGCCCCCAAGGCCTAGTCGCCTCATTCCTTTAGACGACAACCGGCACCGGCATCGACTGGTGCCGGTTTTGTTCTGTACCGGCGACTCATCCCAACAGAGGAAGGTTTACAGTCCGGACAAGGTCAGAGTCCGCGCCTTCGCCTCGTCGATGGGGGCGATTTCCTTTTTGCCGATGTTCTCCCCGTCCTTGTCGAAGCCGCCGAGTTCGTTCAGGCGGGCCATCTTGGGCAGCACGCGCGCCTTTACGGAACCGACGGACTTGTTGTACGCGTCGATCGCCTTTTCAAGCCCCTCGCCGAGGGTTGCATAGTGGCGCAGGAACGCGCACACGCTCTCGTAAAGGGCGGCGCATTCGTCCTTGAGGAGGCGTGCGTTTTCCGCCACGGCCTGCTCCTGCCAGCCCTTCGCCACGGCGAGAAGCAAGGCGATCAGGGTGGTCGGCGTCGCAACGACGACGCGGTTCTTCGCACAGAATTCCATGAGGTCGCCATCCGCCTCTAGCGCGGCGGAGAGGAGTGATTCCGCTGGGAGGAAAAGGACGGTGAACTCGGGGGAAAGAGGGAGCCTTTCCTGATACTTCTTGGAGGAAAGCTGGACGATCTTGTCCCGCAGCTGGCGCGCGTGCTCGGCGGCGAGGGCGTTCCGCTCCGCCTCGGGCTGTTCCACCATCCTCAGGAAGGCATCCATCGGCGCCTTGGCGTCCACCACCACGTCGAGGCCGCCCGGCAGATGCACGATCATGTCCGGCCTGTCCGCCGCCGTGACGGCCACCTGTTCGTCAAAATCGCAGTGTGCCGTCATTCCGGCGAACTCCACGACGCGCCTTAGCTGCATCTCACCCCAGCGTCCGCGGACGCTGGGCTTGCGGAGCGCCTCGGCGAGGGACTGGGTCTGGCGGCGCAGCGTCTCTTCCTGCCCGGCCAGATTCTTCATCTGCTCGTCCATCCGGGCGAAGGATTCGGCGCGTGCCTTGTCGAATAAGTCCACCTTCTCGCCGACTTTGGCGAGGGTATCCGAGAGGGGTTTCACCAGCGCCTCGACGGCGGCGCGGCGCTTCTCCAGCTCGCCCGCGTTCTGGGCGCCGAGCTTTTCCAGCCGCTCGCCCGCCAGTTTCAGGAAACTCTCGCTGTTTTCTCCGAGCGCCTTGCGAGAGAGTTCGCCGAAGGCGTTGGAAAGTTCCATGCGCAGGGCCTTGAGCTCGGCGATGCGTGTTTCAAAGGCTTCCCGCTCCTTCTGCGACGAGGCCCTGAGCGCCGCAAGCTCCGCGTTGGCCTCAAAGGCCTTGAGCGCCTTGTCGCTGGCCTCCTGCCGGGCTTTCGTGAGGTCGGCAGCATGCTGCTGGGAAAGATTCTCCGCCGCCGCCAGCTTTTCGCGCAACTGGGCGAGGTCGATTCCCGCCTTTGCGAGAGCGTTCGCTGCCTCGTCCGCCTTGACGGAAGCCTCGGCAAGCGCAGTCCTTGCCGCTTTTTCCCGCCGGGAAAAATGCCATGCGGCCAGCGCCGCCGCGAGAAACGCGCAGGAAAGTATCGAAAGAATCGCCCCCATTGCCGGAATCGTCACTCACATGCTGGCGGAATGCCGCTGCGGAAGCGAGTGCGAAAGAGGCAGGCGTATCGTGAAGGTGGTGCCCTTGCCCGTCTCCGTCACAAAGTCGATATGGCCGCCGTGGCCCTCCACAATGCTGCGGACGATGGCCGAGCCAAGGCCCACGCCACCTTTCTTGCCGGCGGTGACGAAGGGCTGCCAGAAAGTCTCGCGGATCGCCTCCGGAATGCCGGGGCCGTTGTCCGCGAAGGTGATGACGAGAAGGCCGTTCGCCTCCTTCGCGGCGAGGTCGATCCGCCCCCCTTTGGGCATGGCCTCCGACGCGTTCATCATGAGATTCTGCAGGACGCGGACCATTCCCGCGCGCGAAATCTCCGCCTCGATATCGGGAACGTCCTCGTGAATTTCAAGGCTCTTGCGCTCGTAACAGGCGGCACACACTTCGTGAAGATCCTTGAGAAGGCCCGGCAGCTTCACTTTCTCAAAGGCCATGCCGTCCCCTCCCCGGGAGAATTCCGCCAACTCGCCCGCCATCGCCAACATGCGGTTCACCTGATTGGTGATCGAGGAACACAACCGCGCCACCTGCGGATCCTTGGTGATGCTGCCAATCGCCTCGGTGCCGAGGGTGATGGTCTGGAAGGGGCTTTTGAAGTCGTGGACGATGTCGTTCACCATTCGTCCGACGAGGGCCAGCTTCTCCTTCTCGCGAGCCTTCTGCGCAGAAAGAATCGCCGTGTGTCCGAGGTGCCGGATCATCGGACGCAGGATACTCGTGATCGGGCAGCGGCGGGCCGCGAAGAGACAGGCCGATTCGCCGATTTCGGGAATTTCCGCGACCCGGGTATCCGTCATCGCCACGGCACGCATGCGGTGCGGCTCGTGCGACATCATCGACACCTCGCCGAAACTGTCGCCGGGACCGCGTCGGTCAATCTCCTGCAACAGGTCTCCGATCTCGGCAAACAGGGCCACTTCGCCCTTTTCGATCAAAAAGCAGCCCTCCGGATCGTCCCCCACATCGAAGAACACATTTCCGGCGGGCACGCTGAATTCAACGATTGAATTCCGAATGATCGCGATCTCCTCGCGCGTCCAATCCGCAAAAAACGGATGGTCCTCCAGGCCGTATTCGGTCGCGGCGTCCATAGCCTGCAATGTATGCGAGGAATCACGGAACGCAAATCACACGGACAACTGGTTCGCGTTTCCGGCGTTTTTACGCAATTTTAGCAACCCGTCTTCACGTTATTCGCGGCGCAGGGCCTCGATCGGGTCCATGCGGGCGGCACGCCAAGCCGGATACGCGCCGAAGCCGACGCCGATGCCCCCGCAGGTGATGACGGCCACGGCGACCCAGAACCAGGGCATGACCGGCGTCACCTTGAGAAGGACGCCCGCGATGTCGCCCACCGCGACGCCCAAGACGATGCCGATCACAGCCCCCACCTGCGCGATGAAGACCGCCTCCAGCAAAAACTGGATCAGGATGTCGCGCGAACGGGCGCCGATACTCTTGCGGACGCCGATCTCGCGTGTCCTTTCAGCGACGGAGACCAGCATGATGTTCATGACGCCCACGCCTGCGGTAAGGAGCGCGATGGCGCTGATGATCAGGCCCGCCGTTCCGACAATCATCGCCATCTTGTCGAAAGTGGCCTTGAGCGAATCGTTGGAATACACCTCGAAATCGTTCTCTTCCTCGGGAGGCAGGTCGCGCACGATGCGCATGGCCCCCATGGCGATGTCCTGCGCCGTCCCGACCGGAGTACTGTCGGGCGACTGGATGGAAATGTCCATGCTGCGCCAGAATTTGCTCCAGTGCCGCTGCACGTAGAGGGAAACGGGGATCGCCGCGAGACTGTCCTGATCGTAGCCGAAAACTTCTCCCTTTTCCTCCATCACGCCGATCACTAGGTAGGCGTAGCCAGAGACGAGAATGCGCTTGCCGATGGGGTCCGTGCTCGGGAAAAGGTCGCTGGCCAGCTTCGAGCCGATGACGGCCACGGGCCGGGCGAAGGTGACATCGTCCGCCGACACGGTGCGTCCCTCGGCGATTTTGCGATTCTGGGTGATGAGGGAATTCTCGTTGATGCCCGCGAGCTCGATCGTCCGGTCGAGGACGTTGGTGTCATAGCTGGCCCGGTGGCCGTCGTCACTCACCTCGAAGGAGACGAGGCTCCCCGGCAGCAGCTCCTCCATCATCTCCTTGAAACGCTGCCCCTGCGCATAGGTGATGGCGGGGCGGCGGCGGTAGGAATGCCAGTCGCCCCCCAGCATCACCTTGGGGAACTTGGTGATGGAAAAGGTATTTGCGCCGAGCTGCGAGAGCCCGGAATTGATCGAAAGGCGGATCGCGGAAAGCGCCGTCATCACCGCCACCACCGAGAACACGCCGATGACGATGCCCGCGATGGTGAGGGCGCTGCGCAGCTTGTTGGCCACAAGGGACCCCGTCGCAAGCCGCAGGAGGTCCGCGTGTCGGATGCCGGTGTATTTCTTTTCGGTCGTCACGGTGGAAGCTTTCCGGTCAGTCGTGCCGCAATGCCTCGGCGGGGTCCATACGGGCCGCCGTCAGCGCCGGGGCGAAGCCGCTCACGATGCCCACCATCACCGACATGGTGATCGCAAGGACAAGGAGCGAGGTGGAAAAGACCAGCGGGAAGGCGGGCATGATGTTCTTGGCGAGGTACTGGATGATCACGGTGAGGCCAAGTCCCGCCAGTCCGCCCAGAAGGCAGATGAACACCGCCTCCACAAGGAACTGCGTGAGAATGGCCCGCTTGGGCGCGCCGATCGCCCGGCGCGTGCCGATCTCGCGCGTGCGCTCCCGAACGGCCACAAAGGTGATGTTCATGATGCCGATCGCGCCCACGAAGAGCGAAAGCCCCGTGATGAAGAGTCCCGCAGCGGTCACACCTGACTTAATCGGGCCAAGCTGCTTTTCGATGATGTCGGTAGAATTGACCTCGAAATTGTCGTAGTCCTCGGGCATGAGGCCCCGAATGCGCCGCATGATGCCCTGGATCTCCGAGGCGGCGGCCTCCTTGCTCGCGCCCTCGCGCGCCTTGATCATGATCTCCACGTCGTGGAAATTCCTGCGGCCCGCGGGGATGGATTTGTCCGGCACGGCGGCCATGCTGTCCATGCTGAAAAGTCCCATGAAGGAGCCCTGCCGCTCGAAGACGCCGATCACGCGGAAAGGCTGGTTGCGGACGACCACTGTCTGACCTATGGGCGACGCCCCGGGAAAGAGCGCCTGAGCCACATCGGCGCCCAGAACGATCACCCGGCTACCGTTGCCGCCCTCCAGTTCCGTGAAAAAGCGGCCCTCGGCCAGCCCCATTGAGGAAACCTGCATGAAGGAGGCCGTGGTGCAGACGATCTGGGTGTCCTCGATCAAGTTGCTGCCATATCGGATGGAACGGCGGCGGTTGTCGCGCGAGACAGCCAGCTCCAGAGAGGAGTTCGGCGTCTGTGCGATGATCTCGTTCACGCGGTCGGCATAATTGGAAGAGAAGCGCGGACGCGCGGCATACACGCGCCAGTTGCTGCCCACGTCCGACCAAGGCCAGCGGCCCACGTAAAACACGTCCTTGCCGAGCTTGGAGAGCGAGTCGTTGAAGCCCTTGTCGATGCCGTTCACCGCCGTTCCCATGAGGGAGACGGCAAGAACGCCGATCATGACGCCGAGCGCCGTCAGGAACGCGCGCACCTTGTGCTGGAGAACCTGATCCACGGCGATGCGCACGCTCTCGTAGAACTCGAAGCGCACGCGCACCATTTCCTGCAAAAATCCCTTCATTTCGCGTTGCGGACGGGTTTGCCCGTCGGCGCGTCCTCGACGATTTTTCCGTCAAAGAGACGCAGGCGGCGGCGGGCGTGGGCGGCGATGTCGTCCTCGTGCGTGACAACGACGATCGTGTTGCCCTGTTCGTAAAGGGCCTCCAGCAGGGCCATGATCTCCTCGCCGGTCTTGGAGTCCAGATTGCCCGTGGGCTCGTCGGCGAGGATGAGAGAGGGGTTGTTCACGAGGGCGCGGGCGATGGCCACCCTCTGGCGCTGGCCGCCGGAGAGCTCGTTGGGCCGGTGGGTCATGCGCTCGCCAAGGCCCACTTTGACGCAGGCTTCGCGTGCCAGTTCCTCACGCTGGTGCGGAGGCATGCCAGCATAGATGAGAGGGAGCTCCACGTTGCGCAGCGCCGTGGAGCGCGCAAGGAGGTTGAAGCTCTGGAAGACAAAGCCGATCTCGCGATTGCGGATGCGGGCCAGCTCGTTGTCGTTCATGACGGCCACGTTCACGCCCTTGAACTCGTAGTGGCCGCTCGTGGGCGTGTCTAGGCACCCCAGCATGTTCATGAGGGTGCTCTTGCCGCTGCCGGAAGGGCCCATGATGGCCACGTACTCGTTGGGCAGAATCTTCAGGCTCACGCCGCGAAGGGCGTGCACCTGCGTCTCGCCAAGGTCGTATGTCTTCCAGACCTCGCGTATGTCGATGACGGGTGTCATTGGCTTGTTTCCGTTGACGGATCGCGACTAGTGAGGCGGAGGTCCGCCGGCTCCGTTGGGACCGGCTTTGCCGGGAAGCTTGTTCTTTTCCACCTCCACGGCGGCGCCGTCGGTGAGCAGGCGCGCGATGGCGTTGTAGCTACCGCTCACGACCTCCTCGCCCTCGGAAAGGCCCTCCTTGATCTCCATGTAGCGATTGTCGGAAATACCGGTCTTGACGGGCCTCATCTTCACGATGCCGTCCTTGCAGACGAAGACGATGCGCTGGAGGTTGTCCAGTTCCGCGCGAGTGCGCTTCTTGTCCTTGCGCTCGCTCGTGACGTTGTCCACGGCCACGGGCGCCTCCACGTCGGTCTTGCCGGTGGCGCGGGCCACGGCGACCTTATCGCGCACGGTGACGCTCTGGAGCGGCACGGCAACGACCTTGTCCGCATGGGCGGTATCGATGTCGGCGGTGGCGGTCATGCCGGGACGCAGCCGCGCGTCGGGCTCGTCGAAGCGAACCTTGACCTTGAAAGTGACGGCTTCCTCGGTGCTGCTGCTGGAGGTAGCCGACGAGGCGATCTCCACCACGTGTCCCTCGAAGGAAGTATCCGGCAAAGCGTCGATCGTGAGCTTGGCTCGGTCGCCCACCTTGACGGTGGAAACGTCCGTCTCGTTCACGTCGATCACGATGTTCATGACGTTGAAATCGGCGACCTTCATGATGTCCGTGCCCTGATAGGTGCCCGTTCCGACCACGCGGTCGCCGAGCTCCACCGAGCGGGAACTCACCACGCCATCCATCGGCGAATAGATGATGGCCTTGTCCAGAAGCTTCTGCGCCTCGTCGAGCGAGGCCTGCGACTGCGTGACGGAGGCCTTCGCCGACTCGTACTGGGCGCGGTTCACGTCAGCGTTCATGCGGGCCTCGCGCAGAGTGTCCTCTGAAATGAAGTGTCCTTCAAAGAGCTTCTCCTGATCGGCGAGAGTCTGATCCGAGCGCTGCATCTGGGCGAGGGCGCGCGCCGCGTTCGCCTTGGCGGAAGCCAGTCCCGCCGCCTGCTGAGCCATGCGCGATTCCAACGTTTCGGTGTCGATGCGGACCAGAAGCTGCCCCTTCTTCACACGGTCGCCGTCCTCGACGGGAAGCTCCACGATCTCGCCGGACACCTCGGATGAGATGGTGACCTCCACGTCGGGCTTGATGTTGCCGGAGGCGGTCACCTGGCTTGTGATGCTGCGGATCTGGGCTTTCTCCACATTGACGGGTATGCCCTTCTTGCCACCGCGGCCAAAGACCACCGCGCCGACGATGAGGACCACCACGGCGCCGACAATGTACCAGAGTTTCCTGCTCTTTTTCCTCGTTGTCATTCTAAATGCCTATTTTGAAGGGGTTTCGGAGGCGACGGTCCGTGCGAGAGTCCCGTCCAGACGCGCCATCGTGGCGCGGGCAAGGGCAAGGTCCCGCAGGGCGTCGATATGACTCTGCCGAGCACTGTCGTAGTCGCTCTGGGAGTCGAGAAGCTGCCGGAAGGTGATGAGGCCGTTCTGGAACTTGACGTTCGCCATCTCGAAGGCCTTTTGCTGATATTCCACCCCGGCGGCGGTGCTGGCGCAGCGTTCCAGATTCATGTTCACGTCGCGCCAAGCCTGACGGGCCTTCTGGAAAAGAGTCTGTCGTGTGTCGAGAAGACCGAGTTTTTCCTGTTCGAGCTTTGCCGAGGCCTGACGGGAACGCGCGATGTTCTCGCGGCGCCCGATCGGCATCGAGAAGGCGAGCCGACTCTTCCAAGTGTGACCGTCGCGGTCGCCAAGGCTGTCGTAGGCGTCGCCCTCGCTGTATCCGGAACCGGAATAACCGCCGGAAAGAACGAGATCCAGCTGCGGACGACGTCCGTTCTTCGCCACGAGATTGTCGATATCCGCGCGGCGGACCGATTCCTCCTGAATCGGGCCCGCGATGTCCTCGGAAAGTATGGTCGGCCAGAGGCTGGCGAAGTCCGGCGCGGGAGTTGCGTCAAAGGGAAGCTCCGCCACGGAGGGCTCGTAAACGGCGCCCTCGCGGCCCATGAGGTCGCCCATCACCTGGGCGAGGGTGTCGGCGGCCTGCGCATGATTCTGCCGGGCCTGCGTCAAAAGGTTCTGTTTGGAGGCCAGGGAGGCCTGCGCCTCCAGAAGGTCCACGTCGGAGGCCTGATTGGCGGCGCGTTTGGCCTTCACTTCCTCCACGAGCTGCCTTGCCGCCTCGACGGAGCTCTCCGCCAGTTTGACGGATTCCGCCGCGTGGGAAAGGTCCCAGTATTTGCCCTCCACGTCGAGGACGAGGTCCAGCGTGTCGCTCCGGAGCTGGAGTTCGGCTGCGGTGAGGCGGCTCTTTGCCTTGCGCAGCTCCGCGAGACTCACGTCCGCCCACGCCCCACGCAAGAGCGGCTGGGTGATCGAAGCGGAAAGCCCCGCTCCGTCGCCGGTGACCGAGGACGAGTCGTGATCCAGATTCGTGGAAACGTCCACGGTGGCGCCGGTGGAGAACTTTTTGGAGATCCCCGCGGAGAGGGCCCCGTTTCCAAATTCCGCGCCGGTGGCGGCCACCTTGTCTTTGCCAAGCCCGGCGCCGGCAGTCAGTTGAAGGTCGAAAGCCGCATCCTCAATGACCACGTTCCCGGCTTCGATCGCGGGGTTGTACCGGCGGATCTTCAGGCCGAGGTTGCGTTCGAGCGCGTGGTCAACGGCCAAGGCGAGCGAGAGAGGCTCGTCGGAGGGGGCGGCTGACGCCAGAGGGACTGCCGAAAGGATTGCGGCAAGACTGATCGGGATAAAACGCATTTCTTTGATGGATTACGGTATCGGCCCAAACGTGACGAAGGGCCACGGTTTTTGCTCCCAAAGGCAGCGAACGCCCGCGAACGGCCCCGCACGGGGACGAACGGTACTGCGAAAAACGCACGGGGCACGAGGTTCCCTTTTTCATCCGCGCATGCGACTGTCCCAGTCCCATCCGCGGCTGGTCACCACACTCTCGACGAACTGCGTGCGCTTTTCCAACGAATCGAGTTTTTCTGAGAGGCGCTTCAGCGCGAAGGCCCGGCTGGAGGTCATCGTATTGTAGAATTCCTCCTCCCCCGGGCCGAGGGGGAGGGTCGGCTCCGGCTTCATGAGAAGGGCCGCCGCCACGTATGTCAGAACAACCGGCAACACCGCGGTGAAAAGTGCGAGCAGAATCGCGAAAATGCGCAGCCAGAAGGCGTCGAGCCCCGCCGCGTCCGCGATGCCCTGAAAGACGCCGAAGATTTTTCCCCGGCGCGACCGGTAGAGGGTAAAGTGCCTGCGTTCCATGACTACCTGGCCTCCTTCCCCGGGTTGCAATCCTCCCCGCGATGCGGGAGGGTGCCCTCCGGTTCCTGATTCATCGCGAGTGCCGCCGCTAGGTACAGGAGTGTCACCGGCACGATCGCCGTGCAGATCATGACCAGGACCACGATGGCCCTGAGCCAGAAGACATCGAGGCAAAACGCCTCCGCTAGACCCCGGCAGACGCCGAGAACGACTCCGTGGCGGGAGCGGTAGATGGGTGTGCGACCCTGATTCATGAGTGTTCCTCCGTGTTGCCGTGATCCCTGCCGGCGCTCGTCACGATCGTTTCGAGCGATTCGATGCGTTTCTCAAGGCGGCCCATCCGCGAATTGAGTTCCTGTAGCAAGCGCGCCTCCTCGCCGGAGGAAGCCTCGTCCTGACTGGAAAGAAGACGGCCTGCCAGCTTCACAAGGCCCACGAGCAATAAAAGTAGCAGCGCAAAAAACGCCGCGACGGACAAAAGAATGGCAAACAGGAATGGCATGACGGTTATCGGGTTAAGTTGTTGTTACCCAGACGAGTCCGGATTTCGGAAAGCAGTTTTTCGATCTCTTCGTCGGCGCTGGCGGCTACCGACGGAGCGGGGGCCGGAGCGGAGGGGGTTTCCTGCCGGGCGGCGAGCTTGGCGCGCGCCTCGCGCAATTTCCCCTCCACGCGGGCGATCTCCTCCTGACTTTTGCGGATCTTCTGTGCGATTTCAGAAAGGAGCGTCCGGGCCGTCTCCAAGGAGGCAAGAACCGTGCGGCGCCGCAGGAGAGCCTCGCGCGCCATGTCGTCACGGCCCCGCGCGACCGCCAGCTCCGCCCGTTCCATCCAGCGCTTCTCCTCCCCGGCAAGCGTTTCCAGCGAGCGCTGCGCCTTCGCCCGAGAGGCCATCTCCTGCGCGCAGGAGCTCTTCATTTCCACGAGCGCGTCCTCCATCTCCTGAATCATCAGGCGCAACGTCCGCGCAGGGTTGTCGGAGCCTTCGACGAGCGAATCGATGCTCGTCTCCACGATGTCACGGAATCTGGCGAAAATACTCACTGACGCACGCTCTTTCGGGACCGCCGCCGCGTTTTGAACGCGGCGGCGGGTTGTTTTCTCACTCGACTCACTCACCGCTCCCGGAATGTCCGCCGGAAGCGGCTTGCCTGACCTATACCACTTCCCGTGCCAGAGCGGTTCCGGTCATGCTAATCATTGCAATTGAACGAGATGTAGATTCGCGATGCGTTGCCGATTGCAAAATTGGTTAAATTGACCAGTGTAATTCACCTGAAATGGTGAATCAGGCCGGAGATTTTCCCGACGAAGGACCCGCGCGCCGCCTGCCGGAGGCGATCGGGCGCTCCGACGCATTCCTTGAGTTCCAGTCGGCTCTGGCCGCGGTGGCACCGGTGGAGAGGCCGGTGCTGCTTATTGGCGAGCGCGGCACGGGCAAGGAGCTGGCTGCGGCGCGGCTCCACTACCTTTCCAAACGCTGGCAAGGGCCTCTCGTCTCCCTCAACTCCGCGGCCCTCTCCCCGGGACTGATCGAGAGCGAACTCTTCGGCCACGAGGAGGGCGCCTTCACCGGGGCGGGAAAGCGGCGCAAGGGACGCTTTGAACTGGCGGATGGTGGGACGCTCTTTCTCGACGAACTGGGCCTGACGCCACTGGCAGCACAGGAAAAGATCCTGCGCGTCACCGAGTACGGGATCTTCGAGCGCGTTGGCGGGACGGAGGCGGTGTCCGTGGACGTCCGCATCGTGGGCGCGACGAATTCCGACCTCTCGGTCCTTGCGGCGGAGGGCCGCTTCAAGGAGGATTTGCTGGACCGGCTCTCCTTCGAGGTGCTTCATCTGCCGCCGCTGCGCGAGCGCCACGGCGACGTGCCGATTCTCGCGCGCCATTTTGCCGAGAAGATGGCGATGGAACTGGGCATGGAGGCGGCGCCCGAGATCGGCGAGGAGGCGATGGCCACCCTGGAACGCCACCAGTGGCCCGGGAACGTCCGCGAACTCAAGAACGCCGTGGAGCGGGCCGTGTACCGCTCCGGTGGCAGGCAGCTGGACACGATCGACCTCAAACCCCTTAGCGAGCCCTGGCGCAGGACCCCCACCCCGCTTCGACAGGCGGAATCCCCTTTTCCAGCGCTCGCGGAGGTCCTGAAGAACGAGGGCCTCGAAGCCGCGCGGGAATTCCTGGAGAGAACCGCCCTCGAAGAAGCCCTTGCGGGCGGCGCGACACAGGCGCAGGCCGCGGAGAAGCTCAAAATGAGCTACGACAGCTTCCGCGCCCTGCACCGCAGGCTGCACCGACACAGAAATACGAATACTTGAAATCCGACAGGTTTTCCCGATATATTTGAAAGGATTTGGTAAGCACACGTCTCAAAGACATGCAGGACATACTATGAGCGATTATTCCACATTTCTCGTGACCAAATCATCCTTCCTGAGCGGAGCTGCGTCTGCATTCAACCTCGCAGGCGATACTTACCGCTACAATTTCAGCAAGAGCGCGGAAGCTGCTGATGAGCGTGCCCTACGCTCGGATTTGCTCGCCGTCGGAGAAGATTTCCGTGGAGCAATCAACACCGTTCATCGTGATCATCCTTCCCAGATGGTGATCGATTTCAAATAAGGCACTTTATGGGAGACACGCCCGACGAAAAGGTGGATTCCTTGCCTCAAAACATTGAAAGGCGAATAATAAGCAAGATCCCGGCGCTGAAGCAGTTGTCTGATTCAGAACGCAAGGAACTGTTTAAAGAAATTTTTTCCAATTGTTCATCCGCTTCCGTGGAGGTGCACAAGACATTTTTTGGCCCACTTCCGCCTCCAGAAACATTGGAAGACTACAACAGGGTCGTACCCGGCCTTGCGGAACGCATCATTTCGATGACCGAAAGACAGCAGGAGCATCGCATGACCTTGGAAAAGACAGTCGTTGGTTCTCAGCAAAAACAAAGCAACCGAGGACAACTGTTCGCCTTCATCCTGACCATTCTTCTCATCTCCTGTGGCTTCTTTCTTTCCTATACGGGACACACCGCAGCAGGCGTTACCATTTTCTCAACGACGATCATAGGCGTTGCCGCAACTTTCATCGCGAATCAGGTCAAGCAGGTATCCGAATTGCGTCGAAAGAAAAAGCTCGTTCCGGAAAAAGAATAAAAGCGACTGCTCTCGGAGACAGTTTTCGAGACTGCATGGGCTGACCGCCGTACAAAGCGGCGCCCCGATCCAGCCGGACCGGGGCGCTTGCGAAAAAGGAAACGAAGCACCTCCTGCTAAAAGAGCCCGTTGGCGGCGGCGCCGACGGCGGAGATCGGGCCGGAGTCGCTCATGCTGCCGAGGGACTGCTGCGCCTCGGAAAGCAGTGCGCGAAGCTGCCGGTAGAGCTCGTCGTCGTTCGCGAGCTTGCCGAGGGTGCCCTTGTCGCTGTTGAGCTTGGCCGAGAATTCGCCGAGGTTGTTGACGATCTGGGTCAGCTTGTCGGCCATCTCCTTGTCGTAGAGGAGTTTGCCGGCCACGCCGTCACCCTTGCGGATGCCCTCCAGCGTGGCGCTGGCGCTGCCAATCATCGTCCGTGCGTCGGCGGCGGCGGCGCGGATCTCGTCCACGGCGGCGACGATGCGGTCGTGCGCCTCGTTGCTTTCGATGAGCTTGCCCACCGTCCCCTTGCCGTCGCGGATGTCCTGCGTGATGGCGGCGATGTTGTCGATGGACTGGTTGATCTTGGCGCTGTTGGCGTCGATCAGGTCGTTCAGCTTCTGGAAAAGGTTCGCCGGGCCCTCGCCGATCGTGGCAAAGCTGTCCGCCGCCACGTTCAACTTGCGACCGAGGGAATCAAGCTGGGCGAGCACCGCGCCGATCGAGGCCGTGGGCTTGGTGGAGAGCCTGCCGCCCTCCTTCAGGATGCCGTTCTGCGGGTTTCCCCACTCGACCGAGACAAAGTTGCTCCCGAGGAGGTTGCCCATCGAGATCGTGGCGACGCTGTCCGCGGGGATGTTGTTGTATTTGCTGTCGATCAGCATCACGGCAAGGCCCTTGCCGTCCTGAATCGTGGTCTCCACGACCCTGCCGATCTTGACGCCCGCCAGGCGCACGTCGTTGTTGGGCGAAAGCGTGCTCATGTCGTTGAAGAGCGCGCTCACGCGATAACCGGTTTTGTCGCTAAGGTCCCTGCGACCGAGCGACAGGAACACCGCGTAGGTGAGTGCCAGGCCCAGGATGAAAAAGAGTCCCACCCTGACTGCGTTCAGACGATCCTTCATTGTTGTCCCTCTTTCGCTTGAAATGGTTCAGGCCACCTCGAATAACTGGTTTCGTCGCGAGAACGAGAATTTGCGGATGGATGGCAAGGCTTCGGAAGCGAGTAGTATTGGATGAAATACAACGAACTTCTGAAACGAAGCCAGACGCCGCAAGGCTCGTTCGCAGCAGAAATCAAAGTTTTTCGAGGTGGCCTTCATTCGTTCTCCGCCTGTGCGTTGCGGCGGAATCTCGGATTGGAAATGTCGATCGTGGGGTGCAGGAAAGCCTGCACCTCGGCTTCCGGAGAGGATTCGAGCCCGGCGGGCGTGCCCTCGTAGGCGATGCGCCCGTTCTTGAGGAGCGCCACGCGCCCCGCGATGCCGCGCGCCAGTTCCCGGTCGTGCGTCACCACGATGCTCGTCAGGCCCGTCGCGGCGCTCACCGCGGCGATGAGTTCCGCCGTCGCGGCGCCGAGCTCCGGGTCGAGCTCGCTCGTCGGCTCGTCGTACAAAAGAAGCTGCGGCTGCATCATGAGAGCCCGCGCCACGGCCACGCGCTTCTTCATGCCGCCGGAAAGTTCGCTCGGCATGAGCTTTTCCGCTCCCTGAAGGGAAAGAAGGGCCAGCACGTCCCTGATCCGCGCGTCGATCGTTTTGCGGTCCGCGATGCGGTGCTCGCGCGGATAGAGCGCGAGGTTCTCGTACACGCTCATGGAATTGAAGAGCGCGCCGTCCTGAAAGACGATCGCCGTCACGAACCTGCGGTGCGTTTCGGGATCGGAGGCGTCGGCGCCCTCGATGAGGACGCGGCCCGAATCCGGAGCGAGAAGGCCGATGATGTGGCGCAGTAACACGCTCTTGCCGCTGCCCGAGGGCCCCATGATGGCGTAGATCTCCCCCGGCTTCACGGAAAAGCTCACGCCCGCGAGGACTACCTTGTCCCCGAAGCTCTTTTTCAGGTTCTCCACGTCCACGCGGACGGGGACGAGCCTCACGCTGTTTTCCAGTGCGCTCATAGGATGGAGAGGAGTACGTCCGTCACGAAGTAATCCGTGAAGAGGATGAAGATGATGGAGACGACGACGGCCTTCGTGACCGCCTCGCCGATCTGGCGCGGTCCGCCCGAGGCGCGCAGGCCTATCGCGCAGCAGATGAGGATCACGCTGATGCCGAAGAACTCGCCCTTGATGACGCCCTGCCACACGGCGCTGTTGTTCACGAAATGGACGAGCTTCTCGAAGTAGGCCATCTGCGAGAGGTGGATCCAGCTCACATTTGCGGCCACCACCGCGCCGCCCGCCCAGCCCGCGACGATGGAGATGAGCGTCAGGAACGGCATGATGAGCGCGATGGCCAGAAGCCTCGGCGCCACGAGGAGCCGCTCCGGCGGGATGTTCATCGTCTGGAGGGCGTCGATCTCCCGGTACACGCGCATGGAGGAAATCTCCGCCGTCGTGGCGCTGCCAATGCGGCCCACGACGAGGATCGCCGTCATCACAGGGCCCAGTTCCCGCACCATGGAAAGACCCACGATGCTGCCGATGTACTCGGTGACGCCGAGGTCCCGCATCGAATAGCCCGTCTGGAGGGCCAGCACCGCGCCGATCGCGAAGCTTAACAGGATCACGAGGCCCACCGTGGCGTTGCCCATGAAGAGGCACTGGTCCACCAGGCGCACAGGCCGGATGCGGATCGCAGGAATCTCGCGGATCGCCCGGACCGTCATGACCAGCGTGAAGCCAGTGACCTCAAGGAAGTTCTTGAAAAATTGGATCATTTCTTTCCGCCTTTCGTCCCGAAAAGACCCCATAGGGCGCTCCAGTGCGCACCCTCGTCGTCATTCTCCCGCGAAATCAGGCCTCTTGCAACGCTCCACGAACTGCCGCCCTCCCCTTTCGTGCGGCGGAAGAAGGGCCCCACGGAAAAGTCCCAACGCTTCCCGTTGCGGTCGTAGAGGACCAGATTCCAGAGAAGACTTCGGCGAAGCTCGTCAGAGGCTTCTTCCTCGCGGTAGATCGCAAAGAGCGGCGTCCAGGTTTTCCGGATCTGCTCGTTGCCGCCGAAGATCGGCTCAAAGAGGTTCAGCACCTGCAACTGCCTTTTGCCCTTGCCGTCGTTCACGTAGCCGAAGAGCGGCCAAACCTGCGTTTTGCGGGCCTTGAAGTCCGTTCCCAGAGAGGTCTGCACCTCATTCTTGTAAAGGAAGTAAAGGAGGTGGTCCTTGTGCACGTCCACACTCGTCACACGGCTGTCCTCGCGCTTCAAGAGCGGCCAGAGGTACCAGCTCTTGCGGTAGCCGGTCTTTTCCTCGTGCGTGTAGAGGGGCAGGAAGCGGCGGACGCTCTTTTCCTTGCCGCTGCCGGTGACGACGAGCGGATAGAGCCAGCGGATTTCCGAATACTCCGGGCGGGGCGCCGCCTCGGTCGTGTAGCCGAAGAAGGGCCAGAGGAAGGTGCGGCTCGTGAGCCCCGGTGCGGTCTCCTGCGCGTAGAGGGGCAGGACGCCGAGGGTGCGGTACTGCCCGCCGCCCCGGCGCTCGGGAATCGTCCGCACGTCGTCGTAAAAGATCGGCCAGAGGGCGAAGGTCTCCGACGAGGCATTCTCCCCCTTCTGTTCAAAATGGCCGCCGAGAGGCCAGAACGCCGCGCCCGAGGCACCTCCGCCCGTCCGGTAACGGAAGAAGGGGAAGGGAAGGTACGTGTCGCGATGGTCGCCTTTTTCCAGTCTCAGGAACGCGGGGAAGAGGAACCAGTCGATCCTCTTGCAAAAGAGGTGGTTCCTCACAGTCCCGGCCAGAGGAAACACGGCGTCGTAGGATTCCTCGCGCACGCCGTTGTCGTAATGCCAGTAGAAGGGCCAGAGTTCCAGACGCCGCACCGGATGCCCCGATTCGGAGGTACTTTCGGCCCCCACGGCCATTTCCAGAAGGTTCCAGCGCTCCCCGCCGGGATACTGGCGTCGGGTGAAAAGCGGATAGAGAACGCCCGTCCAGCCGCTATCGGTCGTGGAATCCCAGCTCGTGGCGAAGAAGGGATGCACCGCCGTCGTTTCGATCGACCCGTCGGCATCCCATTCGTAGAGCGGACCAATCGCCAGAAGGCGCGTGGAAAGAAAGGTGCTTTGGGCTCCGCCGGAAACCAAAGGGGCGCAGTTCTCCCCGCCGAGACCGCATTCGGCTCCCGACGCCTCCACCGCGACCATCAGGCCGGCCGCGAGCATTATGCTGGAAAAGCGGGACATCATTGTGGCAAAAAGATGCCGGAGCCTGTCCGCAACCGGCCAGACCCTTCGTCACCCCTTGACGTTTAGATACATTAGTGAATGTATAACAGATGTCAATGAGTGAACTAGGCGTTACTTAACTGAAAAGAGAAAAAATGAGAATCACAGGAGGCATCGCGCGCGGCATTCCGCTCGAAACCGGGAAACGATCCGACGTGCGGCCCGCCACCGACATGATGCGGCAGGCCGTTTTCTCCAGCCTCGGCGCGGCGGTGGCCGGCGCCAGGGTTCTCGACCTCTTCGCAGGCACGGGCGCATACGGTCTTGAGGCGCTCAGCCGCGGCGCGGCCTCCGTCCGCTTTGTGGAGCTGGACAAGAACGGCATCGCCGCGATCGGAAGGAACCTCGCCGCGGTCTGCAAGAGCATGGGGGCGGAACCGTCGAACTGCCTGGTGGAACGGGCGGACGCCTTCTCACTGCGGACGGACGAAAAAAAATACGATCTTGTCTTCGCGGATCCGCCGTACGCGCTCATCTCCGCACGCTTTGCCGACATCTTTGCGGCGGCGGCGGCAAATCTGGCACCAGAGGGTCTTTTCCTCTTCGAGATGCCCGGCGAACTGGAACTGACGGGAACAGGCTTCACCTTTGTGAAGAGACTCGGGAAAGGGAGAAACGATCCCTCCGTCTGCCTCTTTTCGTTGGCTGGCTGCTGAAAAAGTCCCGGCGCGTGCGCAATCGCTATTTGCGTCTGCCAGCAAGGCGGCATCGCGTAGGCTAGGTCCATGACCCTACCCGCGACGCCAACGCAGCAGGAGGCGCAAAGAGCGGTTGCCCTTCCGGTTGCGATCCAAGACGCCTTCCGCCGCGTTTGCTATGGACGCAGCTCTGCAAGCCCAACCTATCCAAAGCCGCCTTGCGGAAAGGCGTCTATAGAACGCGACGGCGCGCACAGGGGCCTTTTTCAGCAGCCGGGTAAGGATTTCACGGCAAGACGCGAGTTCGACCGCCTGTTGACTGCCAATATTCAAACGACGTTATAATCATACCGACATCGACCGCTGTCGCAAAATTAATGACGAGAATTCGCGATACGCAATAATTGTTAACACATATACCTTCGTGCGGGTAGTATTTGCACTGTCAATAAATTACTAAAAAATAGTGAACATTAATAAGAGTTTTATCTTGCAGACGATTATGACCGAGCTTCCATTTTCACTACCCTCATTGCCACCGTTTTCCTGTGTCCATCTTGGTAATCACCGGAATCACGGATCGCCAGAGACTGAGTGTGACCCTCTGGCGCTCAAACCAAAGGTGTTCGCCTCGGTCTTGCGCGACATCATTGCATTACATATTGGATCCAAAAGAAACAGTCACGGATGCGACAAACCCGGAACACTGGCTCAGCGACTCCCAATGGGCCGTTCTCAGCCCTGCATTACGGAAGATACGGAACACACAGGGGCCTCGCGAACGTCAGACCGACAGGGCTTTTCTCACCGCTGTCGCTTACCTAGTCCAAAACGATCTTCCATGGAGGTCACTGCCTGCGGAACTCGGTGACTGGCATGCAGTTTACATGCGTTTCAGGCGATGGGAAAAAGCGCGGATCTGGGCGGATCTCCACTGCGCTTTGGACGACAGGGCCCTGCGGATACTCGACCCGGCCTTCACCCGGATCGACGATAACGAATCGAGCCGTTTCAATCATAGCTATTTAAGAATCTCAGAAAGGCTGAAAAAGGCTCTCAAAATGCCAGTTTGGTAACCGCCAGTGTGTAACGAAAACCAAAATAAATCGTGAACATCCCTTAATTAATAGACACAAGCGACTGAGTTACATATCCCGGACGATGCTCAATCTCTCCCCAAAATCATGATGAATAATTGGACCGTCTCAAAGCGAATCACTGCCGGATTCGCCATTCTATCACTAATAACGATTTCCGTTGGTTTCGTAGGCTACATTGGCCTGCGAATGATCCGGGCACGCGCCGAGGAACTGGTGCGCGACAACATGCCGAGCGCCCTGATTCTCGGTCAGGTGAAGGATAATTTGTCGCGTGGATATGCCAATATCGAAACGCTGATCCGCACCCCCGACGAGTCGAAAAAGAAAAGGCCACCTCTAACAACACCGGATTTCGCCGCTTCTTTTGAGTAGTCACGTTTGTTTTCG
>LVBV01000042.1 GCA_001604565.1 Puniceicoccales bacterium Verruco_01 | reverse complement strand
GGCAAAGATTTGAGAAACTGGTGCCATCATCAGCGCCGAACAGAACTTTTTCAGCAGACTGCTACAGGAATGGAACGCCTTGGAAAGGTCAATCGTCTTCATGTTGCGTCCAATAGTCTCTCGCAAGTAAACTACATAGATGATTTTTGCGTTTCCGAGATCAGTGCGTTATGGACTGACACGTTTCTTGGGAGTTTTGCGGAAGATAAAGTTTATATTGTTCAAACATCTCAGAAAACAATTGAACGTTGCATCTTAATGTCCACCGACCCCGGCGACCTTGTGCTTGACCCCACATGCGGCTCCGGCACTACGGCCTATGTTGCGGAGCAGTGGGGCAGGCGCTGGATCACGATTGACACATCCCGCGTCGCGCTCGCCCTCGCAAGGGCGCGCATCATGGGCGCGCGTTACCCGTATTACCTCCTTGCCGATACGAAGGAAGGGCAGATGAAGGAAGCGGAGCTTTCCCGCCGTGCCTATGTGGAAAGGCGGACTTACGGGAACGTCCGGCAAGGTTTTGTGTACGAGCGCGTGCCGCACATTACGCTCAAGAGCATCGCCAACAACGCCGAGATCGACGTTATCTGGGACAAGTGGCAACTGACGTTGGAGCCGCTCCGCGAAAAGCTGAACGCAGCGCTAGGCAAGACTTGGCAGGAATGGGAGATTCCGCGCGAGGCGGACGGCAAATGGTCCGACGCGGTGAAGAAGCTGCACGCCGATTGGTGGCAGACGCGCATCGACCGTCAGAAGGAGATGGATGCTTCCATCACTGCGAAAGCGGAGTTCGAATACCTTTACGACAAGCCCTACGAGGACAAGAAGACGGTGCGCGTGGCCGGGCCATTTACGGTGGAGTCTCTGAGCCCGCACCGCATCCTTGGCGTGGACGAAGACGACGAGCTGATCGACCCGATGGAAGCCGGTAACGGCGGAACGCGTGCCGAGGGTTCTTTCGACCAGATGATTCTGGAAAACCTCAAAACTTCGGGTGTGCAACAGGCGCACAAGGCGGATCGTATCGAGTTCACGTCCCTCACGCCGTGGCCGGGCAGTTTCGTTTGCGCCGAGGGGCGTTACAGCGAGGGCACTGCCGAAAAGCGCGCCGCAATCTTCATCGGCCCGGAATTCGGCACGGTCAGCCGTGCGGATCTGGTGGAGGCCGCAAGGGAGGCTGCGGATGCGGGCTTCGACGTTCTGATCGCCTGCGCCTTCAACTACGAGGCGCACACGACGGAATTCACCAAGCTGGGCCGTCTGCCGGTTCTCAAGGCGCGGATGAATGCCGATCTGCACATGTCCGACGACTTGAAGAACACGGGCAAGGGCAACCTGTTCGTCATCTTCGGCGAGCCGGATATCAAGGTGCTGCCCCAGCCTGATGGCCAGATCAAGGTGCAGGTGTGCGGCGTGGACGTGTTCGACCCGTCAACGGGCGAGGTGCGCAGCGACAACGCCGACGGCATCGCCTGCTGGTTCCTCGACACGGATTACAACGAGGAGAGCTTCTTCGTCCGTCACGCCTACTTCCTCGGTGCAAACGATCCTTACGGGGCGCTCAAAACGACGCTCAAGGCAGAGATTGACGCCGATGCCTGGGCAACGCTCAACAGCGATACGTCAAGGGCGTTCAAGAGGCCGATCGGTGGCAGAATCGCCGTCAAGGTCATCAACAACCTCGGCGACGAAGTGATGAAGGTGTTTCGGGTGTAGGAGGACACCGAAAAGCGCTTCGCGTTGAAGGAAGCGACCCGACCGGGGTTCCGTTTTCTCAAACCTCTGCCGCGAACTCCCAAACCTCCTGCGGCAAATCACTGCGAGGGGAAAAATGGTGGCCAGACCCAGATTTGAACTGGGGACACAAGGATTTTCAGTCCTCTGCTCTACCAACTGAGCTATCCGGCCATTGCCCTAAAAAAGGCGAAAGTGGGATGAAGCCATTTGCAGTGGCTTTCGTCAACAAAAAGGTAATTTCCCTTGCGAAAAAAGTGGCGGGAAGGCCGATTTCAGCCGATCTTTCGTGATAACCAAACGCTCCGGATCTTCGCCGTCACCATGAACACACCCTTTCCGCCCGCCGGCGTTCTTCGCCGCCATCTGCCGCTGCCGTTTCTCGCCCTGCTTTTGTTCGCAACGCCGCTTTCCGCCCGCGTGGAGGACGCCTCCACCGACCTCGGGCAGGGCTGGAGGCACTCGGCCTGGCTTGGCGACTTTTACGAGGCGGGTGGCGGCTGGCTCTGGCAGAAGAACTGGGGCTGGTTCTTCGAGGTGGACGGCGGCGCGGACGCGATGTGGTTTTTCAGCGCGCCGGAACAAAACTGGTACTGGGCGGACGGTGCGTACTACCCCTTCCTCTACCGGTACGCGGCGTCCTCGTGGGTTTGGTTCTGGCCGGAGACGGCGGACCCGCGCCTGTATTACGATTACGGCACCTCCGGCTGGACGGCCTCGGACGGCAGCGACGGGAGTGTGTGGCGGCGCTACTTCATGGCGATCCTCGACGCGGAAGAGGCGGATTACTCCGAGATCAGCCGGACCCTCACGGCTGTGAACCCACACAACGACGCTCTGCCGTGGAATGATTCTCACACCATGATTTACGTGACGAGCTGGATGAGCGGCAAATACATCTCTAGCTATGTGCCGGGACAGGAACTCACGCCTTCGTGGCGGATGTGGGTGACCGTGGCGGGCCAGGCGCAGGATTTCGCCCACGGCACCGGTCTTTCCGGCGAGGCGCTCGCCCTGCGGATGAAGGAACTGATCGGCCTGCCGCCGGACGCCGTGGAGGAGTATTGGGTGGAGTTCCTCGTGCGCCCGGAAGACCTCCTGCGTCCCTCGCCGGATCCCGATCCCGCGGACTCCGAGGCCGAGCTCGACTTCCCCTCCTCCCCCGAGATGAGCGTGGACGCGGCCTACCGGGAGTGGTTCGCCTCCAACGCAGCCGCGAGTTACGTCCTCACCCGGAGCGGCTACCCGTGGACGCGTCTCGGCTACACGTATGACTGGGCGGAGGGCTCCGGCGAGGTAGGGCTTTCCGAGTTCATCATCCGCCCGGGCTCCACGGTGCTCGTCACGGACGTCTGGACGAACGCGCAGTATCTGGAGGCGCAGTAAGGCGCAGTAGGCTCTACCGCCCTGCCATCGCGGCGTTCCACGCGCTGGATACACAGGTGTGCAGCTCCCCGCCCGTCAGCGTAACGGCGGACTCTTCCGGCACGCAGTCGCGGGACTTCCCGGCGTATTCAATGCGGATGACCTCGAAGGCGTCGTAAGCGGCGACGCGGAAGGCGAGCGGCCTGTATGCCTCCGCAAGGTTTTCCACGAAAAGGTGCAGAACGCGCCCGCCCTCCTCCACCCTCGCAAGGAACCGCGCCTGCGTCCGCTCCCCCCGGCGGTAGCCGTAGCTCGCACCATCGTCAAAAGCGTACGTGGAGCGGAATTCCCCCTTCGAGTCGCGGAAAAGGATCACGTGCAGCTCCACGAGCGAGAGGTCGCTTTTCGCGTTTTTGCGGACCCCGGGCAGCATCGGCAGGATCGCGCCCTCGCGGAAAAAGAGCGGGGTTTCCGCAAAGCCTGCGGAGACGGTCTCACTTATGCCGCCCGCGTGCAGGGACCCGTCGATCGCGGAAAACCAGCGTCCGCCCTCCGGCAGCGTGGGAAGCGACACGGAGCGGGAGAGCGCGCCCTCTTCAATCACCGGCGCATGCAAGATCGAGGAGCCCACCATGAAAGCGTCGTCCACATTCCAGAGGGGCAGTTCCGGCGTGTCCGCAAAGTCGTAAAAAAGCGGGCGCATCACAGCCTCGCCCGACTCCTCCTGCGCGATCCAGAGGTTGTAGAGGTAGGGAATCAATTTGTAGCGCAGGCGGATGTAGCGTGCGATGACGTCGAGGGCTTCCTCGCCGAACCGCCACGGCTCCTTGCGCGGGGTGGAACGCTCCGAATGGTTCCGGAAGAAGGGGAAAAGGAAGCCGCACTTGTACCACGCCACGGCCAGCTCCGCCGACGCCTCTCCGCCGAAGCCCGGCACATCCGGTCCGTTGAAGGGAATGCCGGAGAGGGCGAGGTTGAGGGAGACGGGAATCGCCATCTTCAGGTGGTGGCGATTCGAGTAATTGTCCCCCGTCCAGACGGCTGCCTCACGCGACATGGAAGGCGAGGCGCTGCGGGAGAGAAGAAAGGGGCGTTCGTCGGGTCGCGCCGCCAAAAAGCCCTCGCGCGAGGCCTGCGCCATGCCGAGGGCGTACTCGTTGTGCCCGTACGGGTGGGGCTCTTCGCCATGCCGGAAGCGCATGTCCCAAAGCTCTGCCGCGCCCACCGAAGGGTCGTTCATGTCCAGCCACGCGCCAGAGGGCCCCTTCGCGGCGAAGTCGCGCACATTCCGCGCCCACCACGCGCGGGTTTCCGGCAGGGTGAAGTCCGGCATCCACGTCTTCCCCGGCCAGACAAAACCCGTAAAGGGCTTTCCCGAAGAAGAGTGGCAGAAGAGGTCTTTTGCAAGGGCCTCGGCGCAGGGCGCGTAGGACGGATCGGCCTTGAGACCGGGATCGAGGATCGGAACGACATGGCGGCCCTTCTTCGCCAGAGCCGCACAAACTTTCCTCACGCCCTCGTCGCCGCCCCAGAGCGCGGGATCGAAGGAGAAGACACGGTAGCCGTCCATGTATTCGATATCGAGCCACAGGCCGTCGCAGGGGATGCCATGTTCGGTGTAATTACGGTCCAGCTCCCGCAAATCCTCCGGCGAGGCGTAACCCCAGCGGCACTGGTGGTGCCCGAGTGCCCAGAGTGGCGGCAGCGGCGTCGTCCCGACGAGCGTCTGCATCCGGCGCGTGAGCTCGGCAAGAGTCGGCCCCGCGAGGATATACACGTCCAGCGGCCCGTCCGGCGCGCCGACGTAAAAGCTTTTGCGGTCCGTATCGTCGCGGTTCTTTTCGTCCCAGACGAAGTTCGAAGCCGCATCGAAGAAGACGGCGCCCGGATGGCGGACGAGGATCCCCGCATAGGAATTTCCGCTCCGGATCATCATCCACGGGATGGAGACGTAGAGGGACTCCGGCTCGCCCTCGAACACTTCGCGCAAGGGATAGTCGCCCCACACGTCGGTGTTCCAGAATTTCGTGCGCTGGCCCGACTTTTCAAAGCCCCGGCAATGCTCGCCAAAGCCGTAGAACTTCATCTGCGGTTCGTACTCGAACTGGAGAAGCCACGCGCTCCCGGACAGGCCCAGCATCGCGCCCGATTTCCCCGCAAGGAACGGAACGCCGGATTCATCTTCAAGGACGAGCTCGCCGCCCTTTTCAAGTCGCGCAGTGCAGGCGCCCTGCCCGCCCAAAGCCTCCTCGAAACGAGCGAGATCCGAATACCGGGCCGCGTCGCCGGTCTCCACTCGCAGGCGCCATGCGTTGGGCCCGATCGCTTCAAGGGAAGACGCCAGCGCCGCGCCACGCTCCGTCACAAAGCCACGCCCCTCGTCAAAGCGCGGGCAGAAGGAGAAGTTCGCCGGATGCGGGATTTTGCCGAAATACATGGGATCCTCCAGATTCCCGACGAAGGGCTACTCCTCGTGCGAATGGTCGTGCGAGCAGGATTTAAGCTGCTTCCTGAAGGGGAACTCGAAGCCCGTGCGCTCCTTGTCCGCGATGAGGCGCAGGTATTTGTAGGTGTAGAAGCCCGTGCGGTGGCCGTCGTTAAAGACGAGCTGGAGGGCGTAACTACCCACCTTGTGCCACTCCGCGACAACGACGCCCGGATAGTCGCAGCGGGGATCGCCGCCGCGGATGTTGCCGAAGAAGTCCGCCTCGCCGAGGTTCTCCGCGCTCGGGGAAAGCGCGCGCAAAAGCTCGCTGTCAAAATAATCCTCGCGTCCGTCGCTCCACTTGATCGCAAGGGTTTTTCCGACGCACTGGATGTCCACCGGTTCGGGCACTGTTTCCATGCGGGGAGTATTGCGGGTCTGGCCCATACGCGCAAGGGCTCAACCAATCAGATGAGCCCGAGCTCCATCTTGCCCTGCTCGCTGATCATGTCCTGATTCCACGGCGGTTCCCAGACGATGCGGACTTCCGCATGACTCACACCCGGCACCTGTTCGAGGCGCATCTGCGCCTCCTGCGCAATGGCCGGGCCCATGCCGCAGCCGGGTGCGGTAAGGGTCATCGCCGCATCGACGCCAAACTTCTCGTCGTCGAGGTTCGTCACCTCCACGCTGTAAACGAGGCCCAGGTCCACGATGTTCACCGGGATCTCGGGATCGAACACCCCACGCAGGGCCTCCCACAGCTTGTCGATGTCCGGCGGACCGGAGTGATCGGCGGAAGATTTCTCGCCTTCCGTCGCCTCGGGGGCCACCCCCAGAGCGTCGGCGTTCTCGCGCCGGATCTGGGCCATGCCGCCGGACCATGTGACGGTGTAACTGCCGCCAAGCTTGTGCGTGACGGAAACAATCGTTCCCTTGGGAATGACGACGCTCTCGCCGTACGGTACGGCAATGGCGGCCACGTCCCTTTGCAGTGTCACCTCATCCATGTGTCCCTATAGGATGCCGCGAGGCGGACCCGTAATCCGTGAAAACTACGGGTTGACGAAACTGGCCTGCGAAGCATCGCCCCACGCCGCGCTGCCAAGGTAGGCCTTGTGGCCGGTCTTGGTGTCCAGGACGGCAAGGCGGCGGTGGTTCGGCGTGCGCTCCGTGTAGATGAGGTGGCGTCCGTCGCTCGTCCAGGTCGGCTCGATCGCGTCGGCAAAACCGTCGGACACCACTCGGCACTCGCTCGTCGCAATATTGAAGAGCGCGATGGCAAAGGAATTGCCCTGCATCATCGTGAAGGCGATGAGGTTGGCGTCCACGGGGTTCCACACCGGCTCCGCACAGTAGCCGCTGATGTTGGTGTGCAGGCGGCGGGGCGAACCGCCGCTCGTGGAAATGGTGAAGAGCTGGGGCTTGCCGGGAGCGTCGGAGGCGAAGACGAGGCTCTTGCCGTCGGGCGAGAAGCTCGGGTCGCTCTCGATCGTCTTGTTCCGGGTGAGGCGCACCATGTCGCGGCAATCGGGCGTGATCGTGTAAAGTTCCGCGTTGCCGGTGCCGGAAAGGATCATTGCCACGCGGCTGCCGTCGCGCGAGAACACCGCGCCGGTGTTGACACCGTTGAAGGAAAGGAAAACGTCGCGCTTGCCGCTGGCCAAGTCGATGCGGTAGATATCCGGGAAGCCGTTGCGGTAATAGCTCGTGTAAAGAATCGTCATGCCGTCGGGCGAGAAGCTGGGCCGCACGCACTGCACATTGTCGCGCGTAAGCTGGCTCATGCCGTCAAAGAAAAGGTCGCTCGTGTAGAGCTCCGTGGAGCTGCCTTTCTGACCGACGAAGGCGATTTTGCCGGAAAAGAAACCGGAGAGTCCCTTCACCGTCTTGGAGACCGCGAGGTCCGCCGCCGCAAGCACCGCGGCGCGCTTGTTCTTGCCCTGCACGACCTTCTTGAAAAGGCTCTGCGCCGGGTTGCCGCTTAAGATCTCCAGCGTCACGGCATTGTCGCCCGCGTTCTCGACCGAGAAGACGAAGTCGGCCTTCTCCGCGGGTGTAAGGACGTATGCGCCGTGAAGCGTGTACGCCGCCGTGAGGAGCGACTGGATCGACGAATCCGACGAGCGGACGGCGATCGGAATGACGTCGCCGCTGATGTTGCGGACGATCGGTGCGAGGGTGTCCGGCTGCGCCGCAGAAAGGGTGGAGCCTGCGGCCAGGGCCAGCGAAAGGCAGAATAGGAGCTTGCGCATAAAGCAATAGAATCACGTCCCCCGCCCCCGTCGTCAAGGCAAACGAATCCATCCCTCTTTGTGATTGACCGATGCCCCTCGCGAAGAAAGAGTGACCGCCTCAAGTCCCCGTAATTCAATGGATAGAATGTCGGCCTCCGAAGCCGAAGATTTGGGTTCGACTCCCAACGGGGGCACCAGATTTGCCCGCAGGGTGCTTGAGCAACGGTGCCGGTTTCGAATCCATCCGCCTGCATGACGGACGCGATTTCGGCGATGGCGGATTTCTCTTCTCAGTCGTTTCAAGAGACTCATTCCCCTACTTACAAAGGCGCAGACGGAGGCGTACTTCGGGATCGTACCGTGAGGGTGGCGGAAGATTTTTACGCTTTACGTAATGCGTAAAATGCCGTAGAAAGAACCACATGATCCGGAGCTTCGCGGACAAGGAGACCGAACGATTCTTTCTCACCGAGAAGTCGAGCCGGATCCCGTCCGACCTTCTGCGGCGGGCGTTCGGGAAGCTGGCCCTGCTTGACTCGGCCAAGGCCCTGAACGACCTGCGGATGCCGCCGGGGAACCGTCTGGAGATCCTTGCGGGCAACCGGGCGGGGCAACATTCCATCCGCATCAACGATCAATGGCGCGTGTGCTTCCGCTGGAGCGAAGGCGCCCACGACGTGGAAATAACCGACTACCACTAAAAGCCATGAAGAACGAAACCCTTTGGCCCCATCCGGGCGAAATCCTCCGGGAGTGCATGGACGACCTCGGCATCACCGCCGTGCGCTTGAGCCGGGCCACGCGCATCCCTTCGAGCCGCATCACGGAGATCCTCAAGGGCCGCCGCGGCGTGAGCGTGGACACGGCCCTGCGCCTCGGCAAAGCCCTCGGGACGACGCCCGACTACTGGCTGAACCTCCAACAGTCCTACGACCTGAGAAGGGCCAGCGGCGAACGCTTGGGCGAGGTGGAAGTGCTCGTGGAAAACAAGTGAGGGCATGGCGCGCCGAGGCAAGGTAATGCTTCCCCGGCGGGGCAAAGTGTGGCAGAATCGGCCTTTCATGGACCCTATTCTTTTCACGAGCCTGTATCAGGAACGCGTCTGGGGCGGACGCGGCTTTGAGGAATCCTTTGCACGCAACCTCCCCGCCGGCAAGGTGATCGGCGAAAGCTGGGAGATCGTGGACCGGCCCGAGGCGCAGAGCGTTGCGGAAGGCGGCCCCTTCGCGGGCAGGACGATCCGCGAGATCATCGAGAAGAACGGCGCCGCCGTCATGGGACCGGCCTACGACCCCCAGAAGCCTTTTCCAATTCTCGTCAAGTGGCTGGACTGTCAGGAGCGCCTCTCGCTTCAGGTACATCCGCCCATGTCCGTCGCGGCGTCCCTCGGGGGCGAGCCGAAGACGGAAAACTGGTACATCGCCGCGTGCAAGCCGGGCGCGGGAATCCTTGCGGGCCTCAAGAAAGGCGCCACGCGCGAAGCCTTCGAGTCGTCGCTCAAGGACAATTCCGCCGAAAAACTCGTTCACCGCATTCCGGTGCGGGCGGGGGACTCCATGTTCGTCTATAGCGGGCGCCTGCACGCGATCGACGCCGGGAACCTGATCCTCGAAATCCAACAGAACAGCGACACGACTTACCGCGTGTACGACTGGGGCCGCGTGGGCCTCGACGGCAAGCCCCGAAAACTCCACGTCGCCGAGTCCCTCGCCAGCATCGACTTTGCCGACTACGAGCCGGAGATCCTGCACGCGAAGGGACGGGAGCAGACCCTCGTCACAAGCGACATCTTCACCCTGCGCCGCGTGACCCTCACCCCCGGGGAGACGCTCGCGATTGCCGCCAAAGAGCAGCCGCGCATTCTTTCCGTGACGGCGGGCTCCCTCACCTTCCGCGACGGGACCGCGCCGCTCCCCGCCGGTACGAATGCCCTTTTGCCGTTTGACAGCGCCTTTACCTTCCGGTCAGATGAGGAGGCGACTGTCCTTCTCACGGAGGACTTCGCCTAAACGATTTCCGGCACATGAAACTGCTCTTCAGGATCCTTCTGGCTCTGGCGGCGCTCGTGATTCTGCTCCTTGCGCTGGCGGTGGGCTGCGTGTTCCTTGTGGAGAGCGTGGGGCCGGGCGTGGCGGCCAGCCGCATCAATGCGATGACGGGCTTCCGCCTCGATGTGGAGAAATTCCGCATCGGCATCCTCGATTCCTCGGTGGAAATTTCCGGCGTGCAGCTCAAGAATCCCGAGGGCTGGCCGGAGGATGCCTTCGTGACGGTGAACACCGTGAAGGGAGGCGTGAAGCCCTTCTCCTTCATCGGGGATTCCAAGCGCGAAATCGACGAGATCGTCCTGGACCTCGGCACGATCAACATCGTCCGCAACGCCAAGGGTGAGACGAACGCCCTCGTCTTCAAGAACAGGCTGAACGAGGCCCTCGGCGAAGGAGAGGAAAAACCCGCCGAAAAACCGGCGGAAAAGGAAGTCGCCGGGGAGAAAGCGCCGGTCAAGTTCATCATCCACCACCTCGTCCTCAAGGCGGGCAAGGTGCGCGTGGCCGACTACAGCGGCGCGAAGCCCCGCGTGGTGGAGCGGGCCATTCCGATCAATCTGGACCTGCGCGAGGTGGATTCCACGCAGCAGATCCAGTCGGCGATCACCACCCAGGTGGTGCCGCAGGTGCTCCTGATGCTGGGGAGCATTCAGCTCCAGCTCGGCGGCGAAAAGGGTGCGGACGTTTTGAAGGGCCTGCCGGGACAGGTCCAGGGCCAGCTCGGCAATCTATTGAACGCCATCGGCGGGAAGTAGAGCCGCAGAAGTCCCTTTTCCGCGCGTGTCGCGCGGCCATGGCGGAGGAATCTTCGCCCGCTTGAAGCACTTTTCACCTTTTCATTTTCCGCAAACTTCGGGACAAAACATGTTCAATTTCTTTTACAAGAAGCTCAAGGGCCGCACCTACCGCCGTTTCGTCAAAAAGGCGCAGCCTGTCATCGCCAAAATCAACGCCTTCGAGAAGGAGTATCAGGGGCTGACCGACGTTCAGCTCCGCGCCAAGACCGAGGAATTCAAGGCCCGCGTCAAGGCGGGGGAATCGCTCGACGCCCTTCTGCCGGAAGCCTTCGCTGCGGTGAAGAACGCCGCGCGGCGTCTCTGCGGGCAGACGCTCATGGTTCGCGAGCACGAGCTGCGCTGGGACATGGTGCACTTCGACGTGCAGCTCATCGGCGGCATGGCCCTGCACAACAACATGGTGGCGGAAATGGCCACCGGCGAGGGCAAGACCCTCGTCGCGACGCTCCCCCTGTACCTCAACGCCCTCACGGGACGCAACTGCCAGCTCGTGACGGTCAACGAATACCTCGCCCAGCGCGACAGCGAGTGGATGGGATATCTCTTCAACTCGCTGGGCCTTTCCGTCGGCTGCATCCTCGGCGCGCACCAGCAGTCGCCCTCCGAAAAACGCGAGATGTACGGCTGCGACATCACCTACGGCACGGCGAGCGAATTCGGCTTCGACTACCTGCGCGACAACGGCATGGCCACGCGCAAGGCGGATCTCACCCAGCGCGACCACTACTACTGCATCATCGACGAGGTGGACTCCATCCTGATCGACGAGGCGCGCACCCCGCTCATCATTTCAGGCCCGGCGAGCGACGGCGACGTGGGCGAAAGCTACAAGGCGATGAAGGGCGCCATCGAAAAGCTCGTCCGCGCGCAGAATTCCCTTTGCAACAGCATGGCGGCGGAGGCTCAGGCAGCCCTCGGGAGCGACATCGAAAACGCCCAGATGACCCTCGAAGTCCTCGAAAAGCTGCTACTTGTGAAGATGGGCGCCCCGCGCAACAAGGTGCTGACGCGCCTGCTTGAGGTGGGACGCATCCGCAAGGAGTTCGACGCCTACGACCTGGAGATGAGCGGCGACTACAACCGCGAAAAGAAGTACCACCTCAAGGAACAGCTCTATTACGTGATCGACGAGAAGGGCCGCACGGCGGACCTGACCGAAATCGGACGCGACCTCCTCTCGCCGGACGATCCGAACGCCTTCGTGATGCCGGACCTGCCGACGCTCTATTCGGAGATCGAGGCCAACACCGCCCTCTCCCCTCAGGAGAAGGAACAGCGCAAGAGCGCCGAGCAGCAGAAGTTCGAGCAGGTGAGCGGCAACATCCATACGATCAGTCAGCTCCTGCGCGCCTACTCCATCTACGAGAAGGACGTGGATTACGTCGTGCAGGAGGGCAAGGTCCTCATCGTGGACGAGAACACGGGCCGCGTGATGCCGGGCCGCCGCTGGTCCGAGGGCCTGCATCAGGCCATCGAGGCCAAGGAGGATGTGGCGATCGAGAAGGAGACGCGCACCTACGCGACGATCACGCTGCAAAACTACTTCCGCCTCTACGACAAGCTGGCGGGCATGACCGGCACCGCCGAGACCGAGGCCAACGAATTCAAGGATATCTACGAGCTGGAGGTCATGGTCGTCCCGACGAACCGCCCCTGCGTCCGCCACGACTACAACGACCTCATCTACAAGACCCGGCGCGAGAAGTACAACGCCGTCCTCACGGAGATCGAGGAGGCGCACAAGAAGGGGCAGCCCTGCCTTGTCGGCACCGTTTCCGTCGATGCGTCGGAAGTGCTCTCCCGCATGCTCAAGCGCGCGGGCATCCCGCACAACGTCCTGAACGCCAAGTACCACCAGCAGGAGGCCGAGATCGTCTCCCGCGCGGGTCTCAAGGGCGCTGTCACCATCGCGACGAACATGGCCGGTCGCGGCACGGACATCAAACTGGGCGAGGGCGTTGCGGAACTGGGCGGCCTGTACGTCATCGGCACCGAGCGCCACACTTCCCGCCGCATCGACCGGCAGCTGCGCGGACGCTGCGCGCGTCAGGGCGACCCCGGCATGTCCAAGTTCTTCCTCTCACTTGAGGACGACCTCATGCGGCTTTACTCCAACCAGGGCTTTGCCGGCAAGGTGCTGGAGAACTCCTTCGAGCCCGGGCAGCCGCTGGAACACCGGTGGCTCAACGTCATCATCGAGCGGGCGCAGAAGACCGTGGAGCAGATGCACTACGCCTCCCGCCGCCGCCTGCTTCAGTATGACGACGTTCTGAACCAGCAGCGCGAAGTGATCTACGGCCTGCGCAACGCCGCCATCGGCTCCGACACCCCGCGCGACACGATCTTCTCCCTCATCGAGGAGGAGATTGACTTCCGCCTGGACGACAACGCCGTGGACGAACGCGCCAGTGAGGAGGACGCCTCCGTCAAGGCCTTCTTCGGCTGGGTGATCGCCACCTTCCCGATCGCCGTCCAGCCCGCCGACTTCGCCAAAAAGAAGCCGGAGGAAATCAAGGCCTTCCTCATGGGGAAGATCCGCGAGGCCTACGCCGTCAAGGAAGCGGCGGAGGACCCCGAGGCACTGCTCTCTCTCGAACGCTACGTGGTCATCAACGCCATCGACCGCCACTGGCAGAATCACCTGACCGAGATGGAGGACCTGCGCCAGAGCGTGACTCTGCGCAGCTACGGCCAGAAGGACCCGCTCATCGAGTACAAGAACGAGGCCTACAATTACTTCGAGCAGATGATGAACCTCATCCGCGCTCAGGTCTGCGGCAGCCTCTTCCGCAGCGCCACGAGCGTGCAGGCCTTCCAGAGCCTGATCCAGATGCTCCGCCGCGCGCGCCAGACCGGCCCGAACGACGCCCCGCCGCAGGGGGTTCCCGGCTCGCAGCCGGTTCAAGCCCCCGCCGGAATGCGCCCCGTTCCGCAGCAGGCCCTGCGTCTGCAAACGCCTCCGCCGCCGAAAGTCGAGGAATCCCCGGCCCAGAAGGCCGTGGAGCTGCCCAAACTCAGCACCGCGCCGAAGTTCATCGGCGGGAGCGAGCCCGAGCGCAACGACATCGTCGTCATCCGCCGGGGCAAAGAGATGCAGGAACTCAAGTATAAAAAGGCCCTGCCGCTCCTTCAGGAGGGCTGGGTGCTCGTCCGCAAGAAGAAGTAGCCGGCTGCCGAAAAGGCCCCGGCTCACCGCACCGCGTCCCAATCGAACGACGCGGAAGATGCCTTCGTACGTACTTCAATCCCGGGGGGCGTTCGCTGGAGGATCACAAGAGCCTGACCCTGCCCCAAAACTGACAGGGGCTCCGCCGAAGACAAAATCTAGAGCTTTTTCCAGTTATAGGCCACCTCTAACAACACCGGATTTCGCCGCTTCTTTTGAGTAGTCACGTTTGT
>LVBV01000041.1 GCA_001604565.1 Puniceicoccales bacterium Verruco_01 | reverse complement strand
CAGTCTGCTGAAAAAGTCGGCCCTGCCACTCAGTCTATGCTTGAAGGTATCTTGCTGGCATGAGACAAATTCTCATGCGAGGAGAAGCAGAAAAACAGCGGGGAGTGGTCTGCCTGATCGACGTGGAGGCGCAGCTGCGCTCCGAACATCCGCTGCGCGAGGTGAAGCGCATGTGCAAGGAAGTGCTCAAGGAAATGGAGCCGTTCTTTGCAGAGATGTATGCGGCGAAGGGGCGTCCGAGCATCCCGCCGGAGAGGCTCTTGATGGCTTGGATACTGATGTGCCTGTTTGGCGTTCGCTCGTGCCGCCGCTTCGCCGAAGACCTCCAGTTCAACCTGCTCTACAAGTGGTTTCTGGACATGAACCCGGATGAGGAAGGGTTCGACGCGTCGAGCTTTTCCAAGAACATGGATCGATTCAAAACGGGCCACGTGAGCGAGCTGTTTTTCGCCGAGGTGGTGGAGCTGGCGAAGGCTCGCGGCTGGGTCAGCGACGAGCACTTTTCGGTGGACGGAACGCTGATCGAGGCGTGGGCGTCGATGAAGAGCTTCCGCAGGAAAGACGAGCCGCCTCAGCCGCC
>LVBV01000040.1 GCA_001604565.1 Puniceicoccales bacterium Verruco_01 | reverse complement strand
TGACAGAGATTTGAGAAGATGATGGCATCAGCCGCGCCGGTTGGGCGTTTTTCAGCGGACTGTTAGCGAGCCTTGGGTTATCGCCTCTTATCAGGGGACGCTCAATTTACATTTCCCATCGGAAAGCAGTCACTACTACGAGCCGATAAATTCCCCGTTGACGTTACATCTTTCATGGGCCCATGAGTTCTCTGCGTCCGCGACCATTTCCTTGTCCATAACAGCGTCTGGTGGCGATCACCTTTCCGAACTGAACCCGATCGTGACCGCCGCTGAATTGTGGCTCGATTTTTTGCCCTGACAGTGGCGCAATATAAAGTAAGCCGATTTATCAAACCTCTGAAATTATTTATCAAACCTAGCGGTGCGATACACCCTAGCGCGACCGGTGAGGCCGCGGACTCCTCGCGTCGCCGGAAGAAACGCCGCCGGCGTTCTTTGTCAGGGCAAGGCGCAGGCCCGTGTTGTTGTTGCGCACTCCCGGCTCGCCGTTCATGCGCATGGCCGCGCGGTTGCGGCGGGCCTCGCTCTGCCACGAACCGCCCCGAATGATGCGAAAGCCGCCGCTCGCGGGACCGGTGGGATCGACCGCGTCGCCCGCGGGATAGTAGCCGTACCAGTCCAGACACAGCTCGTTGACGTTGCCCAGCATGTCGAAAAGACCCCACGCGTTGGCCTTCTTGAGGCAGACGGGACGCGGAGCCGCATAACCGCTAGGATACTGCTTTTCCTTCCACGTGGAGGTGTCCCATCCGCGTCCGTCATAACCCACGCTGCTGTTGCCGCCGTACCACGCGATGGGATCCAGAACCGGCGCGTTGTTATACCCGACAATCGGCATCTCCCCTGCATAGGTGGCCGTAGTCGAGCCCGCGCGGCAGGCGTACTCCCACTCGGCCTCCGTCGGGAGAGTGAAGGCGTAACCGGCGGGAAGGCGCCCGGCGGCCTGCTCCTTCTCCGTCAACAGGCGGCAGAACTCGACCGCTTCCTCCCAGCTCACGTAATAAATCGGGAAGTCGTCCCCCTCCTCGCCCATGCGGGTGGTGGGATCGGCGTCAGCGGAGAGGCCCCAGTAATCGCGGTTTTTCTGCATTTTCCCGTCAAGCGAATACGACGTGTCGTCCCTGAGCGCGAGGACCACCTGATCGCGGAGGCTGCGGCCCGTCACGGCCTTCCATTCCCCCTGCGTCACCTCGCGCTGACCGATCCAGAAACCGCTCGTGATCGTCACCCGGTGGCGGGTTTCGTCGTTGTCGCGGCCCGGCTCGCTTTCAGGCGAGCCCATCTGGAAAACGCCGGGAGAAATCCATACGAGCGGAATGCCGCCCTCCGGCACGGTCCAATCCTCGCCGGGCAGGGCCGCGTTCTCCGGGGCGATCTCCCCCACGGGACGCAGCGCGAGGCGGAAACCGAGGTCGCCGTCGGTTCCATCGGGACCGAAGGGGATGAAGCGCTTCGCCGCACGGCACTGGTCTTCGCCGGAATTCCATCCTCCGCCGCGTTCCACCGGCCAGTTTCCGGTCTCCGGCCCCTCCGGATCGGCGAGGGCGTCTGTCGTGCCGGTGGAATACCAGTCGTGCACCCACTCCCAGACATTGCCGTGCATGTCGTAAAAACCCCACGCGTTCGGCCTCTTGGAGCCAACGGGCTGCGTGGAACCCCCTGCGTTGCCCGAAAACCAGCCCATGTCCTTGAGGATGCCGTTGCCCGCATACGGGCCGGAGCTTCCCGCGCGACAGGCGTACTCCCACTGGGCCTCCGTCGGCAGGTCGTAGGCGTAGCCCTCCGGCAGGCGTCCCGCCGCGCGCTCGACTTGTGTCAGTTTGCGGCAGAAGCGGATCGCGTCGTTCCACGACACCTTCTCCACCGGGAGGTTGCCCGCCCCGGCAAAACGGCTCGGATTGTTGCCCATCACGGCCTGCCACTGGCTCTGCGTCACCTCGAACTTGCCGAGCCAGAAGCCCTTCGTGAGGGTCACGCGGTGCTGCGCCTCGTCGCCCTCACGATGTTCCTCGCCCTCGGGCGAGCCCATCGTGAAGGAACCGGGAGCCACCCAGATCATTTCAACCTGCGCGTCCGGCACGGTCCAGTCGCTTCCGGCCACGGGGGCCTTCGGCAGTTCCTCAAGCTGTGCGGAAAGTTGCAGCGTCTCTTTGTCCTTCACCGTGCCCGAAACCTCCGCGTCGCGGTAGCCGTCATGGCGCAGGCTGTATTTCACCTCGCCGGGGGCCAGGTCCTTCAGAGTGGCCGGCGTCGTTCCGATCACATCGCCCTCTTCGTCGCAGATGGTCGCGCCGTCCGGAACGGACTGGATCCGCACCTGCCCCACGGGGAAGGCGGCGTCGAGCGCGTCGGTCACACCTGCGGCGACGGTTGCCCGGCGCGTCACGTTGGCCCAGCCGTCGTGCGCAAACTCGATAGCGTACTCCCCCGCCGGGATGTCCGCGAGGGTGGCCGGGACGCTGCCACTTTTCCCGACAAGGCCCGCCGAGGCCTCCGGCGCGGAACGGATCGTCCAGTAGGCGCCCTCCAGATGGCTCTTGAGGGTCAGCCCCCCCGAGGGAAAGGCATGACCCGCCTCCGCCGCCGAACCTCTGACCACGCGGACGGATTCCTTCGCCGGGGTGAAGTTCTCGCGTCGGAATTCCACCGAATAGTCGCCCGTCGGCAGCGTCAGCTTCGCCGGGGTCTTCACCGTCGCGTCGGCGGGTTTTGCCGCGCCGCCCTCGGGCGAAGTGCAGGAAACGAGAGCCGTCAGTCCCGACGGATTGCTCGTCACGGCAAGGACGCCGCTCTGACGGGTGAGGACCACATCCACTTCCGAAAAATCGTTTTCCACCACCTCCGCCTCGCCGTCCCAGTTGTCGTAACCGGCCATGCGCACGCGGACGGGGTATTTGCCGAGCTTCAAATCCTTGATCGTGCAGGGAGCCGTCTCCACCGCCACGGCGCCGAAGAGCACCTGAGCGCCCGGGGGTGTCGTGCGGATGATGACGCCTCCGCGCGCGGCCTCGCGCCGGGCCGCCTCCGCCTTTGCCGCGGCCTCCGCCCTAGCCTTCTCCGCGGCGATGCGCTCTTCCTCGGCCCGGCGGGCGTTCTCCGCCTGCACGGCCCTTTCCCGTTCCGCGCGCACCTGCGGCATGCGGACGCCGAAGAACCATCCTGCGCCAACCGCCGCCACAAGAGCCGCCGCGCCCGCCGCGACGGCCAGCAGGGGCAGGCCCCGCCTTCCGCCACCCGCGTGCGGCAGGGCCTTGAGAGCCTCGCCCGCGCTCTGGAAGCGGTCGTCAGGGTCCTGCTCGGTGCATTTGAAAATCCACTGGTCCCACTTCGGGGAAAGGCCCTTGACGAGCTGCGAGGCGAGCCGGGGCCGGATACCGCGCGGCTTGGAACCGGTCAGGAGCTGGTAGGCGATGATGCCAATGGCGAACACGTCGCTGCGCGCATCGGCGGCACCGCGTCCGTCGCGGACCTCGGGGCTCATGTAGTCGATCGTCCCGACAAAGGAATTCGCGTCCGAGGAGCGCGTGGAGGGCCTCCCTCCCGTCCGTGAGGCGCGGGACCCCCCGGCGAGGAGGGTCGCCGCGTCGGAAGGCGGCGGCACGGCGTCGGCGGCGATCGTGGCGTCCGCATCGCCCGGGAGAGACGCGGCGCTCCCGTATCCTGCGAGCTGGCTTTTGACAATGCTCTCGCGGACGACGCTCTGCATGTATTCCTCGCCCGCGACCAGCGCCAGACCGAAGTCGCCGATCTTGCAGCGGCCCTCCTCCGTCACGAGGATGTTGGCGGGCTTGAGGTCGCGGTGAACGATCCCGGCGCGGTGCGCGTAGGCAAGGCCGGAGAGAATCTCGGAAAGATATTCGCGCGCCTCGGCCTCGGGGATGCGTCCCCGGCGGGCGACGATGTCCTCAAGACTGCCACCGCCCACGTACTCCATCGCCAGAAAGTGCCTCCCGCCCGAGACGCTGGCGTTGAGCACCCGCACGATGTTCGGGTGGTCCAGCTTGGCGAGCGAACGGCCCTCCCTTTCAAAGCGTTTTTCGAAGTCGAGGGACTGTGTCAGCTGGGCTGGGAGGATTTTGAGAGCGCATTTTTGATCGAGGCGCACCTGCCGGGCCAGATAGACCTCGCCCATCGCCCCGGCTCCGAGGAGGGACTGCACCTGATAGTCGCCGAGGCGTTCGCCCGGAGGGATCGCCCCCGGGACGGGTTCAGTGGGGTTCTCGCCATTGAGGAGGGTTTCGTCGTCGGAGGGCATCGCGGGGCGGGGAGAGGAGAATCCGAGAAGTACGCCCGCGCGCGGCTCCTTTCAAGGCAAAAGCCGACGGGCAGGCTCTTGACAGGCTCCTCCCCTTGCCGTAAGACTAAAACCTTTCCAGTCTCCATCCTCGCACGGAGAGTGGGCATTCCGCCCGCTCTTTTTTTATCTTCACGATTTTAGAGTCCATCCATGAGCCACGAAATCCTTTCAGTCCTCGAATACATGGAAAAAGAGAAGGGAATCCCGCGCGATTCAATGATCGAGGCCATCGTGACCGCGATCAAGGGCGCGGCCCAGAAGGGCGTGAACGCCGGTCAGGAGCTGAAGATCGAGATCAATCCCAAGAACGGCCAGCTCAAGGCGTGGGTCATCCTCAGTATCGTCGATTCGGTGAGCGACCCGAAGACCCAGATCCACATCGACAAGGCACGCGCCATCGACCCCGCCGCCGCGATCGGCGGAAAGATCGAGAAGGAGATCGACCCCTCGGCCCTAGGCCGCATCGCCGCCCAGACAGCGCACCAGTCGATCGTCCAGCGCGTCCGCCAGTTCGAGAAGGAGCGCATTTACGACGACTACAAGGACATGATCGGAGACATCGTCACCGGCACCGTCCGCCGCCGCGAGCGCGGCGACCTCATCGTGGACCTCGGCAAGGCGGAGGCGATCCTGCCCCCGCGCGAACGCGTCCCCGGCGAGGATTACGAGATCGGCGAGCGCATCCGGTGCCTGCTCCTTGAGATCGAGGCCACCCCGCGCGGCCCGGAACTCATCCTTTCCCGCGCCTCCGTCAAATTCGTCCGCCGGCTCTTCGAGCTCGAAGTGACCGAGATCGGCGACAACACCGTGACGATCGAGGCCATTTCCCGCGAGCCGGGCTACCGCAGCAAGGTGGCGGTTTCCAGCACCGACCCGAAGGTGGACCCCGTTGGCGCGTGCGTGGGCTCGCGCGGCGCAAGGGTCAAGAGCATCGTCCGGGAACTCGGCGGGGAGAAGATCGACATCATCCGCTTCCGCACCGATCCGGTGGAGCTGCTCACGGAGGCGATCAAGCCCGCCGTGCCGCGCAACATCAAGATCGACGCCGCCAACAAGAAGATCGCCTTCGAGGTATCGGAGGAGGATCTTTCCATCGCCATCGGACGCCGCGGCCAGAACGCCCGGCTCACGAGCCGCCTGATGGGCTGGAAGCTCGACATTTCCAAGGAACAGGGCAGCGACGTGGGCTTCGACGCCCGCGTGGCCGAGGCGGTCAAGGGCTGGAACGGCGTGGAAGGCATCTCGATTGACGTGGCCAAATTCCTCGTCGAAAACGGCTTCACCAGCCCCGAGGCTTTCGAGGGCGTGGGTCAGGACGACCTGCTCAAGCTCGGCTTCCGCGAGAGCGACGCCAAGACGCTCCTTGCCATCGTTCAGCAGCACCGCCAGAGCCATCAGGCCCCGCAGGCGTAATCCTCATCCAACAACAACATTTTCTCGCATCAATTTCGGGGACAACAGGGAAGAATCGGCCAGACGCCTACAATGAGTGTTCGCATATTCCAGCTATCCAAGGAAATCGGAGTGGACAACAGCGAGTTGATCCAGATCCTCCGCGCGCGCGGTCACGTGGTGAAGAGCGCCTCCAGCACCGTTGACAACATTTCCGCGGATAGCCTCCGCGAGGAGTATGCCCAGAAGGCGAAGGCCCGCGCCGAAGCCCCGGCCACGCCGAAAGCGGAGCCTCCGGCGAGCGTCGCCCCGGCACCCGCGCCCGTTCCCGCCCAGGCTCCGGTTCAGGCCCCGGCCCCGTCTCCCGTGGCAGAGCCTCAGGCGCCCGCGCCCTCCGCCGGCGCCGCCCCGGCAGTGCCCCCGGCACCCGCCGGCAGGACTCCCCCGCCCGTGCGCCCGGCTGGCGCCGCACCCTCCATTCCAGGCCGCGTTCCGCCGCCGGTGGCCCGTCCCCGTCCCGCTGCGGGGCAGTACGGCGGCCCGCCCTCGCGCGACGTGACCCCCGCGCAGACGGTCCGTCCCTCCTTTCCGGGAGTGGCCCCCGCTTTCCCGCGTCCGGCCCGTCCCGAGGTTCTCTCCGTGCGCCCGCCCGCGCCCGATCGTGACGTGAAAATTCCCGCAGCGCCTGCCGCAGAGCCTGCCGCCGAAGCTCCGCGTCCTGTCGCCGTGCCGCCTCCGCCTCCGGTTTCCGCCGCGCCCGCGATCCCCTCGGTTCGTCCGGCGTCGCCCGCTCCCCTTTCCCGGCCCTCGCCAATTCCGGCGCCCCGCATCCCGATCGCACCACCGCGCGCGAGCGCCCCGGCCATTCCCCCGGCGATTCCCGTACCCGAAACCACGGTGGCTCCCGTCGCCGAGGAAAAGACGTCCTCCGCCGACGGCAAGCGGGTTCTCGTCATCAAGCCGCCGATCGTGGTGCGCGACTTCGCGATCCAGATCGGCCTCAAGCCCTTCCAGCTCATCTCCGAGCTCATGGAGATGAACATCTTTGCCTCGATGAATCAGATCATCGACGCGGAGGTGGCCAAAAAGATCGCCGACAAGCGGGGCGTCGTCCTCGACGTGCGCCACCGCGGCGAACAGCAGCAGTCGCAGGTTCAGGAAAAGAAGGCTCCCGTCCCCGAAAAGAAGGCGGAGCTTTCCCCGCGTCCCCCGGTCGTCTGCATTCTGGGCCACGTGGACCACGGCAAGACCACCCTCTTGGACACCATCCGCAAGGCGCATGTCGCCGCGGGTGAGGCCGGCGGCATCACCCAGCACATTGGCGCCTACCAGATCGTCCACAAGGACAAGAAGATCACCTTTATCGACACGCCCGGCCACGCGGCGTTTTCCAACATGCGCGCCCGCGGTGCCAACGTGACGGACATCGCGGTGCTCGTGGTGGCGGCGGACGACGGTTTCATGCCGCAGACGGACGAGGCTCTCGGCCACGCCCGGCGCGAAGGTGTGCCGATCGTCGTTGCCATCAACAAGACCGATATGCCCGGTGCGGACGTGGAAAAGGTCCGCCGCCAGCTTCAGGAGAGGAACCTCACCCCCGAGGAATGGGGCGGCGACACCCTCGCGGTGCCCGTCTCCGCCCTCAAGGGGAGCGGCATCCCGGAACTTCTGGACGCCATCCAGCTTCAGGCCGAGGTCACCGAGGGCATCGAGGCCGATTACAAGGCCAGCCCCACCGGCGTCGTTCTTGAGGCGCAGAAGGAACAGGGCGTGGGCCCGACGGCGAGCGCCATCATCGAGGCCGGAACGCTGCGCCGGGGCGACTGCCTCGTATGCGGCCCGCATTACTGCCGCGTGCGCACTTTGATCGACGACAAGGGCCAGCAGATGAAGGAGGCCACACCCGGCACTCCGGTCAAGATCGTCGGCTGGGCCTCCACGCCGGAGGCGGGCGACAACTTCCACACCGTGAAGAACGAGCGCGCCGCCAAGGAGGAGGCCGAGGAAAACGCCCACAACCTGAAGCTGGAACAGATCAAGGCCGACGCCGAGAACCAGCGTCAGGGTCCGGCGAACATCGACGATCTCTTCGCCGCCATCGCGCAGGCGCAGAGCAAGATGTTCCGCGTGGTGGTCAAGGCGGACGTGTACGGCACCGCCGAGGCCCTCGCCGTCGCCCTCCAGCAGATCAAGAGCGAGAAGATCAAGCTCGAGGTCGTGGAAATGGGCGTGGGCGCGGTGACCAAGAACGACATTCTGATGGCCAGCGCCTCAAACGCCTCCATCGTCGCCTTCAACATCAATCTGGAAAACGGCGCGGCGCCCTTCGCCAAGCACCACAACATCCGCATCTTCACCCACGACATCATCTATGAGTTGATCGATCAGGTGAAGGAGGCCATGCGCGACGAACTCCCGCCCGAAATTCGCGAGAACAAAATCGGCGCGGCGGAAGTGCGCCAGGTCTTCCCCGTCTCGAAGGGCATGGTCGCCGGTTCGATGGTCACCGAGGGCCGCATCGCGCGCTCCGCCCAGATCGTTCGCCTCGTCCGCAAGGGCCAGGTGGTCCACGAAAGCCGCATCGGCACTCTCAAGCGCTTCAAGGACGACGCCTCCGAGGTGCGCGCGGGCTACGAGTGCGGCATCCAGCTCGACGGCTGCAACTCCTATCAGGAGGGCGACCTCATCGAATGCTACGAAATCCTTAAAATCAAGGCCGCCCTGTAACCCCCTCTGGGCGACAGGACCCATTTTACAGACCCGAAAGTCATGCGCGTTGTCCGAATCAACGAGCTTCTCAAGCGGGAGCTATCCCTTCTTCTCCACACACGGTACCGCGACAGTTCCGTGTTCATCACGCTGAGCGAGGTGGAAACCTCGCCGGATCTCAAGACCGCCACGGTCTTTTACGGGGTGGTCGGCGCGTACCCGCAGGAGAAGGCGGCGCGCGAGTTCTTCGCCCGTCACGGTGGAGAGCTGCGCATCGAGCTCGGCAAGCGCGTGATCCTCAAGTACCTGCCCCACCTCACCTTCCGTTACGACGACTCGATGGAACGCGGCGCGCGCATCGTCGATCTCATCGATTCGCTGGACGTGCCGGAGACCCCGGCAAAGGACGAGGGGAAATAAGAGCCTCATGCAGGACAACCGCACAGGGACGCATTGCACCTCCTCGGACGGCCCGCGCCTCGCCGCAAAGCTGCGTTCGTATGCGGGAACGAGAGTTGTCGTCGTCGGCCACGTGCGCCCGGACGGCGACTGCATCGGCGCGCAGGTGGCCCTGACGCGCGTCCTGCGGGCGATCGGGGCCGACGCGGTGGCCGTGAACGAGCATACTGTCCCGCGCACGCAAAAGGGCTTCGTGGGCGACACTCCCTTCTTCCAGCCGAAGGATGTTGCGGACCTTGAATCGCGTACCGTGATCTCCGTCGATTGCGCCTCCTTCAAGCGCCTCGGCGAGGCCGTCCGCGCGCGGATCGCGCCCGTTTCCCTCAACATCGACCACCATATTTCCAACGAACGCTTCGCGGCGGAGAACTTCATCTATGCGAAGGCCTGCGCCACGAGCGAGGTTCTCGCCTGTCTGTTCCTCGACCACGGCTTTCCCGTGGACGCGGTGACGGCGCAGGCGCTCTACGTCGGCATCGCGACAGACACCGGCCAGTTCAAGTTCGCCAGCACGACGGCCCACAGCTTCGAACTCTGCTGCGATCTGATGGCGCGCGGGGCGGACCCCGCCGCGGCGGCACGCGACCTCTACGAGAACGAATCCGTCGCCAAGATCCGCCTGCTCACCGCGTTTTTGCAGTCGCTGCGCTTCGAATTCGGCGGGGCCGCCTGCATCGGCATCCTGCCTGAGGCCGCCTTCGATTCCACCGGGGCCTCGCGCGAGGACGTGGAAGGCCTCGTCGATTACGCGCGCGACATCGAGGGCGTGCGGATCGGCGCCTGTCTGGAATTTCATCCCCATTCCGTCAAGGGCAGCCTGCGCGCGAAGGATGCGGCCCTGCGCGTGGACCTGCTCGCGGCGAAGTTCGGCGGCGGCGGCCACGCCGCGGCGGCGGGCTTCAACTGCGAAATGACCCCCGAAACCTTCTACCCCGCCCTCATCGAGGCGATCGGGGAAACCCTCGCCGCCGCGCGGCGCTAACCAGTCTTTCCATCATGCCACAATCCGATCCATTCGAAGGCATCCTCCTCATCGACAAGCCCAAGGGCATCACGAGCCACGACATCGTGGACCGCGTGCGCCACAAGCTGCACATGAAGCGCGTCGGCCACGCGGGCACGCTGGACCCGATGGCGACGGGTCTTGTCATCATCCTCGTCGGCAAGGCGACGAAAGTCTCTCAGTACCTGATGGGTCTGGACAAGACCTACGAGGGCACGATCAAGCTCGGCCAGAGCACCAACACGCACGATGCCGAGGGCGTTGTGACGCAGGAGCGCCCCGTCCCGCCGCTCACCGAGGACGAGGTGAAGGCGTTTCTCAAGGGTTTCGAGGGCGACCAGTACCAGACGCCGCCCATGTTCTCCGCCAAGAAGAAGGAGGGCGTCCCCCTCTACAAACTGGCGCGCAAGGGCAAGGAGGTGGAGCGCGAGGCCCGCGTGATCCACGTGTCCAGCTTCAAGCTCGACGCATGGAGGGCGCCCGACCAGCTCGACTTCACGATCGACTGCACCAAGGGCACGTACGTCCGCACGCTGGCGAACGACCTTGGCGAAAAAATCGGCTGCGGCGCGCACCTGACCGCACTCAACCGCACCGACATCGAGAAATTCCGCATCGAGGACTCGGTCCCGCTCGCGGAATTCGAGAACCTCGACACCGCCGAGATCAACCGCATCCTGATCCCGCAGTACCGGGCGATTCCCTCGGGCGTCCTCAAGTAGTGCGGCTTCTGACAGGCGCGACGCACCCCGCCGGGAACTTTGTCGGGTCTAGTTCTTGACAAACGCCCCGGCTCTGGCAAAGTTCGCTCCTTTCCCGCCAAGGGATCGTTCCC
>LVBV01000039.1 GCA_001604565.1 Puniceicoccales bacterium Verruco_01 | reverse complement strand
GTCCGCTGAAAAACGCCCAACCGGCGCGGCTGATGCCATCATCTTCTCAAATCTCTGTCATTTGACGATTCTTTTCTCGCGTAAACGTGCGCTCTGTGGCGTTTTCTGCCCGATTTGCCTCGTTTTCGAGGCTTTGGGGCATGGCGGGGCCTTCGCGGCTTACGCCGCCGCAGGGTGTAGCGGCAGGTTTGCCTCCGCAAGCGCCAGCTTCGCCATCCTCATCAGGTTGCACGCGCTGCCCACAAACTGCGCCACAAAGTGCGTCCGTTCGGCCCCGATCCACCGGCTTTTCCGGAAGTTCCCGAAGGCCTTCATCCATCCGAAGTTTTCCTCAATCCGTTTGCGCAGACGCTGGCTCGTTTTGTAAGCCGCGCTGCGGGCTGTGCGTCCGTCCAGGCCCGGCGTTTTGCGCCCCGTCACACGCGCCACGTGCGGCGCGATTGCCCGGTCCCGGCAGTCCTGCACAAAGGCCTTTGTGTGATACCCCTTGTCCGCGCCCACCGTTTGCACGTCGAAGCCGCGATACGTCAGTTCGTCCAGCTGATCGCTCGCCGCCTCGTGCTCCGCGCAGCGCTCGCCCACCGCCTGTTTCACGTCCAGGAGCACGAGCAGTCCGTTGCGGTTTTCGCTCACCGCGTGCATCGCGTAGCGCAGTTTCGCCGCGTCCCCGGCGCTGTGCTTCACCAGTTTCGCCTCCGGGTCGGTCGTCGAGGCGTGCGTTTCATTGCTCCGTTTTTCGCCTTTGAAATCCACCCACCCGTTGCCGCCTCCGGGCGGAGGAGGCTCGTCTTTCCTGCGGAAGCTCTTCGCGCTCGCCCACGCTTCGATCAGCGTCCCGTCCACCGAAAAGTGCTCGTCGCTCACCCATCCGCGAGCCTTCGCCAGTTCCACCACCTCTACGAAAAACAGCTCGCTCACGTGCCCCGTCCGCATCCGGCCGAGGTTCTTCGAGAAGCTCGACGCGTCGAAGCCCTCCTCGTCCGGATTCATGTCGAGAAACCACTTGTACAGCAGGTTGAACTGGAGGTCCTCCGTGAACCTCCGGCACGAACGCACCCCATACAGGCACATCAGGATCCACGCCATCAAAAGCCGCTCCGGCGGGATGCTCGGACGGCCCTTCGCCGCATACATCCGGGCGAACTCAGGCTCCAGCGCCTTCAGCACCTCCCGGCACATCCGCTTCACCTCCCGCAGCGGATGGTCCGAGCGCAACTGCGCCTCCACGTTGATCAGGCAGATCGTCTCCGTTTCCCCCGCGGCTCTTCCTCGCATGAGAATTTGTCTCACACCGCAGAACTGACATCAAGCAGGGAACACATCCGGACGGACTTTTTCAGCGGACTGTTACGCGAAGCTTCGCTGCCGCTATCCTGAAGAAGGGGCCTTGTGTATGTCCCGAACAAAGGCCTCAGGTTTTCTTTTCCGCACCCTCCTCGTGGTATTCCTTCTCGGCGTTGATCTCCCAGAGGGCCTTGCGGGCTGCGGGATCGGCTGCCTTGCCCGCTAGGATCAGTTCCACGGCGGCCTTTGCGGCCAGCATGGAGTGATCCTGGTTGTTGTAGCGGTGCATGCCGTTGCGTCCGATGGGGATGAGGCCGGGGAGCGTGTCGAGATAGTCCTGCACCACGCCGAAGCGCGCGTAAGTCCCGAAGTAGGCCGGATACGCCTTCTTCTGCCGGATGACGCAGGAGTCAAGGACGCTTCCCTTCGCGATGAAGCCCAGCTTCACCATCTCCTCCTCGGCGAGGGCCTTCATCTCCCCGTCCGACTTGCGGTCGAGCGCGTCGCCCTCGTTGCAGAAGAATTCGAGGCCCATCCACACGCAGTCCTCGCGCGCAACCATGCCGCGGCTCCAGTTGGAAAACACCTGCAAACGCCCCACGAGCACGTCGCGCTCCTGAATGTAAATCCAGTTGTCCGGAAGAACCCCGCCGGAAGCCTTGAGGACCGGGTCGGCAAAGCGTTCCACAAGCAGGCCCACCGTCATGAAGTCCCGGTAGGTGAGCCCTTCCGCCACCTCCCGAACCGTCGCGGGGATTTCCACCCCTTCGAGTGAAGCGACGAGCTCCTTGACCGGCATGGTTGAAAGAAGGAAGTCGCCTGAAAGCTGCGCCGAGCTCCCATCCGCTTTCCGGACCGTCACCGTCCATCCGGAGGCGGTCTTCGCGATCTTTTCCACCCGGCTTTCGTAAAAAATCTCTCCCCCGCCCTTCTGCACGAGCTCCGCCGCCTTTTCCCACAACTGGCCGGGGCCTTTCTCGGGATACAGGAAGCGGTCGATGAGGCTCGTCTCCTGATGTGCGCTCTTCACGTGCAGGGCCTTGCGCAGGGCGTCGGCAAGGACGGCGGAGATCGAGACGCCCTTGATCCTCTGCGCGCCCCAGTCAGGACTGATCTTGTCGCAGGGAACGCCCCAGACCTTCTCGGTGTAGTCGCGGAAGAACGTCTTGTAGAGCTCCCGCCCGAAGCGGTTGATCATGAAGTCCTCAAGGGTCTTTTCCTGCCGGATCGGGAAGAGCCGGGCACGAAGGTAGGAAAAGCCCACCTTCACCGTGCGCTTGAGACCCAGATTCCGCAGCGTCGCAATCGAGAGGCTCACCGGATAGCTGAAAAAGCGCCGGAGATAGAAGATGCGCGAGACCCGGTTTTTCTCCGGCATCGCAAGGATGCCGTCCCACCAATCGGTCACCCAGCGGCTCTTGGAAAAAAAGCGGTGGCCGCCGATGTCGATGCGGTTGCCGTGATATTCCTCGGTGCGCGAGATGCCGCCGGGGATCTTCCCCATCTCGATCACGACGGGCCGGATCCCGGCGTGCGCGCGGCAGAGTTCCAGTGCGGCGGTGAGTCCCGCGGGCCCCGCGCCGACGACAAGGCAGGTCTTCGATGATACGGGCGGGTCTGCAACCGGGGAACTCATGATGGAGGAAACCCTTGCGGGGGAGAAACAGTTTCGGGTGGACCGCCCGCTTTGCCGTGGACAGGTCCCACCCGCACACCTCAAAATGGGCAGTGGAAAATGAAGCCTCCATCCATCAGGCCCTTTCTGTTTCTTTTTCCGGTGCTTTTTTTCACACTTACGCCCATGAAAACGCAGGCCGAGGCCGCAACCACCGACTGGCCGATCGTCACCCGGCGCGGCGACGCGCTCTACGAGGGGGATCGCCCTTTCCGTTTCTTCGGCATCGACGCGCCGAACCTCTTCCAGAACGAGGGCCAGCTCCTGCCGGATTTTTCCAACCGCTTTCCCGACGAGTACGAGATTCGCGACGTTTTCGAGGCCATGCGTTACCTCGGGGGCCGCGCGACGCGCACCTTCTCCCTCTCGGTGTACTCGCCGGACGATCCGGAGGGCCTTCCCGTCTTCATTGAAAAGGACGGAAGTCTCAACGAGGAAGCTCTGCGGACCCTCGACCTCGTCCTCGCCCTCGCGCGGGAGTATGACGTCCGCCTCATCATCCCGGTCCTCGCCTCGCAACACTTCGGTGGGTGGCACGGCGTGGATGAATTCGCTAAAATCCACGGAAAGGGTCCCGGCCTTTTCTGGACGGACGCCGGCCTCAAGACGGCCTACCGGCATCTCTTTGAAACGCTCGCCAACCGGAAAAACACGGTCTCCGGCCTTCTCTACAAGGACGATCCCGCGATCCTCGCCTGGCAGTTCGGCAACGAATTCGACGTGTACGCCTCGGACAACGGCTTCGACCGCGAACTGCTGAAAAAACAGGTAGCCGCGTGGTCCGTCGAAATGGCCGCCTTCATGAAGAAGGTGGACCCGAACCACCTCGTTTTCAGCGCGGGGTTCGAGCTGGAGGAATACCTCGCCACTCCCGACATCGACGCGGTGAGCCTGCACCTTTATGAGCACTGGCGGCACCTCTCCGGCAACGACACCCCCCTTGCGGAAACGGCGGCGGAAATCCGGGCCTGGAGCCGGGGGAAGAAGCCCCTCGTGATCGACGAATTCGGCATGGCGGGCGTGGAAAATTGCGCGGGGCTCATGAAGGAGATCCGGGAGGACGGCATCGCCGGCGGCCTTCTCTGGGGCATCCGCGGACACCGGCGGGACGGAGGCTGGTACTACCACAACGAAGGCGGCTCGCGGCACAACTCATACCACGTTCCGGGCTTTGCCGCCGGAGAGAACTACTTCGAGAAGCCCATCCTCAAGCTCTTGCGGGAGAACGCCTTCGCCATTTCCGGAGAGACGCCCCCGCCGATCCGTCCGCCCGTACGGGCACCGATTCTCTTCCGCCTCCGGGACGGCCTCACATGGCGGGGATCGGCCCTCGCGCAAAGTTACGTTTTGCAGCGCGCCCTCTCGCCGGACGGCCCGTGGGAAACGCTCGCCACCGCAATCGAGGATTCCAATGTTGCCGACGCCCTAGCCTTGGAGCAAAGCGGCGCCTCCGACGCCGGGCCGATCTACACGGACGAAACCCGCGACACAACGCGCCCCGTCTTCTACCGCGTGAAGGGCGTGAACGCCTCGGGCGAAAGCGAATGGTCGCAAGTATTTGAATGGCAACCATGAACGGGCGTTTTGCGACACCGCGACTTGGACGCACCCAAATTCAGGCAAACGGATGCGTTGACACCGCCCCGCGCCTCGAATAACCCCATTCTTTGGCCGAAAACAAAGAGCCAAACAATGTTCGACGACGTACCTCCAGCACCCGCAGACCCGATTCTGGGCCTGACCGAGGCATTCAAGAAGGATCCGAACCCGGAGAAAATCAATCTGGGCGTGGGCGTTTTCACCGACGCATCGGGGAAGACCCCGATCCTTGCCAGCGTGAAGGAGGCGGAGAAGCGTCTCGCCGCCAATGCCGTCACGCGCAACTACCTGCCGATCGACGGCGACCCGTCCTTCCGCGGCCACATGCAGAACCTCGTGTTCGGGCGGGAGAGCGAGATTGTCTTCACCAAGCGCGCCTGCACGGCCTGCGCCCCCGGCGGCACCGGCGCCCTGCGCGTCGCGGCGGACTTTCTTAAGAGCAATTTCCCGAACACCACGGTTTACTTAAGTAACCCGACCTGGCCCAACCATCCGCAGATTTTCGACGCGGCGGGCCTGCGCACGGACCGCTACCCGTGGTTCGACCCGGTGGGCAACAAGCTCGATTTTTCCGCCTTTCTCGACACGCTCTCCCGGATTCCCTCCGGAAGCGCGCTCCTCCTGCACGCCTGCTGCCACAACCCGACCGGCATCGACCCGACGCACGAGCAATGGGCCGAGATTGCCCGCATTCTCTCCAGCCGCGGCATCCTGCCGATCGTCGATTTCGCCTATCAGGGCTTCGGCGACGGGCTGGAGGAGGACGCGGCGGGTGTGCGGACCCTCGCGGGACTCTGCCGCGAGATGATCGTCTGCAACTCCTGCTCGAAGAACTTCGGCCTCTATGCGGACCGCGTGGGCTCGGTCACCTTCGTGACGCAAAGCGAGGAGACCGCCGCCAAGGTGGCCAGCCAGGCCAAGCGCGTCATCCGCTCGAACTATTCGAGCCCGCCACAGCACGGCTTCTCGGTCGTTTCCACGATCCTCTCCGATCCGGCACTCGCCACGATGTGGGAGGCGGAGGTCGCGGCGATGCGCGCGCGCCTCGCCAGTCTGCGCGGGCTGTTTGCCGATTCCCTCGCCGCCAAGGGCGTGAAGCAGGATTTCGGCTTCATCAAGCGCCAGAAGGGCATGTTCTCCTTCTCCGGCCTCACCAAGGATCAGGTGGAGACGCTGAAGAAGAAGTATTCCATCTACATCGTCGCCTCGGGCCGCGTGAGCGTCGCCGGGATGAACGAGAAGACGATGGACCGCCTGGCCACCGCCATCGCGAGCGTGCTGTAACAAGGCGCGCCTGCCTTTCACAAAAAACCGCGATCCTTAGGATCGCGGTTTTTTGATCGTCTGACCCGGGAGATCCCGGATCGGAAAGACGGGGCCCGCCTTACTCGGCCCAGCTCAGCTCCGCTTCGTCCACGCTGGCGCCCCGGCGGCTGTCGTAGAAGCGGCGGTGCGGATAATTGCCCGAATCGTAGCGGCACCAGGTCCCGTCCCGGTAATCGTACATCCAAGGATAGTCGCGCGCCGAGGTGTACCACCAGCACCGCGCGCTTGAATCCCAAAGATACACCGCGTCCGCCGTGCTGACATCGTGCACATAGACAAATCCGTGCTGGAAGCTGAAGGTCCAGCCCGCCATCGTTTCGTCGTTGAAGAACCATCCAAACCACGGCGAATGGTACCAGCCTTCCACATCGGAAGGTACCGCGCCCGCCCACGCGTGATCCGCGTCCGTCGTCACAACCGTGAAGCCGGTGAGGTCGATCCGATCCCCGAAGGCGCTGTAAAGAGGGCTCGCCGTCCAGCGGTTGACAACGCCGTCGATGTAAGTTGCCCGCAGGTCCGCGATGCTGACGGGCCTCCACTGGCGGGAACGGCGCCGTTCAAAATGGTAGGTCGCGTCCAGTGTCGCGACGTTCGCACCGGTCAGGATATCGCCCCGCACAGCAAAAGAACCACCGTTCAGGCGGATGGCACCGTCAACGCCGGAAAGGTAGGATTCGCCGCTCTCGCTGGCCCGCCCCGTGACGGCTAGGGCGCCGCCTGCGACCTCAAGACTGCCCGAGCCCTGCTGGGCGCAAGTGATGAACCGCTCCGCCTCCAAGAGGCTCCCGTTCCCCGAAAGGCGAAAAACACCCTTTCCGCCCGTCTCGGCACCGATGAGTAGCTGAACGCAGCGGACCGTGCCGCCTGTCTGATTGAGGACGCCCTCGCCCTTGCGGCCCACCACTAGCATTTCCGCCCGGAAGTCCGCGTCGGGAACGGAGACTTCCGCGCCGCTTCCCACCCCGTCGCCCACGATAAAAAAGCTGGCCGTGACGGAAACACCGCTCCGGAGCGAAAGGAAATTGTTCTTGTTCGCAAGACCGAGTTTGACGAATTTTCCGGAAACGAAATCCACGTTGCCGTCGATCCGATAATGGCCCCGATCCATATCGAAATCGCGGGCGTCCACCACGTATGGATCGGTGGAAGTACCGGAGCCTCCGGTGGTTCCGAATACATTGACACCCGGGATCGCCGCGAGTGTCGCGAAAGCCGTAAGGCGGGAGAGTTTCTGTAAGCTGATCATTGGATGACGTTTTTTCGATTCCGTCAGGCGCGGGATTGTTAATTAAAGCAACTCCGTGTCAATACAATCCTCAAACACCTCCGGCATCAGCCACCCGTGCAAATTCACAGGTTTCGTGGTTGACTATGCGGAGGGAGCCGATTTGATGTGTCCCTTTCCCTTTGGGGTCGTAGCTCAGTTGGAAGAGCGCCTGAATGGCATTCAGGAGGTCGTCGGTTCGAACCCGATCGGCTCCACCAATTTTTCAGTTGAACTTCAGGAAACGGAGAACGCCTTGAGAGACGACTATATACAGGCCGCGCAGAAGGTCATCAAAGACCCGAACATCCTCATCAACGTGGTGTCCCGTCGCGTCAAGCAGCTCAAGATGGGCCAGACGCCCCTCGTGGAGTCGCTGGAACGCCTGAGCCCCGAAGATATCGCGCTGCGCGAAATCATGGAGGGGAAGATCTCCTACGAATTGTGGGAGGGTGAGAAGAAGTAGTTTGGCCACGAAACACGACAGCTCCCGCTTCCGCGAGATTCGCAACGCCAAGGCCCTCCACGATTATTTCGTCGAGGACAAGTTCGAGGCGGGAATCGTCCTGACAGGCACGGAGGTAAAGTCCATCCGCGCGGGACTGGCGCAGATCAGCGAATCTTTCGTGCGTCTGGACGGCGGCGTGCCGATTCTCTACCACGCGCACATTTCGGAGTATTCGCACGGCTCCTACGACAATCACAATCCGTACAACCCGCGGCGGCTGCTCCTGCACAAGAAGGAAATCCGCAAGATTCAACAGGCCGTGCAGAGCGGCGGTTACACGGTGGTGCCGCTGCGCCTCTACATGAAGGGGGCCCTCGTGAAGGTGGAGATCGCCGTGGCGCGCGGCAAGAAGCTCTTCGACAAACGCGAGGACCTGAAGAAGGCCATCGCCAAGCGTGAGATGGGCCGCGCGGGGCTGCGCCGGTAGCGTTTCCGCCGCGTTACTCTGCAGTCGCGGCGAAGTCGCGTCCGCTTTTCCATCAACGATCTTGCAGAGGCGCGGCGCGGGGGTGTAGCATTCCATCTTTTGCTGCCGCCCCATCGTGCCTGCAAGAGAGCCCAAACGCACTTATTCCCCCGCTGCGATCGAAACTTGGTTCGACCGCCTGGAGGGCGATTGGGAGAAATCTTTCGCCGAGGACGAGATCACACTGGCGCGCGAACTCTATCGCGAAAGCCAGGTGCGCGAACTGCAACTGGATCCGGGTTCCATCGTCGTCCACCGCCGCAAGGGACGCGAGGACGTGTATTCGGTCGTCGAGTGGGAGAACGGCGCGCCGAGCGTGCGCTCGGGCACGACGAACCGGCTGGAGGGCCGCGCCCTTGCCGCTGCCGGACTGTACGAGACCGAGGAGCTGGTCTCCACCGAAATTTCCCCGCTGCCGCCGGAGGAGCGGGTGTGCGCCCTGCCCGCCCCGAAGTCCAAGCCGGTGGAGGAACCCGAAAAAGCGCAGCAGCCGCCCCTCAAGATGCGCCTGCGCCTGACCGCCACCACGCAGGGAGTGCGCCTCTGCGGCTTCTGGATTGAAGGCGACAAAGAGACCCCGGCCTTCGCTCAGGGCGAGGGCGCGCCCGACTCCCGCAAGCGCGAGATGCTGATCCGTGTGACCGGCAAGGCGCGCAGGGCGGGCTTCGCCTTCCGCCCCGGCAGGAGCGACTACATTTTAAAAGACCCCCTTTCCATCGGCAGCTTCGTGAAGAACGACCTTGCCAAGTGGAAGGAGACCTTCGACGTGCAGGCAGATCCGCGCCTGGCCGCCTTCGCGGGCGGTGTGCACAAGGTGACGATCCGCGCAAAAGCCGCGGAGGTTTCCGGCAGGGGCGTGGGACTCGACTGGAGCGCGTGGATCGACGGCAAGGTCCTCGCGGGAGCCCACGCAAAGGCGATCCTGCGCCGCCCGGGCCGCGTCCTCATCTCGCCGGAGCTGGGACTACTCCGGATGGACACCAATCAGGCCGGAGAGCTGGCGGACTGGACGCGGCAGGACGCCGCGGAGGGGACGATCCCCCACTACATGCTTTTCTCCCTTTTCCAGAGCGGGACGCTGCCACTGGAACTTTCCGAAAGCCTTGAGACATGGCGCCGGGATGTCATGAACCCGCCCACGACGGAGGGGGAATTTCCGCCCTTTTTGCGCGATTATCAGCGGCGCGGCGTCTCCTGGATGCGACACCTTCTGGCGAACGGCTGCCACTGCCTGCTGGCCGACGAAATGGGCCTTGGCAAAACCGTGCAGGTGCTGACGATCCTCGCGCGCGAGTGCTCCCCGGAGAAGCCGGGCCTGATCGTCTGCCCGGCGAGCGTCGTCCCCGTCTGGAAGGCCGAGGCCGCCAAGTTCTACCCGGAGCTGTCCATCCGCACCCTTCAGAGCGGCCACACGTGGGAGAACGTGACGGGCGTGGCCGTCTGGGTGTCGAGCTACACGCAGCTGCGCCGCCACAGGGCCCTGGCCACCGACAAGGAATTTTCCGCCGCCGTCCTCGACGAGGCTCAGTTCATCAAGAACCCGGACGCCAAGATCTCGCAGGTCTGCATGGCCTTGAAAGCGGCAAAGCGTATCGCCGTCACCGGCACGCCGATCGAGAACCGCGAGCTCGACCTCTGGACGATCTTCCGCTTCCTCATGCCCGGCCTTCTCGGGAGCCGCGCGCGGCTGGAAAAGCTGGCCCTCAACGACCCGCAGACCCTGCGCGAGAACCTCCGTAAGCAAGTGGCGCCCTTTGTCCTGCGCCGCAGCAAGACCGAGGTGGCCGCCGAGCTGCCGCCCAAGGTGGAGAGCATCCTTTCCTGCCCGCTCACGCAGATTCAGGAAAGCGAGTACCACCGACTCGCCCGCGAGGGACTGGCGAGCCTGGGCGACGACCTCACAAAGAGCGTGCAGGAGAGGACCCTGCCCTTCTTCACCCTGCTCACCCGGCTGCGGCAGACCTGCTGCGACCCGGGGCTGCTCCCGTGGATGGACGCCTCGCCCCGGCAGAGCGGCAAGATTCTCGCGCTCCTAGAAAAACTGCGCGAGCTTGTGGCGCACGGACGACGCGCCGTCGTCTTCAGCCAGTTCGCGACCCTCCTCTCCCGCGTGGAAAAGGTCCTGCGCGAGGAATTCCCGAATCTGCCGATCGAGATGCTGACCGGCCAGACGCCCAACCGCGAAAAGCCGGTCTCCGCCTTCCAGAAATCCAAGGGCGCGGCAATCATGCTCGTCTCCCTCAAGGCGGGCGGCACGGGCATCACCCTCTCGGCGGCGGAATACGTGTTTCTCTTGGACCCGTGGTGGAACCCCGCCGTGGAGGCGCAGGCCATCGACCGCGTGCACCGCATCGGGCAGGACCGCACGGTCTTCATCTATCGCCTGATCGCCACCGGCACGATCGAGGAGCGCATCGAGCTCTTGAAGCAGCAGAAGAAGGAACTCTTCGACGGCACGGTGGGCCGCCTTGCGGACATGTCGCGCTTCCAGAACTACTTCAAGAGCCTCGGCGAACTCATCGGAACAGAAGCCGAGATCGCCGCCGAGGACGAGGGGGAGTAGAGCTGGTTTCAAAAGGCCCGGAGTGTGCCGCAGCAGGCACTTTTGAGAGGCGGGCAAGGCGGAAAAGCGAAACCGGGCCAAGGCCCCGATTCGCTTTTCCCAACGCGGCCCGGGCTCAAAAGAGCCGCTGCCCGATGGGTTTGCGCGGCATCGGGGCATCCGCGGCGTTGGCTTTTGCCGCCAGTGCTCCAGCACAGTCGGCAAAAGCCGCCTTGCGGAAGCTGTCCCGATGGCGCGGCAAACGGCGCGCTTCGTGACTTTTGAAACCAGCTCTAGGCTGGTTACTGCGATTCCGGAACTGATCCCGGGGTTTCTTCAACCTCCTCAAGCCCGTGCATCGCCCCGCGCCGTTCGACCTCCTCCCAGAGTCTTTGCGCGCGTTCGGCCAGGAGCTGGCGGCAGGCTTCGACCTCGGTCATTCTTCCGCGGCGGTTCTCGTTGGCGGCGGCGGCAAGGTCCGTGAAATTGTAGAGGAAAACGCCCTCCAGATCCCCGGCGCCCGCCTCCACGTCCGGCGGCACCGCAAGGTCGAGGAGGAAGAGCGCCTTTCCGTGACGCGCCTTGATGGCCGCCCGAAGGGTCGCAAGAGAAAGAACAACCCCCGGCGCGGCGGTGCAGAAAATGGCCACGTCCGCTCCCGCTAGAGCCTCCGGCCATGCCTCAAAACCGATGCATTCCGCCTGCGTTTCCGCCGCGAGGGCCTCGCCGTGCGCCTGCGTGCGGCTGGAGAGGACAAGGCGCCCCACCCCGCGCGCGGCAAGCGCCTGCGCCACGTCCGTCCCCACCTGCCCGCTGCCGACAAGGAGCACGCGGCACCGGGCAATATCCCCGTGAATTCTGCGCGCCATTTCCGCCGCCACGGCGCCGAGACTCACCTGACCGTGCCCGACCCCGCTCGTCTCCCGCGCCATCTTCGCGGCCTGAAAACTCTTCTGGAAAATACGGTGGATCGCCCCGTCCGCGCGTTTTTCCGCGCAGGCGGCCTCGTAGGCCTGCTTCACCTGACCGAGGATCTCCGTCTCGCCGACCATCTCGCTCTCCAGCCCCGCCGCCACCTCCATCAGGTGCCGCACGGCCCCCGCGCCGCGAAAGACGCTGCCGGAGGAAGAGTCCGCGCAGAGGCCCGTCGCGGCGGCAAAGACGGCAAGTGCCCCCTCCAGCGCCGCGTCGCCCTCCCCGGCCAGGTACACCTCCAGCCGGTTGCAGGTGGAAAGCATCACAAGGCCCGTCACGCCCGGCTGCCCGGCAAGCCGCGCGGCCAGCGCCTTCTTTTCCGCCGGAGTCAGGTGCGACGCCTTCTGGAAGGCGGCGGCACCGTCCCTGTGACTCGCGCCTGCGGCAAGGAAATTAACGGCCTTCATCAAGGGGAGTCTCCATGATTGCGCCGACACTCGCGCCATGCCGCTCGCCGATCGGGACGAGGGCCAGCAGCGCCAAGGCAAAGAGCACGATCGCCGCCGCGGCCACCCTGCGCCCGTACAGCCGGTGCGTCAGACGCAGAAGGCACGCCGCCGCCGCGCAAACCCAGAGTAGAAGAGCCAGAACGATCTTCGCCGCCGGAAGGATCCGTCCCGCCTCCGTCATCCAGAAGGCGCCGAGGACCAGCGCCGTCGTATAAATGAAAAACGCCGCGCAAAGAAGCCGCCCCGCCGATCTCTCCAGCTCCGCCAGCGAGGGCAGAAGCGCAAAGATCCCGGCCCATCTGCGCCGGTAAAGGCCGCGCATCTGGATCCAGTACATCGCCCCGAGGAGCGCCGCCAGAGCGTAGGCCCCGTAGGAAAGGAGCGACAGCCACGCGTGGGCGAGCACGATCGGCGGAACCTTCGGGAATTCCGCCTCGCTGCCGGAAAAGAGCGCGAAAAGGGAAAGGATCGCGGCAAGGCCCGAGGTGAAAAAGCCGAGGAGATTCGTCCGCGTCCCGGCGCCGGAAATGCCGTACACCACAACGGCGCTCCACGCCACGATCTCATACAAATCCCCTCGCGAAACGATGGGGCACTGACCGAGCGCGACACCCCTGGCCGCCAGCGCCGCGCACTGGGCAAGAAAACCTGCCGCCAGCAGCGAGAGCGTCAGGCGCGAGCAGAAGCCCGAAAGCCCCTCCTTGCCCCGGCGGATCGCGGGAAGGGTGGCCGCGAAGGCCGCGAGGTACAGGAAGGCTGCCAGATCGAAGAGAAGTGCGGAAAAAGCGTCCATGACGGGGAGCGGATACTACCCTCCGCCCCCGTCACAGCGCCAGCGCAAATCCTACACCTGCGCTTTCTTCGCCTCGCGGGCCGCCTTCTTTGCCGCCTTCTTTTCCAGGTGCCGCCCGTCGAGGTACAGGAGCGAGGGGGTGACGACGAGGGTCAGGAAGGTGGAGAAAGCCAGACCGAAGGCGACGGAGGTGGCCAGCTGCTGCCACCACTGGGTGGAGGGCGCGCCGAAGCTGATGTCCCGTCCGAAGAAGTCGATGTTCATCATGAAGACCATCGGGATCAGTCCGAGGATCGTCGTGACGCTCGTCAGCATCACGGGCCTCAGGCGCTGGGCGCCCGTGCGCAGGACCGCCTCCATGAGCTCCATGCCGCTCTTGCGGTGATGGTTGAAGGTGTCGATGAGGACGATGTTGTTGTTCACGACAATGCCCGCGAGCGAGATGACGCCGATGCCGTTCATCACCACGCTGAAGGGCCGGTCCGTCAGAAGCAGGCCGATGTACACACCCACCGTCGAGAAGACGACCGCCGTCAGGATGAGGAAGGTCTGGTAGAAGCTGTTGAACTGCGTGACGAGGATGATCGCGATGAGGAACATCGCGACAACGAAGGCCTTCATGAGGAAGGCGGCGCTCTTGGCCTGCTCCTCGTCCTGCCCGCGGAAGGTCCATTCCACGCCAGCGGGAAGGGGCTTCTCAAGCGTCAGCCAGTCGCGCAGGGCCGTCACCATCTTGTCCGGCAACACGCCCGGCTCCACGTTCGCGGCGATCGTCACCACGCGGCGGCAGTCCTTGCGAAGGATGCTGGAAACCCTCGGCGCCGGGCGGAAGCTGGTGAAGTCCGCAATCGGAACGAATCCCTCCCCCGTGTTCACGCGGAGCGATTCTATCTGCGAAAGGGTGCGTCCGGAAAGGGGATAGCGCAGGCGGATGTCCACCTCGTCGTCCACGCTCTCAGGCCGGAAGTCGCCTATCTTGACGCCGGTCGTGGCCAGCTGCACCGCACCGCCCACGCCCGCGACGGTCGTGCCGTAGCGCGCGGCCTCCCGACGGTCCACATCCACGTGCCATTCGATGCCGGGACTGGGCCTAGTGTCGGTGATCTCGGTCAGGCCCTCAAGGGCGGCGAACTTCGCCTCCACGATCTCCGTGGCCTTGTCGAGGTCGGTCTGTGTGCGCGCGGAAAGCTGCACCTGCACCGCCTTGCCGACGGGCGGGCCCGCGTCGGGCTTGCGGATGTCGATGATGACGCCGGGGATGTCCGCGGTCCTTTCGCGGATCATGTTCAGGATTTCGTTGCCCGTGGGACGGGTCTGCCAGTTGCTCAGCTCCATCTGAAGGGAGCCGTGCACGTCCTCCGGCTTGTCGGAAAGGCCGCCGCCGATCGACACGCCCGTGGAGGCGTTGAGGATCCGGATGCCCGGAACGTCGGCGATCGAGTTCTCCACCTTCACGACAAGGGCGTCCATCTCGGTGATCGAAAGGTCGCCCCGCATGCGGATATCGACCATGATCGTGTCCGGGTCCACGTCGGGGAAGAACTCCACACCCTTGCCGAAGACCGCGTAAAGGAAGATCGAGCCAACAAGCGAGACGATCGCGAGGATCACCGGCACCCAGGGATGGTGCAGGAAGCTTCGGAGCATCTTCGCATAGCGGCCCGTCCAGCCGCCCGCCGCCGTCACGTCGCCGTGCTCGGAGGCCGCGAGGGCCTTCATCGTCTCCGGATCCGCCGCGCCGGGCCTGCCCACGAGGCTGCCGAGGGTCGGCAGGAAGATGAGCGCCATGACGAGCGAGGCCGTGAGGGTGTAGATGAGCGTCAGGGGCAGATACTTCATGAACTGCCCCATGATGCCAGGCCAGAAAAGCAGCGGGAAAAAGGCCGCCAGGGTCGTGACCGTGGAGGCGATGACCGGCATCGCCATGCGCTGCGCGGCGGTGAGGTAGGCGTCCCGGCGGCTCAAGCCCTCCACCATCTTGCGGTCGGCGAATTCCGTGACGACGATGGCGCCGTCCACGAGCATGCCGCTCGCCATGATGAGGCTGAAGAGCACCATCATGTTCAGCGTGTTGCCCGTGAGATACAAAATCAAAACACCCGCGAGGAATGAGGTCGGTACCGCGAGTCCCACGAGGAGACCGGAGCGCAGGCCCATCGAGGCGATGACGACGATCAGAACGAGCACGATGGCCGAGAGGACGTTGTTCGCCAGATCCGTCAGCATGTCCCGGATGTAGGTGGACTGGTCCTGCGAGAAGGTGACGGAAATGCCGGCGGGCCACGCGGTCCGTTCCGCCGCCACGATGGCGCGCACCTTTTCCACGCCGTTGATGAGGTTCGATCCCGAACGCTTCTTGACGGCAAGCGAGATGGAGTTCTGTCCGTTCACGCGGGCGAGGGTGAGCGGGTCCTTGAAGGTGCTCTCCAGCGTCGCCAGGTCGCTCACCGTAAGGGAGCGGTCCGGCCCGGTGACAACCGGCAGGGAGAGGATGTCCACCGGATCCTCGAAGAGACCCGGCACCTTCACCGGCTGGCGGCCCACGCCGTTGTCGATCGTGCCCGCCGCGACAAGCTGGTTGTTGGACGCCGCAAAGGAAAAGACACTGCCCTGATTGATGCCGTAATTTTCCAGCACCGCGGGATCGACGATGATGTCCACGACTTCCTCGCGGTCGCCCTGAATCTCCACGTCGAGCACCTCGGGCACGCTCTCCAGCTTGTCGCGCAGATCGCGTGCGATGCGCGAGAGCGCCCGCACCGGCACGTCGCCCGAAAGGTTCACGTACACCATCGGGAAGATGTCCGAGAAGTTGATTTCCTCGATGACGGGATCGTCGGCATCCTGCGGGAGCTTGCCCTTGACGCGGTCCACGGCGCTGCGCACGTCGGCCAGGGCGTTCTTGATGTTGATCTCGGTCTGGAACTCAAGGAGGATCTGGCCGTTGCTCTCCATGGAGTTGGAGGTCATTTCCTTGAGGCCCTCAAGACCCCGAAGCTCGTTCTCCAGCGGGCGCACGATGAGGCGCTCGGCGTCCTGCGGGGAGATTCCCTCCTGATAGACGCCCACGTACACCATCGGGATCGTCACGTCGGGATCGCTCTCGCGCGGGATGGAAAACCACGCGACAAGGCCCATGATGACAAGGAGCACAAGGCTCGTCAGAACCGTTCTGCGGTAGGTGACCGCCCATTCTATGACTGCGTCGAACATGGGGGAGTCCTAGCGGTTGGCGTTGGTCGTTGCGTCCTCGAAGACGAGCTTCACCTTCTGCCCCGGACGGACGAAGTCCTTGCCGAGGGTGACGAGAATCGTCTTTTCCGGCACGCCGGTGACCCAGAAGCCCTCAGGGGCGCTCTGTGCGATCTCCACCGGGCAGAAGCGCGTGACACCCTCCTCGTCGGCCAGAAGAAGGCCGACGACTCCCCCGTCGGAAAGGAGCACGCTCGCCGGGCTCACGAGGCTGGCCATCACCTTCTCGTGGGGGACGGCGAGAACCGCCGTGAGCCCAGAGCGGATCGAATAATCGGCGTTGGGAGCGCGCAGCTCCACCTTGTACATCCGCGTGACGGGGTCCGCCTGCGGACTCATGTACGTGATCGTCCCGGAAATTTCGCGTCCGTCGGAAAGTTTCGCCGTCGCCTCCGTGCCCGGACGGATGCCCGCAATCTCCTTCTCCGTCATCCAACCCGCGACGACGATGGGGTCCAGATCGGCCACCACCGCCACCTCGCCGCCGGGGGAGAGAAGATCGCCCGCCTCTGCGCTCCGTTCCACGAGCACCCCGTCGAAGGGGGCGCGGATGGAAGAGCGGGCAAAGTCCAGCTCCGCGCTCGTCAGGGCCGCGCGTGCCGACTCGGCGGCGCTTTCCGCCGATGCGAGCTGCGACTGCGCCGCCAGTCCCTTCGCAGCGAGAGCCTTTGTGGATTCAAGCTCCATCTCCCTTTCGCGAAGCGTTGCCTTCGCCTCGGCCACGCGGCTCGCCCTGTCGCGCGCCTCGACGGAGACGATCAGGTCGCCCTCCGCCACACGCGCTCCGCGCTCCGCGCCGATCGCCACCACTTGGCCGGTCACCTCCGCGCGAAGGGTGACGCTGCGGTCGGCCTCCGTGCGGGCGTTCACAAAACTCGTCCGCGTGATCTTCTGCGCCTCAAGACGCACCGCGCGAACCGGGAAGAGCGGCTTCTCGGCCTTCGCGGCGGTATCGGACTTCGGCGCCTCCTTGCCGGAGACGATGCCCGTCAGCATCCAGAGGACGAGGAGCCCCGTGATGGCGGCTGCAAGCTTTTTGGGGGAAAGTTTTGTTTTCATGAAAGAGTGTGGGAAAAAAAGAAAACGCGGGCCATAGCGAGAGAATTGCAGAATATGTCAATTCTACCGCCTCCCTGCATTAACGAAACCCGGCGGACTTCACAGAATTCTTGGTTGTACGTCAAAATCAAACTGGCGGACGGCGATTCAACCCCGGCGGACGGCTCGGTGGGTGCAGCGGATGCAAATTCTTCCTTCTGGCAATCGGAGCGTCGATCCGTTTTACTGGCCGTTTTCCAGCATAAAGCCATGACATCCGCCGAAGTTCGCCAGTCCTTCCTCGATTTCTTCCAGAGCAAGGGGCACACCATCGTGCCGTCGAGTTCGCTTTTGCCCTCCTCGCCGAACCTGCTCTTCACGAACGCCGGCATGAACCAGTTCGTCCCCTACTTCCTCGGGGAACGCCCGGCGCCCTTCAACAGGGCGGCGGACACGCAGAAGTGCATCCGCGCAGGCGGCAAGCACAACGATCTGGAGGACGTGGGCTTCGACACCTACCACCACACCTTCTTCGAGATGCTGGGGAACTGGTCCTTCGGCGACTACTTCAAAAAGGAGGCGCTCGAATGGTCGTGGGAGCTGCTCACCAAGGTCTGGGGCCTCCCGGCGGACCGCCTCTACGCCACGGTGTACAAGCCGGTGAAACAGGGCGACCCCTCCGTCTTCGACGAGGAGGCGTGGAAGGTGTGGGAAAAGATCTTCAAAGCCGAGGGCCTCGATCCGCAAAAGCACATCAAGACGGGCGGCAAGAAGGACAATTTCTGGATGATGGGCGAGACGGGCCCCTGCGGCCCCTGCTCGGAAATCCACATGGACCTCACTCCCGACAAGACCGGCGGCGCGCTCGTCAACGCGGGCAGCCCCTGGTGCATCGAGATCTGGAACGACGTGTTCATGCAGTTCAACGCCACCGAGGACGGCCAGTTCGTCCCGCTCAAGAAGCACAACGTGGACACCGGCATGGGCTTCGAGCGCGTCGCGGGCATCATGGCGACGACGGAGAACTTCACCAATTTCACGCGTCCGCCGAGTAACTACAACGCGGACGTCTTCGCCCCCATCTTCGCAAGGATCAGCGAGATGTCCGGCAAGACCTACGGCAGGACCATGCCCGCGGACCGCAACAAGCTTTCCCCGCAGGAGAAGAACGACGTGGCCTTCCGCGTCCTTGCGGACCACGCGCGCACGCTTTCCTGCGCCATCGCCGACGGCATCCTGCCGGGCAACGAGGGCCGCAACTACGTGCTCCGCCGCATTCTGCGCCGCGCCGTGATGTTCGGGCGCCGCCTCGACCTTGCGCCGGGCTTCTTTACGGAACTCGTGACCCCCGTCGTGCAGACGCTCGGGCCCGTCTTCCCCGAGCTGAAGATGCAGGAGGAGACCGTCCGCAAGGTGGTCCGGAGCGAGGAAACCTCCTTCGACCGCACCCTCGACCGCGGACTGCAGGAATTCGAGCGCATCGCCGCGAAGCTGGAGGCGTAGAGCGATTTCCGAAAGAAAACCGGAAATTTATCCACAGATTACGCAGATTTTCGCAGATTAAAGAGATTCAGAATCTCTTTCATTCTCAATCATCTGCGTAAATCCTGTTTCAATCTGTGGAGAAAACTTCTTGGTTCCTTGTTCGGTGAATTGTTGAGGAATGGTATGGTTTCTCCGGCAAGAGAACCAGTTGCACCGCATCCCGGCCCTACGCCGAGGTGATGCTGCGGGCCATTTCCACGGCCTTGAACATCGCGCCCGCCTTGTTGATCGTCTCCATGTACTCGCTCGCCGGGACGGAGTCCGCCACGAGGCCCGCGCCGGACTGGATGTACACGCGCCCGTCTTTCACGAGGGCCATGCGGATGGCGATGCAGGAGTCGAGATTGCCGTCGTAGGAGAAATACGCCACGGCGCCCGCGTAGGGGCCGCGCTGCTCCTTCTCCTTCTCGGCGATGATCTGCATCGCGCGGATCTTGGGCGCGCCGGAAACGGTGCCCGCCGGGAAGGTGGCGCGCAAGAGGTCGCACGCGCTCCTTCCCTCGCCGAGGGTGCCCTCCACCTCGCTCACGATGTGCATCACGTGGCTGTAGCGTTCCACGATCATGAAGTCCGGCACCGAGATGGAGCCCGGCGCGCACACGCGGCCAAGGTCGTTGCGGGCAAGGTCCACCAGCATCAGGTGCTCGGCCTTCTCCTTCTCGTCGGAAAGCATGTCCTTCTCATACGCGTTGTCCTGTTCGGCATCCTTGCCGCGCGGACGCGTTCCGGCGATCGGGCGCATGAAGGCCCTGCCGTCCTGAAGGCGCACGTGCACCTCCGGCGAGGCGCCGACAAGGGCAAAGCTGCCCGTGTCGTACAGGAACATGTACGGCGAGGGGTTCACAAGGCGCGCCGCCCGGTACAGGTCCAGCGGCTCGCGGTCAAAATCCTCCTCGAAGCGCTGGGAGCCCACCACCTGGAACACGTCGCCCGCGCGGATGTATTCCTTGATATCCTCCACCATGCCCTCGAATTCGGCCTTCTTCATGTTGCCGGGACGGCTCTTCGGTGTCTCGACCTCCACGACCGGCATCGGCGAGGCCTTGCGGGGACTGCGCAAAAGCGCCACGAGCCGCTCCAGTCCCTCGCAGGCGCGATCGTACGCCGTGTCCAGACAGCCGATGGAGGTGTCCGCGTTGATGATGAGGCGCAGCGTCTGCCGGGCGCGATCGAAAACCACGATCGTGTCGGTCAGCATGAAGTGAAGGACCGGCATCTTCTCCGGGTCCTTCTCCGGGCGCGGGACGGTCGGCTCGATGCAGGAGATGTATTCGTAACCGACAAAGCCCACCGCGCCGCCCACAAAGCGGGGCATGTCCGGCAGGCGCACGTAGCGGACATCCTTCAGCGCCTCCTCCACAACCGTGAGGGGATCCTCCGGCGTCGGGAAAACCTTCGTCTCGCCCACGCGGTTTGTCACAACCGTATTGCCGCCGATGCGGCACTCGATGGTGGTGCGCGGCTGGCAGCCGATGAAGGAGTAGCGGTTCAGCACCGCTCCGCCCTCGATGCTCTCCAGAAGGAAAGCCTGTCCCGAGGCAGCGTGAAGGCGGGAATAGACCGAGACCGGTGTCTCGAGGTCCGCCATGAGGTCGCAATACACGGGGATGAGGTTGCCCTGCTGCGCGAGGGAGGCAAAAGTGGCGCGATCGGGGAAAATCTTCATGACGCTATCGAACTTCCTGCCCCGCGGTCAGGCGAGAAAAAAGAAAGCGGCGTTTCAAGCGGCGGAAAGAAACACTCCTCACGACATCCGGTAACGGCTTTTTGTTTTACATCCCGCCCATTTTGTCTTGAATAATAGACTTTCTGGAGAATGGTATGTTACGGAATCCGACGTTTCCGCGTAACAAATCTGGTCTAAACCGCAATCCCAGATTGCCGTAAGAAAGTATGTCACGTCTCAGTACCCCCTCCCTTTAAAAACGAGACTCCAATGTTTCACTTCAAATCTCTAAAGGTAATTCTCTGTGGATTTTTGCTTCTTTCCAGTGCCTCGGCACTGATTGCCGACACCATCTTCTCCGACGAGGAGGTCGCCGAATCGTCCGCGATGAACGAGCTTGATTCGCCCCCCAAGCCGGTAAGGCAAAGCCAGCCCAACATTCCCCCGGAACTGAAGGGCGTGAAGGCATCGGTGCAGATCGGCTTTCTCATCGACGAGAAGGGCAATGTCGTCAGGCCCAGAATCGTCCAGAGCTCCAATGCCAGTTTCAACGAGATCTCGCTGAAGTGCATCCGCGAATGGGAATTTGAACCGGGTGCCAAGGGCGGCCAGCCCGTCAAGGTGCGCGTGGTCATTCCGCTTCGCTTCAAGTAACGTTTTCGTTGAGCTTCCCGGGCCGCATCGCCGCGGCGAGGGTGGAACTTTTGCCGTTCTCTCATTTTACTTTCCTTCTCCGGTCCGGATTCTTCCGGACTGGGACTCTCTCCTGTTCGTTTGACAACTCCCGCCCGCCCTTTCCCTCCCGTCCCGGGCGGATCGTATCAATCATCAGCATCAGGCCCCACGATGCGCGATCTCAACATACGCAAGCAACTTCTCTTCGCCTTTGTCTTTGCCGCTGTTCTCTCCCTCTTTCTGGGACTTATCAGCTACTACACGATCCGGCTCCTGAACAACAACCTGCGCTCCACGAGCACGGAGCTCAAGGAGAACGTGGACCAGGAACTGGCGGCAATGCACGCGCAGGACGTGGTTTCCGAGACGGCGAACCAGATCCTTTACGCCACCTCCTCACAGCAGTTGCGGGGAATCAATCCGACGGAACGGATGCGGGAAATTTCCGGAAGCGGCGTGGATAAGTCGCTTGAGACGCAGCTCGGAACCTTGCATCAGGCCAAGCTGAACTATCTTGTGACGCGCGAGTCGCTCGACTCGTCGATGGCGGCCTTCCTCGAACAATCGGACGCCTTGGCAAACCTCGTGGCCCAGAGCGTAGCCGCCGTCCGGCAGCGGACGATCGCCTCCGCGGCGGAAAAGCAGACTGAGATTTCTCAAAAGACCGAAACCGGCACGAAGAACAAGCTGGCGGAACTCTCTCATACGGCGGGTTCCACGCTGGATGACACGGTGCTCGTCCTGCAACTGCGGGGAAAACTTCTTGAGGTGGAGGTGGGTGTGGACAAATACCTGCGCACCTCGGCGCCGGACAGGGCCAAGGCCGTCACCAAGCTCCTCGGCGAGATCGAGGCGGGGTTCGGCAAAATTCCGGAGAATGTGGCCGGCGCCTTCGAGGTCGCGGAAATGAACACTCTGCGCGAAAAGGCGGCGAAGCTCCTCACCGGCAAGGACGGCATTCTTTCCCAAGCCGCGCCCACGCCACAGTCCATCGCCGCGCTGGACGAAGCCCTCGGGGCCCTCGACGCCAAGCTCATGGAACTGGCGGACAACACGGTGTTCGACGGCTCGAACAACCTTTCCAACTACCTCCAGCAGGTTTCCGGCGACCTTTCCGGCTCCCTCGCGACCCTCATCAACACACAGAAGGCGGCCTCCGCCTCGCTCGACAACGTCTCGGTTCTCCAGCAGGGCACCGCCTCGTTGAACGAAACCCTGTACAAGCTGCTTTTCATGGTGCAGAACGCGGCCCTCAAGTGCACGGACAAGTGCGTGGGCGAGCTGCGCGAGAAGGGCCCCACCCTAGTCGGCCAACTCGACGAGGACCGCAAGACCATCGTCGGGGCGCTCAACGCCCTCGGCGAATCCGAGCGCGCCTCGGAGATCGACAGCCGCCTTTCCGCAATCGTGCAGAGCGCCGGGGCCAAGAACGGCGTCATCGCGCAGACCCTCCTCGCGGCGAAGGCCTACAACAGCTCCCTCGCCGCCAATTCCGCCATCGAGGGCAGCCTGAGCGAGGCCAGCCGCCAGTCCACGAGCCTCTTCCGCAACTTCACCGACCGCATCACGAACACGATGCAGGGCAAGGTGAGCGAGGGCGGCTTCTGGATGAAGGTGCAGTTGTGGCTCGTCGTCTTCATCTTTGCGATCGCGATCGGACTGGGCCTCTGGATCGGAGCGTCGGTCAGCAAGCGGCTGAGCACGGCGGTCATCCAGCTCTTCGGCCTTTCGCAGAAGCTTTCCGCCTCGGCGGCGGCCCTCACCGAATCCTCCGAGGAACAGGCAACGATGGCCTCCGAACAGGCGGCAACCCTTGAGGAGTCGAGCTCCACCGTGGAGGAAATCTCCAGTATGGCGCAGCGCAACAACGACGCCGTGCGCGAGGCCGCGGACATTTCGAGCGACGTGCAGGGCGCCACGGAGGAAAGCTCCCGCAAGATGCAGTCGATGTCGAAGACGATGGACGACATGAACACCGCCTCCGCCCAGATTTCCAAAATCATCCGCGCCATCGACGAAATCGCCTTCCAGACGAACATCCTCGCCCTCAACGCCGCCGTGGAGGCCGCCCGCGCGGGCGAGGCCGGTGCCGGGTTCGCCGTGGTGGCCGACGAGGTGCGCAGCCTCGCCCTCAAGTGCAAGAACGCCGCCCACGAGACCGAGCAGATCATCGCGCGCAACACCTCCCTCACGCAGGAGGGCGTCAAGATGTGCTCCAGCGTCGCCG
>LVBV01000038.1 GCA_001604565.1 Puniceicoccales bacterium Verruco_01 | reverse complement strand
ATTCTGTTGCGAACGATACGTAACGGCTTTGCCTTGATTCCACTCTTGGGTAGAGCAGACTTTATCGTGCGGTAGCAGTGTTCCGGTGCGGCTTTGCCTTGATTCCACTCTTGGGTAGAGCAGACTGTAAGAAGCTCACGGTAAGACAACGCACGGCTTTGCCTTGATTCCACTCTTGGGTAGAGCAGACTCGCAAGAGCCACACGTGGGGGATGAATCCTGCTTTGCCTTGATTCCACTCTTGGGTAGAGCAGACTGATGTAGGCAGCGTCACGAGCAACACGGCTGCTTTGCCTTGATTCCACTCTTGGGTAGAGCAGACTCGTAAGAAGCTCACGGTAAGACAACGCACGGCTTTGCCTTGATTCCACTCTTGGGTAGAGCAGACTTACCCACCAACAAACAGCGCGTATTCGTCTGCTTTGCCTTGATTCCACTCTTGGGTAGAGCAGACTTTGATCTGTCCGCGATGGACGCGGACGATCGCTTTGCCTTGATTCCACTCTTGGGTAGAGCAGACTATATTCCTCCTTTATCCATCGTTTATTTCGCTTTGCCTTGATTCCACTCTTGGGTAGAGCAGACTCTGATCCCGCCAGTCCTGCCGCCGTGCGCTGCTTTGCCTTGATTCCACTCTTGGGTAGAGCAGACTGGGGTATTCCGGTTCGCGCGGGTCCTGCCGGCTTTGCCTTGATTCCACTCTTGGGTAGAGCAGACTGCGCAAGGAGTTAGCCAATGCCCTCAGCGCGCTTTGCCTTGATTCCACTCTTGGGTAGAGCAGACTAATCGCTTTGTCTAGGTTGCTTACTCCATCGCTTTGCCTTGATTCCACTCTTGGGTAGAGCAGACTTACAGGGGAATCCATACCATTTCTTGCGCGGCTTTGCCTTGATTCCACTCTTGGGTAGAGCAGACTCGATCCCCGAGCGCATATCCAGCGTTGTTTGCTTTGCCTTGATTCCACTCTTGGGTAGAGCAGACTTCGATCAGCCGGTCCGCCGACTCACTCAGGCTTTGCCTTGATTCCACTCTTGGGTAGAGCAGACTAGATGGGGCTAAGGCGTGTTGCATAACCGGAGCTTTGCCTTGATTCCACTCTTGGGTAGAGCAGACTTGCCTCTTCAGATGCATCGAATGCAGTCATGCTTTGCCTTGATTCCACTCTTGGGTAGAGCAGACTCTGATCCCGCCAGTCCTGCCGCCGTGCGCTGCTTTGCCTTGATTCCACTCTTGGGTAGAGCAGACTTTAGAGATGCCGCAAGACCGCTTTCGGTTTGCTTTGCCTTGATTCCACTCTTGGGTAGAGCAGACTGAAGCGGGCATCTTCCCACCGGCCTTGAAGGCTTTGCCTTGATTCCACTCTTGGGTAGAGCAGACTAAATCGGCCTTGAGGGCATCTGCCGCCGCGGCTTTGCCTTGATTCCACTCTTGGGTAGAGCAGACTATCCGAGAGGCACAACCGGCCGCGCCGCGAGCTTTGCCTTGATTCCACTCTTGGGTAGAGCAGACTGCGGCCATGAAAAACGGCATGGCGCGCATCGCTTTGCCTTGATTCCACTCTTGGGTAGAGCAGACTGGCTGCGGCAGGGGGGAAAAAGGACGCGGCGCTTTGCCTTGATTCCACTCTTGGGTAGAGCAGACTTCTTTGAGACTGGTTGTCATCTGCTGTTCCGCTTTGCCTTGATTCCACTCTTGGGTAGAGCAGACTCGGCCTGCATCGAAGGGACAACAGGTTCTTGCTTTGCCTTGATTCCACTCTTGGGTAGAGCAGACTTTTCGCGGTGACATATGCGAGCAATCGCTGGCTTTGCCTTGATTCCACTCTTGGGTAGAGCAGACTACGAAACTATTCGTCGTCACCCCTATACGTGCTTTGCCTTGATTCCACTCTTGGGTAGAGCAGACTATTTCAGAAGTCTGAAAGCATGTTTGATCGGCTTTGCCTTGATTCCACTCTTGGGTAGAGCAGACTTCTTGTCAATTTCTGGAACGACCGT
>LVBV01000008.1 GCA_001604565.1 Puniceicoccales bacterium Verruco_01 | reverse complement strand
CGCCTTCCATGCGGCGGACGTTTTTGGTGATCCGCTCGGCAAGGAATTGCAGGATTTCCGGGGCCAGATGGAAGTCCATCGCAGCGGCCTTCTTGCTAAGAATCGCCGTGCGCGTTTCCAGGTCAGGGGCCTGAATGTCCGTGACCATTCCCCACTGGAATCGGGAGACGAGCCGCGCCTCCAGCCGGGAAATTTCGCTCGCGGGACGGTCGCTGGACAGGCACAGCTGTTTCTGCGAGTCGAAAAGGTTGTTGAAGGTGTGGAAGAACTCGTCCTGGGTGCGCTCCTTGCCTTCGAGGAACTGCACGTCGTCGATCAGAAGGACGTCGACGTTCCGGTAATGCTTGCGGAAGGCGTCGAGGGTGTTTTCGCGCACCGCCTGAAGAAATTCGTTCGTGAAGGTCTCGCAGGAGACGTACACCACGCGCAGGCCCTTGTTCTGGCTAAGAATCGAGTGCGCGATGGCGTGCATGAGGTGGGTCTTGCCAAGGCCCGTGTCGCCGTAGAGGAAGAGCGGGTTGTAGGCCCGTCCGGGATTGGTCGCCACGGCGGTGGAGGCCGCGTGGGCCAGCTGGTTACTGGGGCCAACGATGAAATTCTCAAAAGTGTTCCGCGGATTGATCGGCATCGACGCCGCGCCGTCGGAAAAACTGCGGGGACGCTTCGCGGCGGGGGCCCGGCGGGGGGCTTCCTCCGCCTCGGCGACGCGACTGGCCGCCTCCATGCCCGCCGCTCCGCGCGTTTGCAGGAGAACCTTGGCGGACGGACCCACGGCCTGAACGATGCGCTCGCGAAGACTCGAAAGATAGTTCTCCTCGATCCAGATCGCCGCAAAGTCGTTCGGAGCGATCAGCGTGAATACTTCGCCGGAAATTTCGCACTCAAGAGGCGCAAACCACGCCTCGTACGTATCTTTGGGATATACCTTGCGAAGGTCTTCCTTGATCGATGACCAAGTCTCGTCTGTGACAGAAATGAAACTCATGGGAAAGGGATGATGCAGTGGTTGCTGACAACCGTCGCGGGGCACGCACGGTGGAAAGGGGGGAAACGATTGCATCCCAGGCGGGCGGAAGGCTCAAGCGCAAAGATTGGGTAAGGGTATTTCGCCCGGGAGAATCTTATGTTTCAAATATCTGACTTTCAATATCTTAAAAACAATGTCGCCGCACCTGTCTCTTCGAAATTTACCAGTCTTTGGCGGGGTGCGGCCCCCGTGCGGACAAATGCCCGGGTTCGGTCTTGTTCATCCCATCGCGAGGGCGTACTTTCAAGCGGAACTTGCTCCCAAGTTATTCACATTTTCCTTTCAACAATTCCGGAACAATCCCGATGCCTTCCGCAACACTCCCCGCCAGCGGGGAAACGTTTCCGCGAAGGTGGACGAAGTTCCGTAACCTGCACTGGAAAGTGCTTTACATATCAACGCATCACGATACTTTGATCTATAAATGAACAGCAAGGACCTTCCCATTTCCTCCCATCTGGCAAGCGGCCGCGAAATCATCTCTGTGGAGTTCTCTCCGCCACGATCGGATGATGCTGGAAGGCAATTGCTTGAGACGGCCAAGATCCTGAAGGAGCGCATCGTGCCCGACTTTGTCTCCATCACGTACGGCGCCGGTGGAAGCACCCGTGCGCGCACCGAGGAATACGCCCGGATCCTGCGCCGGGACTACGAATTCGACGTGGTGGCGCATCTGACCTGCGTGGGTTCGACAAGGGAGGAACTCAGGACAATCCTGCGCGAGTACCGCCAGGCGGGACTACGCAACATCATGGCACTGCGCGGCGATCCACCCAAGGGCGAGGCGAATTTTCGCGCGGTGGAGGGAGGCTGCGCCCACGCGAGCGAGCTCGTGGAGCTGATCCGCGAAAGCGAGCCGGAATTCTGCATCGGCGTGGCCGGATATCCGGAAAAGCATCCGCAGGCTCCGGACATGGCAAGCGACATCGCCTTCCTCAAGAAGAAGGTGGACGCCGGCGCGGCGTTCGTCACCACCCAGCTCTTCTACGACAACCGCTTCCATTTCGATTTTGTGAAGAACTGCCGCGCAGCGGGGATCACCGTTCCCATCCTGCCGGGCCTCATGCCGCCGCTCGGTCTCGAACAGGTGCTGCGCTTTGGGAAAATGAACGGCAGTTCCGTCCCCGCCGAGCTAGAAAAACGCCTTGCCGCAGCCGCCGGCGACGCCGCGCTGGAACGCAAGGCGGGCATCGACTGGACGGTGGATCAGGCGCGGGATCTCCTAAAAAACGGCGTCCGCCACCTCCATCTCTACGTGATGAACAAGAGCGAGTCGGCCCTCGCCCTCGTGGACCGGCTGGAGGAGGAGGGAATCCTCGCCACCCGCAGGAGATAGAACCATCCCCCACCCGTCGGAAAAACCCGGCGGCGAGCGACTTCCGTACATGGACCGGCCCGTCAGGAATCGCCCGACGGGCCGGCATCTGCCCCATATACTCGTATCGGCATTCCCCTCCTGTCAGGGGAGCCCCCAGACCGGTGGGTCGTCTTCCTCACCGGCCTGACTCTGATAAGCTAATCTAGCTTTGTTGAGGGTCAAGAGGACGGCACGAATTCCTCTCGAATTTTCCGAAACAAACGCCGGAACAGGCAGACCGTTGCATAAGACCGTTATTCCGGAGCGGCGCCTTCGACATCTCCGGCGCCGGAATCGCCCTCGTAAAAGACCTTCTCCAGCGTCAGTCCCAGAGCGGGCGCGGTGACGACGAGCGAGGTGCGCACCTTGCTCTCCAGTATCTTGCGAATGTGCTCGGGAGCCAGCTTGCCCGTGCCGACGTCGATCAGGGCTCCGGCGATGCTCCGGGCCATCCGGTACAGGAACCCGCTGCCTTCAAAAACGATCTTGATGTTCTGCCCGCGGCGAGACACCTGCAAAACCCGCAGGTCCTTCACGGGGTTTTCCTCGAAACCGTCGCCTCGGTCCGCCGCGAAGGCCGAAAAATCGTGAACTCCGACGAGAATCGCAGCCGCCTCTTTCATCTTCTCCACGTCCAACCTGCGGTTTTCCAGCGAGTAGGTGAAGCGTGATTCGAACGGCAGGGCCCATCCCTCGTAAATCCGGTACACGTAACGTTTTCCTGAGGCGGAATACCGCGCGTGGAAGGAATCGCTCACATGCTTGACCGACACGATCAGGATGCCCTTGGGAAGACCCACCCGCAGCGCGCGGAGCAGGTGCTTGACAGGATGCTTCCACTCCGCGTCGAAGTGAAAGACGAGCCCCGCGGCATGCACGCCGCTGTCTGTCCGGCTACTGCCGTGGATCCTCACCGGCTGCTTGAAGATCACGTCGAGCCGGCGCTCGATGTAATCCTGCACGGTGTTGCCACCGGCCTGACTCTGCCAGCCGAAGAAATCCGTTCCGTCAAATGCTACCACGCACTTCCAGCGCATTGCGTATATAAGAAGGCAGTTTCTCCTTTCTGGTAAACAAAAATAACGGTTTTTTTCGGAAACACTCGTGTTTTTTCACGCCTATGAGCAATCTTGCGCATTGCCATAACTATCATGAATCGCAACAATTGATCCGCGATAGATAAAATTCGGGAATCGTTCCGAGAGATGGGGATACGGCACGCGTGTCGGACCACCTAACGTTCGCTTTACGAAAAAGCCGACGCATCATCGGGATCGGACGAAAGCTGCGGTGCCGACGAATCGAGATAGTCCTGGAGGATGAGCGCCGCCGCACTTGAATCGACCGAGCCCTTCGCGCGATCCTTCTTTTCCGCCTTCACACCCCTGCGGTGTTTTCCGCGACGGGATTCCACCTCGTGGCTCGTCAGGGTTTCGTCCACGCGGTCCACCGGAAGGTGGAATCGTTTCTCAAGAAGGGCGATGAAGGCGTCCACTTCTCGTGCCTTGAAACCCACCGAACCGTCCATGTTGTAGGGATAGCCGACGACGAGGTGACCGATACGTCTCTCGGCAATAACGCGCGCAATGTGCTCCACGCGGGCCTGCGCGTCCGGCTCCACGGCGGCGGCAAGGGGCAGGGCCACGCCCACCTCGTCGGCAAACGCCAGCCCGATGCGCCTTTCCCCGTAGTCGATGCCAAGGTGGTTCATGGAAAAATCCTGCATTCACAAATACCGGAAACCGGATTTCTTATCCGCAGAGAAACGCAGATTTACGCAGATGAAAGAGGATGAAAACAAGTTGAGTCAGGAAGAGAATTCTGATCCCTGAATCCAACTCTGGAAATCTGTGTACATCGGCGCTTATCTGCGGTAAAATTCTTTGTTTTTCTGCGTCTAGATTCTCCGAATATCACACACGGTCGGCGGTGTCCGGATTGTCGCCCACGGTTTTGACGAGGCTGCGGATCTCCTGCGCGCGGTCGCTCGGGCAGATCATCGTCACGTCCTCGGTATGCACGACGATGAGGTTGGAAAGACCGAGGATCGAGACAAGGTGCCCCTCGCCGCTCACGACGATGTTGCCGGAGCCCTCCAGCACCACGGCCCGCCCGCGCGTGACGTTCCCGCGGGTGTCCGTCGGCAGGTGTTTGGCGAGGGAGGGCCAGCTTCCCACGTCGTCCCAGTCGAAAACCGAGGGGATGGTCAGGACGTTGCCCGCCTTCTCCATCAGCGCGCGGTCGATCGAAATTTTCCGGATGCCGGGATATCCTCGTGCGAGCGCGTCCGCAAGGGACATTCCGGCTCGGACAAGCCCGGCCATTGTCTCGAAGGCCTCAGCGATGTCGCCCGCATGGGTCTTGAGGGCTTTGGCAAGACTCCGCACCGTCCAGACGAACATACCCGCGTTCCAGTAGAATTCGCCCGATTCAACAAACTGTTTGGCCGTGGCAAGGTCCGGCTTTTCCTCGAAGCGGCGGACCTCGTACACCGGCAGGGCACCGAGGCGCATGCACTCCCCTCCCCTGCGGATGTAGCCGTATCCGGTTGCCGGGAATTCCGGCGCGATGCCGATCGTGACAAGATGATCACCGCTCTCCGCCGCCTCAAAAGCTGTGACGAGCACCTCGCGGAAGGCCTCCGCATCGTGAATCACGTGATCCGAAGGCAGGACGGCTAGGGAGGCTTTTTCGTCCTTCAGCGCCACAAGGAGCGCCCCGAGGCCCACGGCGGCAGCGGTGTCGCGCCCCACGGGCTCGGCCACGACATTTTCCGCCGGAATCATCGGGCAGACGGCGCGCACCTCGTCCGCATAGTCGGCATTGGTGATGACAAAGACGTTCTCCAGCGGGACGAGGCCCTCCACACGGCGGACGGTCTGAGTCAGAAGCGGCTCGTCTCCCACGATGGGCAGGAGCTGCTTGGGCTTCTTTTGACGGGACTGGGGCCAGAAGCGTTCGCCCCTGCCGCCCGCCATGACGACGATGAATCGGGATTGGATCATGGGAGGTTGTTGCAGAGATCAACACCGTCCGCGGAAAAAGGAAACAGTCAAGCCTGCGACCTACTGAACAAGGGACGCGATCTCCTCTGCCCTGACGTAGGGATACAGCGGAAAATCCGCCGCATGGGCGTCGTCCCAGAGGTAGTACCAGCGCGTGCCCTCCCCGTCCGCCCCGCAGGAAAAGGCCCACGCGCCCGGCTGGAAGAGGTAGAGATACCCCGGAGCCGTGCGCGAGGCATAGAGCCAGCCCAGTTCGAAGTCGTACACCCACATCCCGTTTGTCGCAGCAAGAGTGTACTGCCACGAACCATTGTCCGCGCTGTACACCCAACCGCCGTAACGGCTCTCCGGATACACGCGCCCATACCAGGTATTCTGCCACTTGCGGAAGCTCTCCCAGAGTGCCTCACCCATCTGGAAGTGCGCCACACCCACCGCGTCGAGGTCAAAGCCGCCGCTCCCCACCGTGGGAGTGGGATCGTAGATGGGCCTGCCGTCAGAATCCTTGCAGGAGCCGTCGCCCACAATATCCACAAGGCGCACCCGGATCACAGCGTCAAGGTCGAGTTTCTGCGCATCCGCCAAGCCGGAAAGATCCGCGAGGTCGAAAGGCGTGCCGTAGCCGAGCATGTATTTGCTGGCAAGACCGTCGAGGTTCGTGGCGTCCATCGTGTTCGCAAACGCACCCACGCGCGAGGGAGTCTCGCTGTGGCAGGGGAAACGCACGAAGTTCACCCCGTCGCTACTCACCTCCACGTAGGCCAGCTCCAGAAAGCCCGCCGCAAAAGCGTTCTCGAACACCGCGAAATCCCAGCCAGGCCCGTCGGCGATCGGGTGCTCAAAGGAAAGAGTGATGTCACCGCCATTGCCAAGACAGGTTATGTCGTACACATCATTTCCCGGCGCTCCGAGGCACTTGTTCGTGTCCATCCAGCCAGCTTCCACATCGGTACCCACGTGGTAACTGACGACGGAACTCGCCCAGCCTCGGAAGGCGGCATCAGTCTTGTACACGGCGGTGGAGCCCGCCTTACCAGCGGCGGGAGCGTAGGATCCCGCGGAGAGAACAGAGGGAAGAAGGGCGCAAAGCCCGGGGAGAAGATGCGATGGTTTCATGGGAAGAGAGGAAAATCAGTAGCGCCACTGGACACCCCCGCGCAGCGACAAGGCATTGGCCGGATACCACACACCACTGTAACGCAGTGAAGCATAATGCCGGTTGAGGACGTTGTCCGCCGCGAGGAAGAGGTGCCAGCGCGTGCCGATGCGGTAACGCAGCGCCACGTCCATCACGAAGTACCCCGGCACCTTAGGCATCGTGTTGGCAAAGTCGTTGCCCTGCCAGGAACCCTGCACGTAGCGGGCGTCAATTTTGACGGAGAAGCGCCCGGGGTTCCATTCGAGAGAACCGGAAAGCTGGTTCTTCGGAATCAGGTATTGTTCCTTGTCCTCATAAACACCGCTTGTAAATTTGACACGCGTGAAGGAATGAAAGAACCCGAAGCGCCAGTCGCCAAGCGGCAGTTCCACACCGGTTTCGACACCACTGCGAATGGCGTCGGCGAGGTTCACGTTCAGGTTCCGCATGTAGTCGAAGGCGATGAGTCCGTCCACGTCCTGCACCCATGCATTCACGCGGAGCGTCGCGGGACCGAGGGCGTAGTCCGCTCCAACTTCCCCGCCCCAGCCGCGTTCGGAGCGCAGGTCGCGGTTGAAGGGTTCCGTCAGGATATAACCCTGATACGCGGCCACCTCGTCGATCGCGGGATAACGGTAGTAACGATCGAGCCTCGTCCAGAGCCGCAGGTATTTCCGCGGCCTGTAAGTAGCGCCTAGGGAAAAGGCGCTGTCGCCGTCGCAGCCAGTCTCGTCAAAGGACTGGTCGGAATTGTATTCGTCGGTGCTGGTGGCATGCAACCGGTCCTTCTGGAGGCGTGCCGTGGCTTCGAGGGAAAGGGGGAGCTCCTTTCCGCCGTCCCAGGCAAGGTTCCCGTAAAAACCCGCCGTTGTCCGGAGCAGGCGGGCGCTGCCGATGGCATCGGTGTGCGCCTCGTCGGCGAAGCGGGTAAGGAGCATGCGGTCGTATTCGCCATCGGCGCCGAGGATTGCGTTCCATCCGCCGCCAAGGTTCAGTTTCACCCTCGGCGAGGCCGTCCATGTATCCAGAGTGCTTTCCGCTCCTGAACCATAGCCCATGTCCCAAGCGAGGTTTCTGCGCGAAGCATTCAGATCCGCAAGCATAAGAAGGGAGTCGCCCCGCCATTCGCCGCTCGCACCGGCCCAGGAGGTGTCGCTTGTTCCGTTGTAGAGGCTCTCGTAGGGCGCGTAGCCGCACTTGCGCGGGTTGTTGCGATAGTCCGTCGTGCCGAGGGGGCCGGGGAACTCGTAGTAATTGTCTTCATAGCCGCCGGAAAGGCTCCAGCGGAAGGCGCCCCGCCGGTCCTGCAACTTGAAATTGGCCACCTTGGTCCGATAGGCAGAATTGTCGCGATAGCCGCCGTTTTCAAGATAACCGGTTTCCACAAGGGCATTCACCCCGTCACACACCGGGCTCCACGCCGCCGCGCGGACAAAGGAACTGCTCCACGATCCGACGCCCGTCAGTGCCGCGCCGCCGGGAGCCTCCGGCACCGCCGTCTCCACCTTGATGACGCCGCCCGCAGCTCCGTTGCCGTACAGGGCGCTCTGGGCCCCGCGCAAGACCTCCACGCGCTCCACACCCGCCAGCGGCAGGCTAAGCCAGTTCACCGCGCTCATGTCCGGCGCGTTGATCCGGCGCCCGTCCACGAGGATGAGAACGCTCTGATTCCCGCTCTCGCCAAAGCCGCGGATGTCCACCTGACTCTGCGCCGGATTCCCGGTGTAGGAGCGCAGGAGCACCCCCACCTCGCCGAGCAGGTCCGCAAGGTTCGTCGCGGCGCTTTTTTCGATGGCGGAAGCGTCCGCGATGCGGATCGACGCAGGAACGAGGTCGAGTCTCGTCTCAAAGCGCGTAGCCGTAACGACCACGGGATCCAGCTCCACGAGGTCGTCGTCCGCCCCGGGTTGTTCCGCGAAGGCGCACGTGGTGGAAAGGAAGAGGGCGGCCGGGACCCAAGCTCCGACGCGCCCGTTTCGCATAGCACGGTACAAAATGACCTCTCCCGCTATTGATGAGACGCAAAGGCTGCGATTTCCGCAGCGGTGGAGTAGGGATAATCCGCAAAACTCCCGGCGAGGGAATTGTCCAACAGGCAGAACCAGCGGTTGGCCGCATCGCGGTTGGCATCATAAGTCCACACCCAGCCGCCGAGGTTGAAGAGATAGACGTAGGGGAAGAGGCTGTGATCGGTGTAGCTCCACCCAAGAAGTGGATCGTAAAAATAGGCCGAGCCGTCAGCGTTCCCCACCGCATACTGCCAGGAGGCATTATAGCGACTGTAAACCCAGTCCGCGCTGTTTCCGTGGGCGTACACCTCGCCGTACCAGGAATCGTCCCAGGCCCCGACAACCGGCCAGAGATACGTGCCGTAGGCCTCGACGGAAGCGATGTTAAAATAGGAGGGCGTGTTCATACCCCAGGTTCCCGTATCGCTGGAAGAGAGGGCGAAGGTCAGGCTCTTCACGTTCGTGCCAAGGCCCGTCAGGTCCACCTTCGTCCAGTCGTCAACGAGCACCCAGGCCGACTCGTCCGCGGCTCGGTTGTCGGCGAGATAAACTTCCACGGTCCCGGTGGAATTGCCCGCTGCGTCAAGACCGGAGATCGTCAGCAGAAACCAATCGCCCGCGCCGAACTTTTTGGCGAAGCCATCGCCGTATTTCATGCTGGCCCACGTATAGGAGCTGTTCGCGATCGTGATCGACTCCGGGCAGGTGAGCCCGTCCGGAAAGGTAACGGTCGGGATGTAATCCGGGCCGAAGTACTCCCCGTAATAGACGACACCGTAGTTCTGGGCGCTTCCGACGGTGGCTGAGGTTTTGTACTGGCCGATAAAAAAGTAATCGGAGCCGTATTCCTCCGCCGAGGGACGCTCCGTGGCGAAACTCGCGCATCCGATGCCGACCCAATATCCGTCGAAGTTGCTGACGGAGAACTCCATTCCCTTCGAGGCGATGGTGACGCCGACATCGTCGCCGATCGTGTACGTATCACGGGCAAGTGACACGTCGCTGAAGTCGGCTGTGACGGCACTCGACGCCAGTGCGGACGCAAAAAGTAAGGTTGTGGTGCAAGTGAGGTGTTTCATGGTCCCTCCATGCGACCACTACTGGCACCATGCTGTCAATACAAATGGCATATAGCTGCCATTAAATTCGAAAGTATATTCCTCAAGAGGAAAGAAACGTCGGGGAAAATGCGGAACCAATCTGCGTCAGATGGAACAGAAGATACACAATATCATTGAGTTACCGCATGTCTGTACGCGGGCTCTAGATGTTGATGAGGGCGAAGAACTGGGCGTTGGTCTTCGTCTTGGCGAGGCGCTCGATGGCGGTCTCGCAGGCATCCTCGATCTTCATCGTGGCGAGGGCCCTGCGGAAGAAGTGGCACTTCTCCAGCAGTTTCGGCTCAAGCAGCAGCTCCTCCTTGCGCGTGCCGGAGGAAGCAATGTTGATCGCAGGCCAGAGGCGCAGGTCCGCCGCCTTGCGGTCGAGGACCATCTCCATGTTGCCCGTGCCCTTGAATTCCTGAAAGATGAGGTCGTCCATGCGGCTGCCCGTCTCGATGAGGGCGCTCGCGATGATGGTGAGGCTGCCGCCGTCCTCGGTGTTGCGGGCGGCGGAGAAGATCTGGCGCGGTTTTTCCAGCGCGCGGATGTCGAGACCGCCGGACATCGTGCGTCCGCTGCCGGCCTTGGCGCTGTTGTAGGCGCGGGCAAGGCGCGTCAGGGAATCCATCAGGATCACCACGTCCTTCTTCGCCTCCACGAGCCTCTTGGCGTATTCGATCGTCAGCTCCGCGACGCGCAGGTGACTCTGCACGTCCTCGTCGTTCGAGGAGGCGAAGACACGGCAGGGAAGCGAGCGGCGCAGGTCCGTGACCTCCTCGGGGCGCTCGTCCACAAGGAGCATCATGACCTCGCACTCCTTGTTGTTTTCCAGCACGCCGAGGGCGATGTCGCGCAAAAGAGTGGTCTTGCCGGTGCGTGGCGGGGCGACGATGAGACCGCGCTGGCCCTTGCCGATGGGGCAGAAAATGTCCATGACGCGCGTCGTCATCGCGCCGTCTTTCTTTTCCACCTTCAGCCACTTGTTCGGCGTGATCGTGAGGAGCTGGGAAAATTCCGGCATCCGCTTGCGGTCCTCCGGCGACATGCCGTCGATCGTCTCGACAAATTTCACCTTCGGGTTCGGGTAGCGTTCGTCGCGCTGCGCCTGCGCAACCACCCAGCTGCCCCGGCGGATCTTGAAGCGGCGGATCAGCTCGCGCGGGACGAAGGGATCGCTGGGATGCGTCTTGCCTCCGCGAAGCGGGTCGAGAAGGGAACCGGACTTGTTGTCCTGAGGATCGAAAATTCCCTGAACCTGAAAACTCTGCTGATTACTGTCTTCCATCACGATCGGGAGCGAACGGTTCGGGCGCGCCATACACGAAGATCGCGCCATCATGCGAAAAACGGTTTGCCATGGAACCCCGGGGGATCACGTAGGGGATCGCAGACCCACGGCGCCCCGGAACGCGTCGCATTCCCATCGCGCCGGGTCGGCCTTCCGGCAACCCTGCCTCAAGTAGGGCATCGCCCGGGGCCCCTGTCAAGCAGGGAACAGGGGCTATCCGGCTGCTAACGGCAGACCGGGACGGAAAACCACGCATCCTCCGCGTTCGAGTAGAAGCGGCGCAGTCCCTCCCTCGTGTCCCCGTAGTAAATCCAGCCGCGCTTTTCGCTCCAGAAGTACGGAAACGCCGCATCGCTCGTCCAGAGAGAGCCCAGCATCTCATCGTAAAACCACTCCGCCCCCTCCTTGGGGTTGAACGTGGCAAACATGTAAACCCATCCGTGGTTTTCCCCGTACACCCAAGGGTAGGATCGCGTGTCGATCTCGCCCAGATGCGGGTGCCGCATCCGAACGGCGGAGGGATTGATGTGGTCCAAAAGAAAGATCTCCTTCGAACGGAGGAAGCGGGTATAATCCGCCGCGTTCTTGTCGCCGGGCCAGGGCATGTAACAATGATCCGGAGCCCAGTTGGCCCATCCGGCGATCCAGGCGATGCGCGGGAAGAGCCCCGCCTTGCGGATCGGTTCCAGCACCCGCGCCGTCCACCAGTCGGTCCGCTTTGACCCGGACATACCTTTTTTCGCATTACAACCCACTTCGGCGAGCGCCGCCGGGATGCCTTTTTCCGCAGCCACTTCCGCCGTGATCGCGAGCGGGACGATCAGGCGACGATCGCTCCCCTCGTCCGGCAAATAAGCGTCGCAACTGGCCACATCCGCCCATTCGTCGCCCGGCCAGCGGGAAAGATACTCTTCTTTGGAGCCCACGCGGTCCGTGTTGTACACGTAAAGAATGTTGTGCAGGCCCCTCTCGTCGCGCAGGTAGGTGACAAGCCACCTCCAGAGGGCGATGAAGTCCGCGTCCTTTTCCCAGCTCCCCCACCAGAACCAGCCGCCGCTGCATTCGTGGAAGGGCCGCAAAAGGAGCGGGACGGGAGTGCCGTCGGAGCGCACCATCTCGGCCATCGCATCCGCCGCCGCGGCCCAGTCGGCCTTGAATTTTTCGTGATGCTTGCCGCCCGGGAGCAATTCCTTCAGGTCGATCTTCGTATCCCAGGCGTCGCCGCCGGTCGCGGGATTGTTCTCGTGGAAGGAAAGGGTGCAGAGGAGACCGAGCTCCGAGGATTTGATGATCGAGCGAATGTTGGCGGAGCGCCTCTGTGCCCCGTCGAAGAGGAATTCGTTGAAGTCCCAGCCCGAAACGGCCGGAAGTATCCCGCACATGTTGCGGATGTCGGAGGGCAGCGTTTCGCCGGGGGAGTCGGCATCACTCCACGGCGTACCGTCCGGATGGATGCCCATGTACGTGGCGTACTGGCCGCCGAAGGCCGCGCCGTCCTCCGCGTTCAGGCGCTGCAGGAGCGAGTAGAGCTCCCGCGTGGCAGGCGTTGCCTGCGGATCGACCAGCGCGTGAGCTACCGAGGGAAGAAGCGACATGGCAAGTAGGACAAACGTTACGAGGGGTCGAAATCCTGACGTCATCGCCGCGATTTTTCCCGAAGAGACGCCCGTGGCAAGAGCATCCTGCCCGGCGGGGAAAAAAGGCGGGGTACGGCTATAAAACGTCCGCAAAACCGCCGCGCAGCCTGCGGAACACGAAGTAACCGACGAGCATCACCACCACGCTCGTCCCGTAGAGGTAGAGCATGTCGCGCAGGCCCGGCGCGCGGCCCCAGAGCGTCACGTCGCGCGCGAGGTCGATCCCCACGAAAACCGGGTTCCATCGCAGAACCTCCAGCGCCACGCGGGCCTTCGTCCCCGCCCCGGCGCTGCTCGCGGAAAAGAAGATGCCGCTCACGTAAAAGAGGGCGGTCGTGAGGAAGTTCATGGCGCTACGCACATCGCGGAAGTACACCCCGAGGGCCGAGACGAGCCACGCAAGACCGAGCGACAAAAGAAAGAGCGGCAAAAGAACAAGCGGCAGCCACAGGACCTGCACCGTCACAGCCTGCCCGAAAAGGACAAAGCCGATCGCGAAGAGGCCGAGACTCACCAGAAAGGGACTTAGCATCGAAACGGTCATCGCCGCGGGCAGCACCTCCAGCGGGAACAGGACCTTCTTGACCAGATTCGCGTTGTCCGCCACCGCGCCGGGCGCCGATCCCATCGTGTCCGCCACAAGGCCGTACAGGGTGAAACCGAGAAAGATGCCGAGGGCATAGTCCGCCGAAGTCTCCCCCGGGATCACGCCGAATTTCCCGTGGAGCAGCACGCCGAAGGTGAAGCCGTAGAGCGCCAGCATGAGTAGCGGCGAAAGCACCTGCCAGAGGATGCCAAGGCGGCTCCCGCGGTGCCGTGCCTCGGCTCCGCGCAGGGCGAACTGCCAGAGAAGCCCTCTATGCCGCCAGAGTTCCCCCATCGGCACAAAAGCCCCCGTTCCTTTCTCCCTGCAAATAATCATCGCCGGTGAAACGCCCTCCGCGCCCGCCCGGTTGCGAAGGAAAAGCAAAAGACTCCGCCGATAAACCTTGGCAGGGTAATTCTCCAATCTAGGCTCCGGTGAACCCCCACGCGGTGGAATCTGTCCCAGCCCCGAATTCCGGCCCAGATTCCGGCTTGCCCTAACGTTGTATCGTAATTACATAACAACAAGTCCATGACTCACTTCTTGCAACGGTTCGCGGCTCTCGTCTTTCTCGCAACGCTCGTTCTGCCACTGATTTGCCGTGCCGACACCGCGCCGGAAAAAACGGCGGAGCCATCTTCGGAACGTATGGATTATACGGACGCAGCGGTGCTGGGCGCGGTGGAAGGCGTGACGGAATACCTGCCGGTTTCCTCCACGGGGCACCTCATCCTGACCAAGCGCGCGTTGGGACTCGACGAGGCCGACGCCTCTGGAAAAACGCAGGAAAGCCGCGCGACGGATGCTTATCTCATCGTGATCCAGGTGGGCGCCATCGCCGCCGTGGCCATTCTCTACTGGAGGGACCTCTTGGCAGTGCTCCTGGGCTTTTGCGGAAAGAACCGCGAGGGCCTGCGCCTCGGGATCAATCTCCTAGTCGCCTTCCTGCCCGCGGCGCTCGTCGGATTTCTATTGAACGACTGGATCGAGGAAAAACTCTTCGGAACGATGCCGGTCGTCATCGCCCTTGCGGCGGGGGCGCCGCTCATGCTGGGGGCGGAATTCTGGCGCAAACGCCGGTTCGGAAGCACGGGCACTCGGGAAGTGGACAAGGAGCTGCACGAACTCACCCTGCCCCAGTGCCTGTTGATCGGCGGGATGCAGTGCATCGCGATGGCGCCCGGCACAAGCCGCAGCATGATGACGATTGTCGGAGGGTATTTTGCAGGGCTCTCCCCGGTCAAATCCGCGCGCTTCAGCTTTCTTCTGGGCTTGATCACCCTCTCGGCGGCTACGGGGTATACCCTGCTCCGCCACGGGCGCGACATGGCAGAATTCCTCGATACCGGCCCGGTTCTCCTCGGCCTTTTTGTCGCGACGGTGACAGCGGCCCTTTCCGTCAAATGGCTCGTTGCCTGGCTCTCGGGCCACGGTCTTTCTCTTTTCGCGTATTACCGGCTTGCTCTTGCAATTATTATCCTTGCTGTTGTCAGTTGTTAACATTAAATCGCCTCCGTTGCGAAGACGGACATGAGTTCAACCACGACAAACGATTCGGATTCCGAACAACCGGTGACAAGTGTTCTCGTCACGGGTGCGGGGGATTCCGATCCCTTTGCCCAGGGGCTGATCAGCGGGGAGGAACACCCCGGCCCCGCCCTGACTCTCCTTTCACGAGGCCGGTTTGAACGTCTCCTCATTCTGGACGACGGCAGACATCCAGGAAATGTACGGGCGCTGGCGGAGGAGGCCGCCCGCAGGCAGCCGGCGCTGCGCGTCTGCGCGGAGTCGATCGGCGAAACGGAGGGGCTTTCCTACAACGCGATCACCTCGCGACTCCAACTGGTGGTGGACGCTCTGCGGGCGGAGAATCCCACGTGCCTGATCAACGTTTGTCTGAACGCCTGGAAGAGTTCCGCGCACTTCGCCTGGATGCGCATCACCTATCGCAATCCCGGCATCCGCCTGCTTCAGGTGACGATCAGCCTGCATGCCTCTTCCGAACCCGCTAGGATCGACATCGTGGAGGAATCCCGTTCCCGCGAGACGGCGCCGATTCTCCGCGAGCAGGACGCCCCCCTTCAGGACGAGCTGGCACAGGATCTGGACATCGTGGGAAGCCATCCCACCTTCCGCCATCTTCTGGACACGGCGGCGGCCCTCGCCCGCTTCGATTCCCCCGTCCTCATCACGGGCGAACCGGGATCGGGCAAGACCAGTCTAGCCGGGTTCATCTGGCGATGCAGTCCGCGCGCGCTCTTCCACATGCGCGTGGCGGATCCGTCCCCCCTGCCGGACTCTCTGGCGGCGATGCTCCTTTTCGGCGCGCAGGATTCCGATCCAGCTTCGGGCGCCAACGTGGGAATGCTCTCGGCCTGCTCCGGCGGCACGCTGCTCGTCAAAAACGTGGACAGACTCTCCCTGCCCATTCAGGAGGCGCTGGCCGAGTATCTTCGGACCGGATTCTTCCGCCCGGCAAGGGCGCCCGCTCCGGTCCACGTGAATGCGCGCATCCTCTTCACCTCGCTCGACGACTCGATCAACGGGCCTTCCGCGCTGGCGCCTTCCTTGAGGGAGCTCCTGCTGCCCACGCTCCTGCGCGTGCCGCCGCTGCGCGAACGGCGCGAGGACATCCCGCTCATCGCCCTGCACTACCTGCGGCGGATCAACATGTCGCTGCGCACGCCCCGCAGTCTTCCGCATCACGTCCTGCACGCGCTGGAGGCCGGCGGCTGGCACGGCAACATCCGCGAGCTGCGGCAGGCCATCGAAAGAGCGGCCATGCTCTCCCCGGAGGATCCGCTCAAGGTGGAGGGCGCCTCCGACCAGAGCGCGAAAACCCAGCAGCTTCTCTCCCAGACACCGATCCAGCCCCCTGAAATCGGCGAAAATTTCTCGCTGGAGGGATATTTGAGCGACGTGCGGCGCAAACTGATCCTGCGGGCGCTGGAACTTTCCGGCGGCAATCAGAGCGAGGCGGCGCGGATGCTCCGCATCACTCCGCAGGCCGTCCATCAGTTCCTGAAGTTCCAGCGCAAGCCCCACGAAGGCAAGCCGGGCGAAAACCATTGATTGAAACGACACCGGGGCGGTGGATTGCTCCGCACGCCCCGGCCCCAGCCCGTTGACTGTCATTACTCCCCCAAACACGACGGGAAATCACTTCCCCGATTCCAGACCCTGAAGTTCAATGCGCATGCGCGCCTCGGCCTCGGCCTTCTGCCTCTTTGTTCGCGCCTCCTGAAGGCGGCGGGACAATTCGGCCTCCTCGCCTGTGAGGGCGGCGCCGGGTACGTCCGCATCGGTGATGCCCATTTCCAGCATCGTGCGGTCGGAGACCACGTCCTTGTAGGTGTCGCCCTCGGGATCGAGCGTCTTGGCGGTGATGAAAATGATGAGGTTGCGGCGGTCCGTGTTCCCGGAATCGCTGCGGAAGAGGTGCCCGAGAACCGGGATCCTGCCGAGCAGCGGCACATGGGTGTTGGAGGTCTCCTTCGTGGACTGGATCAGTCCGCCGATCGCCAGCGTGTATCCGCTCTTGATCGTGACGGTGGAGCTCGTGCGACGCTGCGTGATGATCGGAATCTCCGCGCCGGAAGCCCCGCCAAAGTTGACGGTGCCGTTCTGGCTGGAAATCTCGGGTTTCACCTGAAGGGAGATGAGTCCGTTGTTGTTCACCTGCGGGGTCACATTCAGGCTGATGCCGATCGGCTTGTATTCAAACCCGCTGATCTCGTAGGAACCGCGCTCCTCGTTGTAGGTGTAGCTCGGGATGGGGTATTCCTGCCCGATGTGGATCGCCGCGGGGACGTTGTTCATCGTGACGATCGTCGGGTTGGAGACCATCTCCACCTTGTCGCCGCTCTTCAAGGCGTTCAGGACTAGGCTGAATTTGTCCATGCTGAGGACCGCCGTGGTCAGGCGGGTGTACTCGTCGGCCACCTTGGGGTCGGTGCCCCGGACGTTGTCGTATTTCGTGGTGTTGACACGATCGAGCTTGGCGCCGGCGGTCACTCCCTTGAGGCTGGACCAGTCGATACCGATGTCGCTCAACTGGTTGTCGGTCACCTCGATGAACTTGGACTCGATCATCACCTGATCCGTGGGGCGGTCGAGGCGCTTGACGATCTCCTCGATCTGGCGCAGGCGCGAGGAACGCTCGGTCACGATGATGGAATTGGTGCGCGCATCGACGATGGCACGGCCTCCCGCCGGCACCTCGACAAGCGGCAGGAGGGCCCCCGCAAGATCCGACGCCTTGGCGTAGCTGGCGATGAAGACCCTCGTCTGCATCGGCTCGGTCATGAGGTCCTTGACGCTGCGGATCTTGATGATGTTCTCGTCCACGACGTAGGTGTAGCCGATGGGTTCGAGCACCACGTCGTACACCTGCTGCCAGGTGACGCGCCGCAGTTTGATCGACATGCGTCCGACAATCGTGTCGGGGATGACGACGTTGAGCTGCTTGAGTTCCGCCACACCGCGCAGGATGTTGCGGATCTCCTCGCTTGGGAAATTCACGTCGATGAGGTCCGTGCGGGTCTCCGTCTGCACCTCGCCCGCGCTTGCGGCGGGCTGCGCGGCTTCCTCACCCAGGGCGGCGAAGCGTCCGAGCGCCAGTGCCGCCGAGAATACGAGTGCTGTCAGGATTCTGGTATTCATGAATAATGTCCTGTGCTGGGAATGATCCGGCATCGCGGGAAGCCTCCTCCCGACCGGCGCCGGAGAGGATCACATACCGGGAGAAGGAACGGTTACCGGGTTTTCGTAGAAATAGGTCTTTTCCGACCCGTCGATGCGAAGGGTGAACCGGGAATCGTCCGCGGAAAGAACGAGAACCCGGCATTCCGTCCCGGAGGAAAGTTTAACGGCAAGGGGAACGCCCACCTCGCAAAGCGAACCGTCGGCAAGGGAGAGGTAGCTGTGTCCGCCCGCGGAGAGAAGGCCCGTCGGCGCCATCGTCCGGGCCGCCGCGTCCAGAAGGGCCTCGCCCTCGGTCACCTGCGTCGCGACTCCGGCGGCGGATACGGGCTGCGCCACAGCGTTCGCCAGAAACGGGTCGCCCACCCCGGCTAGGAGTTTGTCCATGTCGGGCGCCGGGGCGTCCACAACGTCGGCGATGGCCTCCAGCATGGACCGGCGCGAAGCATCGGAAACCATCTGCGCTCCCGCAGCACCAGGCAGCAGGACGGCGAAAAACACCACCGTTGAAAAGAGCCTCCTCATTTGGCCGCCTCCTCCTGCGCCTGCGCCTTCGCCAGAACGCTCATGCGGATCGTCGCCGCAAGTCCGCTCGCCGTCTGCGTTCGCGACGGGGCCATTTCGATGGAGTCAAAACACAGGAAAAACCGGTCGGCGCGCAGGCGGTCCAGGAAGCGGACGATCCCGGAAAAATCGCCCTCGACGCCCAACTCGAAGGAGACGAGCGAGTAATTCTTCATCCGGCTCTTCGACTCCTTGTCCACGACGGGAACCATCTGCTCCGCGCGGGTGACGAGCAGGCCGCAGCGAGCCCCCGTGCCGTACAGATAGGCCAGATTCCCCGCCTTTGCCGACGGATCCACGAGCGCGGCATTCACCCTCGCAGCGTATTTTTCCAACTTCTCCAGATCGTCGGGCAGCGTTGCCGAGTAACGGGCGTTCCGACGAATGCGCTCCAGCTTGTCGGCATCTCCGGAAAGGGAGGCGCCCAGATCCGCGTATTCGGAATGCCGGAGGACGAGCACCGCCAGCGCCGCCGCGCCGCATGTGAAAAACGCGACGGAAAGGGCGTTTCGACGAAGGAAGGCGATGACAACGCTCGTCTTCATTTCTTTTCACCCTCCCTGGAAACCCACTCGGTCACCACCGAGAAGCCGAAGGTGTTCGTATCGCGCGCGGGCGAGGAGGAGTCGAGGTCCACCCCGTGCGGAACTTCGCCCCAGAAATCCGCTTCGCGGATGCGTCCGACGAGACCGTCGATGAGGTCCGGGGCGCTCGCGCCACGGGAGGGCGCCATCGTCCCGTCAATCACGATTTTCGAAATGACGGCGTCCTTGAAGAGTTTCTTCGCGCCGCGTTGGTCCGCCACCAGCTTCCCCTGTCGGAAGAAGTTCGAAACGTGGCGGTCCGAGGAACCGGTTGCGGACACCCGCACGTACTGAATGCGCTCGAAATTCGATTCCGGAATCCGCGCCCGCGCCAGCTCCGCAAGGAGCACTTCCGGACGGATCGACTCACCCGCGAATTTCACCGCCTCGGCAACCTGCGCCGCCTCGCGCTTGAAGAGCGCGCTGACCTCCAGATTCTTGCGATCCGCCGCCGAAGCCGTGGCGATCGAATCGCGGACGAGGGCAAGCTCCGCCCTGCGGGCCGAAATGGCGTATTCCTGATACAGGACAAGGCCCAGGAGAATCACAAAAAAGAGCGCCGCGACGAGATTCAGGAGGAAATGCGTGCGCACCACCTTGATGTCGGGCAGCGCCGAGACATCCCGGAAGTCCTGCCTCCAGGGACGCGTCGCAGTCCTCTTTTTGCCCGTGGAGCCCATGTCAGGATTCCGCCCTTCCCTCGTAGTCCAAAAGAAGCGAAAGGACGCCTAGGTGTTTCTCGGCAACAGCCTCCACCGCCGGGTCGATCCTGATGCCCGAAGCCGCCAGCCAGGCCGCGAGGTCGATCCGCATATTTTCCATGCCGAGGGCCCGCGGCAGGCACTGGCGCACCCATTCCAGGCCCGTCGGAAGAAGGTGAAGAAAGACGCTGCCGATCGTCTGGCCCGTCTGCACCTCGTAAAAGCCCGTGGACGCCTTGATCTCCTTGATCAGGCGGGCGAGGAGCGTCTGCCCCATCTCGGTGAAGTCGAAGGTGTTGGAATACAGAATCCCGCGCGCGGACTTCTCGTCCTTCATGCCCAGTTCCCCGGCGAGGGCCGGGAGCATGCTGTCGAGTCCGATGGGGATCATCCGGCAGAGGTCCACCTTGTCGGGCGAGACGATGTACAGACCCGTCGAGGCCGGCGCCATCTCAAGAAGCAGGGCCGGGCCCTTTCGTCCCGACTGGCGCAGGATCGAAACCAGCGCGCCCAGCATCGAGAGGGTGCCGATCTCCATGCTCTCGGGAACAAGGCCGCACTGCACGAGCTCCTCCTGAAGACTCTTGAGTTCCGCAAGCGGCGCCCCGCAGAAGAGAAGCTCCCGCTGCGCCGCAAGACTGCGGGCGGGGTCGAAGGCCATGCCGTCCACGGCGGAAATCACACTCACCGCGTTCGCCGCAAAGTCCACGCCAAACTGGCCGGAGAGCACCTCCTCGAAGTAACCGGCCTCGCGCAGCTTCACCGGGGTGTCGGCACTGTGGCGATGGAAAAACCGCGAGGGCGGATACACCGAGGCGCGGCCCGAGGCAAAGCGAGCCTTGGCCGCGGCGCCGTTGGAAAGGATGAATTCGCGGATCTTCTCGCGACCGGATTCCAGCGCCATGTCCGCGATCTTCTCCACAACTCTTCCCGGGGCTCCCGGCGCCGTAACGGCAATCGTCAGACGGGTGCGGCCCATCTCCACAAAGACACCTCTGTTTTTGCCAGCGAGCATGGTGCGTGGGAACAAGGGGGAAACAAGCGGCGGGAACCACTGTCGCGGCGGTTGTTTCGCTGCAATGTAAGATACTCAGGAAAAGGCAGTTCCGCTAGACAAAAAGTGCGAGGTAATAACCCCTGTTCCATGTAATAAAAATAGAAATGTAAGAAAAATCCTATAGATCGGTCTCCTTGGCGGGATAATGGAGATGCGATGCTCCGCGGAGGGGGACCGCGAGGATCGTGCGCTGTCCGAAAATGTCTCGCAGGAAGGCGCCGCCATGGGTATTTCCCCTTACAGTGCGCCGACCGGCATCGTTTCTCAAACGCCGCCGCAAGATTCGGATTACGGCAAACCCATTTCCCCTCCCACCCTCATGGCCGATTCAACGCCAGTACTGGAAGACCCCCTGCACCGCCGGGTGAGAATGCATGCCGAGCGCCTGCACCTCAACGATCCCGCGAGCCCCCTCGCCAGCTTCAAGACCTACATGGCGCAGGAGAACGAACTTCTCGAACGCTACCACCGGCAGGGTCAGGGCGGCCTGCGCGTGGCCCGCTGCCGTTCGGTGGCGATGGACGTTCTTCTGGAAACCCTCGTGGCGAGGGCGCAGACGGTGGGCGGGACAAAGCTTGGCGACGACGTGTGCCTGATCGCCCTCGGCGGCTACGGACGCGAGGAAATGTGCCCCTTTAGCGACGTGGACATCATGTTCCTGTATTCGGAGACGACGGGCGCGGCGCGCATGCAGACGCTCCAGCAGCTCCTCACCGATCACGTCCTGTATCCGCTGTGGGACCTCGGCTTCAAGGTGGGGCATTCCTCGCGCGACATTCCCCAGACCCTCGACGAGGCGGGCAAGAGCGTGGAGAGCAAGAACGCCCTTCTGGAGTCGCGCCTCGTGACCGGCTCGGACCGGCTCTGGAAGCACTTCCAGAGCGCCTACCGCGCCTTCGTCCGCAAGGGAAAAATCGGGGCCTTCCTCGAAGCGCGGCTGGAGGAGGAGAAAAAGCGTCACGACAAGTACGGCAACACCGTTTTCCTGCAGGAGCCCGAGATCAAGAACGGCGTCGGCGGCCTGCGCGACTTTCACAACGCAATCTGGATGGCGCGCCTGAAGCTCGGCATCGACTCGGTGCACGACCTTTCCGACATCGGGTACCTCAATTCCACCGAGAAAGAGGAATTCGCCTCTGCTTACGAATTCCTCCTGCGCGTGCGCACCGAGCTACACCTGGAAAGCCCGCGCGCGACGGACCTGCTGGACCTCGAAAAGCAGGTGAGCGTGGCCTGGTACCTGGGCTACCGCTACCGCGACACGACGCGGCGCGTGGAGACCTTCATGCGCGATTACTACCGCAACTGCGAGTGCATCCGGCGCATCTCCACCTATCTTCAGTTCAAGATCACTCAGAACGCGCGGGAGCGGAAGCTCTCGATTGTCGATCTAATCACCTCCCGTCGCAAACCGGTGGTGAACGACGGCTTTGTCTTCACAAAAGGCTTCATCCGGCCTTCCTCGGAAAACGTCTTCGCGGAGGACCCGGAGCGCCTCGTCCGCGTCTTCCGCCACGCCCAGCAGACCGGCGCGCAGATCGACATCGAGTTCCAGCGCATGATCCGGAACAACGCGGGGCTCATCGACCGCAAGATGAGCCTCTCGCCCACGGCGAACAAGGCGTTCCTGGCCATCATGTCGCAGCCGGGGTGCGTCTTCCCGACGCTGAACCTGATGAACGACTGCGGCGTTCTGGAGAAGTTCATTCCGGAGTGGAAGAACATGCATTGCCTCGTGCAGCACGAATTCTACCACCGCTTCACGGCGGACTTCCATACGCTCAACTGCATCCGGGAGCTCGACAATATCTTCAACTTCCCGGAGGACCGCATGGGCGCTCCCTACCTGCGCGCCCTGCGGGAAAGCTCCAGCCCCACCCTGCCCTATCTGGCGCTCCTCTTGCACGACATCGGCAAGGGACTCGGCATCCACGGACACGCCCACCGCGGCGCCGTGATCGCCAAAACGGTGCTCGCAAGGCTGGATTACAATCCGGATCTTTCGGCGAAAATTTTGGACATTGTGGAGCATCACCTCGACATGGCACGCTTCTGGCAACACTTCGACGTGGAAGACCCGCAGACGGCGCAATCCTTCGCGCGGGTCATCTCCGACGAGGAAACACTGCGCTATCTCTACGTTCTCACCTACTGCGACGCGAGGGGCACCTCCAACGACCTGTGGAACAGCTACAAGAACTCGCTCCACGGGCAGCTCTTCAAGGCGACGCGGGCGATTCTGGAGGGCAGGCGCATCACGCAGAGGCCCGAGGAAATGACACCCAAACAGCTCATACG
>LVBV01000037.1 GCA_001604565.1 Puniceicoccales bacterium Verruco_01 | reverse complement strand
AGATTTGAGAAACTGGTGCCATCATCAGCGCCGAACAGAACTTTTTCAGCAGACTGTTAAGTGCGGTCATTCCATCCTTTGTGGAAGCATCGAGCTTCGCCCCCTTTTCCAGCAGAAGGACGAGCAGCTTCTCGTTACTCGAACCGCAGGCGACAAGAAACGCTGTGTATCCACCGTTGGAGGTGGCGTTCACGTCCGCTCCAGCATCGAGGAGCATTCGGGCGATGTCGTCATTACCATGCGAGATGGCGACCATGAGAGGTGTCGCATGGTTCGCATCCTTGCGGAGGTTCGGATTCGCACCGTGCTCTAGGAGGATCTTTGCGGCGTCCGGATGACCGTTGTTCGCGGTCATGATGAGCGGCGTAGCCCCCCGGTCGTCGAGGCGGTTGACGTCCGCACCCTTTTCCGCAAGGAGACTGACGATCTTTGAATAGCCTTGCTGCGCGGCGGAAAAAAGAGGCGAGTAACCGTCATTGGCCACGCTGTCGGGCTTGGCGCCCGCATTGAGAAGCAATCGGACGATGATGTCGTGCCCCTTCTCGGCGGCAATCAGAAGGGGCGTCACGCCGCTTCTATCCGAGGCGTTGACGTCCGCGCCGTGTTCGAGGAGCAAGGCCACGATATCGTGATGTCCGCGCGAGGAGGCAAACCAGAGGGCCGAAACACCGTGGAGACGCTCCCTCGCATTGACAGAGGCTCCCTGCGCAAGAAGAAGTTCCACGATGTCGGCATGGCCCTGTTCGGCAGCTGCGATGAGGGGTGTCGTGCCGTCGCTGGCTCCGACGTCCACTTTTGCCCCTTTCTCCAGAAGAAACTGGGCCTGATCCATGCTGCCGTAAAACGAAGCGAGTAAAAGCGGCGTCGCCCCGCCGAGACCTCGCGCTGAGACGGCGTTTCTGTCCTTGTCGATGGCGTTTTTCACGCCCGCAAGATCGCCGCTCCGCGTTGCCGCACAGATCGGCGGTTCTGTCGCGCAGGAGGAAAGAAACAGAATTGGGATGCAGAAAAGAAGGGGCAGGAGTCTTGCGTTCATGCAATAATGCAAGCACGAAGCACCCTCGATTTCAACACATCATGGGCGAATGCCTGTCCGCAGAGGTGTATCGGAGCGCTCCCTACGCCTTCTTCGCCGGGGCCTTCTTTGCGGAGGGCTCCCTTGGCGGGAACTTGAAGGAGATGCCGCCCTTCTTTACGTCGAGGACGAGAATCGCCTTGAAGGGACGGTGCGTGCGCTTGGAGACGAAGCCGTCGATGACGCCGGTCTCGCCGTTGGCGAAGAGCTTTTTCGCCTCCTCGGTAGGGATCACCTTGCCGAGGATCTTGCGGGAGATGCGCAGGCCCTTCTCCTTGTCGCCCTTCGCGTAACTGGCGCTGACAAAGGCGTTCGGCGCTTCGTGCATCGGCGTGCCGTCGCGGGGATTGACGCCCACGACCGGCAGCTTGTCCAAATCGAGCGGCGCGGCGGCCTCGCCGTTTTCGCCCTCGGCAGGCGTGCCGTCCGCATTGGGAGTGGCGGGACGCGGAGTGTTGTCGAAGAGGAAGGTCACCTTGCCCTCCTCCAAGCGCAGAATGGCGCTGAAGGGCCGCCCCATCTTGGAACGGAAGCCGTCGAGCGGGCCCACCTGCCCCTTGGTGACAAGGGCCTCCACCTCGGCGGGGGAGAGCAGGCGGCTGGCGATCGTCTTGTAAATGGTGAGGACGCCGTCCTGGCTCTTGTAGGCGCGAAGGCCCTCCATGAGGGGCTTGCCGTCCGTGGGACTCACGATCGCAGTTTCCTTGAGCTCGTCGGCGGCCTCCGTGTAGGCCTTGGCCTTGCCGACGATCTTCTCGGCATACTCGCGGATGCCCTTCATGAAGGTTTCCCGCGAGAGGCGGCCCAGTTCGATCTGCCCGAGCCTGTATTCCCACTCGCCGGTCAGGCGTGCGGAGACAAGGCCGTGGATCTCGATCGCGCAAAGGAAATCGATGAGGCCCTCGGCCTTGCCGGTCGGCACGAGGTCGCGGCCCTGACGCTCCATGTACTGCTCGTTGATGAGGTGGTCGATCGTCTGCGCGCGTGTGGCGGGGGTGCCGAGACCCTTCTCCTTCATCGCCTCCACGAGTTCCTCGTCGTCCAAATCCTTGCCCGCGGTTTCCATCGCGGTGAGCAGCGTCGCTTCCGTGTAGCGCGCGGGCGGACGCGTCGCCTCGGCGAGCTTTTCGAGCCCGGCCACCTTCGCGAGCGGCGGCCTGCCGTCGGCGGGCGTGAGGGCGGGCAGTTCGTCCTTGGCGCCCGTGCGTCCGTACACGTCCAGCCAGCCCGCGAAAACCAGCACCTTGCCCTCCGTGCGGAAGGCGTGGCCCGCCACCGTGGTGATGCGGGTCGTCACGTCGAATTCCGCCGCCGGGTAAAACGCCGCGATGAAGCGCCGCGCCACCATGTCGTAGATGCGGGCCTCGTCGCCGGAGAGCTTCTTGCCGTCGGCGCTCGCCTCGGTCGGGATGATGGCGAAGTGGTCCGAGACTCCCGCGTTGTCAAAAATGCGCTTGTCGAAGCGGATCATGCCCTCGTCGAGGGCCTTCGCGGCGTGCGGGGAGAGGCCGTCGCGGCTCTCGGAAGAGCCGGTCGCGAGGTTCCCCATCACCGCCTTGCAGACGGGCACGTAATCCTCCGGCAGGGTGCGGGAATCCGTGCGCGGGTAGGTGAGGAGTTTGTGCTTCTCGTAAAGGCTCTGCGCGGCGCGGAGCGTCCCGCCAGCGGACATGCCATAGCGGTTGTTCGCCTCGCGCTGGAGGGTGGTCAGGTCGTACAAGCGCGGAGAGCTCTGCCGCGTGCGCTTCTTTTCCTCGGCAACTTCGGCGGTTTTCGCGGCGGAGGCCTCCGCAAGGATGGCGTCGGCCTGCGCCTGCTCCCAGAGGCGGTCGGCGCGGTCGTCACCTTCCTCGCCATTGGCCTTCTTGAAGTTGGGCTTCTGGTACACGCCCTCGTACCGGCCCGAGGCGATGTCGAAAATTCCCTTGAGGCGCCAGTAATCCTTCGGGACGAAGTTCCGGATGGCACGCTCCCTCTCCACGACGAGGGCGAGGGTCGGGGTCTGCACCCTTCCCACCGTGGCGGCCTTGCCCGGACGGTTGCCGAACATACGGGCGGTGATCGCGCGCGTGCCGTTGATGCCGATGAGCCAGTCCGCCTCGCTGCGGCAGCGGGCCGCGCCGTCGAGGGCCTGCATCTCGCCTCCCTCGCGCAGGTGTTCAAAGGCGTCGAGGATGCCTTTGCGCGTCATGCTCTGCATCCAGAGGCGCTTGACGGGCTTCTTGCAGCCCGCGGCTTGGGTGATGTAACTAAAGATGAGCTCGCCCTCGCGGCCCGCGTCGCAGGCGTTGATGAGCTCCGTCACATCCTTGCGTGCCATCTGCTTCTTGAGGCCGGCAAAGACGTCCTTGGTCTTCTCGATCGGCTTCACGTCGAATTCCTTCGGGATGATGGGGAGCGAATCCATCTTCCAGCGGCGCAGCTTCGGGTCGATGTCCTCGGGCATCAAAAGCTCCACGAGGTGACCCACGGCGTTGCCAATCACGTAGCGATCGTCCTCCAGATAGTCCCCCACCTTTTTCTTCACGCCGAGAGCCGCCGCGATGTCGCGCGCCACGCTCGGTTTTTCTGCAATGATGAGGGTCTTCATGAGGGAGAAAAAATTCGGGGGTCTCTACAAAAACGCCGCGCGGAACGGTCCGCGCGGCGTTTGGCAGAAATTAGCGGCGCGACCTGTTGAAGGCGTCGTCGAGCTGGGTGATCAGTTCGCCGATCGTCGCTTCCGTCTCGTCGCCCATGTTCGAGATGCGGAAGGTCTTGCCCTTGATCTTCCCGTAGCCGAGGTTGATCATGCAGTTGTAGTCGCTCTTGAGAATCTTGTTGACCTTCTCCATGTCCACGTCGGCGGGCGTGTTCACGCAGACCAAGCTGCGGGACTCGTAACCGGCCTTCGGGAACATTGCCATGCCGCGACGCTTTGCCCAGTCGCGAAGCATGTTGTTCGTCTTCACGTGGCGGGCGTAGCGGTTTTCAAGACCCTCCTTCGCGATATCGTTCAGGCGGAACTGGAGGCCGAAGATGAGGGAGATCGCCGGGGTGGAGGGCGTGTTGTTCTTCTTGTGGTTCTCGTCGAACTCCACGAAGTCGAAGTAGTAGCCACGGCCTTCCACGGTGCGGGCGCGGTCGAGCGCCTTCTTGGAGACAGAGAGGAGCGAGAGGCCCGGAGGCAGGGCGATGGCCTTCTGCGTGCCGGTGATGAGGACGTCGATGCCGAGGGCGTCCTTGGGCGTCGGCACGGCGGAGAAGCTGCTCACCGTATCGACGATGGAGACCACTTCCGGGAACTCGCGCACGACCTTCATGAGGGCCGCGAGATCCGTCATGGTGCCGGTGGAGGTCTCGTTGTGGATAATCGTGATGGCGTCGTAGCCGCCCTTGGAAAGTTCCTTGCGGACCGCTTCGGGATCGACGGGCTCGCCCCATTCGAACTGGATGCCCTCGGCCTGTTTGCCGCAGCGGCGGGACACGTCCAGCCACTTGTCGGAGAAGGCGCCGTTCATGCAGCAGAGGACCTTCTTCGCAACGACGTTGCGGATCGCGCCTTCCATGCTGCCCCACGAGGAGCTGGTGGAGAGGTAAACGGGATCCTTCGTGCCGGCGAGCTGTTGCAAGCCGGTCTGGATCTCGGCGTACAGGGCCGCGAAGTCCTTGCTGCGGTGGCCGATCATCGGATGGCTCATGGCCGCGAAGGCGGCTTCGGAGACGGCGATCGGGCCGGGAATGTAGAGCTTTGGCGTCATGTTCGTGTGAGAGTCGGGGTTTGCGTGAAAGGTTAGGAGGAAAGGAGGTTGCTGGAGCGGACGATGCGGCTGTTGCGTTCGGTCATGACGAGGATGCGGGGCTCGTGCGTCTTCGCCTCCTCGGGCGTCACCTCCGCAAAGCTCATGATGACGAGGAGGTCGCCCACCTGGCCCAGGCGCGCGACGGCGCCGTTGAGCGCAATCGTGCGGCTGCCCGCGGGCGCGGGGATGGCGTAGGTCTCGAAGCGGTTGCCCGAGGCCATGTCGCCCACGAGGATTTTCTCGTAGGGAAGCAGGCCGACCTTCGCCATGAGGTCGGAGTCAATGCCAAGGCTGCCCTCGTAGTTGAGGCTGCTGTCGGTGACCTCGGCCCGAAGGATTTTTGATTTTAACAGATGGATGTGCATTTCTTCTTGAGCAGGCAGCAGCAAAAGAGCCTCTCAACCACTCGGGCGCCTCCTCGTCAATCAAACTTTTCCCCATCCGGGTGTCGAAGAGACCCGCGCGAGGCTGGATCGCCCGCATCGGAAACAACTTGGAAAGGCCGGTCACTGTACCATATAAAGGCGCTCTTGCCAACCGAGGAACCAGTGAAAGTCGCCGCTCCCATCACGCCGCCACGGCAGGATGCGGAGGATATGTACGACGACTGGGACGGCGACGAGGGCCTGCGGGGCGACTGGGCGGCCTTCCGCGCGTCGCTGCGGCGGATGGGCACGCGCTTCATGCACTTTGCCGTGGACGTGGTGTACGACCGTGCGGAGGGCAGGGCGGCCTTCTTCTTCGGCGCGTTTCTCAAGGGGTTTTCGTGGCTCTTCACCGGGATCGTGAAGCTGCGGCTCTTCCTTTACAAGAACCGCATCCTGCAGGACGCGCACCTTGGCTGCATGGTGATCGTCGTCGGGAACCTCACGATGGGCGGGACGGGCAAGACGCCGGTCGTGGAACGCCTCGCAAGGGCGCTTTCGGCGCGGGGCCGCAAGGTGGCGATCCTTTCGCGCGGTTACAAGAGCCGCAAGGAGCCGCTCCTGCACAAGGCGTGGCGCTGGCTGGTGCATCAGGAGCCGACGCCCCCCAAGGTGGTGAGCGACGGGACGAAGGTGCTCCTCAACTCGCTCGACGCCGGGGACGAGCCCTACATGCTGGCGCGGAACCTGCCGGGCGTGGCGGTCGTCGTGGACAAGGACCGCGTGAAGGCCGGGCAGTACGCCGTGCGGCACTTCGGCGCGGATACGCTGATCCTCGACGACGGCTTCCAGTATTTTCGCCTGAAGGATCACATGCAGATCCTGCTCGTGGACAAGACAAACCCCTTCGGCAACGGGAGCCTCATCCCGCGCGGGATTTTGCGCGAGCCCGTCTCGCACCTGCGCCGCGCAAGCTACGTCTTCCTCACAAAAAGCGACGGCGTGCCGGACCCGGCTCTGGAGGCGCGGATCCATGCCGAGCGCCCGGACGTGGAGATCATCGAATGCACCCATGCGCCCCGGTACCTGCGCGAGGTCTTCGGGACGGAGGAAAAGCATCTCTCCTTCCTCTCGGGCAAAAAGGTCGCCTGCCTTTCCGCCATCGCCGCGCCGGAGAGTTTTGAGAATTTCGTCCGCAAGCACGGCGCTTCAATAGTCGCCCGCACACGGTTCATCGACCACCACCGCTTCGATCAGGAGGAGCTCTCCGAGGTCTTCGAGGACGCCCAGACCGCCGGTGCGGAGATCTTGGTCACCACCGAGAAGGACGCCGTCCGCATCGAGCCGAACGTAAAAAGCCCGCTCCCCATGTATTACCTGCGCGTGGAGATCGAGATCCTAAGCGGCGCCGCGGACTTCGAGGAAGCGGTGTCGCGCATCTGCGGGATCGGGCGGTAGCCACAGCGGTTGGGTTCCCCCCCAAAAACTCTTGCGGAGCGGGCTTTGGATTTGTTTACTGACGGGAATTTTTTGAGCCCTCGCTGCGGGGCGGCGTTCCCGGGGTCTGCAAATCGGAGAAGTCCTGTTTGCCAGCCGCGCGGATTTTGTGAAAAATCGGGACGCCTTCCGCGAAAGGAATTTCCACCATGCCCAAGCGCACAGATCTCCACACGATCCTCATCATCGGCTCCGGCCCGATCATCATCGGCCAGGCGTGCGAATTCGACTATTCCGGCACGCAGGCGTGCAAGGCCCTGCGCGAGGAGGGGTACCGCGTCGTCCTCGTGAACTCGAACCCGGCGACGATCATGACGGACCCGGACTTCGCGGACGTCACCTACGTGGAGCCGCTGACCCCGGAGGTGATCGAGCGCATCATCGCCAAGGAAAAGCCGGACGCGCTCCTGCCGACCTTGGGCGGACAGACGGCCCTGAACCTCACGATGAAGCTCCACGAGCTCGGGATTCTGGCCAAGTACAACGTGGAACTCGTCGGCGCGAAGGCCGAGGCGATCCGCAAGGGCGAGGACCGCGAACTTTTCAAGGAGGCGATGATCAAGATCGGCCTCGACGTGCCGCAATCGGGCGTCGTCACGACCCTCAAGGACGCCCTCGATACGGCGGACCGCATCGGTTATCCGCTCATTTCGCGCCCGAGCTTCACCCTCGGCGGAACCGGCGGCGGCGTGGCCTACAACCGCGACGAGATGGAGGACCTCGCAAAAAGAGGCCTCGCGGCGAGCCCGGTCCACGAGATCATGATCGAGGAATACCTCGCGGGCTGGAAGGAATACGAGATGGAGGTGATGCGCGACCACAAGGACCAGTGCGTCGTCATCTGCTCGATCGAGAATTTCGACCCCATGGGCGTCCACACGGGCGACTCCATCACGGTGGCGCCGATCCTGACCCTGACGGACAAGGAGTATCAGATCATGCGCGACGCCTCCTTCGCCTGCATCCGCGAGGTGGGTGTGGAGACCGGCGGCTCGAACATCCAGTTCGCCGTGAATCCGCAGAACGGGCGCATGGTGGTGATCGAGATGAATCCCCGCGTGTCGCGCTCCTCGGCGCTGGCGAGCAAGGCCACGGGCTTCCCGATCGCCAAGATCGCCGCGAAGCTGGCCGTCGGCTACGCCCTCGATGAGCTTAAAAACGACATCACGCGCAAAACGCCCGCCTGCTTCGAGCCCACGATCGATTATGTGGTGACGAAGATCCCGCGCTTCACCTTCGAGAAATTCCCCAAGGCCGACACCACCCTGACGAGCTCCATGAAGAGCGTGGGCGAGGCGATGGCCATAGGCCGCACCTTCAAGGAATCCTTCCAGAAGGCCATGCGCAGCCTCGAAACCGGCGCGCCGGGCCTGGGCGGCGGCGGCAAGTGGGGCAAGAACGTCCTTCCCCCGATGGACGAGATCAAGCACTTCCTCGTCCACCCGACGGCGGAAAGGGTCTATTACATCCGCTACGCCTTCCTCGCGGGAATGAGCGTGGAAGACGTCTTCCGGCTTTCCTATATCGACCGCTGGTTCCTAGAGCAGCTCTTCGAGATCGTCCAGATGGAGAAGGCCCTTGCCGAAGCGGGCAAGAGCGGCCACATCACGCCCGAGGAAATGCGCGCGGCCAAGGAAGCCGGCTTTTCCGACGCCCAGCTTTCCAATCTCCTCGGCAAGAGCCTTGAGGAGGTCCGCTCGCTACGCGAGGGCATGGGTGTCAAGACGGTGTACCGCCTTGTCGATACCTGCGCGGCGGAGTTCGAGGCCTTCACGCCCTACTATTATTCGAGCTACGGCGCGGAGAACGAGGTGCGGCCTTCCGACAAGAAGAAGATCATGATCCTCGGCGGCGGCCCAAACCGCATCGGTCAGGGCATCGAGTTCGACTACTGCTGCGTGCACGCGTCCTTCGCCCTGCGCGAGGCCGGTTACGAGACGGTGATGGTGAACTCGAATCCCGAGACGGTCTCGACCGACTACGACACTTCCGACCGCCTCTACTTTGAGCCGCTGACCCTCGAAGACGTGCTTTCGGTGTACCGTCAGGAGCAGTGCGTGGGTGCCATCGTGCAGTTTGGCGGGCAAACGCCCCTGAACCTTGCCTCGCTTCTCAAGAAGAACGGCGTCAACATCATCGGCACGAGCCCGGAGATGATCGACACGGCGGAGGACCGCCAGCTCTTCAAGGAGATTTTGGACAAGATCGGCCTCCAGCAGCCGCGCAACGCCACGGCGCTGACCGAGGAGCAGGCCTACGTCCACGCTGGCGAGATCGGCTTCCCGATTCTTCTTCGCCCCAGTTTCGTCCTCGGCGGACGCGGCATGTTCATCGTCTATAACGAGGACGAGATGCGCGCCGTGGTGAAGCAGGCCTTCGAGGTCGCTCCCGGCAAGCCGGTGCTCCTGGACAAGTTCCTTGAGGACACGATCGAACTCGACGTGGACGCGATTTCCGACGGCGAGACAACGGTCATCGGCGGCATGCTGGAACACATCGAATTCGCGGGCGTCCACAGTGGCGACGCGGCGATGGTCATGCCCCCGCACACGCTGGGCCGCAAGATGCTGCGCGACGTGCGCGAGGCGACATACGCGCTGGCCCGCGAGCTGCATGTGGTGGGCCTGATGAACGTGCAGTACGCGATCAAGGGCGACGACCTCTACATCATCGAGGTGAATCCCCGCGCGTCCCGCACGGTGCCCTTCGTCAGCAAGGCGATCGGCGTGCCTCTGGCCAAGCTCGCCTCCCTCTGCATGGCGGGTGCCAAGCTCAAGGACCTCGGCTTCGAGAAGGAGGTCACCCCACCCTACTGGGCGGTCAAGGAATCCGTCTTCCCGTTCGTCCGCTTCCCCGGGGCTCCCGTCATGCTGACGCCCGAGATGCGCTCCACGGGCGAGGTCATGGGCCTGGATACGGACCTCGGCATCGCCTTTGCCAAGACCCAGATGGCCATCGGCACCCCGCTCCCGCAAAAGGGCAATGTCTTCGTCTCGGTGAAGGATGCCGACAAGCACATCGCCGTGGACATCTCCCGCAGGCTCGTGGCCCTCGGCTTCAACATCTTCTCCACAAGCGGCACGGCAAGTGTCCTTGCGGACAACGGCGTGCCGGTGACGCGCGTCTTCAAGATCAACGAGGGCCGCCCGAACATCATCGACCGCATCAAGAACGGCGACCTCTGCATGATCATCAATACTCCGCACGGCTCCATCCCGCGCCAGAACGAGAACGTGATCCGCACCGAGGCCGTGCGTCAGGGCCTGTCGATCTTCACGACGATGACCGGCGCCCGCACGGCGGTGAACGCCCTCTACGCCCTGCGCAAGAAGGACATCAGCGTGCAGAGCCTGCAGCGCTACGGGGAGATCGTCCGCACGAAGAGTCTGCCCGCGGACTAACATCACGCAATCGTCATGAGTGAATCCAGCCCCGTCAGTCTCGTCGCACTCCTTCACGGTCCGGACAAGCCGGGCCTTGTCGCCCGCACCGCGGGGTGGATCTTCGGGCGCGGCGGCAACATCCTGCATGCCGACCAGCATCGCGACGCCGACGCGAACATCTTCTTCCAGCGCATCGAATGGGTTCCCGCGGGCGACGATCTTGCGAAGGAGGCGGATCTCTTTACGAAAATCGCCCGGGACGAGCTCGGCATGGAGGTGAGGGTCGCCCGAAGCGACGCCAAACCGAAAATCGCGGTCTTCGTCTCGAAGATCGACCACTGCTTCCACGACCTTCTCCTTCGCTGGAAAGCGGGGGAAATGCCCTGCACCGTTGCGCTCGTCATCTCCAACCACCCGGACATGGAGGCGGCGTGCGCCAATTATGGCGTCCCCTTCCACTTTATCCCGGTGACCAAGGAGAACAAGGCGCAGGCCGAGGCCGAGGAGGTGGCCCTGTGCCGCGCGGCGGGCGTGGAGCTCGTCGTCATGGCGCGCTACATGCAGATCCTTTCGGACTGGTTCATCGCGAACATCGGCTGCCCGGTCATCAACATCCACCATTCCTTCCTCCCGGCCTTCGCAGGGGCGCGCCCGTACGAGCAGGCCTACAAACGGGGCGTAAAGCTCATCGGCGCCACCGCGCACTACGCCACCGCCAAGCTCGACGAGGGCCCGATCATCCAGCAGGCCGTCGCAGCGGTGAACCACCGGCACAGCGTGGCGGACCTCCAGCGCAAGGGCCGCGACCTGGAAAAGAGCGTCCTCGCGCAGGCGGTGCGCTGGCACCTCGAAAACCGCATCCTCACCTTCGCGAACAAGACGGTGGTGTTCGACTAGCGCTCTGGCAGCGCCCGGTGGAAATGGAGATTTGATTCTTCCCCGCGTTGACGGCGCGGCGGCTTTACACATCCTTGTTTGCAATGGGCGAGGCATCTTTTCGTTCCGGCCTTCACGCCGATCTTTCGGCTGTGCTTGCGGCGCAGCGGCTCTTTCTGCCAGGGTTTGAGGGGGTGGAGACTCCCGACGCCTTCACGGCATATGCGCCGATCGGGGAATTTGCCGTGGCGGAGCGCTGCGGGGCGCTCGTCGGCGGCGGGAGGTTTTCCGTTGCTTCGGGCATGGAGGAGGCTGCCTTCGACGCCTGCGGGAAACTCTTCGCGGCAACGGAAGGATGGGAGATCGTTCGGGCGTGGCACGTGATCCCGGGGGTGAACCGCGTGGTGAACGGCCTTGAGAACTACCGCGCCTTCAACGTCGGGAGGGCCCGCGCCTATGACCGACGCTTGGGGATGGAGGCGGCATCCCGGCTGCCCGCGGCGACAGACATCGGCGGCTATGGGGACCTTTTGCACGTCTCCTTTGTTGCGGTGAAGGGGCCTCTTGCGCGCTTCGAAAACCCCTCGCAGGTGTCCGCGTGGCGGTACCCGGAAGCGTACGGGCCGCGTCCGCCTTGTTTCGCCCGCGCGACGCTCTGCGAGATCGGCGGGGCAAAGGTGGGCTTTGTTTCCGGCACGGCGGCGGTCAAGGGAAGCGAATCCGTCGCCCGGAGCCCCGCTGGCGAGTGCGCCGCCGCGATCGACAACCTCCGCATCATGGAGGAGCAGCTCGTCGCCGCCGGGCTCGGCACGAATGCAGTGCGGCACGTGAACATCTTCATCCGCCCGGGTGCCGACAGCGGGTTTTTTCTGGACCTTCTTTCCCGCCACTTTGCCCGTCCCGGCGACCGCGTGCGGGTGCATCGCGCGGAGATTTGCCGCGCGGAGCTTTCGCTGGAAATCGAATTCACCGCCGTAGCCGCCGTCTCATGAGCAAAAAGCACATTTGTCCCGCGAGTCTCGCCGGGGGGTTGGAATGCCGCCTGCGCCGCCTTGTCCACAAGCCGGAGAAAATGCTCTTTCCATACCTTACGGAAGGTATGACCGCCGTCGATTACGGCTGCGGACCGGGCTTTTTCACCCTGCCGATGGCGCGGATGGTGGGAGAAACCGGACGCGTGATCGCGGCGGATTTGCAGACGGGGATGCTGGACCGGCTGAAGGCGAATGCGGCCAAGGCGGGCCTTTCGGATCGCATCGTACCGCACCTGTGCGATGGCACGCCGATCGCGGAGAAGGCGGATTTCGCCCTCCTTTTCTACGTGGCGCACGAGGTACCGGACGTTGCGTCTCTCTTTGCGGAATTCGCCGCCTTCATGAAGCCGCGGGGCAAGGTCCTCTTCGTGGAGCCGCCTTTCTTTCATGTCTCGATGCGGGACTTCCTCGCGGAGGTGGAGGCGGCGAAGGCGGCGGGCTTTGCCGCGTCGGAGAGGCTCGCGATGGGCATCGACCGCGGCGTGGTCCTCACGCGGCAGTAGCGGGTCGGCCTATCCGAAATCCCGGATCGTCTCCACGAAGGCGGGGAACTCGTGGCTCGCCTTGTGCGGGCCGATGCCGGGGAGGTTCAGGGCCTCTTTTTCCGTGAGAGGCTTCGCACGGGCGATGGCCTCCAGCGTCTTGTCGGGGAAGATCTGGTAGGCCTTCACATGGCGCGAATGGGCGATCTCCAGACGCTTCTTCTTGAGTTCGTCCAGAAGCCTTGCAAAGCCCGGGGCCTCGTCCTCGTCTTCGTCAAAGAGGCCGCGCCTAGCCCGGCGCTTCTTCGGTTTGGCGGCGGGGATCTCCGTCTCGTCAAGGGCCTCGCGCGCGCTGGCGGGGGCTGCGTCGTCCGCTGATTCCCTGCGCTTCTCTTTCGCGGGCCGCGTGCCAGGCCAGAGCAGAGTGGGGACAAACTCCCCGCGCATCGCCTCCGCGCCGAGGGGAGTCAGGGCGACGACGGGGTATTCCGCGCCCTCTTTCCGCAGGAGTCCCGTCGTGAGGCACTCCTCCAGCAGTGCCTTCACGAAGTCCACGCCCTCCGACTTCAACAGGCCGAAGGTGGAGAGCGTGTGCAGGCCGTGCTCGCGCATGGGGCCGGTCTCCTTCCCGCAGAGCATTTCCGCGATCCGCCCGGTGCCGTAAAGGCCGATCCAGCCGCCCTCCACGCGCCGCGACATCCGTGCGACGCCGCTCAAGGCCTTGCGCAGGGTAAGCTGGCGTTCCTCCGAAAGGGTCTCCATCCCGGGGCGCTCGCCGCGTCGGCACCAGTCGCACTTCCCGCAGGGTTTTGCGTTTTCGTCGCCAAAGTAATGGAGCATCCACTCCTGACGGCAGGTCTTCGCCTCCGCATAGTCGATCACCGCCTGAAGCCGCGCATTGTCGCGGCGTTCCTTCTCGGCCATCGCGTCCTCGTCGATTTCGAGCTTCGAGGCTGGAACGTCGCCTTTGACCAGGCGCGTGCCGCGCATGCGCTCGCCGGGGAGGTCGAAGCGGTCCACGTAACCCGCGCGCATGAGGAGCGTCAGGGCGCTCCCGAGGGCCATCTCGTTCTTGAGGCCGAGAGCCTCGTTCATGCTGCCGATCGACATGCGCACCTCGCCGAGGCCGTCCGCCTTCTTGCGCAAAAACTCCCAGAGAAGGCGCACCGTCTCGATCCCGGGGTTCGAGCCCTCGATGAAAAATTCCTGCACCCGCTTGTCCGCGTAAGAGTAGAGGAAGTCGCAGCGCGCCGGTGCTCCGTCGCGGCCCGCGCGGCCCGCCTCCTGATAGTAGGCCTCCACGCTGCCGGGCATCTCGTAGTGCGCGACGAAGCGGATGTCGGAGCGGTCGATGCCCATGCCGAAGGCGTTGGTGGCCACGGCGACGCTCGCGCGTCCGCTCATGAACTTCTCCTGCGCTCTCGTCCGGGTTTCCTCGGCCATGCCCGCGTGGTAGGCAATCACCCTCGTCCCCCAGCTTTCCACCTCCTCGAAGACCTCCTCCACCTTCTTGCGCGTCGCACAGTAGATGATGCCGCTCTTCTCCTTTTCGACGAGGCTCTTGAGGTGCCGGAACTTGTCCATCTTGCGCGGGGTGCGCACGATGGAGAAGGAGAGATTTTCCCGCGCAAAGCCCGTGACGAAGACGGCGGGGTCCTTCAGCATCAGGTGCTCCACGATGTCGCGGCGGACGTCCGGCGTGGCCGTGGCGGTGAAGGCGGCGACGGGCACCTCGCCCACCTGCTTCAGGGCTTTGCCTATTTTTAGGTAGTCGGGCCGGAAGTCGTGCCCCCACTGGCTGACGCAGTGCGCCTCGTCCACGGCCACGAGGGCGGGCTTCGCGCGGCGCAGGGCCTCGACAAAGCGGCGCTGTCCGAACCTTTCCGGGGCCACGTACAGGAGCCGGATCCGCCCTTCCGCGAGGGCGGCGATCTTCTCGTCCTGTTCGGAGGCGGAAAGGGTGCTGTTGATCGTCTCCGCCTCGATCCCTTTCGCCCGCAGGCCGTCCACCTGGTCCTTCATGAGGGCGATGAGCGGGCTGACGACAAGGGTCGGGCCCTCCAGCAGCAGCGCCGGGAGCTGGTAGCACAGGCTCTTGCCGCCGCCCGTCGGCATCACGACGAGACTGTCCCGCCCGGAAAGGACGGTCTGCACAATCTCCTCCTGCCCCGGACGGAAGCGGTCGAAACCAAAGTGGGTCTTGAGTGCCTCCAGCGCGTTCACGATCCGCCCGAGTATCCGCGCGCGGGAGGATTTTTCAAGCGGCGCGGCGTGGCGTGGCAGAAAAAGACAGAAAAGGGCGAGGTGCGGCGGGGCTCTACCGGCCCATGCAGGTTTCCACAAGCTGCGCCGTGCGGATCCACTCGTGGTCGGCGGGCACGGTCTTGGTCTTCCCGGCGGTTTCTTTGAGCGGGACCGGGACGATCTCCGTGCCTTTCACGGCCATCATACAGTCTGACCCTCCGTCCAGAATCATTTCCGTCGCCGCGGTGCCTAGGCGCGTGCAGAGGAGCCTGTCCGCCGCCGAGGGCCCGCCGCCGCGCTGCACGTGGCCCAGGCTCGTCACACGGGCCTCCACGCCAGTCAGTTGTTGGACCTCGCGCGCGATGCGGCTGGCCATCGGCTCGTGGACGAGGGGACGGCCTTCCTCGGTGGAGGTCCAGAGCGATTCCTCTTCGCCGCCTTTCTTCTTTTTCTTCTTCACCTTGGCGAGAGCGGGCATCGGCGGATCGTCCGAATCCTCCTCCTCTGCGCTCTCGCGACGTGCGGCGGCCTCCTCCTCGGAAAGGGCGCCCTCCGCCACCGCGATGATCGAGAAGCGGCGGCCCGTGCGGCGGCGCTGTTCCAGATGCTCCGCCACGGCCTCGATGCGGTAGGGGATCTCCGGGATCAAAATCGCGTCCGCGCCGCCCGCGATGCCGGAGCCGAGCGCCAGCCACCCGGCGGAATGCCCCATGATCTCGCACACGATGATGCGGTGGTGGCTCGTGGCAGTGGTGTGCAGACGGTCAATGGCTTCCGTCGCGATGCCGAGGGCCGTGTCGAAGCCGAAAGAAATGTCGGTGCCCCACACGTCGTTGTCGATCGTCTTGGGGAGGGTGACGACGGGCAGACCCTGTTTGGCAAGGCGCAGGCTGTTCTTCTGCGTGCCGTTGCCCCCGAGGGCCACCAGGCAGTCGATCTGGAGCTTTTGCGCGTTGGCTAGGGCCACATCGGTCATGTCCATGATCTTCCCGCCCATGTCCATCTTGTGCGGCTTGTCGCGGCTTGTCCCGAGGAGCGTGCCCCCGAGGGTCAGGATGCCGCTCACTGTCCGGGCGTCGAGCGCCACGGTGCGGTTTTCCACCAGACCCCGGAAGCCGTCCTGGATGCCGACGACGCGGATTCCGTGGTGCAGCGCTGCTTTCGCGACGCCGCGGATCGCCGCGTTGAGTCCGGGGCAGTCACCCCCGGAGGTCAGGATGCCGATGCATTTGGGAGTCTTGGCCATGCGGAAAACCTAGACGTGTTCCGCCAAGCCCGCCAATCGCGACTTCGTTCTAACAAATGTTTTTTGAGTCTGAGGGAACAATCCGCAGGACAAATGGCCGTTTCGGGAACGAACGCCACGGAGCACCGCACGACCTACGGCTGTATCCTGAAGAAGTTCCGTTTCCCGGCCTGCACGATCACGGGAGTTGCGGGCTTCTTGAGGGTGTAATTGACGTCCGAGACCTTTTCCTCGGTCCCGTCGGCGATCACCTTCACCGCGCCCTGTTCGATCATGCGGCGGCATTCCTTCTTGGAGGGGAAGGCGGGGAGTTTCGTCGCGGCCATGAGGTCGAAGATCTTGGCTTCGGGAGCGGCGGAGAGTGCGTCCCACGCGAACTCCGGCATGGTGTCCGGCAGGTCGCCCTTGGAGAAGACCTTTTCGAACTGGGCCCTTTCGTAGTCGCCCTTGCCGGCACCCGCGATCTTGTTCACGAGGGTGGCGGCAAGCTGCTTTTTCATCTCCATCGGGTGGAGCGCCTTCATCGCCTCGATCTCGGCGGGGGTCTTGCAGAGGAGGAGCCGGTAGTAGGTCCACATTGCCTCGTCGCCGATCGACATGATCTTGCCGAACATGTCCTTGGCGGTGTCGTTGAAGGCGATGTAGTTGCCGTAGCTCTTGCTCATCTTCTTGACGCCGTCCGTGCCGACAAGGAGCGGCAGCGTCATGATGACCTGTTCGGGCATCCCGGCGTCCTTCTGGATCTGCCGGCCCACAAGGAGGTTGAAAGTCTGATCCTGCCCGCCGAGCTCCACGTCCGCATTCAGCATGAGGCTGTCGTAACCCTGCAGGAGCGGGTAGAGGAACTCGATGATGGAAATCGGCGTGTTCGAGGCGTACCGCTTGGAAAAATCGTCGCGCTCCAGCATCCGCGCCACCGTCATCTGGCGCGCCAGTTTCAGACAGTCGAAGAAGCTCTGCTTGCCGAACCACTCGCTGTTGTAGCGGACCTCGGTCTTCGCGGGATCAAGGACGCGGAAGGCCTGCTCCACATACGTCTTGGCGTTCTCCTTGATCTCCGCCTCCGTCAGCACCGGGCGCGTGGAGGAGCGGCCCGAGGGGTCGCCGATGAGCGTCGTGAAGTCGCCGATGACAAGGACGGCTTGATGCCCCGCGTCCTGAAACTGGCGCAGCTTGTTGAACACCACCATGTGGCCGAAGGTGAGATCGGGCCGCGTGGGGTCCACGCCGAGCTTCACGCGCAGCGGGCGGTTCAGGGCGAGCTTCGCCTTGAGTTCGTCGAGGGAGACGACGTTTTCGGCGTTCTGCAAAAGGCTGGGAAGGGCGTCAAGAGACATGGGAAGCCACGCTACAGGCCCGCCGCCGCCACCGCAAGCACGCGCTGCAGACGTGGGGAAGCGCGAATTGTTTTGAGAACCCGGGCGCCGCGCAGAAGAATCCGCCAATGGAAAACACGCCCATCCGATCGGCCCGGGCCGAGGACTCCGGGAGCGTCCACCGGCTCCTTTGCTTGCTGGAAGACACGAACCTCGACCCTGACGTGACGGAACGGATTTTTGGCGAAATCCTCGCAAGCCCGGCGCACCGCGTCCTTGTGGCGGAGTGCGGGGGCGCGGTTGCCGGGATGCTGCACCTGCGCGTGGAGGCGCAGCTTCACCACGCAGGGATCGTGGCCGAGATCATGGAACTCTGCGTCGCGGAGGAATTCCGCGCTCGGGGAATCGGCGCTCAGCTCGTTGCCGCCGCGCAAGGCGAGGCGAAGGCGATGGGGGCCCCGCTTCTGGAAGTTGCCTGCAACCGCCGCCGGGAGGCCGCACACCGCTTCTACGAGCGCGAAGGGTTTTCGCGCAGCCACTTTCGTTTCTCGCGGCAGATTGCCTGAACCCTCATTCCGGGATCGCCGTCGCCGCGGCCTTCTCCGGGACTTTTGGAGGCGACGCCCAAACAGTTTCGCCCACAATTCGCTCGCCATACCCCCTTCAGCCGCCTTGCCTGATAAGCAAGGTTTCCCTTTCCGGGTGGCACGATTCCCATAACACTGTCCGAAGAAGAAACCCGATTTCCCTTCATTGAGTCCGATGAACGACAAAGTCCTGTATTTTGACCGCTATCGGAAAACGATGGTGGAGGAGGCCGTGTACGGCGAGGGCTGGCTGCGCTTTGTGTACGGCAATCCGCTGGGGAGGGTGGCGCGCTTTGCGGCGGTGAAGAGGGCGTGGTTCTCCCTGCTCTTCGGAGCATGGATGAACTCGAAGGCGAGCGCAGGCTGGATTGCGGACTTTGTCGTGCACTATGCAATCGACCTCAGCGAGTTCGAGCCCCCCGCCGCCGGGGAATGGGCCTCTTTCAACGAGTTTTTCTCCCGCAGGGTGAAGCCGGGGGCACGTCCCATCGACGCCGATCCCCTCGCGACGATCCTGCCCGCGGACGGGCGGCACCTCGCCTACCCCGACGGCGCGGACCTCTCCGGCCTCGTCGTCAAGGGACGGCCCTTCACGCTGGCGGAGCTCCTTGGCGGCAGGGACGCCGCCGCACCCTTTGAAGGCGGGGCGCTGCTCGTCTCGCGCCTTTGCCCCACGGACTACCACCGCTTCCACTTCCCCCTCGCGGGAATTCCCGGAGAAGCCCGCAAAATCAAGGGCCCGCTCGATTCCGTGAGCCCCGTGGCCCTCGCCGCCGGGGCGCGGAGCCTCGCGGAGAACAAACGGGCCGTGACGATCCTGCAAACGGAGATATTCGGGCGCGTGGCCCTCGTGGAGGTCGGCGCGGCGTGTGTCGGGCGCATCGTGCAGGGCTTCGTCCCCGGGCGGCCCGTCGCAAAGGGGGACCCCAAGGGTCTCTTCCTCTTCGGCGGCTCCACCGTCATCACGGTTTTCGAACCCGGACGCCTCGTGTTCGCGGAGGATCTTGCCGCGAACTCCGCAAAAGGCATCGAGACCTACGCGCGGATGGGCGACCGCCTCGGAACGCGGCGCTGACCGGAACGGCTATCGCAGGCTGCGGAAGTCCTCGATCGTCGCCTGAAAACCCTTGTCCACACCCTTGTTGATGACGGCCACGGCGTCGTGGCTGTGCAAGCTCTCCATGTGGACGATCACCACCTGGAAGTCCGCGATGCGGCGGTCGGCGTCCAGCTTCTCGAAGAAGAGGCGCGCGGCGTCCTCCACGAACATGAGGTGCTCGCCGTTGAGTTCGGCAAAGGCCTGCTCGTCGTCACGCTTAACCATCACCTGCGTCTCCGTCGGCACGGCGGCGAGGGCGAGCTGCTGCAAATCCTCGATGGCCAAAAAGCTCCCGCGCGCCACGGCGGCGGAGATGCGGGCCCGGCTGCGCTGGGAGTGCGGCACCGCGTACACGCCCCGGTGGTTCTTCGCGTGCTCGGAAAGTTCCGCCGAGCAGGGGCAGGCGCTGGAATAGACGTAGTCGAAATGGACGATGCGCGTGAAGACGTCGAGGTCGTCGATGGAGCCCTCGAAGGCCGCGTCGTAATACTGCCAGCCGGCCAGGCCGCTCCGCAGGCTTTCCTTCAGGATCGGGTAGGAAAAACTGAGCTTGAGGCGCGCGCGGCTGGAGCCGAGCTCCTCCTTCATCTCGCGCAGGATTTCCTCTAGGAGCTCCGGGGTGAAGACGCGGTTCTCAAAGCGGTAGAAGCCCCGCATGATGCGCGACATGTTCACGCCCTTGTAATCCGCCGCGAGGGACACGGTGCCCGTCACGCTCGTTTCCAGCGTCATCACGCCCCGGCCCTTCGTCGCATAGCGCAGCGGCAGGCGGAAATCGGACATGCCCACCTGCATGATCGGCACGTTCGCGCCCTGAATGGCCAGCGAACCGGAATTCTGGGGATCGGGCAGACCCTCCTGCGAGACCGTCTTCTCTTCTTCTTTCACGTTGCGGATGCTCCTATGCAAAGCCCGCAGACCCTAGACGAAGAAGGAGCCCCGGGCAAGTTCACACTTCCAGAGCTTTTGGGAACCGGTCTCATTCCATGATCGCGCACGCGACGAAAGCAGGCGGCTTGCCGCAATGACATTTTTTCCCGATGAATGGAAAGTGCGCAAATAATTATTTATAAGCTAATTGCAATTATCTTCCGCAGCCGTGCTTCAGGCGGCAAGACAACCTTCCATCGAAAACAAAGTGAAGGGAAACGATCAATTTGACTTGCCGAACGAAACGAACCTTTTAGCGTGCGATTGGCAATGGAATCTGCCCTCCTGCTGAACAAGCGGGTAACCCGCCGCGGCGCACGCTGCGACTGATGACTCCTATCAAACAAGGAGGAGTCATGCAAAACATCTGGTATATCGCAGCACTGTGGATGCTGCTGGCCTTTCTTGCCAGCGTCATTTCCATTCGCACGGGAATCTCGGTCGCGCTGGTCGAGATTCTCGTTGGTGTCATGGCGGGAAACATCCACTTCGGGGATGGGGCCTCCCTGATTCAGACGACGGACTGGACGAACTTTCTGGCGCTCCTTGGCAGCGGCGTGCTGACCTTTCTCGCGGGGGCGGAAATCGACCCCAAATCACTCCGTGAGAATTTGCGTCCCAGCCTTGCGATCGGAGTTCTCTCGTTTGCCCTGCCGTTTATTGGTATCTGGATGTTCGCGCAATACGTCTTGGGCTGGTCACTGCAACAGGCGCAGATCGCGGGCATTGCGCTTTCGACGACCTCCGTCGCAGTGGTCTATGCCGTGATGATCGAAGGCGGTCTTGGCGAGACGGCACTCGGCAAGATGATTCTGGCGGCCTGTTTCATCACGGATTTTGGAACCGTTCTGGCGCTGGGAACCATTTTCTCGGATTTCAATATCTGGATGCTTGTGTTTGTCGCCGTCATGGCGGTGGTTCTCTGGTACATGCCCGGATGGACGCGCTTTCTCATCACGAAACTAGGCACGACGCGGGTGAGCGAACCTGAGGTGAAGTTCATCTTCCTCATCCTGTTCTTCCTCGGCGGACTGGCTTCCTCCGCCAAGAGCGAAGCCGTCCTGCCCGCCTACCTCGTGGGCCTGGTTGTGGCGGGCGTGTTCCTGCGGGACAAGACACTCGTCAACCGCATGCGCAGCATCGCCTTCACGATTTTCACCCCGTTTTATTTCATCAAGGCGGGTCTCTACGTGTCGGTCCACGCGGTATGGGTTTCGCTCGGCGTCATCGCTGTGCTCCTCGCACTGAAGATCGTGACCAAATACATCGTTGTCTGGCCGATGACCAAGTCCTTCTACACGCGGACAAAGGAAGCTCATTACACAACGCTCCTGATGAGCACGGGACTGACTTTCGGAACCATTTCGGCGCTCTTCGGCCTCCAGAACGGGATCATCAACCAGCTCCAGTACACGATACTTGTGACGGTAGTCATCCTGAGCGCCTTTGTGCCGACCCTCATCGCACAGAGTTTCTTCCAGCCCACCATTCGGACCATGCGGGCCTGGGGGCGGCTCTATGCGTACAAGCGCAACAACAGCACCTATTCCCTAGCCCACCCTCTGCATGGCACACAGTCCATCAAACACGAGAAATCTCATGAATAAAATTGAAACGATTCACGCACAGGAAATCCTCGATTCGCGCGGCAACCCGACCGTCATGGTCACGGTTGTCCTTGCAAACGGCGTTACCGCCACATCGTGCGTTCCCTCGGGCGCATCCACGGGCAGCCGCGAGGCGGTTGAACTGCGCGACGGCGATCCGAAACGCTACGGAGGCAAGGGCGTCCTGAAGGCCGTTGCCAACGTCAACGATGTCCTTGCGCCGAAACTCAAGGGGAAATCGCCATGTGAACAAGGCGCCATCGACAGGCTGATGTGCGAGCTCGACGGCACGGAGAACAAGTCCAAGCTCGGTGCAAATGCCATGCTCGGCGTCTCCATGGCCGTCTGTCGCGCCGCTGCACAGGACACCAAGACCCCGCTGTATGCCTACATCCGCCATCTCCACGGCGGAAAGTCGGACGCGCCTTACATCATTCCCGCGCCGATGATGAACGTCCTCAACGGCGGTGCCCATGCGACGAACAATGTCGATTTTCAGGAATTCATGCTCTTCCCCGTCGGCGCGCCGACTTTTGCGGAGGCTCTGCGCTATGGTGCGGAGACCTTCCACACCCTGAAGAAGCTCCTCCAGAAGCGCGGTCTTGTCACGTCCGTGGGCGACGAGGGCGGTTTCGCCCCGAATCTGGCGACGAACGACGAGGCGGTGGAGGTCATCGTGGAAGCCATTCAGACCGCTGGCTACCAGCCCCGCAAGGACATCGGCATCGCGCTCGACCCCGCCGCCAGCGAGTTCTTCGAGGACGGCGCCTATGTCTTCAAGAAGTCCGACAAATCGCGCAAGAGTCCGGATGAGATGGTCGAACTTTTCGGGAAGTGGATCGCGAAGTACCCGATTCTTTCCCTTGAGGACGGCATGGGCGAGGAGGACAAGGCCGGATGGATCGCCGTGACGAAGGCCCTCGGCAAGAAGCTCCAGCTCGTCGGCGACGACAACTTCGTGACGAACCCGAAGATCTTCGCGGAAGGGATCAAGAACGGAATCGCGAACGCCATCTTGATCAAGCTGAACCAGATCGGCACGGTGAGCGAAACGCTCGAAACGGTGGCCCTCGCGCAGAGGTCCGGCTACAACGCCGTCGTCTCGCACCGCTCCGGAGAGACGGAGGATGCCTTCATCGCGGACTTTGTGGTGGGCATCGGCACGGGCCAGATCAAGACCGGTTCCCTCTGCCGCTCCGAACGCATCGCCAAGTACAACCGCCTGCTCGCCATCGAGCGAGAGCTCGGCGAAAAGGCCGTTTTTGGCGGGAAATCCTTCGCAAACAAGTAGGCGTTTTTTTATTACTTCACGAGTGACCCCATGACGACGCAGCCGCCTCCGCACAATCCTCGCCAACACTTGTCCGGAGGCGGCCTGCGTCGCCTTTTTGTACCCGGCGCCCTCCTGTTTCTGCTCTTGCTACCGGCCTCTGTCTGGGCCGTGCGCCTCTTTGTTTACAACAACGCCGCCGTCGTCGAGGACGGACGGGTGTACCGCAGCTCCCAGATGAGTGGCGCCGACATCGGACAGGCCGCGCGGCACTGGAAGCTCGCCAGCATCCTCAACCTGCGCGGCTCCCATCCGGGCGAGGCGTGGTACGACGAGGAAATCCGCGCGGCCAAGGAGGCCGGCATCGTTCATTACGACATCGCGATGAGCGCCCGTTCGCTGCCTAAACCCGAGCAAATACAGCAGCTGCTGGACATTCTGGACAAGGGGCCGTATCCGATGCTGATCCACTGCAAATCCGGCGCGGACCGGACGGGACTGGCATCGACTCTCTACCTCGTCGAGGTGCGACGGCTCCCTCTCGACGAAGCGTCTTCCGAATTGACCTGGAAGCTGGGGCATCTCGCCATCGGCAGGACCAAGGCGATGGATGACTTCCTCGAATTCTATGCAGAAACCGGCAACGGCTTGTCGTTCCGCCATTGGGCGGAAACCGCGTATCCTTTGATTTACAAACAGCTCGCGGAACAGAATGATCCGCGGATTGGAAAACGGAACAACGCCCTTCTCCATGAAACAACCGACGAAACCCACGCGCTGGCTCAATAGCACAGTGCTCGGCATCGGGCTGGCCTCGCTTTTGAGCGACTGGTCGCACGAGATCGCCACCACCGCCATGCCCGCATTCCTCGCCACGCTCGGCGTCGCGGCGGCATGGGTGGGGCTAATCGAAGGCGTTTCGGACGGTCTTTCGAGCTTTGCGAAGCTCGCCTCCGGTCACTGGACCGACCGGCTCGCGCGGCGCAAGGGTGTGGCCGTCGCCGGCTACCTCGTGACGGCACTGGGCACAGCCTCCTTCGGGCTGGCCTCGCATGCGTGGCACGTTCTTCTCTCCCGGGCCACGGCGTGGCTCGGCAGGGGCGTCCGCACCCCAGTGCGCAAGGCGATGCTCGCGGCGGCGTCAACACCCGAGACCTACGGGAGAGCCTTCGGGTTCGAACGCATGATGGACACCTGCGGCGCGATCGTCGGCCCCGCGACGGCATTCTTTCTCCTTGGTCTCTTCAACCACGATTACCCGAAGCTCTTCCTCTGCACCCTGATTCCTGGCTTCGCGGCGGTCGCCTGCATCCTGTTTCTTGTGAAGGAGAAAACGCGCACGAAGGTGAAGAGTGTCTCCTTCTTCGAGGGTCTGCGACAGTTGCCCACCTCCTTCAAAAAGTTCCTCGTCGGCGTCGGCCTCTTCGGCGCGGGAGACTTTGCCCACACGCTATTGATCCTTCTTGCGGCGCAGAAGCTCGCGCCGGTGTACGGTGCCGGGACCGCCGCCACGATTTCTATCGCCCTTTACATCGCCCACAACGTGTTTTACGCCGGGTTCGCCTTTGCGGCGGGCTGGATGGCGGACCGCATGAACAAGGCCCGGCTTCTGGCCGCGGGTTATGCTCTTGCGGCGGTGATGGCGGTGGCAATCATCACCCTCCCCCTGACGGTCTGGACCCTCGCGGCGATCTTCATCTCGGGCGGCATCTACGTCGCCATCGAGGAAACGCTGGAGGATTCTTTCTGTGCGGAACTCGTCGGCGAGGAGCAGCACGGCATGGCCTTCGGCGTCCTCGCCACGGTGAACGGCATCGGCGACTTTCTTTCGAGCATCGTGGTCGGACTTCTTTGGAGCGCCTTCGGAACGGCGGTCGCCTTCGGTTACAGCGCGATTCTCTTTGCGTTGGGCGCCTTGCTTGTCCTGCGTGTTGGCAGAACGATTTCCAAGGCCGCATAAGCGGGAAGGAAACCACCGGACATGAGATTGCTACTGATTTCCGACATCCACGCCAACTGGCTGGCATTGGAAGCGGTTCTTGCTGCGGCGGGCGCTGTTGACCGCGTCGTTTGCGCCGGGGATCTTGTCAATTATGGCCCTCATCCCGTTCCGTGCGTGGAATGGATGCGCAGGCATTCCGACAATCTCTGGATTGTGCAGGGCAATCACGACCGGGCGCTCGGAATGGCGGGAGATCCGCAGTGCTCCAAGCCGTTCCGCAAAATGGCCGCCGAGGGCGAACGCTTCACCGCCCTTCAGCTGGACAGGGAACAGAAGAAGTATCTTCTGGACCTCCCGGGCCTTGTTGAACAAACCGTCGATGGCTCACGCGTCACAATCTGCCACGCGGTTCCGTCGATGACGCCGTATGCCTATGTCGCCGCCAATGCGGTGGCGCGCTGGCGCTTCGAGGTCGCACATGCGCAGCATCCCGAATTTCTCATCGTCGGACACACGCACAAGGCCTTCGTCGCGAAGGTGGACGGAACGACCATCATCAACCCCGGCAGCGTCGGACAACCGAAGGATGGCGATTCCAGGGCCTCCTACGCCATCTGGGACAATGGCAAAGTGGAATTGCGCCGCGCAGTCTACAACGTCCAGGGGGTCGTGGATGACTTGTTCACCTGCGGAATCGCCGAGGGCATTGCCAAACAGCTTGCCCATGTTCTTCTCACGGGAGGGACAGCGCCTGCATAGGGCTGGAATTCAAGTAGTGTGCTGAATGAAAAGACTGGCTTTTTCACGTTGTCCACTGTGCCAATTCTGCACACACTCGATGCGATATGCCCGCGTCCATCCTGATTGTTGACGACGAAAAGCACACCCGCGAGGGGCTCAAGGAATACCTTGAGGACGATTATGACGTGTACCTTGCGGCGAGCGCGGACGAGGCCTTCAACCTGATGGATTCCACCGCCTTCGAGGTGGTGTTGACGGACCTGCGCATGGCGGGCAAGAGCGGGATGAAGGTGATCGACAAGGCCCTCTCCCTGCCCAATCCCCCGGTCGTCATGATGATGACGGCCTACGGCAGCGTGGAGAGCGCGGTGGAGGCGATGAAGAAGGGCGCGTACGACTTTCTCACCAAGCCCCTGAATCTCGAACGATTGGACCTGCTCATCAAGCGGGCCCTCAAGGGGCGCAAGACCGAGGCCGAGGTGGAAAAACTCCACGAGCGGCTGGACCAGAAGTTCAGCTTCGACAACATCGTGGGCCGCTCCCCGGCGATCGAGACGGTGATCAATCAGGTGAAGCTCGTGGCGCCAAGCCGCGCCACCGTGCTTGTGGAGGGCGAGACGGGCACGGGCAAGGAACTCATCGCACAGGCGATCCACCAGAACAGCGAGCGTTCGCGCGGGCCGTTTGTGGCGGTGCACTGCGCGGCGCTGGCGACGAATTTATTGGAGAGCGAGCTCTTCGGCCACGAGAAGGGCGCCTTCACCGGAGCGGTGGAAAAGCGCGTCGGACGCTTCGAGGGCGCGGATGGCGGCACCCTCTTCCTCGACGAGATCGGCGAGATCGACGCAAGCGTGCAGGTGAAGCTGCTGCGCTTTCTGGAAACGCGGTCCATCGAGCGGCTCGGCAGCATGAAACCGATCCAGCTCGACATCCGCCTCGTCGTCGCGACAAACCGCGACCTGGAGGACATGGTGCGCAAGGGAACCTTCCGCGAGGATCTTTTCTACCGCCTGAACGTGGTGCGCATCCACATGCCGCCGCTGCGCGATCGCCGGGACGACATCCCGCTTCTCCTCGACCACTATGTGAAGCAGTTTAGCGAGGAGAACGCCGTGCCGCCCGTGACCTTCGAGACCGACGTGACTCAAATTCTGCGCGCCTACAACTGGCCGGGGAACATCCGCGAGCTGCGCAACTTCGCGGAGAACATGGTCGTCATGCGGCGCGGCGCCAGGGTCTCGCGCTTCGACCTCGACCAGCGCTTCGTGGCGTCCGTCCCCGCCCTTCCCGCCGCCCCGGCGGGAGGCTCCTCCGCCGCAGGTCCGGCGCTCCCGGCAAGCCCGCTCTCCGTGGAGGAGAACGAGAAACGGCTTATCCACAACGCCCTCGTGGAGGCCAAGGGAAACCGCACGAAGGCCGCGACCCTCCTCGGTATGAGCCGCCGCACCCTGCACCGCAAACTCGCGGAATGGCCGGAACTGGACAGCCGCGCGGGATAAACCGCGCCTACTGGCCGAGGATCTGGTTCAGACTCTTGTCGGTGGATTCCTGCCAGGCCAGGTGCTCGCGCCTCCACTTCACCTGATCGACGATGTCGGCGAGCGATTGCGGCAGGGTTGTGCCCGCCTCCCTAGCCTTTTGAGCGCCCGCAAGGATGATGTCGTAGGCGTCGGCGGCCTTGGTCGTCAGGCGCAGACGTTCCAGACAAAGGCCCATCTGGAAGAGCGAGGGCCAGAGCCAGCCCGGCTCATCGGAAAGCCGCGCCATCGCCTGATAGATGCGCAGCGCGCTCTCGTAATCGCCCTGCTCGTAGAATTCGTTGCCGAGCTGGTTGCCGGTGCGCCGCTTCCAGTAGGTCCAGGTGGCGGTGTCCTCGCCCTTCTTCGCCTGATACTGCAGAAGGCTCAGCACCTCGGCCAGCGCCGCCTGCGGCTGGTTGATCTGCCGGAAGGCGCCCGCCAAGACGAAGTGCGCCTCGGCCACGAGAGGATCGTCCGGATGGGTCTGGATGAAATTCTGGAAGCTGGAGATCGCCGTCGTGTAATCCTTGATGAGGTACTGCGTGTAGGCGTATTTGAAGTCCACCTGCACGCGGTCGCCGGAGGGCATCTCGATGCGCTTGAGGCGCAGGTAGAACTTGGCCGCCATGTCGTACTGCCCCATGCCGAAGTAAGTGTCGGCAATCTCCATCTGTGCGCGCAGCGACAACTGCCGGTACACGACCATTCCGGAGCGGTTCACGGCGAGGGTCGAATTCAGCACCGAGTAAAACTTGGCGAGCGCCGTCTTGTACGCGCCGATCTCCCGGTAGAGGAAGCCCAGGCGCATGCACAGCTCCGGCACCATGCGGTCCTGCGGGAAAGTCTCGATGTATTTCTCATACACCGCCGCCTCCTTCTGGCGCACGTTGTATTTGTGATACAGGTCCGCCATGTCCAGCAGGGTTTTCCTGCGCTGGACGGACGAGATATCCATTCCGAGGAGCGCTTGATAATGACTTTCCACCGCAGCGAGATCCACGCTCTCGGAGGGCGGCGGAGGCTGTTCTTGCACGCCGAAGAGCCCTTTCTTTTCAAAACGGCTCCAGTCCGGAACGTACGTGTCGGCGGAGGAATCGCCGGCGGGATTGTCGTCGAACACCATGCCGGAAGCCTGTGGGGAGGAGGCGGGCTCGCCCGGAACAATCGCCGGGAACACCGCGCACACCGCCGCCGCGGCGAAGAACCTGCCGCTATAAAGGAAGACTTTCATTTGCCTTTGCCGGAAGTGTTGCCGCCCGCTTCCGAAGCGGGAACAGTTGCGGCAGGAGCGCCGCCGCTTTCGGTGTAGGTGACGGAACTGTCCATCCGGAGCGGAGGCTCCATCTGATAGGGAAGGACAAAGCGCATGTCCCTTCTCACGTCGGGAATCCCCTCGCGATCGTCAAAATACTGGAGAAGGACGCTCGGGTCAACCCGGATGGCTCTGCTGGAGACCGAGGTGGACGAGGGCTCCGGGTTCGCCCCGGCGTGAACGACGCGCGGCGCCGTGCCGGAAGAATCCGGAAGCGGGTTCGCGCCGGAATCGCCGGATTCCTCCGCGTTCTCCGTCTTCGCCGCCTTGCGTTCCGCGGCAAGCTGCGCCTCCTTCGCCTTGCGGGCCGCCTCCTTCATGCGCTCGTAATCGGCCATGCCGAAGACACGGTTGCGGTCAAACCTGTTTTCGCTCGCGTATCGTTGGGGAACGAGGCCCGCCGTGGGAATGCAGGCCTTCCTGCGACCGTACAGATCTGCCGACGGCCCGCGCTCGTCCCACACGCAAGCCTGGGCAACGGCGGTGCGGACCGCCCGGACACACCACCCCGCCGCGCGAAGGACAGGGAAATCCGCGCGCGTGGCGGGGAAGGTTCCGGGCCGGTGCTGCGCAGGCTCCTTTCCGGGGGCGACAGACGCCTCCGCCGGTTCCGGAGCGGGTTCTGCCTGCGGCGCGGGCACAGCCTGAGCCTCCGCGGCGGGCGCGGGAGCTGCGGCAAGCTCGTAGGCAAGCTGCTTCTGACTATTGGGGTACCCCGCCGTCACGACGGAGGCCCCCGGCAAGGCCGCGGGTGCGGCGAGCCAGGCCAGCAACGCTCCCAAAGCGGCTCGGGTTCGACAGGACATGATTGACAGGTTGATACATCGGACGCGAAGAACCCGACTTTACCTGTCCCCGGAAAAAGACGCCGCGCCTGTGTGATGGACAAGCGGGGACGCCCCTGTAGGATGGCACGCATGGGAACGCGGCACGTCATTTGGGACTGGAACGGCACGCTGCTGGACGACGCATGGCTCTGCATGGAGATCCTGAACGGGATGCTGGCCCGGCGCGGACTGCCGCAGACGGACCTTGCTCGCTACCGGGAGACCTTTTCCTTCCCCGTGGTGAACGTGTACCGGGCGATGGGTTTCGACATGTCGGGCGACGCTTTCGAGAAAATGAGCGTGGAATACATTGACGAATACCAGGCGCGGCGCGGCGAGTGCGCCCTGCAACCGGGCGCGGTGGAAGCCCTCGCGGCGCTGCGGGAGGCGGGGCTTTCCCAGTCGATCCTCTCGGCGTACCGGCAGGACATGCTGGAATCGGTCGTCGCGGAGCGGGGCCTCGGCGGGTACTTCGACCACCTTGCGGGGAACACCAACATTTTCGCGGCGAGCAAGGCCGACTACGGCAGGACGCTCCTAAAAAAAATCGGCCTCGACCGGGAGGAGGTGCTCCTCGTGGGCGACACGGCGCACGACTGCGAGGTCGCTCGGGAGCTCGGCGTCGGCTGCATCCTCGTTTCCTGCGGGCATTACAGCGAGCGGCGGCTCCGCGCCCTCGGCGTCCCCGTTTTCGCAAATCTTTTACAGGCGGCGCGGCAACTCTCGCGCGAGGCAATCCCCTCGCCCACCGGCAATGAACAGGCTCTCCCAGCTTAAGAGCGCGCCGGTCTCGGTCTTCCGGACGAATCTCGCCAAGTGCGGCGACACGGTGCTCGTCGCCTATGCGACCGGCCTCTTTTTCTACTGGATCGAGGTGTATGCCATGCGTCACGGCTGGGATCCGCGCCTTGTCACGCCCTTCTCGGAGGTCGTCAAGGGGCAGATGGACCTCTTCTCGGTGGCCCTCTTCTTCGCGGTGATGGTCTTCTACGCGGGGCTGCACCTCATCTTCGCGAACATCGGCTTTGTGAAGAGCGCGATGGATTTCCTGGGGCTCGCGGACAAGATGGACGTGTTCTACCTCTTCGTCCTCCAGCTCATCGCGGCGGCGGCGGGCGTGCGCGCGGGGATGATGACCGTGGAACTCTTCTACGGCATCGACTGCCGACCGGGGCTGAAACCGATGGGGATCCTCATCGCGGCGGAGCTAGCCCTCATCGGCCTGTGGTACGTGAAAGAGGTGCCGGGCAAGACAAGGGCCTTCCCGCTCGGAATCTTTCTCATCCTCTTCGCCGCGGCCCTCTACCTGTCCCTCGCCTTCCCGGTCTTCCGAAGCATTGTCGGGGCTTAGGAGACCGCTCCGGTCAGCCCTCGTGCCCGAAGGCGAAGGCCCCGGCGCCGTCGTGACCGGTTTCCCACGGGAAGGCTCTTGTCTTCTCCTTGAGGGCGAAGCCGGGGAGCGCCTTGAGGAAGGCTTCCGCCACGCCGTCGTTTTCCGCGAATTCCACCGAGCAGGTGCTGTACACGAGCCTGCCGCCGGGCCGCACGAACTGCGCCGCCTTCTTGAGGAGGCCGAACTGGAGCCGCGCGCATTTCTCGATGTCGCCCTCCTTCAGGCGCCAGCGGGCGTCCGGACGGCGGCGCAAAACGCCAGTGTTCGAGCACGGCGCGTCTAGGAGCACCGCGTCGTAAAGCTCCGGCAGGCTTCGCGAAGTGAAGGATTCCGCCGTCAGGGCGAACACGTCGGAAGCGAGGATCGCGGCGTTTTCACGCCCCTTCAGGTTCTCCTCCAGCAGGCCGAGGCGCTCCGGCAGATCGACGCACACGATGCGGCCCTCCGCGGCGATCTTCGGCCGGATGAGCCGCGCCTTGCCGCCCGGCGCCGCGCAAAGGTCGAGGATTTTCTCCCCCGGCTTCGGTGCCAGCAGATCGACGCAGAGGCGCGTGGAGGGGTCCTGCGCGTAGGCTTTGCCCGCCGCAAGAAGCGCCTCCACCGGCGCCCATCCGCCGCCCTCGTAGGAAAAGTATCCCGGCCACGCGGCGGGTTTCAGGCAGTCCGGAGCCTGCGCACCCTCCTCCATCCGGAGATAGACCGGGGGGATCGACTGATCCCATTCGAGGAGCTTTTTCGTGCATTCCGTCCCAAACTCACCATCCCAGCGGGCGACGAGCCATTCAGGGTGACTGAATCGAAGGGAAAGTCCCCCATTTTGCATCACCGCCTCCAGCGATTCCGGCAGGCGGCGGAGAACCGCGTTCACAAAGCCGGTCAGGCGCTCTCCCAGCAGTTCCCCGGCCTTGCGCACGGCCCAGTCCGTGGCCTTCGCCTTTCTTCCGGCATCGGCGTCGCACTCCAAGAGCTCCGCGCCCGCCACAAGAAGAAGCGCACGGGCCCGGCCCTGCGGGGGCTTCACGCACAGGCGCCCGAGAGCCGCCTCCAGAAGCGACTTGTTGCGGATCACCCCGTAGAAGAGCTGCTGCGCGCTCCGCCTCAGGGCCGCATCGGCCCCAAAGTCCAGCTCCGCGAGAAGCGCGTCGGCTCTTCCCGGATGCTCTTGGTAGCGCTCCATCAGGATCACGGCGGCGGTCCAGCCGTCGGAGGGCTGGGGAAAAACGGGGCGCTTAAGAGTGTTGACCTTCATGAAGGCAGCGGTTGATATTGATTGTTTCGCAAATGAACAAAGAAGCCATCGAATTGCTTGTCAGCAAGCATCCGGACCTGAAGGGGTCGCGCGAGAAACTCGAAGCGATGCAACCGGGTGCGTACTGCATCCACCGCAGCTGGGGCATGGGCGTCATCCGCGACTATGATGAGAAGACCCAGCGCCTGATCATCGACTTCGAGGAGGGGAACATGAAGGGCCATGCTATGGACCCCGCCTTCTGCGTTGACAAGCTCGATGTGCTCCCCGCGAACAACATCCTCGTCCGTCAGCGGACCGAGCCCGATGTGATCGAGGAGATGATCAAGAAGAACCCGACGGACCTCGTCGTTGAGATTCTCTCTCACTCCCCGGACAATTCGGCGAGCACCGTGGAGATGGAGCACCAGCTTTCCCGCGTTCTTGGCGAAAAACGCTTCAAGAAGTGGTGGCTGGCGACGCGCAAGGCCCTCGTCAAGGACCCGCGCGTGGCCGTCCCCACCCGCAAGACCGACCCCTACGTCCTCCGCGACGAACCGGTGAAAGCCGAGGACGAGGTGATGGAGGAATTCTTCGAGACGCGCAACCCCCACAAGAAGATCGCCCACGCGGCGCGCCTTCTCTCCCTTTCCGTCAAGCACGAGGATATCAAGGACGCCCTGCCCGAAATCCTCAAGGAGCTCACCCAGTCCCTCAAGGAGACCAAGGTCCTGACCGAGGGCGAGCGCCTCTATGGCGTATGGGTCCGCAACGACCTTGCCCGCTTCATCCACGAGGATCCCGAGCAGATCGAGCCGCGTTCGGCGGACCTTCTGCGCGAGTCCCCCAGCCTTTCGATCCTTGCGGAGAACATCCCCGGCACCCACTACAAGCGCTACCTGAACCTGATCGAGCGCACCTTCCCCGAGGAATGGGTCAAGATTCACTTCGAACTGCTCAAGAACAGCTCCGGCAAGTTCACCACCGAGTGCGTGAACTACCTTGTGGAGAAGGAGCTGGAAAAACAGATTTCCGAAACGCTGGAGCGCTGGCTCAACGAGCAGAACCTCCGCGGCCCCGTCCTTCTCTGGATCATCCGCAACCGCAAGAGCCGCAAGTACGGCGAACTCATGGCGGGGATCCTGAACCCGCGCCTGCTCGCGGCCATTTTCTACGCGATCGACTACGAGGCCCTCCAGAACGCCTCCACCCGCCGCATCGCGCTGGCGGAAGCGGTCAGCGAGGACCAGAACATCATCGCCGAGCTCTTGGAAAATGCTTCGCAGGAGACCGCGACGGACCTAGCCCAGATGCTACTCTTGAACCAGGGCTTCGAGGACCTTTCCAAAAAGAGCATTCTCGCCCGCTTCATCAAGCTCTACCCAGGCATCCAGAGCCTCGTGGACGAGGGCGGTGCGCAGAAGCAGAAGGCACTCATCGTCTCGGAGGCGAGCTTCGCGGCCCGCAAGGCGGAATACGACGAGCTCGTCACCAAGAAGATTCCGGAAAACAAGATCGCCATCGCCACGGCCCGCGAGCACGGCGACTTGCGCGAAAACTCGGAATACAAGATGGCTCGTCAGGAGCAGGACACCCTCCTCGCCCGCAAGGACCAGCTGGAAGGCGAGCTTTCCCGCGCGCAGACCACCGATTTCGCGGACTCCCCGACGGACATCGTGGGCGTCGGCAGCGTCGTTACGCTCCACCGCGTCAACGGCACCCCGCGCAAGGTCTGCTTTGCGATCCTCGGCGCCTGGGACAGCGACCCGGACCTCAACATCCTCTCCTACCAGACGGCCCTCGGCCAGAGCATCCTCTCCAAGGGTGTCGGCAGCCGCGCGGCCCTCTCCATCGGCGACGAGAAGGAGGAATGGGAGATCGACAAGATCGAGCGCTGGCTGGACGCCAAGTCCCGCTTCGTCAAGAAGGCGTAGCGCCCTCAGTTTTTTTCCAAGGCCGCGTTCCACAGGGATGCGGCCTTTTTCATGCCGACAAAAGAGGGACTGCCCGTCCGCTACTTGCCGCCGTTAATCTGCTTCCAGATGTCCTCGACGTTCATCTCCAGCGGGCCCTCGTCTTTCTTTGCGGGAGCTTCCGGTTCCTGTCCCTGCCGGGCGAGGGCCTCGATTTCCTCAAGGCTCATGGGAGCCTCCGACGGGGACTCCTCTTTCGCAGCGCCCGCGCTCATCATGTCCACAAGTCGCTGTACGTCGTCATCGCCCGAGGCGCCCGCAGAAGCCTGAGGCGCGTTTTTCGGCGCCGGAGCGGGTGCGGATGGCTTCACCCCGGTGATCGCCTCGATCTCCTCTGGAGTGAGGCTCGCATACTCGTCGTCCACGGTGGGCGGAGTCTCGGGCACGGCGGGCAGAGGAGTCGTATTGTTCTTGGGGAGGTAGGCGTCCACGTCCTTTTCCCACTCCTTGCCGAGGATACCGGCGAGCCGGGTGTACTGGGAGTACTGCTCGACGTCGGAGGGCAGGATCATGAAAAGCTGCTGGCTGCGCTCTGCGGGCAGGACGCTCGTGCGGCATTGCAGGGCGATTTTGTTGTCGCGATCCTGAATCGTCACGAATTCCATTCCGCCCATCGGGACGCGTTCGTCCCCGTCGTGAAGGAAAAACTGGAGAGCGGCGCTGCCCTTGCGGAAATCGAAGGTGCGCTCCACGTCGATCGTCCGGCTCGAAAACACAAAGGAGTTCGAGAAATAGCTCCGGGCGGCCTCCTCGACCTTGCCCGCCAGATGAAATGCGGTGACCTTCATGATTCCTGCGCTGCCTTGTGCGGCATCCACGATATCGGCAACATTCCCGCCGATCTTAAACCTGCGGACGGATTCGGATTATTCCTCGCCGATCTCCTTTTCGCGCACGTAGTCGCGGATGACGGCCATGCGTCCCCGCTCGGAGCGGTCCCTAGCGATCTCCTCGCGCGAGCGCTGGCATTCCCGCTCGCGGAAGATCTTGCGCATCTTGGTAATGGCGAGGTTCTGGAGCTGGCGCACCCGCTCGCGGGTGATGTCGAACATGGCGCCCACCTCTTCCAGCGTTCGTTCCGGTCCGCCGTCGAGACCGAAGCGCATCCGGATGATCTCGCTCTCGCGCTCGTCGAGTTCCTCCAGCATCGCGGCCAGTTCCCGCCGCAGGGCCTTGTTGCGCAGCATCTGGAAGGGATTCATCCCCTCCTCGTCGCCCACCATTTCCCCGAGGGTGGTGTTGTCCTCGTCCCCCACCATTTCCCCGAGGGTGGTGTTGTCCTCGTCCCCCACCGGGGCGTCGAGGCTCGTCGGACGGACGGACACGCTCTTGATGTGCGCCACCTTCCCGGCGGTCATGCCGAGCTCGCGGCCCAGCTCCTCGTTCGAGGGTTCGCGGCCCAGCTTCTCGGTCAGCTCCATCGCCGTGCGGCGCATCCGGGCGATCTTGTCCACCATGTGCACCGGCAGGCGGATGGTCTTGGACTGGTTGGCGAGCGCCCGCTTGATCGACTGCTTGATCCACCAGGCCGCGTAGGTGGAAAGTTTGCCACCCTTCTCGGGATCGAACCGCTCCACCGCCTTCATGAGGCCCATATTTCCCTCGCTGATGAGGTCCGCGAGCGGCAGGCCGAAATTCGCATAATCGTGCGCAATCTTCACGACAAGACGCAGGTTGGCCGTCACCATGCGACTGCGGGCGTTTGCATCCCCCGCGCGGATCTTTTTGGCAAGCTCCACCTCTTCCGCCGGAGTCAAAAGGTCCACCTGCCCGATCTCCTGCAGGTACAGCTTCACCGTGTTCTTTTCCGGATCGAAGGAGGTCTCACCACGTCCGGCGGAGTTGGAAGAATGTGGATTCTCGTGCAAGCGTTGGCCGGCCTTGACCGGATAAGCCGGGAGGGTTGCGGGATTTGGCTTGAGGGATTCTTGGCGGGGTCCGGAAAGAGTCAAACGCGACCTGCGTGGAGAACGCGGGAGAAAACTGGTACTGCGCGTCGAACGCTCCGACGCCTTTGGCGGGGGCGCAATCATCGGGGTTTGGCGAGAGGACGGGAACCGCATGGAGCCGCAGGGATCCTGCGGTCCATGTGAGCATCATTAGGTTGCTAATCTTCCACCAAATCAACACTTGCGCAAATTCCGCAGCATTTTACGGCACAACGGACCGTCTCTGTAAAACCCGTCTTTCGACGGCCACAGGCAGCCCGCCAGAGCGCCATCAGTTCACGTCGCCAAGGTAATGCCGGGGGACGACGATCTCCCCGTCCTTCACGAAATCGGCAAGCACCTTCGGGAAAAAGCGCTGTTCCCCGAGGGTGGACAGGTCCAGCCAGTCGAAACCCACCTGTCGCATGTCGCGACCGGAACCCATGCGCAGGAGCGAGGCGCCCTCCAGCTCGCAGCGGAAGACAACCTCCACCTGATGGAAGTTCGCGTGCCGGTAACTGAAGTCATGATTGCGCCCGATGTATTCGCGGACGAACAGGAATTCGCCGATGCGGATGGAGACGCCGAGCTCCTCCATGCACTCGCGGCGCAGGGTGTCGTGCATCGTCTCGCCAGACTTCTGCCCGCCGCCGGGAAGAAGATGAAAATCCCCATCCCTGTCACGAAGCCGGACAGCGAGAATCCGCCCGCCGTCAATCACGACGGCGCGCACGGCGGTGCGGACGGAACTGTTCAGATAACCGTTCAAGGGCGGTGGGCGAAAAGGGGTTCGGAAGTCGGAGTCATGACGGGGCATGCGGATTGTTAGGAACCCGCGCGCGCTCCGTTTCAACCCTAATCAGCCCTTTTTCTTCTTCTTTTTGCGATCGCGGCCACCCTCCTCGATGTCGGCCACGGCCTTTTCGATGTGGGTGGAGATGAAGTTTGAACGATTGCGGTTCTCGACTTTCGCAGCGGCGTCGATGCGTTCGAGGAGATCCTTCGCCAGACTGATGCTGATCTGCGCCTGCTCGGGGGCACGGCGCCCGGAGGGCGCGGGGTCGAACGCGGGATTGGAGTCACTTTCTCGCTTCATGTATCACGCTTTCGCTTTGCATGATAACCGGCCCGATCCCGATCACAAGCAAGTTTGCGGCCCCCTTCACGATTTGCGGCGTAGGTGCGCGATCGTGGCGCCCCAGCCACCCTCCTGCTCCGGCGCACTGCCGAAACTCTCCACCTCCGCCATGCGGGAAAAGAGGCCCCGCACCGTCTCACGGAGGGCTCCCGTGCCCTTGCCGTGAATGATGCGGATCTCGAAAATCCCTTTCTCGCGGCAAGCGGCAACGTATTCGGCAAGAAGGCTTTTCACCTCGCCGGGGCGGAAGGTGTGCAGGTCCAGAACCCCGTCGATCGGCACGGTGACGGGTTCCTCGTGCGGCATCCCGGCGGTCTTCTGTTGGCACCGCTCCCGGATTCGCCCGATCGCCCACGCGGCGTGTTCGGCGACAAGGGCGGAATCCCCTTTGAGGGCCCTTTCCAGCGCGGGCAGATCCGCCTCCGTCCCAATGTTGCCGAGGACGACGCAGGCGTTGCGTCGCAGGCCGTCGTACCCCGCCCTGCGGATTGCGGAGCCCGCCGTCGCCGCCTCGAACTCTTCGCGCGTCCAGCCGAGGAGCTCCTTCGAATCGGGGAACGGTCTTGGCGTGAAGCGGGGTTCCTCCGTCACAATGCGCCGCCGGTTCCACGGGCAGGCGCCGATGCAGTCGTCGCAGCCAAAGAGATGGTCCCCCAGCCTCTCCCGCAATTCCAATGGGATCGGACCCTTGTGCTCGATCGTGAGGTACGCCAGGCACAGCCGCGCATCGACAAAACCCTCCGGGGAGAGAGCTCCCGTCGGGCACTTTTTGAGGCAGCGCGAGCACGTGCCGCAGCGGTTTTCGTGGAGGGCGTCAGGCGGCAGCGGCAGCGTCGTCGCAATCGCCCCGAGAAGCGTCCACGCCCCGAGAATCGGGTGGACAAGGCAGGTGTGCCGCCCGCGCCAGCCAAGGCCCGCACGCTCCGCCAGCTCGCGCTCCAGAATCGGCCCGGTGTCCGCATACGGGCGGCTGACGGCGCCCGCCTCGTGGAGGATGTCGCAGAGCTTCTTCAGGCGACCGACGATCAGCTTGTGGTAATCCCCGCCGAGGGCGTAGGTGGCGATTCGCCCGCGCCGCGCCGGTGCCTCCTGAAAGGTGTTCATCGCGACGAGGATCACGCTCCGGCAGCCCGGCAAAATGAGCGAGGGGTTCGTCCGCCGCTCCACGTCCTTCGCCAGCCACTCCATCCCCGCGTGACGCCCCGCCGCGATCCATTCCGCGAATTTCCCCGCTCCCGCCGCGGACGAGGCGTCCGTCACGCCAAAGGCGGCAAAGCCGAGGGAGCGCGCCTCCGCCTTGAGGCGCTCCTTGAGCGCCGCAGCCACCTCCACTGTCAGGCCCTCGTCCACAGGGGCACTCTACCGCCCCACGACGACACGGCAAGACGGCGCGAAACGTTCCAGCCCGGCAGGATTGCCCACGGGCAAAAAAGCTGCCTGAATCAAACCGTCCCCAACAAAAGCCCCGGTGGCGGAATGGCAGACGCTGCGGACTTAAAATCCGCTGACTGAAAAGTCGTGTGGGTTCGATCCCCACCCGGGGCACCGGTTTTGTCCGGACCCGTTTGCGGGTGACGTGCCCGGCGTCCGTACGCGAAAAGGCCCCGCACCTTGCGATGCGGGGCCTTGAAAGATCGGGCGAAATCCCGGCGATGCCGCTACTTCGTGGCCACGGCCTTGGCCTGCGCCTTGAGGGCGGCCTGCGCGGCGGCAAGACGCGCCACCGGCACGCGCGGGGGCGAGCAGGAGACGTAGTCCAGCCCCGCATCCTCAAAGAAGTAGATGCTCATCGGATCGCCGCCGTGCTCGCCGCAGATGCCGAGCTTGACGTGCGGATTCGTGGCGCGGGCGCGTTCCACGCCCATGCGGACGAGCTGGCCCACGCCGTCCACGTCGATCGACGCGAAGGGATTGGCCGGGAGGATTTCCTTCTTCTGGTAGGAGGGATAGAAGCTGCCCATGTCGTCGCGGCTCATGCCGAGGGTCGTCTGGGTGAGGTCGTTCGTGCCGAAGCTGAAGAACTGGGCCTGCTTGGCGATGTTCCCGGCGCGCAGGGCCGCGCGCGGAATCTCGATCATCGAGCCCACCATGTACTCGAACTTCACGCCCTGTTCGGCCATGACGTCGGCGGCCACCTTGTGGATGAGGCTCGCCTGGTCCGCCAGCTCCTTCTCGAAGCCGATGAGCGGCACCATGACTTCCACATCGACGTGCCGGCCCTCCTTCACGCACTGCGCCGCGGCCTCGAAGATCGCGCGCGCCTGCATGGAGGTGATCTCGGGATACGTGATGCCCAGACGGCAGCCGCGATGTCCCAGCATCGGGTTCTGCTCGTGCAGGGCGTTCACGCGCTCGGCGATGACCTCCGTCGGGATGCCGAGTTTTTCCGCAAGGGCGTTGCGCGCGGCGGAGTCGTGCGGGACGAACTCGTGCAGAGGCGGGTCGAGCAGGCGGATCGTGACGGGCCTGCCACCCATCGCCTTGAAGATGCCGGTGAAGTCGTCCCGCTGGTAGGGCAGGAGCTTCGCGAGAGCCGCGCCGCGCTCCGCGGCGTTCGTCGCAAGAATCATCTCGCGCATGGCGTCGATGCGATCGCCCTCGAAGAACATGTGCTCGGTGCGGCAGAGGCCGATGCCTTGCGCCCCCAGTGCGATGGCCTGCGCGGCCTGGCGGGGATTGTCGGCATTGGCGCGCACCTCAAGGCGGCGGTAGCTGTCCGCCCAGCCCATGACGGCGGCGAAGATGCGGTACGTCTCGCTCTTTTCCGCGGGAAGCGTGCCCTCCAACACCTGCGTCACCTCGCTCGGAGCGGTGTCCACGCGGCCAAGGAAAATCTCGCCGGTCGTGCCGTCGATGGAGATGGCGTCGCCCGCGCGGGCCACCGTCTGACCCACCCAGAGCATGCCGCGCGCGTAATCGATATTGACGTCCATCGCGCCGCAGACGCAGACGCGCCCCATCTGGCGGGCAACGAGCGCCGCGTGGCTGGACACGCCGCCGCGCGTCGTCAGGATGCCCTCGGCGGCGATCATGCCGCGGAGGTCCTCCGGCGTGGTCTCGATGCGGCAGAGGACGGCCTTGCGTCCCTCGCGCGCCAGCTGTTCGGCATGGGCCGCGGAGAAGCAGATGCAGCCGCTCGCCGCGCCGGGACCGGCGGGCAGGCCCTTGGCAAGAACCATGGCCTTTTTGCGTGCCTTTTCGTCAAAGGTGGGGGCAAGCAGGCTCGAAATGGAGTCTGCGGGGATGCGCGAAACGGCGGTGCGCTGGTCGATGAGGTGCTCCTGCACCATGTCGTAGGCGATGCGCACGGCGGCAAGACCGGTGCGCTTGCCGTTGCGCGTCTGGAGCATGTAGAGCTTCTTTTCCTCGATCGTGAACTCGAAGTCCTGCATGTCGCGGAAATGGTTTTCGAGGATCTTGCGGACCTTTTCCAGCTCCGCGTGGCTCTCGGGCATCTCCTGTGCCATCTTCACGATGGGGTTCGGCGTGCGGATGCCGGCGACGACGTCCTCGCCCTGCGCGTTGACCAGGTACTCGCCGTAGAAGACGGGGTTGCCGTTGGCCGGGTCGCGCGTAAAGGCGACGCCCGTGGCGCTTGTCATCCCCTTGTTGCCAAAGACCATCGTCTGCACGTTCACCGCCGTGCCCCACTCCGCCGGAATGTTGTACTTCTGGCGGTAAATGATCGCGCGCTCGTTGTTCCAGCTTTCAAACACCGCGCCGACGGCGCCCCAGAGCTGCGTGTACGGGTCCTGCGGGAATTCACGGCCCGTGCGCTTCACGATGAGAGCCTTGTAACGCTGCACGAGCTCCTGCAGGGCGGCCACGTCGAGGTCGGTGTCGTTCTTGGCGCCCTTTTCCTTCTTCAGGGCGTCCATCACCTCGTCAAAGGGTTCCGCGTCGTGCTCGCCGACGGCCTGTACGCCCATCACCACGTCGCCGTACATGTTCACGAAGCGGCGGTAGCAGTCCCACGCAAAGCGCGGGTTGCCGGTCTTGTTCGCGAGGCCCAGAACCGCCTCGTCGTTCAGGCCCAGGTTCAGGATCGTGTCCATCATGCCGGGCATGGATTCGCGCGCGCCGCTGCGCACGGAGAAAAGGAGCGGATCCGCGCTGTCGCCGAAGCGGCGACCCACCTGTTTCTCGATGTTGGCGACGGCCTCGCGCACTCCCGCATCGAGCGAGGCGGGATACGTCCTGCCGTTCTCGTAGAAGTAGGTGCAGATCTCGGTCGTGATCGTGAAGCCGGGGGGAACCGGCAGTCCGATACGGGCCATTTCCGCGAGGTTTGCGCCCTTGCCGCCCAGCAGGGGCTTCATCTGTCCGTTGCCGTCCGTCTTCGCTCCGAATTCGTAGATGTATTTCGTGGAGGAGCCCGGGACACGGGATTCGTTTACGTTGGCGTTTGCCATGTGGTTTCGGGATACGTCGTTGATGCTATGCTAAAAAGATCAGATGCAAGTGTGGTAAAAAGCACCCATTACACGATGCGGAGTCTCCTGTCAACGCCCTCTCAATACATAACAAATTAGGGTGTAAAGTCTTGCAGGTTAAGCACGGGGAGCGGCGTTTCGGCGCCGTCCGTACGGGGAGTTTCGGCGGCGTCCTTTCCTTCCACAGGTGCGCTCCCGCCGGGATTTCCGGGGTCTTCTGGCGGGGAGTCGGAGCTCAAGACGGGCAGGATGAACAGGTCGCCCGCCTCCTGCGGTTCCTCTTCGGGAAGGTCCAGCGCGGGCAAAAGGAGCGGGGTCGTCCCGTCGTTCTCACGTACAAGCAGGGGCCCGAGATCCAGCGCGTCCGGCACAATCGCGGGATGGAGCGCCGGCAGGTTCAGCCCCGGCACAGCCGCAAGGGAACGATCCGGAGGTTCCGCCGCCGGATTCTCCCGCGCGGGAACCGCCAAGCCATCCGCGGGTGCCCCGGCCTCAAGGAGCGGGGCGATGAAAAGAGGTTTCATGGCGGGCTCGAAGCGGGGAGCCGCCGGCGAACCGCGCCAGTTGCGCAAAACGAGGCGTTCCGGCGCCGGCGCGGGAAGATTCGGCGCCCGACCCGCGAGGATGTCCCCGTACACGAGATTCTGCACCTGCGGCAGGCGCGAAAGGTCGTAACCGGCCTTCTCCAGCCGTCCGGGACCAAAGTGATACGCGGCCACGAGGTTCGCGGCGGTCAGTTTCCCGTTTTTGGCCAGCCGCGTCCTAAGAACCGCCAGGTACGCGCCCGCGGCGTCCATATTCGCCCTCCAATCCCACGCGTCGCGGTAGGGGCGGTCGCTCACGTCCTTCCACGCCTGCGGGCTCATCTGCATCAGGCCGCGCGCCACGCCGCTGTCCGCGTCCGGATTCAGGCTGCTTTCCGCGCAGGCGATCGCGTAGATGAGGAGCGGGTCCAGATCGAGACGGGCACCGAGACTTTCCGCGCGCGCCCAGACTTCGCGCGGGCTCGGACGTTCCCCGAGGACGGTCTGCGGCGCGGCGACAAAAAAGAAGAGAAGCGATAACGACAGGGCAAAAGCTCTCGCCGTGTTGTGTTTTGCTTCATTTTTGACAGCTTTTTTCATGAGGGACCAGCGAACATATGGCCGGACAAATGCCGGACAACAAGTGTTCTTGAATGAACAAACACGAACCAAGTCCGCCATCATGGCCCGGTTTTTGCTTTTTGAGACTATGGAATTCAACCCCTTATCCGTTCCAATCATGAAAAGCTGCTGTAAAAATCTGTGGATCATACTGTGTCTGTTCGTCATGGGTTTCGGCGCGAATGTCGCCAGCGCCCAAACGGAAGGCACGTCTTCCGGCCCTTCGATGGAAGAGCGCGTCGCCAATCTTGAAGCCTATCTCAACAACACCGCGCCGACGGGTATCAACGTGCCCGGACCCGGTCACAACGGCTGGATCATGACGAGCGCGCTGCTCGTCCTGTTCATGACCCTTCCGGGTCTGGCGCTCTTCTACGGCGGCCTCGTGCGCCGCAAGAACGTCCTCTCGGTCCTCGCGCAGTGCCTGGGAATCGCGTGCGTCGTCACGCTTCTCTGGTGGGCGGTCGGCTACAGTCTCGTCTTCGGGACGAGCTTCAAGGACAGCGTCTTCGGCCCCTTCCTCGGTGGAAGCGAATACTTTTTCTTTAACGGCGTGGACGGCGCGCCGAACACCAACTACGCGTACTGGGTTTCCCACAACGTGTGGGCGATGTTCCAGCTCATGTTCGCCATCATCACGCCGGCCCTCATGATCGGCGCCATCGCCGAACGCATGAAGTTCGCGGCGATCATGGCCTTTGTCGTCGGCTGGATGTTCCTCGTGTATTTCCCCCTCGCCCACATGGTGTGGGGCGCCACCGGCTACATGAACGGCGTGTGGAACGCCGACGCCGGGATCAAGGCGATCGACTTCGCGGGCGGCACGGTGGTGCACATGTCCTCGGGCTGGTCGGCGCTGCTGCTCTGCCTGCTCCTCGGCAAGCGCAAGGGCTTCGGCAGGGTCAAGATGGCCCCGCACAGCCTGGTCCTCTGCATGGTGGGCACGGGCATGCTGTGGGTGGGCTGGTACGGCTTTAACGCCGGCAGCGCCGTCGCGGCGGACATGATCTCCTCCAACGCCTTCACCACCACCACCCTCTGCACGGCCATCGCGGGCTTCACCTGGGGCATACTGGAATGGGTCACGCGCGGCAAGGCGAGCGTGCTGGGCATCTGCTCGGGCATCGTTGCGGGTCTTGTCGTCGTCACCCCGGCCTGCGGCTTCGTGAGCGCGTCGGCCTCGGTTTTCCTCGGTGTGGTGGCGGGCGCCCTACCCTTCTTCGCCTGCACCAAGCTCAAGAGCTGGATCGGCTATGACGACGCGCTGGACACCTTCGGCGTCCACGGCGTGGGCGGCACGACGGGTGCCTTTCTGACGGGTATTTTTGCCTGCACCTCGATCAACGGCAACCTTGCCCTGAACCTCAAGGACGTCGTCGGCCACACCCTGTGGATCGAACAGCTCAAAGCCATGGCCTTCACCATCGTCCTGAGCCTCATCGCCACGGTGATTCTCACCTATCTCGTCAAGGCCATCATCGGACTGCGCCCGAGCGAGGAAGTCGAGAATCAGGGTCTGGACATCAACGAACACGGCGAAGAAGGCTACATCTACGCGGACAGCAAGTAGTCCCGCGCCTCTTCCCTCTCCTTTCACGGGCGGACCCAAGCGGTCCGCCCGTTTTTTTGTAGCTGAAGGCACCTTTCGCTCCGAAATGAGACCCGGACGGGAATAGTCATTTTGATGGATTCTCCAATATTCAACGATCCATAAAATTTGATCCTTCGCGTTGACGAATATCACTTTTTGATTAATCAAAGAACAGGGGGCGATCATCATGATGCACTGTATCAGGGAAAGGCTGAACTACAGGGTTGCGGATGGAATCGCTTCGGGTGCGGGCATTGCGGCTGAAAGTCTCGACGCCCTGCGTCCCGGAGAACGCGCGCGGATCCTAGAAATCGCACCGCACTGCCGGGGTTTCGAGCGGCGGCGGCTGACGGACCTCGGCCTCGTGCCCGGCTCGGTGGTGGAACGTGCGGAACGCGCGCCCTTCGGCGGACCGGTCGCCTTTCGACTGCGCGGGGTGACGATGGCGCTGCGTCCCGCGACGGCCTCGATGGTGACGGTGGAGACTTTGTAGGTACTGTTTTGGGGAAACGGATGGATGTATTCGATGGGGTAACGTGATCCGGGCGTCCTTCGGGATGCCCGGATTTTTCGTGCCCGCCACTTTGCATTGCGGTTTTCAAAATCGCTGAAAATCACCTATTCTGAAAAGCATGTCCGCGCACGACCCATCGGCCTGCAGCACCTGCGCCCTCGGCGAGGCGATCCGCGAGAAGACGGCCCTCTTCGCGGGAACCTGCGACTGCCTCGTGGCTCTTGTGGGGAACCCGAACACCGGCAAGAGCACGGTCTTCAACCGCCTGACGGGACTGCGCCAGCACACGGGCAACTGGCCGGGCAAGACGACGGAGCTGGCGGAGGGCGTCTTTAGCGAGGGCGGACGCATCTTCAAGATCGTGGACCTTCCCGGCACGTATTCGCTGGAGGCGGCGGACAACGACGAGCAGGTGACGGCGAATTTCCTGAAAAAAGCGGCGCCGGAGGTGACGGTGGTTGTGGCCGACGCGACGGCGCTGGAACGGAACCTCCTCCTCTGCCTTCAGGTGGCGGCCCTCCATCCCAAAGTGATCGTCGCGGTGAACCTGATCGACGAGGCGGAGGGCCGGGGAATCGCCGTGGACGTTGCGAAGCTCTCGGCGGAACTGGGCCTGCCCGTGGTGCCGATGGCGGCGCGGCGCGGTCAGGGCGTGGCGGACCTGCGGCGGAAGATTGCGGAACTTTCCCTGGCCGTGCCGTTACGCCTCGCGCCGGGAAACGGCAAACTGCCGGATAGCGAGGATCTCTACCGCCGCGCGGGCGGGATCGTGAAGGCGTGTGTGACGCTCAGGGAACCGCCGGAGCCTTCCTTCGACTGGCGCGCGGCGCTGGACTGGCTCCTCACGAGCCGCTGGACAGCCTTCCCGGTGATGGGCGCAGTCTTCGCGCTCGTTCTCTGGATCACGATCCTCGGTGCGAACGTGCCCTCGAACCTGCTCTACGGCGCGCTCGTCGAGAAGCTGCATCCCTTCCTGAAAGTCCTTGCGGAGGGGATCGGCCTGCCGTGGTGGCTCTCGGGCGTGCTTGTGGACGGCATGTACCTCGCGGGAGCGTGGGTCGTGTGCGTCATGCTGCCGCCGATGGCGATCTTCTTCCCTCTTTTCACATTATTGGAGGACCTCGGCTACCTGCCGCGCGTGGCCTTCAACATGGACGGCCTCCTTTCGCGCGCCGGGGCGCACGGCAAGCAGGCCCTCACCATGGCGATAGGCTACGGCTGCAACGCGGCGGGCGTCGTCGCGGCAAGGATCATCGAGAGCCCGCGCGAACGACTGGTAGCGATCCTGACGAACAACTTCGCCCTCTGTAACGGGCGCTGGCCGACCCTGATCCTCCTTTCCACCCTCTTTGTCGCGCCGATGGCTCCGGCGGGACTCGGGACGGTCTTCGCGATGGGCGCGGTGCTGGCCGTGGCAGTCCTCGGCGTGGCCCTGAGTCTCGCGGCGGCTTGGATTCTTTCCAGAACCCTCCTCAAGGGCGAACCCTGCGCCTTTCACCTTGAGATCCCGCCGATCCGCCGCCCCTGCCTCTGGCAGGTCCTTTACACCTCGCTCATCGACCGCACGGTCTTCGTCCTCTGGCGGGCCGTGGTCTTCGCCTTCCCGGCGGGGGCGCTCATCTGGTGCGTGGCGAACATTTCCGCGGGCGCTCTGCCGCTGGCGTGGTGGCTCTCGGAGCTCCTTTCGCCGCTGGGCTGGCTGATGGGCCTGAACGGCGTGATCCTCCTTGCCTATGTCGTGGCGATCCCGGCGAACGAACTGGTCGTCCCCACCATCCTGATGCTCACCGTGACGCTCGGCGGACAAGCGGTCCCCGGCGGGACGCTCTTCGATCCCGGCAAGGCCGCGGACCTCAAGGGGCTTCTCTCGGGCGCCGGATGGACGAGCCTCACGGCGTTTTCCTTGATGCTCTTCTGCCTCTGCCACAACCCCTGTTCCACCACGATCCTCACGATCTACAAGGAGACTAAGAGCGTGCGATGGGCCTTCTGGGCCACGGCGATGCCGCTTGCCACGGGCCTAGTCCTCTGCACGCTCTTCGCCGCCCTCTGGAGGCTCTTCGCGTAAGCGGTACGTAAAAAACGGACGGTCGCCCGTCCGTTTGCAAAGAACACCGTGCACTCCTATCGGCAGCAGAGGTTGTAGAAGGTCTCGAAGTGGACGCCGGATTCGTGCGGGCCCGGGGAGGCCTCGGGGTGGTACTGCACCGCGAAGACCGGCTTGTCCTTGAGGCGGATGCCGGAGACGGTGCCGTCGTTTAAGTTCACCTCGGTCACGATGCCGCCCTTTGCCACCACTTCCTCGGGCTTCGCGGCAAAGCCGTGGTTCTGCGAGGTGATGTATACGTGGCCGTTTTCGAGGTTCTTCACCGGGTGGTTCGCGCCGCGGTGGCCGAACTTGAGCTTGAAGGTGGCCGCGCCGAGGGCATGGGTCAGCATGTGGCAGCCCATGCAGATGCCGAACATCGGATAATCCACCATGAGGTCGCGCACGGCCTCGTGAACGTAGGTGAGCGGAGCGGGGTCGCCCGGGCCGTTGGAAAGGAAGACGCCGTCGGGGTTCAGCTTGCGCACCTGGCTCGCCGGTGTGGATGCCGGAACCACCGTCACGTCGAAGCCCGCGCGGTGGAGCTTGCGGATCGTGTTGTACTTCAGGCCCAGATCGTAGGCCACGCAACTTTTGCGCGGAACCTCGCGCGGCTTGTCGTAAATGTCCGTTCCCGGGAGGCGGAAGGGCTCGCCCGAGGGGGTCTTCGCGGGATCGAACTGCCACGGGGTCTTGCAGGAGACCTCCTTCACGTAATCGACATTCTCCAGTCCCGGCCACTCGCGGGCCAGACGCACGGCCTCCGCGTCGGAAATATCGACCGTGGCGATGCAGGCCTTCTGAACGCCGGTGACGCGCAGCTTCTGCGCGATGGCGCGGGTGTCCACGCCCGTCACGCCGGGAACGCCGTACTTCTGGAGGTATTCCGGCAGGCTCGCGGTGGCGCGCCAGTTGCTGACGACGGGCGAAAGGTCGCGCACGACAAAGCCCATCACCTTCACGCCGTCGCTCTCCACGTCCTCGGGATTCACGCCGTAGTTGCCGATCTGCGGCGCCGTCATCGTGACAATCTGGCCGAGGTAGGACGGGTCGGTCAGGATCTCCTGATAGCCCGACATCGAGGTGTTGAAGACGGCCTCGCCCACGGCGCGGACCGCCGCCGCGCCAAAGCCGGTTCCCCGGAAAACGCTCCCGTCCTCAAGGGCGATCACGCCCGGCATGGCTTTCCTGTCTTGCATCGTCCCGTACATGTTGGGGGTCAAGAAAACCGCACCGGCGCCCCCACCGCAAGAAAAACCCGCTACCCGGCCCGACATGGTCGCGCAAAGGCCTCCCCCGCCTTTTCGTAAAAGAGCGCTCCGCCGCACCGCGCGTGGAAAAACATTTGCCTCAACCGGTCCTCAGGTCTTTGTTGGATTTTCAACGAGCCTGTTTCAAAGGCACCTTCGCTGCGTGCCCAGGCGCTTCTGAAGCGGGCTTGGAGTCACCCGGGGCCGAAAGAAACGGCCCGCAACCTTCATGAATCCAGCCGTGGAAAGCAATCCACCCGTCAGCAATTTTCCGACCACCATCTCCAAGGAAGTCATCAACGATCTTCCCTTGAGCCGTTACGACGGCCCGATCCAGCTTGTGACAACGCCCGGCGAAATGCACGTGGCGGTGGCGGAACTCAAGAAAGAGAAAATCCTCGGCTTCGACACCGAGACGCGCCCGAGCTTCCATCGCGGCAAGAGCTATCTGCCGGCGCTCCTTCAACTGGGCGGGGCGGAAAAGGTCTATCTCTTCCAGCTTCTGAAGCTGGAGGACCTCTCCCCGGTTCTCGACGGGATTCTGGGCGACCCCACCATCGCAAAGGTGGGCGTGGCTATCCGCGACGACGTGCGCAAACTGCGCGAGCGACAGGACTTCAAGCCCGCGGGCTTCGTGGAACTGGCGGACATCACGCACAAGCTGGAGATCGTGAACACGGGCCTGCGCAGCCTCGCGGGGATCTTCCTCGGGGTGCGCATCAGCAAGGGCGCGCAGGTTTCCAACTGGAGCCGCGACCACCTGACCGACGCGCAGACGGTGTACGCCGCCACCGACGCCTGGATCAGCCGCGAAATTTACATGCGCCTGCGCGACTTGGGCTTGGCGAAGGACTTCTAGCAGGCTGCCAAGGGAGATTTCCCCCGCGCCCGCCTCGGCTTTTTGTTGCGAGCCCCACTTCCTGCGGGCAGGATTTTTCCGCATACCCGCATCCGTTGCACTGGACGCGGATCCCACAAAGTCCCACCATGCACACAACACCCCTCCGCTCCCTCGCGGCGATCGCCGCCGCCTTGCTTGCAACCGCGCCGCTCTCCGCCCAAAAGGCGGAAAACCTGGCCCTCACCCCGCCGATGGGCTGGAACAGCTGGAACACCTTCCAGACCAATATTGACGAAAACCTGGTCCTCGGCGTAGCGAAGGCCATGAAGGAGAACGGGATGCTCGCCGCCGGTTATCGGTACATCGTGCTGGACGACGGCTGGATGACCAAGACGCGCGACGCGCAAGGCAATCTCATTCCCGATCCGGTGAAGTTCCCGCACGGCATGAAGGCCCTTGCGGACGAGTTGCACGCGATGGGCTTTTTCTTCGGCCTGTACAACTGCGCGGGCAGCATGACCTGCGCGAGCTATCCCGGCAGTCAGGGCCACGAGTATCAGGACGGGCTCCTTTACGCGGCGATCGGCATCGACTACCTCAAATACGACTGGTGCAACACCGGAACGCGCAACGCGCAGGAGGCCTATACCACCATGCGCGACGCCCTCCACGCGGCGGGCGGCAGGCCCGTCGTCTTCAGCCTCTGCGAATGGGGCCATTCCGAGCCCTGGAAGTGGGCGCAGGACACCGGGCACCTCTGGCGCACAACCGGCGACATCACCGCCTGCTACGACTGCGAATCGCGCTGGTCCCGCGGCTGGAAGAAGATCGCGGACTTTCAGGCGACGAACGCCGACCTCATCAAGGCCGCCGGACCGGGCCACTGGAACGATCCGGACATGCTGGAGGTGGGCGTGGGCGACATGACCCTTGCCGAAAACCGCGCGCATTTCTCCATCTGGTGCATGATGGCCGCGCCGCTCATCGCCGGAAACGATGTGCGCAATATGAAGAGCGAGATCCTCGCCATCCTGACGAACAAGGAGGCCATCGCCATCGATCAGGACGCCCTCGGCAAGCAGGGTATGCGCATCCATTCGGATCCGGTGAAGGAAGTCTGGCTGCGCGAACTCTCCGGCGGGGACTGGGCGCTGTGCCTCTTGAACGTTTCGGACCAGTCGCAGTTCCTCTCCCTCAAGTGGGCGGACATCTGGGAGCTGCCCAAGCACCTTGCGATCCGCGACGTGTGGACTCATGCCGACCTCGGCACGACGGACACTCTGCCCGTTCTCTCCCGCAGCGTGACGGCGCACGACGTGATGATGGTGCGCCTCTGTGCGCCCAAGCCCGCCGCGAAGTAAACCCGCCCTCCGTTCCTTTGCTGGCCGCGCCGGAACCCTCTCCGGCGCGATTTTTCTTAGGCCGGATCAGCGGTTACGGCTTCGGAAGGACGACTGCACAACCGGTTTGCGTCGGGGCCGCTTCCGGTTACCTTGGCCTTGGACGGCTTCCCCTGCGGGAATGAATGCTCCTTGCAAACGCTCCCTACTTACACCCATGAGTGAAAACATTTACGATCTCGTAGTCGTCGGCGGCGGTCCCGCCGGATATGCGGGCGCGATCCGCGCCGGACAACTCGGGAAGAAAGTCGCGTGCGTCGAAAGCGAGCGGGCGGGCGGCACGTGCCTGAACTGGGGGTGCATCCCGACGAAGACGCTCTTGAAAAGCGCGGAACTCTACCAGAACCTTTCGCGGCTTTCCGAATATGGTCTTTCCGTGGAGGGCAAGGCGTCCTTCGACTTCGAAAAAATCGTGGCCCGCAGCCGCGCCGTGAGCGACCGCATGGCGGGCGGCGTCGAATTCCTCTTCAAGAAGAACAAGGTCGATTACGTAAGAGGCCGCGGCCTCGTGAAGAGCGCGGGCGAGGTGGAGGTGACGGACGGACCGGACAAGGGGAAGGTTCTCAAGACAAAGAACGTCCTCGTCGCCACCGGCACGAAGGCGCGGCAGCTCCCCGGCCTGCCGGTGGACGGCGTGCGCGTTATGACAAGTCACGAAGCGCTTGTGATGAAAAAGCGCCCGGAGTCGATCGTCATCGTCGGCGCGGGCGCGATCGGCGTGGAATTCGCCTACTTTTTGAATGCCCTCGGCACGAAGGTGACGCTCGTGGAGATGCTGGACCAGATCCTGCCCGTGGAGGACGCGGAAGTGGCCGCCTTTCTCGCGCGCTCCTACAAGAAGCAGGGCATTGAGGTCCGTGTCGGCACAAAGGTGGAGAACATCGTCCCGGGCGAGGCAGGCGTTGTGATGGAGCTCGTCAAGGGCGACAAGCGCGAGGCCGTGACGGCGGAGAGCCTGCTTCTTTCGATCGGCGTCGTCCCGAACCTGGACGGCGTGCTCGCTCCGGACGTGAAGCCGGAGCTGGAGCGCGGCTACCTGAAGGTGGACGGCGCCTATCGCACGAGCCTCCCGGGTCTCTACGGCGCGGGCGACATCATCGGGCCTCCCTGGCTCGCCCACGTGGCCACGTACGAGGCCGTGCAGGCCGTCGGCGGCCTCTTCGGGGTCCTCAAGCCCAAACGCGTGGGCGTCTTCCCCGGCTGCACCTACTGCCACCCGCAGGTGGCCAGCGTCGGCGCGACGGAGAAGAAGCTGAAGGACGCGGGCATCCCCTACAAGGCGGGCAAATTCCCCTTCACCGCCTCCGGCAAGGCCGTGGCGGCGGGCGAGGCCGAGGGCTTCATCAAGGTCCTTTCCGGAGAGAAATTCGGAGAGATCCTTGGCGCTCACATCGTCGGACCCGACGCCACCGAACTCATCGCGGAATACGCCCTTGCCATGAACTGCGAGCTGACGGTGGACGACATCCACGCCACGATTCATGCCCACCCCACCCTCTCCGAGGCCCTTGGCGAGGCCGCGGCGGCCACCCACAACGAAGCGATCCACATCTAGCAGGGACCAGTCCCTGCACTCCCGCGTCCTCCGGACGCGGAAAAGGGCTTTCAGCCCTTACGGCGAGCTTCGCTTTCGCCTATCCTGAAGAGGAGGCGGTTGTCTGCGAACTTTCCACATCGTTTCGGCTACGGCGGAGTTTTTTCTTTACATCGGGGCGGTCAGGCACGATTGTTTCAGCTTTTCCGTAAAATCAGCGCCTAACATGGGTAATCTAAGAAAGAAACGCCGTCGCAAGATCGCGCAGCACAAGCGCCGCAAACGCTCCCACGCGAACCGTCACAAGAAGCGTCTGTGGGGAGCCTAGGCCGGGTCGTCCCGGT